>NZ_CP121247.1:671874-1343748 GCF_029632765.1 Arcanobacterium wilhelmae
TTCGCGTTCCCTCCACGCATCATGGCGAAGTGCCCTTGTACGCATGGGGATCCCTGTTGCACCGCTTGTGTCTGGAACTGCGCTGCGAGGCCAACGAGCCGTCGCCGCATTACTTGAGTTCATTCGCATCGCGATCGCCGACCCAGTCAACGTAGATACGCGGCAAGTCATTTCGCTCCTTGGAGGCAAACTTGTTGGCATTGATCCCTTACGGCTCATGGTGCTCCAGGAGCAACTTCACGGGTGGGAGATCAGTGAAAGTGAAAACGCTCAACGCGCAGGTGCAGAACAGGATATTCGATCGAACGACGTCCTCATTCATTCGATTCTGAGCGATCTTGATGGGGACCCGGTTTCTCACGTGGCCGAGTTCGCGAAGGTCCGCGCCATGATCATAAAGGTGCGGCGCGCATATCGCCGAGGCGCGAACGCAGAAGAAGTGCTCTGGGAGGCGTGGGAGGCGGCCGGAGTCGCCGAAAACTGGCAGGAGCTCGCCATCAGTGATGACCCTCGGGCTGCCACTGCGAATGAAGATCTGGACGCTGTGATGCAGGTGTTTCGTGTTGCCCAGCGTCTGGCAGATCGAAATCCTCTGGCCGCCACGGTCCACGCGCTACTGGACGTACTGGAGAATCAGGATCTTCCCGAAGATTCGATCGCTCGCGCCGCAAACGGCACCGGCGAAGTGACGATCGCTACTCCGTCGTCCCTGATCGGGCGCTCCTTCTCACATGTTGCGATTGGTCAGCTTCAAGATTCGGTGTGGCCGAATATGCGGGTGCGTCATCCTCTCACGAAGGTCGAGGATCTCGTTTCCGTCGTCGTGTCGGGGATGCTCGGCAGCGAGCCGATGAAGCAAACGATCGCCGACGTTTTCGACGACGAATACCGTCTTTTCCATTTCTCTCTCGGTCGTGCCAAAAAGAGAGTTCTTCTGACGGCGCTCGCCTCGGAAGAGAGTATGCCATCGAGAATATTCGACATCCTCGGTGTATCCACGCCTGAGGAGAATGCGCCAACGGCTACGACCGGTATTCATCCGCACTCATCGGACGCCTTTGTGGGCTACCTGCGTCGGGCGCTTGATTTCCCAGACGAGGGCCTTTCCCAGGCCGCGCGCAATGCACTTGCTCAACTTGCCCATTCCGGCGTCGGGAGCGCCGATCCGCAATCCTGGGTGGATCAGTATAAGTACTCTGGGGGCTCGCACCCCTCACAAGTGACTGTGTCGCCCTCGCGCGTGGAAGGAGCGCTCGAGTGCCCGCTGAAAGAATTCCTGAACTCCGCTGGTGCCCGCGATCAGCAAGACACCATAAAAGCCGAAATCGGAACACTGATCCATTCGATCGCTGAAGCATTCCCCGACGGCGGGGCCGAACAGATCCGAGCGGAGTTCGAACGCCGATGGGGAGAACTATCGGTGCGAGAGGACGTGGCAGGCCGTCGTTTGAAAGCGTCAGCCCGGAAAAAACTCGAGATGCTCATCGATTACTTAAACTCGGCGCGCGAACGGCTGGAGGGGCGAGAAGTCAAAACTGAAGCTTCGGCTTTTGGGGAGCTGGAGGGGATCCGCGTCTCTGCCCAGATTGATCGTTTGGAAAGTGAAGGTGGTGGCAATTGGCGTGTCGTGGATTTCAAGACCGGCGATTATCTCCCTGCTGTCAGCTCGGCGGAATCGAATCCGCAGATGCTGATCTATCAGTGGCTGGTCAACAGCGGTGCGGTGAAAGGTGAAAAGCGTGCTCATTCGATTGGCGCCCACCTCATCCGCATGTCTCGAAACGTTAGTCGATACCGCGACGACACTCAAAGAGAAGTTGGTGCGAGCGGGATGAAACTCGCCGAGGAGATGATCCGTACTTCGGCGGCCTTGCTGGCTGGGCCCCACCTCGAAGCACGCGTTTCCGATGCGTGCCACACTTGCCGATACTTCTTCGTGTGCCCTGCACAGGGCGGAAAGCGAGTCTTTGAATGAAACTGACCTATGAAGCATTCGCCCAGATCCTGGAAAATCACCCCACAGAAGAACAAGAAAAAGTGATTCGAAGCGAGGAGCCGTCGATCCTCGTCGTTGCGGGAGCAGGGAGCGGGAAAACGGCGACAATGTCGCAACGGATCGCATGGCACGTTGCGCGTGGGCATGTTCGGCCAGATGAAGTGCTTGGCTTGACCTTCACGCGCAAAGCCGCAGGCGAGCTTGCGACTCGCGTGATGGGGCAGCTCGCAGCCGTGAAGGCCCGTTTTGGGGTGGGGAAAGATAGCGAAGAAACAAGCGAGAATGATAATAAGGTGGCCGACGCTATCCATGCTTCCACCGCTCGGCCCACGATCCTCACGTACAACTCGTTTGCCTCTCAACTGGCATCATCGTATGCGATGCTCATCGGCGAGGATCCACGTTCACGCCTGATTCAGGAAGCTGAACGATGGCAGATTATGGAAAAAATCGTGTCCGATTCGATGGACGACGTCCTCCTTCACGCCGGCTACGATCCCGCATCCGATGAGTCCCCGCTGGCAGATCGTTCACTGTCGAGCATTATTTCGGATTCGCTCGCGCTGTCGTCCTCCATGATTGACAACGGTGTATCCACACGTGAGCTGATCAAGCAGCTCGAAGAAGAGAATGCGTTCGCGTCGGAGCTGGCAGCTGTGAAGTTTCGCGTTCCACCGAACACTTTCGCCGAGGCGGAAGAAAACACTGGGTTGCCAGCGAAGAAAGCGTGGGATCAGCTCAAAAAGATTGGGCGAACATTCGCATACCGATCCCTCATAGTGGAATTTGTTGAACGGTATTTTAGCTATAAGAAGGCCAATTCACTTGCAGAATTTGCTGATCAGGTGGCGTGGGCGAGCCGGATTCTTGAATCCCACGAGCGTGTCCGAGAAGAAATCGCGGGCAGGTACAGGCTCGTTATTCTCGATGAATACCAAGACACTTCCGTCAACCAGGCGCGATTCCTTCACCTCGTTTTTGGCGGACATGCCGAAGGATGGCGCTCAATCTGCGCGGTTGGAGATCCGAATCAGGCGATCTACTCGTGGCGGGGTGCATCTGCGAACGCGCTGTCCGATTTCACCCGTGATTTTGCTGTGGCTCCTCACGCCAGGCTGACGCTGTCGGTTGCTTTCAGAAACGGCAAGAATATTCTCGATGCGGCGAATCTCCTCACCCATGGTCAACGCGGGAAGCTTGAATATGGCGAGCGGCTCACAGTGAAAGAACTCGTTGCCGGGCCAGTTTCGCGGTCGAGCTCCGTTGACTGGGTTCATGCGCCGCTTCGCGGCGAATCTGCCACAGCACTGGTGAAGGCGGTTCACGCCGCAATGGGGAAAATCGATCGTGAGCAGGCAACGAAAGGCGGAAAACCGGCGTCGGCGGCAATCTTGTGTCGCAAACGTAAATACGTGCCCTCGATCATTGCCGCCCTCGAAGCAGAAGGCGTGCCCTACGAAGCAGTCGGCGGGCAATCGTTGATGGAGCGCAAAGAGGTAAGGCTCGTTCGCGCCCTTCTCACCTTGACCGTCAGCCCTGCACGTAACTCTGCGCTCGTTCCGCTCCTGAACTTCTTTGCCATTGGCACATCTGATCTGCGCGAACTCGGCAAGGTGACGCGCGAACGCAAGGACCAGTCGCTACTCGCATCGTTGGAATGGATCCTGCACAATCCCGCCGATGTCCGCATCAGTGAGGAAGGCATGAGTCGTCTCGCTCGGCTTGGCACCGTGCTCGAGCAGATGCGCCTCCGGCGCCTCGAATCAGTGCCGCAGGCTGTCCAGAGCGCGATCGACCTGCTCGATCTTGAGATGTACGCTGCAGCGATGCGTCGAGGAAACCGGATGATGAGCGCGCTCGGGTCCTTCGCCTCAATGGCGCATCAGTATGCGGCAACCGCCGATTCGCCATCGCTCGAAGGATTCGTTGCTTGGATTGACCTCGTCGAAGAGAAAGAAAATCAAGGAGAAGAGAGCACCTCGGCCGAAGCCCCGATGATTGATGAAGAGATCGTCCCCGAGGGTGGTGTGGTCCAGGTACTCACCGTGCACGCTGCGAAAGGGCTCGAGTGGGATGTCGTTGGCGTTCCGGAAATGAATTTTCACGAATTCGACACCGAAAAGCACGCTTACGATGTCTGGCAAACGACCAGCTCGATGCTTCCATACCCGCTTCGGCAGGATCGTGAGTATCTACCGTCTTTCGAAGTGGCCGGTCACTTCCGGCCGGGGGAGTTCGAGCGCGTGGCTCGTGGATATTCGGTCGACAAGGACGCGGATGCGCGAGAGACGCTCAAAGCGATGCTGGTGGATCTTGGAAGCGACTATGCGAGTTACCGGTATGGAGAAATCCCCGAGCATGCTGCCGCTGAGGAGCGTCGCCTCGCATACGTAGCGTTCACCCGCCCGAAGCGTGTCCTGATCCTCGCTAGCTACGATTTCACCGATCTTGCGAGCGCGAAGAAGTTTGCGGACGCCTGGGAGAAAAAGGGCGAATTCGCACCTCCCGAGCGTGGGCAGTTCCTTACCGACGTCATGGAATTGTTACCGCAGAGCGCATCAGGCAACATCGTCGCCCAAGACGAATCTGCATTCCGCGCGTGGGCTCACGAGGTGAATCTGGCATCTGTCAGAGTCGGACAACCGGTGCTCGCGGCATCTGAAGAGTTTCCCACATGGCCTGCTGACGTGGATCGTTCCCTGGACAGAGTGCAGGTGAAGCAACGCGAAACGCTTGGTCTTTCCGACGAGGAACGCTCCGCGCTCATTTCACAGTGGAATGCGATCGTCGAGGGGTTTCTCCCTGAACAACATCAGCGCGCCCAGGTTGAGAAGCCTCACTACACTGCGTCCGACGTAGTGGCCGTAGCGAGCGATTCGTCCGCGTTCTGGAGGAATCTTGTTCGCCCGATTCCGATGAAGCCCTCGCCCGCAGGGCGCCTAGGTACTGAAGTACATGCGGCAATCGCCAATTTTTACGATGCGCCGGCCACACTCGATCTCGATTCTGTGTGGGAATTCGAGCAGGAAGAGACTCCTGCTCAGAAGAATGAGATTCTGCTCGATCGTTTCCGTAGCTCGCCATATGCGAAGCTCCAGCCGCTGGCGATCGAGCGCGCACTCGAAATCCGTATCGGTGGAACCACTGTCAGGTGCGTGATCGACGCTGTCCTTGACACGTCGCATCTCGTCGATCGTGCCCCGGTGACGATCGTGGATTGGAAGACGGGGCACAGACCAAGCGATGCCCTCCTTGAGGCGCGAGTGCTTCAGCTCCAGCTGTACCGGCTCGTATGGTCCAGAGTGCATGGCGTTGCACTGAGCTCAATCGATGCTGCGTTCTACTATCTCGGCGAGGAGAACGAAGAAAATCGCGAGTTTCATCCGAGGCTGTGGAGCGAGAATGAAATTATCGAGCAGGTTGCTCATCTTCTTCATCAAGATTCGCAGTAGGAAGGTGCGGTGAATCGCTCGTCTCCACCACGCTCAGCGAAGGAGCGGAAGAATCTCCCGTTGGCAACTCAACGAGTTCACCTTCATCTTCCGCGTTGTGGGTAACAGATGTGAAGCTGGCCTCGTCCGCAGCTGCAAACTCGTCGCTTTCCACGGGTTCGGATTCCCAGGTTGGGCCGGTCGCAAGTAGCGGATCTCCTGCAACCTCGCCAGCGAGATCGTCGAGCATGGATGTGGCGTCCTCGATCACGTCGGGATCCTGTGTGCGTACGCCAAAGCCGAGCCAGCGCGCCAAGGCAATCTCAGACAGGAGGATAGTTCGGGTCATGAACGAGGAATCCGATTCGAGGCCATGCCCATAGGATTCGATGACTGCCGCGAACTCGTCGTCATTGAGGATCGTGATGAGACCTGCGAAATCCTCCGCTGGGTCTCCCACGTGGGCATCACCGAATCCCATAACGGTTGTCACCTGGCCGCCGCCCCAGAAGAAGTTTTCCTCAGCAACGTCTCCGTGGACGAAGACAGTGTGAAAGTTCCACAGTGAATCATTGGCGATCGCAGCTTCCCAACGGCGCATCAATGCGGGCGGGAGAGGGGAACTTTCGTTGATGTCGGCGAGTTCGGCGCGTAGCCGTGTTCGCAGTAGAAGTGAATCATAAACGGGCAGGCCGGAGCGGGTGGCGACGTCGATGGGAAGGGAATGGATTGCGCTCAGCGTGCGGCCAAGCTCGTGGCTTGCTACCTCGCCGAGTCGGTCGAAGCGGCGAGGTTTACCCAAAGGCGCAGGGAAAACTAAGGCGCGCCCGGTTGGCACGGCGGCGAATCCCGCGGGGCGCAGAATATCAAAGGGAAGGTTGCCGTCAGCGACTTCTTCAGCAAGGGCTTTTGCTACGGAAACTTCAGCTTCGAGGGTGGTTGCGGCATGAGTGTGGAGCGGTACTTTGACTACCCAGTTGCGGCCTCGCGCATCGACGACGCCCCCGAACTGGAAATCAGGAGTTTTGCGGTAGGGCGCGCGGGTTCCGACGGCTTCGAGGCCGTCGATAGCGGCGACAGCGAGTGCGGCAAGATGCAGGGGAGTAGTCTTCACGTCTTTCAAACTATCCGGTTCGGCGATTTTTCGCTGGGGTGACACGCGGTGGCGCGGGTCTATACCACGGATGGGTCAACAGGCCGGGGAGTTTTCCACAGCGGTGGAAAACTCCCCGGCCGTTTTTGCGTCGTCGCCTAGATTGGAAGTGGAGGTGAACGATGGGTGCGATTCAGTGGCTCGATCGGCGTGTGCGTGAAATGGTCCGCGAGCAACGCGTGGATCCGATGCGCCGGCCAGAACAGCTGGAAGAACTGATCGAAAGTGCGGTCGCAGAGTACGAAGGCTTGACGATTGCAGGTGCAGTGGAACCGATTGGCGACGACGCCGGTGTGCGGCGCGTGTTGCGGGATGAGATTGGCGGTTTTGGCCAGATTCAGCCGTTGATTGACGATCCGGAGATCGAAGAAATCTGGCTGAATTCACCGGGGAAAGTCTTCTATTCGAAAGGCGGATCCACAACTCTGTCGTCGATCGTGTTGCGCTCCGATCAAGTGCGTCAGCTCGTGGAACGCATGTTGCTCGCATCCGGGCGTCGTCTGGACCTGTCTTCGCCGTTTGTTGATGCAGCGCTTCATTCAGGCGAGCGCCTGCACGTGGTGATTCCGGATATTACGCGAGAGCACTGGAGCGTGAATATTCGAAAGTACGTGGTCCAGGCGCGCAGTCTCGAAATGCTTGTTGAGCGCGGGATGCTCACGGGTGAGGCGGCCAGATTCCTTGCGCTCGCGATGGATTCAGGCCTGAATGTGGTGGTTTCTGGGGCGACCCAAGCGGGTAAAACTACGATGTTGCGTGCTCTTCTCGGTGAGGTCCGCGCTGATGAGCGCATTGTCAGTGCGGAGGAAGTGTTCGAGCTCAACCTTGACCACCGAGATGTTGTTGCTATGCAGACGCGTCCGGCAAATATCGAGGGCCGTGGCGAAGTGACGTTGCGCCGGCTCGTGAAGGAAGCACTGCGTATGCGCCCGGAGCGGATCGTGATTGGCGAGGTACGGCAAGCCGAAGCGTTCGACATGTTGATCGCTTTGAACTCGGGGATTCCGGGCGCGTGCACGGTCCACGCGAATTCAGCACGTGAGGCGGTGAATAAGTTGTGTGTGTTGCCGTTGCTCGCGGGCGAGAACGTCAGCACAGATTTCGTGGTGCCCACCGTGGCGTCGAGCATCGACGTTGTGGTGCACGTTCGACGTGATCGCTCTGGGAACCGGCAGGTTACTGAAATCGTTGGTCTCACTGGCCGTGTTGAAGGATCCACAGTCGAAATTTCTGAACTCTTTGTTGATCGAGGCGGCGGGCTCGTACGTGGGCTCGGTGAGATCCCGAAGCCGGAGTTGTTCGAACGAGCCGGTCACGACATGGGAGGTGTGCGATGGGGTTCGCCGTTGGGAGTCTGATCGGGCTGGGTTTGTTCATCGCAGGGCTCGCAATCATCTCTCCGCGGCCAGCGGTGGCCTTAGGGAAAGTACAGGCGGTTGCACGCCGTGAGGCGACGGGTTTTGCCTCAGCATTGGGGGCGTTCCTTGTGTCGTTCCTGATCGTGGGGTCTGCTGTGTTCTCAATTGTTGTTGCCGTTGCAGGTGGTTTCGTCCCACGGGTATTACGCGAGCGTTCGCGCCGGCGGCGGGTGGAGGCGATGCGTGCGGCATGGCCGGAGGCCTTGGACGAGGTGGTGTCCGCGGTCCGTTCTGGTTTATCCGTCGGGGAGGCCTTGGGCGGGCTTGGCACGCGAGGGCCCGACATTTTGAAGGAGCCCTTTGCCCATTTTGCCTACGCGGTGCGAGCGAGCGGCCGGTTGGATCTGTGTTTGGATGACGTCAAGGCGAAGCTTGCTGATCCTCTCGCGGATCGCGTGATCGAGGCGATGCGCATTGCGGCCATGTTGGGTGGGGCGGATCTTGGCAAGTCCCTGTCGACGTTGGCTGCGCTGGTTCGGGAAGAAAATCGCGCTCGCGGTGAGCTCCTTGCCCGCCAATCGTGGACGACGAACGGCGCGCGGCTTGCCGCATGCGCCCCGTGGATTCTCTTGGCACTTCTCGCAACGCGCGAGGGCACCCTCGAGGCGTACTCGACTCCCACTGGTGTCGCAGTGTTGGTCGGCGGTTTTATTGTCACTGTTGGCGCCTATCTGTTGATGGTCCGTCTTGGAAGATTGCCTGCGGAGGAGCGGATATTGACGCGCGAGGTAGTGGCATGATCACGGGGGCCGTTGCAGGGGCAATAGTTGGGTTGGGCGTTGCGTTTGTCGTGATTAGTCTCGTGTTCCGGCCGTCGCTTTTTGTCTCAAGGGTTGCGCCGCACGTTGCGACGCGTTCGCGGGTATTGCATCGCCGACGTCGGGGCGCGAGTGTGCGCCGTGCTTTGTGGTACGTGGTCGAACGGCTGGGGTCGACGCGTTCGTCGGTGGAGCGCCGGTTGCGCACGCTTGGTCATCAGACGGTTTCGGATTTTCGTGTGAAACAGCTTCAGTGGGCGGGCATCGGCGTAGTTGGTGGTGTTGTTCTCGCGTTTTCCTTGGTGGTCCGGGGCGTCCCTGTGGCAGTGTGCCTGCTCGTGGTGGCAGGAAGCGCTGTTGGAGGAATGCTGGCCGCGGATTCTCGGCTCACCACTCAGGTCCGAAAACGGAGCGAGGCATACACGCGCGAGTTGCCGGACGCTGTCGAATTGATGGCGCTCGCAGTTGGTTCGGGGGAGTCGATCCGTGGTGCAGTGGAGCGTGTGGCGCGGATCCACAATGGGGTATTTGGGGATGAGCTCTTGCGCATGCTCGACGACGTTCACGCCGGTAAGCCTCTGGCTGCAGCTTTGGATGAGATGGGCAAGCGTTCGACGAACGCGAATGTTGCACGATTTGTTGATGCGACCGTTGGTGCGATCGAGCAGGGCAGTGGCCTTGCGGGGGCTCTCAATGCTCAGGCGAGGGATTCCCGGGATGCGGCCCGCCGTGCGCTCCTTGAAAAGGGTGGCCGGGCGGAGATCGCAATGATGATCCCGGTGGTGTTTTTCATTTTGCCGATCACCGTGCTGTTCACGATTTTTCCGGCGCTCGGTGCGCTGAGCTTGATGTAAGGAAACAAAGAATGAAAGGAAAGTCATGAGGCGGATGCTGAACAGGTTCACTGCATTGGTCAGGATCGAGGAGAGGAAGGTCGAGCGCGGAGACGTGCCGGGGTGGGTGATGATCACGTTAATGACCGCCGCGCTGGTTGTTCTCATTTGGTCGGTGGCTGGGCCAGCTCTGACCTCGTTGTTCGAGAACGCGATCCAGCGTGTCACCCAAATGTGAAAGTGTGCGCGTCGAAAGGGGGAACGCCACAGTGGGATTCGTGGCCACAGTATCGATGATGCTCGGGGTCACTTATCTCCTTCTTTCGACCGTCCTCGCATGGTACGTACACGGGGTTGCCCGCGATTGTGCGGCAGAAGGTGCCCGCGTCGCGGCGCTCGATGGCAGTGATCTTTCGCTGGGGGAGCAGCGTGCGAGGGAGCTTGTGGCTACGTCGCTTGGTTCGATTTCGGCTGTCGTGCATGGGGAGGAAAGCGCCGGTGTTGTCACCGTGAGCATCGATGTTGAATATCCATTGCCGTCGGTTGTGGGAATGCATGCGGAGGTGAGTGCGAGTGCGAACCGCGAGTAGGGAACGTGGCCAACCAACGGAACCGGGCAACGCCGTCGTCGAATTCATCGGTGTGCTTGCGGCGATTGTGCTGCCAAGCCTGATCTTCATCGTGGGTGCGGCAACGATCGCCACTCATCAATTCGCTATCGTGGCGGGGGCTCGCGAGGCGGCGCGCGCCTTCGTGCGCGCGCCGGATTCGAATCAGGCATTCTCGGTTGGCGCGAGGGCGGGGAATCATGCCCTTGCGGAACGAGGGATCTCGGATGGGGTCATCACCTTTACGTGCACCCAGACGCCGTGTCTCACACCCGGAGCATCAGTGACCGCGCATGTGAAAACCCAAATCGAACTCCCTGTGATTGGTGCGACGATCCCTTTAGAAGCTACCGTGTCGATGAACGTCGATCCGCTGAGGAGTGTGCGATGAAGGGGCGCGAAGAAGGGAACATGATCGTGCTCGGAATCGGCGTGTGGATCGTTGCTCTTTCGTTGGTCTTTATCGTGGTGAGCGCACTGTCGCTTCACCAGGAGCGGCGCGAACTCTACGCTGTTGCAGACGAGGTCTCACTCTCGCTCGCAGCATCCGTTTCTGATGCTGCGTACTACAGTGGGAATGTTGCCGGTGCTGTTACCTCGCCGTCGTACAACGTCGCTGAGTTGTCTACTCACGCGCAGAGGAAACTCGCTGAGCATGGGCAGGAGATCCAGCTTTTGTCCGTGAAGACACACGCAGACAAACTCGGGGTAGAAGTGGAGAAAGTGGTGCGCATTCCACTTGTTCCTGCCTTTCTCGGGGCAATCGACGAAGTCCGGCTCACTGTGATCTCGTGGGCCCGACTCCGCACGATCCCTGCGTCGTAGCGTAGGATGAGCCCGTGGCCACAGATTTTCAAACAGAAATTGCATCCCTTCGCCGCGTTCTCGATCAGATCGAAGCGGTGACGAACATCCCTGTCCTCAAAGAGCAGATCGCGAGCCTCACTGAGGAATCCGCAAAGCCAGATTTGTGGGACGATCCGGACAAGGCGCAGGACGTCACGTCGCGCCTGTCGCACGCCCAGTCGGAGCTTGAGCGCATCAGGAAGATGGAAGGTCGTATCGACGATCTGGCAACTCTTGTCGAGATGGCGCAGGAAGAGAGCGCAACGGATCCTGAGATGGGTGCCGAACTGATCGCAGAAGCCGAGGGCGAGTTGACCAAGCTTTCTGAGGATTTATCCGCGATGGAAGTGAAAACACTTCTGTCGGGCGAGTACGACGAGCGTAACGCCGTCGTGACGATCCGCTCGGGCGCGGGCGGCGTGGATGCTGCAGACTTCGCGCAGATGCTCCAGCGCATGTACCTGCGCTGGGCAGAGCGTCACGGATACAAAACCAAGGTGATGGACACCTCCTACGCTGAGGAAGCAGGAATCAAATCCACCACCTTCGAGGTGCAGGCTCCATACGCGTATGGCACGCTCTCGGTCGAGGCGGGCACTCACCGCCTCGTCCGTATCTCGCCGTTCGACAACCAGGGCCGGCGCCAGACTTCATTCGCTGCCGTCGAGGTAATCCCGCTGATTGAAACCACCGATCATATCGAGATCCCAGAAACCGACCTCAAGATCGATGTTTTCCGTTCCTCTGGTCCGGGTGGGCAGTCGGTGAACACCACTGATTCGGCTGTGCGAATGACCCACATCCCCACTGGCATCGTGGTGTCGATGCAGGATGAGAAGTCGCAGATCCAAAACCGTGCCTCGGCTCTTCGAGTGCTCCAGTCGAAGCTCCTCCAGCTCCGCCACGAGGAAGAGCAGGCGAAGAAGAAAGAGCTCGCTGGCGATGTGAAGGCCTCGTGGGGCGATCAGATGCGCTCCTACGTTCTCCACCCGTACCAGATGGTGAAGGATTTGCGCACCAACTACGAAGTGGGTAACACCGACTCGGTGTTCGACGGCGATATTGATGGATTCATCGACGCCGGTATTCGCTGGCGGCAATCACATAAGGATTCGGACGAATAGTCTGCTCCACCCAGGGTTCATTGTGCGCGCCGAACCTCACTAACTGTGAGGTTCGGCGCGTCTTCTCGCATTGGTGCGCCCGCGCTCATAAGGTGGAACGGTTAGCAAACTGAAGTATTGGCACGGTTTATGATCACTTTTGAAAATGTCACGAAGGTGTACCAGAAGGGCGCGGCGCCCGCGCTCAATCAGGTGAGCCTGAATATTGATCGCGGAGATTTTGTGTTCCTTGTGGGCGCATCCGGTTCCGGGAAGTCCACGATGCTGTCGCTGATCGTGGCTGAGGAGCGCGCGACGTCGGGGAAGGTTCACGTGCTGGGGAAGGACCTTGCGGGCGTGTCCGCTCGGAAGGTGCCGCACCTGCGTCGTCAGATCGGTACCGTGTTCCAGGATTTCCGTCTGCTTCCGGATATGAACGTTTTTGACAACGTGGCCCTCGCGATGAAGGTGACGGGCAAGCCGCGCCACGCGATCGCGAAGCAGGTTCCGCAGGTTCTTGAACTGGTGGGCTTGGACGGCAAGGAGAAGCGTCGCATGTACGAGCTCTCGGGCGGCGAACGCCAGCGTGTGGCGATTGCGCGCGCGATGGTGAACCGTCCAGACCTCCTCCTCGCCGACGAACCTACGGGAAACCTTGATCGCAATACGTCGCTGGGAATCATGCGCCTCCTGGATCGAATCAACCGCCAGGGCACCACGGTTGTGATGGCGACCCACGATCAGGAGATCGTGAACCAGATGCGCAAGCGCGTGATCGAGCTGGTTGATGGCAAGGTTGTGCGTGACCAGGAGCGCGGCGTGTACGGAGGTACCCTCTGATGGCTATTCGTTTTTTGCTTTCCCAGGCGTTCAAGGGGCTGCGCCGCAACGCCTCGATGGCGGCGTCGGTTGCGCTCGTCACGTTCGTGTCGCTTCTCTTCCTTGGCTCGGCGGTTCTGCTCCAGGGCCAGATTTCGAATATGAAGAACGACTGGTACGACAAGGTGGAGGTTTCTGCCTTCATGTGTCCGACGAAGTCGACGTCGGCGCAGTGCGCTGGTGGTGAGGCGACGGCGGAGCAGATCGATTCAATTGGGAACCTGCTCAAGTCCACAGAACTGAAGCCATACGTGGAGAAGGTCTACTTTGAAACGAAGGAAGACGCTCTGAAGTCGTTCCAGAAGCAGATGGCGGGCACGAACTGGGTCCAGTCCCTCACTGCGGACGAGATGCAGGCGTCCTACCGTGTAAAGCTGGTCAACCCGGAGCAGTACAAGATCGTTGCGGAGGCGCTGAGCGGTCAGCCCGGCGTCGAATCAGTGGTTGACCAGCGCGAGCAGCTCGAGCCATTGTTTAACATGCTCAACCGCCTCACGTACGTTGCGGGTATCCTTGCGGGCGTCATGATCGTGACCGGCCTGCTCCTGATCCCATCAACGATTCGCCTCTCGGCAATGTTCCGCCGCAACGAAACACAGATTATGCGTTTCGTGGGTGCGTCAAACATGTTCATTCAGGCGCCGTTCATCCTTGAAAGCGCGATCGCTGCACTGTTTGGTTCACTGCTGGCAGTGGGTGCACTGTACGTGGCCGTTGAGGTATTTATTTCGCGCTGGTTCTCCTCACAACTGATCGACGTCGTCTCCGGAGGCGATGTGCTGGTGATGGCTCCGTTCTTGATTATTGGCGCAGTAGTGGTATCGGTCTTGGCCTCGTTCGTCGCGCTTCGTCGATACACTCGAGTGTGAGTGACGGGGAGTGAGGGGGAGTAAAATTGCGTAAGACTTCTGCATGTTTGTCGGCGTTGGCGCTCACTGTGGCGGCAGTGTGGGCGCTACCTGCGTACGCTGACGAGCGCTCCGATCTGGTCGAAAAGCAGAAGGAGCAGACTCAGAAGATTGAGAACCTGTCGTCCTCTCTCGAGGGAGTGGATGTGTCGCTCCAGAAGGCGTATTTGCAACTCCAACAGACGCAAGGGAAGATCCCGGCAGCCCAGGACGCGCTTGCCAAGGCTGAGGATGCGCTGTCTGCGGCGAACCGTGAGGCGGAGGCGAACGCCGCGTTGCTTGCCGCTGCGCGCGGCGAACTTGCCCAGATCGGCGAAGCGATCACTGATGCTCAGGCGAAGGCTGCCGCTTCCCGCGATAACCTTGGCGAGCTTGCTCGCGCCACCTACCGTGGCGAGCTCCAGCCGAACGCGCTGTCATTGATCGTTGGCGCGACGTCGTCGAAAGACTTCCTCGATGCCTACCTGGTCTCGAGTGCGATTTCGCGTACGCAATCGTCGTCACTGACGCAGTTCCAGCAGGCGGCTGCGCAGAGCGAGAACCAGAAAGCTCGCCAGAATGCGGTGGAAGCCCAGGTGACCGATCTCAAAGCGAAGGCCGATGCCATTGTCGTCAAGCGCGAGGAGTCACGGGCAGCAGCGCAAGCGAAGCAGGATGAGCTCACCAAGCTTGAGGACGATCTGAAGAGCCAAACCGCAGCGCTTGAAGACCGCAAGTCCGAGTTTAAGAAGTCTATCCAAACGGTCACGGTTGCTCGCGACGAAACGTCGGCCGAGATCGCCAAGATTGATGCTGAGAACCGGCGCAAGGCCGCCGAAGCTGCGCGCAGGGCGGCTGCTGCGAAGCGTTCGCAAGCGGCGGGTTCGGCGTCGGGCGGTGGCTCTACCGAGTCGAAGAACACCGGCTCCGGCTACTGGCTCCACCCACCGGTTCCAGCGCCCGTGTACGTGACGAGCCCGTGGGGCATGCGTATCTATCCGTTCGACGGTAGCCGTTGGATGCACAACGGCGTCGACTTGCGTAGCTCGTGTGGCGAGCCGCAGCGCGCGCCTGCGGACGGCACGGTGGCACGCACGGTTCCTGCGCCCGGAAACTCGACGCACGGCAACCAGATTTTCATCAACCACGGCATTGTGAATGGCTCGTCGTGGGTGACAGTCACGAACCACTTGTCGGGGTTCAACGTGCGCCCGGGTCAGAGCGTGAAGCAGGGCGAAGTGATCGGCTGGACTGGCCAGACCGGCATGGTGACCGGCTGCCACGTCCACTTCGAGATTTGGAAGGACGGCCGGGTGATCAACCCGATGAGCCTTCCGTCGTTCACGCAGCGCTTCGGGTGAGTTCCGCGAAAGCCGCGCCTGCGATCGAGGCGAGGTCTCCGGCGTCGGTGGGTTGCCCATCGGCGCCGGTTTCGTTTCGCTCGGGAAGGTTCCCGACGTCGGTGTGCGGGTTGCGCACTTGCGCAACGTTGCGTTTCGGCGCGAGGTGCGCTCCGGCCTCGGCGGCGGCTAGACTGGACTTTCTGGAATGTTCCACGGAAAGAAGGTCAATTGTGGCGAAGGCGAAGATGACGCAGGCACAGAAGGCGAAGGCCGCCTCGGATGCGAAGGCGATGATCGCGCGCAACAAGAAGGCACTTCACGATTACTTTATCGATGATCGTTTTGAGGCGGGCCTGGTGCTCTCGGGCACGGAGGTCAAGGCGCTGCGCATGGGGCGTGCGTCGCTTACCGAGGCGTGGATCGAGGTGGATCGGCGCGGCGAGGCGTGGATCATTGGCATGAATATTCCGGTGTACGCGATGGGTTCGTGGACCAACCACCGGCCAACAGCCAAGCGCAAGCTCCTGCTCCACAAGGACGAGCTTGACGAGCTCGCGGTACGTAGCCGCGAAAAGGGCTACACGATCGTGCCGCTCGAACTGTACTTCCTGCGCGGGCGCGCGAAGGTGGAGATCGGGATTGCGCGCGGCAAGCAGGAGTGGGACAAGCGCGAAACCTTGAAGCGCAAGCAAGACAAGCGCGAGACGGATCGCGCACTGGCCGAAGTGCGCCGCCGCCAGCGGTAGGGGAGCGGGCCGCCGTCGGGATCTGAGGCAGGCCGAGTACCGGCGTCGGGTAAGCCAGCCGCGTCGGGTAAGCCAGCCGTATCGGGGCGTGGCGTGCGCGCCTCGCACCTGCGTTGCACAACTCACTCCCGGCGTCGTGTCGCTACGGGCGAAATGGGAATAGGACTCACGGCCCGCGGGTTAGACTTGTTGTGAAGCGCCCACCAGGGCGCACGGCAAACCAAGGAGTTTTTGATGACTTACAAGATTACTGTGCTCGTGGGCTCGCTGCGCACGGGTTCGTACGCTCGCAAGATCGCAACCGAGGCGCTGGGCATGTTCCCGGAGGGCTTCGAAGCTGAGATCGTGGAGATCGGCGATCTGCCGCTGTACAACTTCGATTACGATAACCCGGAGCAGACCGACGCTCCGACCCCGGAGAACTACACGGCGTTCCGTGAGACGGTGAAGGCCTCGGACGGCATCCTGTTCGTGACCTCGGAGAACAACCGCACCATCCCGGCCGTCCTGAAGAACGCGGTGGACATCGGCTCGAAGCCGAACTCGGACGTGGCGTGGAAGAACCGTCCGGCCGGCATTATTTCGCACTCGGTTGGTGCGATGGGCGGCTACTCGGCTCAGAAGAACCTGCGTCTGGCGCTGTCGTACTTCGACATGCCGATGCCGGGCCAGCCTGAGGTGTTCCTCGGCAAGTCGCCGGAGCTCTTCGGCGAGGACGGCACACTCGTGGAGCGCACTGAGAAGTTCGTGCGCGATTACGTGGAGCGTTTTGCGGCTCTCGTTGAGAAGACCAACGTGAACGGCAAGTGATTTTTCGCCTGCGCAAGTAGGTGAGTAGGTGAGGGGCTGCGAGGGCAGCCCCTCACTGCCTTTCCGTAGTCGTGGGCTCGCGGCGCCCGCCGACGCCGGTGCGCGAGTTGCGCCGTGCGCGAGGTGGGCCTTGCTGGACCGGGGAGCCCGACGTCGTCGGCTCTGGACTTTCGCTCCTGACGCGAGTACTATCGAGAAACACGTTGGTTAACAACTGAATACGGGGCTGATCGGTTTCGACGGCGGTGACTGCCGAAGGGAAGCGGGTAGAGGATGCTTGGTCATCTCTTTAACGATTCCAAGCGAAAAAATAACTGCCAACAAGCAGAACAACGACTTCGCCCTCGCTGCCTGAGCGCGAGCGCATTTCAATGAAGTCCGTCAGACCATCCGTGCTTTCCGGATGGATTCCTGGCGTCGTTTTAGAAAGCCACTGCTGATCTGCTAGGAAACTGAGCGGATCGGGACTTTCAAAGTTTCTAGGTTGGTGAGTGACTTGTTCACGTGAGCACTCCAGCCGAAAACAACGTTGTGTGAACTGCACCCGGAGAAGACTTGGGTTTTGCATCGTCGGACGGGAGTTCAATTCTCCCCAGCTCCACCATTTGTACTCGACTTTTGATACAAAGAATTGAGTACGAACTGAACCCCTTGGGTTCCGCGTTTTACCTGGTATTTCGCGGGATTCGAGGGGTTTAGTGTTTCTCAGGAGCGGGTGGTCATCGGGCCGGTAGCGGCTTCCAGTGGCCGGGTTCGGGCTTTCGCGCGGTCGTATGGGGCCCAGACTTTGGGAGCCGTCAAAAGGTATAGGCGTCCGTCAAAAAGTATGGGCAATCGTCAAAAGGTTCAGGGTTGCCGTCAAAAAGTACCGGGGTTGGCGTCAAAAGGTATCGGGGTTGGCGTCAAAACGGTTTAGGGCGCCTGAGTTCATATGTTGGCGTCAGTTCGTTCGTCTCGTGATATACGTTTTCTAGAACAGGCGGTCCCCGCTCGTGTTATACCGAATCCCAAGCTGGCGGAAGATTGAACCGGCCGGGACATTAGCGAGCTCTTTCGGCTCGATCTTCCTGAGTCCTCCTCCATAAACTCGTCCTCCAGCTATCAATGATTCTTGGGAGAACTGTTGCAAAGCTTTGTGTACGTCTTCAAGCGTAAGAGAGCCCTCTTGGATAGCGTTTTCGAGTACGCCGCGTGGATAGAGCATTAGATAACCGTTGGTTGCAATTGCTCTCGAGTAATTGAGAATGAACCTAAATGGGGTGCCTTTGCCGTTAGCGCGCCCCATGTAGGTCAGCAAAATGGGTGCGGGTTCTCGACTCTCAACTTTGTACCAGGGCGCGCGATTGCGTACCAAGTAGGAGTTGCGTGTCTTGTCATCAGCACCTTCAAAGTACTTTGCGAGACTTGGGTTCTTGGCCGCAATCGTTGCTTCAGGTTCAGAGGAACTCATCAGGACAAGCTGTTCAGATAAGATTGGCCAGCCATCCGGATCAGCAGAAATGGTTGGAAGGTTTAGCCTTCGGGGCGGGGGAAGCACTGGAATGAGATCCGAATCGTCGATTCCGTCTGCTGCGACCGCATCTCTAGAGCGGATGAAATAAGAATTATTTCCCGTTGCTATTCCACGACGAATAGTAAACAAATCAGAAAGCGTAGGTTCAGTTTCCGGCAGGTCGGAACGTGGAGCTTGCGTGAAGTATCCACTCCAGCGGCTTTCTCCGTGCAGTGAAGTCTGCGGGAATACGAGACTTGCGCCTTCTGGGTTGTTGATGTCATCGCCCTCGGAGAAAGTGACTTTATGATTCTTGCCGGGTTGTTTGTTCCTAAAGACGAGTATTAAAGATGTGACTAATGCGTCATCAAAAACTAATCCATCGGGATCGAATCGGTGAATCCGCTCGATAGACACATTTTCGGCCAGGTATTTCCGAATAGATTTTCCATAGTTTGTATCGAGAAACTCAGATGGTATGAGCCATGCGGATATTGCGCCTGGCGCTAGGCACAGCTGGGAAGCGAGAATGAAGTAGACGTAAAGCCCTGACAGACCGGAAGGTGATCGTCCAGTGACGCGCGACACGATTGCGCTGTAACGAGCTTTGATTTCTTTTGGCAAATGATGGTGACGAACGTACGGTGGGTTAGCAATGAGCAGATCTGCTTTGAGTGAAGAGGTTGTAGCGAAATCGAGGAAATCTCCTTCAATGATCGTTGTTCCCCACTCACTCCATAGATTCTTTGCTACCTCAGCAAATTCCTGATCCTTCTCAACTCCAACGATGTCCCTATACCTAATGCCAGTTTGTTCTGCAGCTGACAGGGCAGCATAAATGAAAGCTCCGGAGCCGCATGACGGCTCGAGCATGATGGGTTCGTCAACTGAAACCAATTGGAGCGCGAATTTTGCTATTGAACTTGCTAACGAAGGAGGAGTTGCAAACTGGCCCTCCTTGTTCCGCTCCACAGGGTCGCGTTTCGCATCGAGTTTGCGCTGCTTGGATAGGCGTTTCTTCTCAAGATCCGTAAGACTAAAGTCCGGCAATTTCGAGGTCCTCCACTCTGTGCTCCCAGATCCAGTCAAGCCCTTCAGCGGCTTCATAGCCAAGATACCCTGCATCAAAATAACCGCATAAAAGCAGAAGAAGGTCAAGTTCATCGCCGTAAGTGCGCTTCAATTGATGTGCCTTAGCTGCCTCTTCTTTTCGTCTCTTGTTTGTGTTTGTGAAGTCGCCAGCACTCTTAGCCTCAATAAGTACAGGGAATCCGGACTGGTTTGGTGTATGTGGTTGCACTACGAGGTCAATCGGCATATTTATGAGCTTTCCGTCTCGATTTTCTACCGGAACGTTATGGTGCACGGAAAAAGTTCCTGGTGGTAGATCTTTAAGAGAGAGATTCCTGGCGTAACGTTCTTCTTTGTACCCGCGGGCAGTCAGCCATGCGCGCATGACTGTCAATTGTCTCGCTTCTTGCGCGTTTCTAATGATGGGGTCTGTAACTGCACCGCATCGGCGATCGCCCACAACAACTGAGGCAAGCTCAATCTGCTTCTCGGAAGGCGGCGTCTTCGTGGCAACCCATTCAAAAAGAGTGTCGTCTAGAAGCTCCATGATTATCGAAATAATCCGCTCTAAATTATCTCGTAAATCCTTGTCAGTCATTCGAGTTGGTAAATCGCCAGCCTCGAGGCTATTGACAAGAGATTTGGGAACATTGGCGAGACCAACCAATCTGTCCCGAGCTATTGGTGGAGCAGTGACCATGCGGAGAATTCCCATAATCTGCGGGGCATCTATAATGTCTTGCGGGGTTAACCTATTCATGTAGGCGGTAGCTTTGAAAAGCTGCTCGACTTCGTCAATCACGGCGGAACGGGAACCTCTATACGCTTCGGGAGCGGCGTCGAGAAACCATTCGTTGTACATCTTCACCGATCGGTACACGTCCTCCTTCCAAAGATCCACACGATGTCGGTTGATATTTGGTTTACTCATAAGAAGTCCTTACCTTTCGCGGTTATTATCCCGAGAGTGTCACAGTCCTGGTCGCTAGATGAATGCGTTCTTGCGCTTGAGACAGTCTTCCCGGTCGCGTTGATCTTGGTTGGCGTCATAGATGATCCGGCGGTGCAGCAATTTCCTGCTTTGACCGAGGCGGTTACTTGTTGCCAGTTTGAACGCATGCTCATTTGCTTCTCGCTTCTGCTGGCGCAAATTCGACCGCGTGTTGTCCATTCATCATCTTGTAGTGCTGTTCTTGTCCCATGAGGGTGAAGATGAGTTGGAAGATATGGCGTAGTTGGTTGGGGTCGTGGTCTTCGGCGATGAGGTAGGTGTCGTCCTCGAGTCCGTTCTTGTGGTGGCTTATGCAGGTGAGCATGGACGTGACGAGGTGGTAGTCGGCAAGGTCTTCGATTCCTTCGCCGTTCGTGTGGATGAATTTGTCCCGGTTGTCTTTGAGCAGGGTTGTGGTGAGGTCGGCGCTGTCGTAGCCACAGAGTTGGAGAAAGTAGTGCTCCAAGATCCTGCGGGTGACGTTCAGTACCGTGATGCTAGAAGATGCTTCTTTGTATTCGTTCCATAGCGCTGCGTAGGAGTTGAGGACGGGGGTGTAGTTTTCCTTTTGGGAGGGGGCGTCTTGCCCGTGACGTACGCACAAATTGACTCTGGATACGTTGTCGGTTTTCTTGATGAGGAAGTAGGAGGCGTAGCGGTAGTCGTTGAGGTTGGGGTAGGAGACTTCTCTATAGAAGTATGGGTTGTGGGACAGGATGATGATCTGCTTGATGTGGTTGCCGCGTCCGGTGTCGTGGCGGTAGTCAACGTTGTTTTGACAGATCTTGATGAGTTCTCTGATGTGGGCGGCGACGATGAACATTGCGCCGGAGTCCATGCTTGAGACGGGATCATCGATGACCACGATGTTGTTCCGGAGGTATTCTGCCTGCTCCAGGCTTCCTTGGATGAGGAAGTAGAAGTAGAGGAAGGCGATGAAGTTTCGTTCGCCTTCGGATAGGTTTTCGGCGGTGGTGCCGTCGAGGCGGACTACGCGATAGGCGTTTTTCTTGCCGGGTACATCATCGAGATGGAAGCCTTGGAATCCAGATTCTCGCAGGACGGTGTTGATCTGCTCTTTGACGACGCTTGTGTTAACGACTGAACCGAGAAGTTGCTGGATCTGCGTGTCGAGATCCTTAACCGAAGCACGAGCTGACTTCGCTATTAGCGTGGCTGCGTCAATCTCGTCTGCTAGCTTCTTTGCTTCGTTCCCATAGCTGGTGACAATGTGAGCAAGGTGATCGGCGATATGCTGCCATACTCGTTCGGTACAGATCTTGCGTTGCTGTTTTTGGTTTGCGACGACCTTATTGTGAGCCTCGATCGCTTCGTTGGCGTCAGTAATGAGCTGGTTGAGATCGTCGATCACACTTGTGGTGTCGTCAAGCTGTAGCTGACTACTGGGTGTTCTCAGTTTATGTTCGATGGTTTCCACGTTGGCTTGTAGCTTCGCCCGCAGGAGTTCGACGTAGGTGTCGTACTCTTTTGTCTCTAGCTGGGGTGGAGCAGCCGTCATAGTGGTGCTGAGCGGAACATTCCATGCTTGGCGCGCGGCGGCCTTATACGTGTCGGCGAAGGTCTGTAAGTCTGCGAGCGACTGTTCGTAGGCGTCATCGAAGCACGCGACCAGAGTTTCTGTGAATCCTTCGGGTAGTTCTTGCTGGCAAAAGGGGCAAGGGTCTCCGTCGCTGGTGGAGAATGTGGCGTTGCCGTGCCTGACCCAGTCAGCAGCGTTGATGGTGTCGATGAATCTGGCGAAGTCTGTGTTAGCCGTGTTGACGATCGCCGCGCCCATGAGGCGATCATCGGGGGGCTGAATGTCGACGAGGTCGAGGAGCGGGTGGGTCGTTGCTTGCTTGTCGAAGGCCGCAGTGTAGAGCGCTTCTAGTTCGCTCAGGTCTTGTTCCTTCGGATCGGCTGTGGTGAGTACGGCTTCGGCGAAGGTTCGTTTCTGCTTTCGACCGTGTTGGGTTTCAGAAAACTGGTCGCGGAGGTCTTTTGACTTTTCCCAGCACTCGTCGTGAAAGTTTGCCGTTAGTTGTTCGAGCTGTGCTTGTTTCGCGGAGGCTTCGTCTTCGTGATGCTTGGCAACGCGAGTGTGTTCATCGCGGTCTTGGCGGAGGATGGCGAGTTTCTTCTCTGCCTCGATATTGGCTTTGCCGAGGGTGAAGACGCCGTTGAGTGATTCGTAGGTGGAGAAATTCTCATCAACGAATCCGCGATCGTAGACCATGACTGAGTAGTCGTCTGCATCAACATTCGTGTCCCAGGTCAGGCCGTGTCCTAAGCCTAGGGTGCGTGCGATTGTTGATTTACCTGCTCCGTTTCGGCCGAAGAAGAAATTGAGGTAACTCAAGTCAACGGTGCAATCCGTGAAGGTAGCTGAGTTGACCCTGATTTGCCTAATCGGGCCTCGCATCTTATCCAACGGTGTTCTCCTGATCGAGTTTTCCTTCACGAAGCCACTGGTCGACTTCCGAGAGCTTGTATTTGTACATTTTCCCGGCCTTGTATGCGGGTAGGCGTCCTTCTTTTGTCCAGTTACGCACGGTGTCCTTGCTGACGCTCAGATGGGTTGCTACGTCGTCAAGGTTGACCCAGTTTTCTATTTCGCTTCCTGTGTTCATGGCTGGCCTCCGATCAGGGTTGGCATGAGGACGCTAATTCCGGCCTGCGCGAGTTCGTGAACAAGATCCACGTTCTTGACTGCCCAGTGAGTACGGTTGAGCTCATTGAATTTGTCGTTGCCACATAGGTCGAGTTCTTCAAGCAGCTCGTTGAGTCGTTGCTGCGGGATCGCTGTTAAAGGTGCATATCCGATTTTTATCCCGCGTACACCGTTGCGGATGTTCGTGATTGCTGCAAAGTAAGCAACCTGGTCATTGCTGGCCCTGCCGAATTCGTCGTTCTCGTTCATGATGAGGGCAGGGTAGGTTTTCAGTGTCTCAATCGCATCTTTGTCGAGTTTCTTTAACTCCTCACGATTTGTGGGGCACATGCTTTCAGTCAAGGCACGCTGAGGATCCATAGGGACCGATCGGGCGTTCGGGTCAAAATCTGGGGTCACGATCAGCTGGTAATAGTCACAACTGAGGGCGACCGGAGTAGCAGGGGCGCCAGCAGTCCCGACAGGTGTTTGCAACATGATGTGGATAGGTGCGTTGACGGTACCTGCGTGAGCGATCTGAACACCATTTGCCCCGAGTTGATTGAGAACCATCGCATTGGGTGGCGAGGCCGGTTCTGCTGGGACGATTTGTCCATCTGACATCACAACCCCCTGCCAATGTTAAGGGTGCCCACTGAACCAATCTGCTGACTGTTCGCCCCGTACTGGTTAAACACGACGTGCGGTGTTACTGCATGGGCCTTCTCGAAATTGCGATCGGCTGAGGCATCACTGTCATCATTAGCCTGATCGTCGTCGACTATTTCAGCTTCGATAATCTCGTCATCCCCCGAAATGCGAGGTTGCGCCTGTTCGGTGGGGTCTTCGTCGTAGCGGGTGATGGCAGGTGTCCAACTCCCGTCGAAGTTGAATGCCTTCATATCGAATTTTCGTGTCGCGTTTGGTGCAGAGGTGGCAAGGTGCCATCTGTCAAAAGTGCTCTGGCCTGATGTGTTGCGCACCGTCGGATCCGAGACATATTTCCAAACCCCGAGGATGAGGGACTCGAGGCATATTTCCCTGGCGTCTCCAAGCTGGGCTTTGGTGCGGTGCGAGCCGTCGGGCAAGAGCTCGACTTCTTGAGTGTCAGTGATGGTGGCGTCGCGGTTGATGAGCGTTCCGAGCATCTGGACAAGGCGTAGCCCCTTGGAATCTACGTCGATGAAGCGGTCAACGAAGTCTCTCGTTCTGGCCAAAGCCTGGGGGAGATTGTTATCAATCAGATCGTTGAATTCGTGCGCAAACTCTTCCCCGCCTACTGGCATATAGGTGGTGTTCCCATCATTTTTGCAGTTGCGTAGTCCACTCGTGTTCTGGCTGAACGTGCTACCGGCTGATGGTGGCTGAAAGCTTGGGCTCACGATGCGGATGAGCCCGGCAAGGATTTCTGGATTACTGAGCCCGTCGGCTTTACCGGCGAGGGTGTCGCGAGCCTTTTTTCGAAGAGGAAGTGCTTCTTGGAGCAGCACGAAAAAGGTGCCCGCTGTTAGGCGATCACTACTTTCCCGCGTTCCCATGATCCTCGATTCCGAAATTACAAACCTTATGAACCTTAAGAACCTTGGTAACCCTGGTGTCCGAACCTTGCGAACTCCACGTTAGAAAGTGGAGATGCAAGAAGCGACTCCACCGCATCGGCTCCGAACGAGTGGACTGGTTCCCATCAATTCCTAGAAAATCACTCTACTTCGTTACCGGCATCGGCGCAGTGGCGACGCGTCTCGTGTCTCTGGCCAGGCTCTGATCAAGCCTGTCCTCCAGTTGGCAACTGGGAGACGCGTTCGAGACGCACCTGGCGGGCAGCCCCTCATCGGGCTGTCCGCCTCTTTCGTCTCAACCGTGATCCTCCAGTAGCCAACGCAAGTTCTCGAATGGGTCTCCCTTCATTTCTGAAGGAAGATTCAAATGGTTTTCAACAACAAGCGCACCCTCACGGTGCGTTTTGAACGCGAGGATTCGACCGAGCGTTTCCCGTCCTCTAGATACTCCGTCCAGGTCACCCAAGACGAGGTAGATGTCATGGTCAAGTGTGACTACGTACAGCGTCTAGCTGTAGCTGATGATCCAGCATCGGTGGAGCGTCGTGACCCGAACGAGATTCTCGAGCAGGAGGTCGCCAGGCCTGAGTACAACGCTGCGAAGTCCCACTTTCGCAACACCACCTACCGAGCCACCACCCCACGGGATGCGGAAGAGCCAGTGTCGGTGATTGAAGGAGAGCTCACCTCCGACGGCTATCTCGTCAGCGAAGATTCTTCCGATCCGGCTGATGCGTGGGTGGGGGAGATTCGCATCTGGGACGCGATCAATTCTCTGCCTGAGCGTGACCGAAACGTCCTGGTCGATGTGCGACTCAACGGTTTCACCCAGGCCGAAGTCGCCGCCAAGTACGGGGTTACCCAACCGGTGATCTTCAAGATCCTGCGGCGCGCCACCGACGTGTTGAAGGAGAAGTTGTCATGAGGGGTTATAAACAACGGTGCCTGAAAGCCCTTCTAGTAGCAGGGCATGCCAATCCGGGCTCAACCGTCCTGCACATACAGGAAGGGGAGTCTCTAATGAGGCACAAACTACAGGTTCGGATCACCCCCGATACCGATTCGGTGGTCAAGGTCCGCCAGCTTCGTCTTCGTGAGCGTCTGGCCCGCCGTATCTTCGGCACCAGCGATCGTTTCGCTGTGCTCGTGCCGGGCGGCAGCGTTGACGAGGTCACGATCATCGAACAGTCCGATGAGTTGATGGCGTTGGCTGACGCGGTCCAGGGCGGTGGTGCGAAGTGAACATCACCGAACTGAACAAAGCGATAGCGGCGTTGAACCAGATCGCAGAGATCGCGACCAGCGCGGCTGGTGTTTTGGAGCAGGCGGGGTGGGAGTCGTTTGAGGATCATCATGGGATGAGCGGGGTGCGTCCGATCGCGGCAGCTGAGCTTTCCCACGCCGCCCTCGAGGACGCCTACGAGGACCACATCGAACAGGTATCACTTGATCCGGTCGTGACTGTGGAGGAAGTCCGCGCCGCCCTCGCAGACTTGTCGAAGGCCGGGTTGACGGCCCAGGCGCGATCCTTGATTGAACAGACCGGGGTATCGAAGCTCTCCGAGGTGGACCCGGGCAAGTTCGCATGGTTGCTCGAGCAGGCGAAGGTGATTACTGATGCCACCGAATGACCACGCACTCCTAAGCGCATCGAGCGCTCATCGGTGGTTGGAGTGCCCGCCGTCGGTTCTCGCCAGCCTCGAGGTCGCGGACACATCGTCGGCGGCCGCGGAGCAGGGGACAGCGGCTCACGAGCTGGCCGAGTTCAAACTCAGGCGCGCTCTCCATCTCAACCCTACTGTCCGTCCGGTCTCGGATTGGCACGACGCCGAGATGGAGACCCACACGGATGACTACGTCGCCTACATCCAACAGGTTCTAGCTTCGGTCAAGGAATCGACTCCGGATCCGTTGGTGTGTGTCGAGCAGCGCCTGGACTTCTCCCACGTCGTCCCAGATGGTTTCGGTACCGGTGACTGCGTGATCGTTGCTGACGGGATCATCCATGTCATCGACCTCAAGTACGGGGCCGGTGTCCTGGTTGAGGCTGAGGAGAACCCACAGCTCAAGCTCTACGCTCTGGGCGCACTCCACGCGTTCGAGGCCTTGTATGAGCCAGGCGAGGTGGTGGTGCATATCTTCCAGCCACGAAGGGACAACGTCACCTCCTGGACCACCACCGCCACCGAGCTCACCACGTGGGCTGAGACCGAGGTGGCACCAAAAGCTGAACTCGCCGTGGCGGGCGAGGGCGAGTTTTGTCCCGGGGCGTGGTGTCAGTTTTGCAAGATCGCATCAACCTGCAGGGCCAGAGCACAAGCCAACCTTGACCTGGCCAGGTTCGAATTCGCCCCACCAGCAGAGCTCACGGATGCCGAGATTGCCGAGGTGTTGGCTCAGCTGCCACAGCTGACGAAGTGGGCGGCTGATGTGGAGGCGTATGCGACGTCGCTTGCGGTCAACCAGGGCAAGACCTGGGGCGGGTTCAAGCTCGTCGCCGGCCGCTCGATGCGCAAATACGCCAACGAATCCAAGGTGGTTGAGGCGCTCGAAGCAGCCGGTTGTACGGACGTGTTCGACCAGAAACTGCGCACCATCACCACGCTCGAAAAGCAACTGGGCAAGAAACGGTTCGCCGAGATCCTGGCAGGCCTCGTGGTCAAACCAGCGGGCAAACCATCCCTCGTGCCCCTCTCCGATAAACGCCCCGCCCTCGAGATTCGGGATGCGGGTAGTGAATTCACGTTAATAACCGATAACTAAGAGAAAGAAGACACTCATGTCCAACACTGAGACCCGTGTGGTCACCAATGAGGTCCGCCTGTCGTATGCCAACATTTTCGAGGCGAAGTCCATCAACGGCTCCAAGCCCAAGTACTCAGTCTCCTTGATTATCCCCAAGTCCGACACGGCCACGATCGCCAAGATCGAGAAAGCCATCGACGCCGCCATCGATCAAGGCGTGGCGAAGTTTGGTGGGAAGAAGCCCAACAAGGCTGCCCTCAAGCTCCCGCTGCGTGACGGCGATATCGACAAGGACGACCCAGCCTACGCTGATGCGTTCTTCGTCAACGCCAACTCCACCACGCCACCCCAGGTCGTCGACCAGGCGTTGAACCCGATCCTGGACGCCAACGAGGTCTACTCCGGTTGCTATGGGCGCGTGTCGATCTCGTTCTATGCGTTCAACACGAACGGTAACCGGGGTATCGCCTGCGCGCTGGGCAACATCCAAAAGATTCGCGACGGCGAACCACTCGGTGGCGGCCGCGTCAGTGCAGAGTCTGACTTCGCCGCCTTCACGGCCGGCGAGGACTTCCTCAACTAGACGAACGGAGAACCATCATGAGCGAGTGCTACACCGCCGCTTTGTTGGCAGGAACGACTCTTTTTGTTGCTTGGGCGATCGGCTCCATCGTCGGGTCCGTGCTGGGAGCATGGCTGACCTCATGGTTTGAGAACCGTGCGATCCGCAAGGACCGTGAGCGTATCGAACAGCTCATGGCAGAGACCGAAGCGCAGCGCGAGCAGTACCGCATGCGCACCAAAGAGTAACTATTAGCCCGCGGCCGGGAGAACACCTACCACCACTAAGGTGGGTGTTGTCCCGGCCCTTACCTCGTGTGGAGGCGTTATCGTGCACGAACTGGCCATTGACATCGAGACCTTCAGTCCCGTCAACCTCACCACATCCGGGGTCTACCCCTATGCCGAACACCCTGACTTCGACATTCTCTTGTTTGGTTATTCGATCGACCACCAACCGCCCATCGTGGTGGACCTCGCCGGTGGAGAAGAACTGTCTGCCGAGGTCGTTCATGCTCTGGTGGACCCGGATGTGGTGAAGGAAGCGCATAACGCTGCCTTCGAACGTATCTGCCTCAGCTCGTACCTGCACCGACACCACCCAGAACTCATGGCAGACCGTCGGTTTCTTGACCCTTCCCAGTGGCGCTGCACCATGGTGTGGGCCGCCTACCTCGGCCTACCGCTCGCGCTCGATGACGTCGCAAACGTCCTTGACCTTCCTGCCCGGAAAGACCCGGCAGGTAAGAAACTCATCCGACACTTTTGCACCCCCAACAACGACGGCACCCGAAACCTACCCGGCAGCAACCCAGCTGGCTGGGAGTCGTTCAAGGCGTATAACGCTCGTGACGTCGAGGTGGAGACCGCGATCCACCAGCGCCTGGCAAAGCACCCCATGCCACAATCCGAGTGGGACACCTATGCGCTCGATCAGCGCATCAACGACCGAGGCATCCTCCTCGACCACACCCTCGTTGAGCGTGCTGTCGCTATCGACGACGCCTCGCGTGCCGCGCTGCTTGCTCGAGCAGTCGAGCTCACCGGACTCGAGAATCCGAATAGCCCCACCCAGCTCAAGACCTGGCTCGAAGCCCACGACTGCCCAATGGATTCATTGGCGAAAACTGCGGTCGAGACCGCCCTCGAGACGGCAGACGGTGTGGTCCGCCAGGTCCTCGAACTACGCGGAGAACTCTCCAAATCAAGCGTCAAAAAGTACCAGGCGATGCAGGTATTCCGTGACGGTGATGGGCGGGCGCGCGGGCTCATCCAGTTCTATGGCGCAGGCAGGACAGGACGGTTTGCAGGACGCCTCATCCAAGTCCAAAACCTACCCCGCAACTACCTGTCCGATCTCGATACTGCCCGTGACCTCGTCAGAGCCGGTAACCGCGAGGCGGTCGAATTGCTCTACCCGTCGGTTGCCGACACGCTCTCCCAGCTCATCCGCACAGCCTTCATCCCGTCGCCCGGCCACTCATTTGTGGTCGCGGATTTCTCTGCGATCGAAGCACGCGTGATCGCCTGGCTCGCCAGCGAAACCCACACCCTGACCGCATTCGAGGAAGGCAAAGACCTCTACTGCGAGACCGCATCACGCATGTTCGGCGTCCCCGTCGAAAAACACGGCACCAACTCTGGGCTGCGGCAGAAAGGCAAGATCGCAGTATTGGCTTGCGGATACGGTGGCTCGGTTGGTGCTCTGACTGCGATGGGAGCCTTGAACATGGGGCTGAGTGAAGATGAGCTCAAACCCATCGTGGATGCATGGAGGGCCGCCAACTCCAACATCGTCCAGCTCTGGGCCGATGTTGAGCATGCGGCGATCACAGCGATCACCACCAGAAGGGCTGTGCGCCTCCGCAACCTACGCTTCATTTACCAGGCCGGGATGCTGTTCATCGAACTCCCATCAGGCAGGAGGCTCTCGTATGTGAAGCCTGGGCTGGGGGAGAACCGGTTCGGTGGCCAATCCATCACCTACTGGGGACTCGGGGCCAACCGGAAATGGGTCCAGCTCGAGACCTATGGTGGGAAGCTGACCGAGAATATCGTCCAAGCAATCGCACGCGACCTGCTCACACACTCCCTGCACCTGCTCGAGACTGCTGGACACACGATCGTCATGCATGTCCACGACGAAGTTGTTATCGACCACCCCGAGACAAGCCCACACACCGTCGAGACCATCTGTGACCTCATGGCCACCACCCCCGCATGGGCGGCCGGGCTACCACTGGACGCAGACGGATACGAGTGCGCCTACTACCGCAAAGACTGAACACCAGCTTCGTAACGAGCGTGGGCAGCATCGGCGGTGATGGTCTCGGTTGCCACAATCTCAACGTCGTAGCCAGCGAAGGTCCGGGTGAACACCTCCATGCCGTGCCTGGTTGCTTCTACAGCGGTTTCGCCCCTGACGTAGAAGATCGCGGTGGTCGGGGTTTCACGGTCCGCATCAGGCCAGTAGTAGAGCTCATCGACCAGGTCGAAGGCTGACTCGATATCGGTGTCGGTGAGGTTGGGGTGGGCAATGAAATCAACAATGACGTGCCACATGGCCGGTCTCTTTCTAGGACTCTCCCACACAAGGAAAGATTGCAACATTACCCCAACGACAACTGTCCCGCACGCTAATTGCCTTCCTGTGGCGCAAGCCCCGATCCCGCCCACGAAAATATCTATCGTACGTGGGGTTATAAACCACGGTGTCTGAAAGCCCTCCTTGTAGAGGGCTCCCACTCTCGCGCGCCTTGCGCAGGGTGCGTCACCGATCTTGGGCCTTCTGGAAAGTGGAGGCACCAATGACACCGACCAGCAGTCTCGATGTTGGCTTTACGCCACGCAATAAGGAAGGGTATGCCGACTACACGGCATTCCAAGCCTTAAAGAACGCCCAGCGGGCAGAGTTCGGATACCGGCCCCTGGTCTATATTTGCTCACCCTACTCAGGCGACACAGTCGCAAACGTGGAGGTGGCTCGCCGGATCTGCGCCCACGCCGTCGAGGCGAAGAAGATCCCGCTGGCACCACACTTGCTTTTTCCGCAGTTCATGAACGATGAGAACCCCGATGAGCGTGAGCTTGCCATGTTTTTCAACCGTGTCCTGCTCTCACACTGCGAAGCCGTCTGGGTCTACACCCCACGAGTGTCTGCCGGGATGAGGCTTGAGATCGACTGGGCCCACGCCCTAGAGTTGCCGATCCGCTACATCGACGCGGACTTTAGCGAGGTGGTCTTGTGACTATCACCTTGTGCGCATCAGGTGTGTGTGGGGTCCAGTCCAACACCCGCTACCCACACCACCACACCATCACCACCACCGCCGAACTCGCCTCGGTCGCGGCATTCGATCATGTGGCCGCTATTTATGCCGGGGATAAGCGCGGCAATGCCACCTTCATCGAATCTGATTGTGTGGTGATGGATATCGACAACGACCACACCAACATACCATCTGAGTGGATCACCCCCGCCCGGCTCGCTGATCTCATGGATGGCGTGGCGTTCATGACCGCAACCTCACGGAATCACAACAAACCCAAAGGCCAACTTTCCGCGCGCCCCCGCTTCCACGTGTATTTCCCCATCAGCCCGGTTCAGGATGCTGGGGTGTATGCGGGGCTGAAACAAACCCTGGCGGCCAGGTTTGATTTCTTTGACGCGAATGCGACCGATGCTGGCCGGTTCACCTACGGCAACCCCCACGCCCAGGTCGAGATCTTCAACGGTGACACCACTCTAGACGTGTGGCTCGATGAGGCAGATGACCTGGACATGTTTGCCGCGTTCGACGCCGCCACCCAGGTGATCGGTGAAGGCTCACGCAACGCCACCCTCTCGCGTTTCGCTGGCCGGGTGCTCGTGCGGTTCGGGATCACCGACTCGGCACGTGACGCCTTCGATCGGAAAGCCGCACTATGCGAACCACCCCTATCGGAGTGGGAACTGAAACGGATCTGGGCATCAGCCTGCAGGTTCGCAGCTAAGGTTCAATCCAGACCCGACTATCTCCCGCCCGAGGCTTATGAACAGCTGACCAGCCTCAAACCTGACGACTTCACCGATCTGGGGCAGGCGACCGTGCTGGCGGGGGAGTATGCGGATCGGATGTGTTTCTCAGCCGCGACGAACTGGATGGCGTATGAGAACGGGGTGTGGGAAGAAAACGAAGCCAAAGCCCAACGCCTCGTCCAAGAACTCACCAGCCGGCGGTTTCATCACCTCCCGTGGTTACCGCCAATCCAAAGCCCGTGGAATGAGTACGCGCAGTGTTCGTGATGCTGGCCTTGTGGAGCACATTCGAGACGTTCACGGCCGCAACTACGGCGTCTACGGTGTGCGGAAAATGTGGCATGCCTTGCGCCGTGGCGGAATTCAGATCGGTCGGGAACAAACCGCGAGGCTCATGCGCCTAGCTGGGGTATCGGGCAAGGGTAAGGGACGTTCCCCGATCACGACACGCAAAGCCAGAAGAGAAGATACCAGGCCAGATTTAGTCCAGCGTGAGTTTCGCGCTCCTTGCCCGAATCGGCTGTGGGTCGCGGATATCACGTATGTCCGCACCGCGACAGGCTTCGTGTATGCCGCTTTTGTGACAGACGTATTCTCGCGAAAGATCGTCGGCTGGGCGTTATCGGATTCCATGCGCACCGAAGCGTTACCGCTACAGGCGTTGAATCAGGCGATCGTCAGCGCGAAGGAAACTGCCGGGGTGATTCATCACTCGGATCACGGGAGCCAGTACGTCAGTATTGTGTATAACGAGCGCCTGCTCGATGCAGGCATCAGTGCATCGACCGGGACGGTTGGGGATTCCTACGATAACGCGCTTGCTGAGAATGTCAATGGCTCGTATAAGAACGAGCTCATCCATACCCGCACATGGCGTGATGTGCTCGAGGTTGAAATCGCTACCTTCGAGTGGGTGAACTGGTGGAACCAGGCTCGTCTCCACCACACCCTCGACTACCGGCCCCCGGTCGAGGTCGAAAACGAGTACTGGCACAAGGCCAGCACATCAGAGAAAATAAAAATCAGGGCAAATGCCTAGGAACAAAACCTGGGACACTTCACGAAGCTCGCATTGACGCTTATTATTCTGATGGGCAAGAGGCCAAGCGTTTGACGGAACGATCAATCGCCGGCGTTCTTAAGCAGCGGAGTTCCTCCCAGTGCGTGTCAGATTGTTGGATTGTTGTCGGCCTTGCTCTGGGATCGGTATTGGACTTGCCGCAGACGTCCAGCACTGAATGTCAATAAAAGAAAGAGGAACTGAGGACCAAACTTTCTTTTCGTGAGGCTTCGAGCCGCTGGTTGTGTTGAGTACCGAGCGGCCCGTCGCCTCAACCCCAATGGTTTAGAACGTCGCGGTTCCGTCCTTATGCAAGGTCAACACGCGCTCGATCCCGATTCGGTCGATGAAGTGCTGGTCATGGCTCACCACCACAACAGCGCCTCGGTAACTCGCAAGCGCATTCACGAGTTGATCGACGGAATCGATATCGAGGTTATTGGTCGGTTCGTCGAGGAATACGGCCTCCGGCGGAGGGTCAGCCATCAAGAGCCGTGCAAGACACACTCGGAAACGCTCGCCTCCAGAGAGCGTGGAGACGTCGCGCTTCACAGTGTCCCCGTGCAACCGAAAAGCAGCAAGGATCTCGTAAGTGTTGTGTTTCAACCTGCCTGGCGCCGACGTCGAAACGGCATCGAATACTGTTCCGGCCGGTAATTCGAGTTGCTGATCAACGTAACCGATTCGCGCCGTCGCTCGAGCGAGCGCTGCGCGCAGCACGGTCGTCTTCCCGACGCCGTTGTCTCCAGCGATCTGCCAGCGGTCGCCTCCTCCAACGGTCACTGCCACGTCCCCGAACGTGAGCTCGGCGAGCACCTTGGACCGAGGAACATCCGGATCGACGATCGGGATCCGGATCGATTCGTACTCGCGCACGTCCTCTTCGGCACGCTTGAGCTGTTCGCGAGCTTCAATTACCTTTGCGGCTGCGGCCTTCACGCGGCCTGCGCGGCGTGCTTCTGCCGCCCGTTTCGCGGTAGGGTCGGAGAGTTTGGGGCCGCCTTTGACAGCCGTGAATTTTGCCTTTGCTCGTGCGGCTTCGTGAGCGGTTCGCGCACGAATTTGCTCGAGGTCTTTTCGTTCTGCGTTGAGTGCAGATTGAGTGTCGGTGACGTTGCGAAGGGTGGCTTCGCGCATCGCCTCGCGTTGTTCAACATAGTGATCCCAGTTCCCTCCATAAACCACGGCGTTTCCCTGGTGGACTTCCACAATAGTGTCTACATGGTGAAGTAGTTCAGTATCGTGGCTGGCCACAACAACCTGTCCGGACCAATTGTTGATCGCTTCAATTAAAGTCTCACGGGATGGGCGATCCAGGTTGTTCGTGGGTTCGTCCAGCAGCGCGACGCGACGGCGTGACAGCTTCAGTCCTGCCACGCCGAGGCGGACGAGTTCGCCTCCAGAGAGTGTGCGGGCTTCGCGTGACAACACGTTGTCGAGGCTGAGGGAGGGGAGTGTTTCGGAAACGAGTGCGAGTGCTCGGGCTTCGATATCCCAGTCGTCTCCGACGTCGTCGAAATCGGTGGGGTTAACGCTCCCCGCTTCGATACGCTGAAGAGCCAGTAATGTGCGGTCGATACCGAGAATTTCTGCAACGGTTGAGTGAGGTGACGTCGCGATACGTTGTGTGAGCGTCACGGTCGGCGGTGCGCTGATCGAACCCGATTGTGGCGCTAAAGCTCCGTTGATGAGTTTGAGAATGGTGGACTTGCCTGATCCATTACGGCCGACGACGCCGATTCGGCGCTCGGTCAGGGAAAACGAAGCGTTTGCGAGAATCGGACGTTCATCAGGAGAATACGAAAAACAGACGGAAGAAAATGAAATCGACATAGTGCTCCAAGCATCGAAGGTAGCCGGAGCGGTTGCTCGCGGCTGTTCAGATACGCGGAGTGTCGTTCATTGGAGTGTTTAATCCTTTCGTCAGGATGCTCTCACTACATCCGTCATGAGCGTACCACGGCAGTTCGGGAAGCTGTCAACTGCCGTAATGGTAGCGGCAGGACGCGATCAAGATCTCGTCGCATTGTGGCCAAGAACCTACCGGGCGTTTGCGCAATGTTTCGAACCACCGTGAGCAGTTTTCGTGAAGGGCCTATCTGTGAACTCCGGGGCTGTTGTTGGTTTGGTTGGAGTTGTAGCCTCGTGAGACAATCGATGAAGAACGTCGAATGATTCGAGGTGGGTCAATGAAGACCGTCGGCTGGTGGATTCTTGTGGTCTGCCTGTTTTTGATTGTGTTTCCCTGCATGCTTGCGCTCGCGTTTGGTCTGATGCTTGCGGGTGTGCTTGCACCGATAGCGGGTATTGGAAATGTTCTTGCACACCTTGCTGGCTGGCAGATTCATCTGTTTGCACCCGGCACAGTTCCGCTTTCGCCGTGGCTTGCACTCCCTGCTTCATTGTTGATCGGCGTGCTTCTGGTTGTGCTGGGTTGGCTTTTGTGGAAATCGAGCGTAGGGCTTTATCGCTGGATAATGCGCGTGAAGCCATAAGCTCGAAGCTACGTAAGGATAGGACAAATGGAATCTCACGAAGATCGCATCGATGCTTATTATTCTGATGGGCAAGAGGCGAAGCGTTTGACGGAACGATCAATCCTCGGCGTTCGTAAGCAACGGACTTCCTCCCAGCGCACGTCAAATTGGTGGATTGTTGTTGGCCTCGCTCTGGGCTCAGTGCTTGGACTCGCCGCATACGCCCAGCACTGGATTTAAATAAAAGAAATTGGCGCCTAAGATCCCTACTTTCTAATTGTGAGGACTCGGGCGGTGCGTCGAGGAAGATGGCTTCCGGTAGCGGGTCGGCTATAGAAAATCGTGAGGGGCGGGTGAACGGTGTGGTGCGTGGGCTCGTTCATCAGTACGACTCGCCAGTAAGACAGCCTCAGTCATGTTGTTTTGTTAGACTCGGCCTTTGTCGGGGCTTTCGAGCCTGTTCTCCATTTGTGAAGTAGCTGAATCATCCGAAAGGGGCGCCTCTATGCCTCGCGCGACCATAGATAATGCCCTTGTTGCTCGGCGTGTGCTTTTCTATGGCGTGACTGGCTCGGGTAAATCGACTGCGGCGCTACGTTTTGGGGAGGCTCGTCGGCTGTCTGTTGTGCTAGTGGATGAATCTATTGGCTGGCTCCCCGCCAACGTCGCTCCATGGACCAACCGGAGTGATGAAGAAATGCGTTCCATCGCATCCGGGTTGGTGGCCGATGAAGAGTGGGTATTCGACTCCGCCTACGGCCAGTTTCGTGACATCGTGCTCGCACGTGCGCAAGTCATCGTTGCACTTGATTGCCCGCGTTGGCTTTCGCTGGGGAGGCTGATCCGACGCACGTGGCAACGTGCTCGCGATGGGCGCGAGATCTGCAATGGGAACAAGGAAAACTGGAAGCAAATCTTCAGTCGAGATTCGATTGTGCGGTGGCACTTCCAGACGTTTTCGCGGAAACGTGTGCGGATGCGGTCACTCGAAGCGGCGCCAACCGGTGTTCCTGTTTTGAGGCTAACCCACCCGCGTCAGCTCGAGGAACTCGTTGCTCTCGCGATGACGTCATCATGAGTTGACGAGATGATCGTGGTGATCGGCGACCCGCTTGGCTCCGATCAGAGATAACGCCGACGCCGGGTTCCTCCTCGTCCTTGCGCTGTAGTTTTTCGGTTGGGGTCTTTCGCTCCCCCAAGTGGTTCTTCCGCGCGCGATACTGGTGATCGTTATCTCTTTGCCAGACGGTTTTCGTAGCTTGTGACGAAACCCCTCAGGTCGTCGGGCAGGAAGGAAAGAGTAGCCATCGCCATCGTGCGCATCTGCTCATCCACACTACCGTTCTTCGCGTAATACGCCCACGCGATCGAGCCGGTAATCGCGCCCATCGTGTCGGCGTCGCCACCGAGCCAGATAGCGTTGCGAATCGCTTCTTCAAAGCTCATCGACTCGATAAACGCTTGAATCGATTCTGGGACCGTGCCTTGGCACGAGGAATCGAACTGATACGTTGGCTGGATTTCTGCAAGGCTACGCTTCAGCGGGTAGAAAGCCTTCCGCATATAGTCCGCAATCGCGGCTATCGGTTCACCGGCGCGTGCCAGATAAATCGCTGCGGCAACTGCCTGTGCGCCTTTGATTCCTTCCGGATGGTTGTGTGTGTGACGGCGGCGCTCAGCTCGGCGAAGTGAAGAGCTTGATCGAGGCTTGCCGCAAGCTCGCCGGCGGCACTCACTCGCATCGCGCTCCCGTTGCCCCACGAGAGATATGGCGACGTGTTCGTCAGGCGTAACCACAATTCGAATCTCTCCCCGTACGACCCCATCGGAGTAGGGAAGCGACGTCCGATTTCTTTCATTCGGGCAATCAGCAAATCCGTGAGGCGGTGATCTGTGCGCGCGCTCTCCTCCAACCCAAGAAAATCCGTAAATGCCATTCCCTGCGCGATCGTCATGAGCGAATCATCAGTGAAATCCGACCCGTCAGGAAACAGGGCAAAATCCCGCCCGTGAACTGGATCGAACTCACGGGTCGAGCCGACGACGTCGCCAATTATCGCACCGATCACGTTTCCGCCTCCCTCACTTCATCTTCACCCGTCAAGCATGCTTACCCCGCCAGCGGCTTTCCGTTTTCGAAGATGAGTGGTGAGCCGTAGTCCACGTTCGGCCCATCGTCGTACATGCCGCGCAAATACTTTGCGAGGTCGGCGCGCGAGGCGAACGTGATCGCACGGTAGGGCTGGTCGAACGCCAGCTTCTCAACGAACAGCAGTCCGCTTCCCGCGTCAACGAGAACGCCCGTGTGCCCGATAAACGAGTACGCCTGCGCGTCGAGCGTGTCGTGGATGAACACCGAAATCACGGACGCCTTCCCGCTGGCGAACGTGATTGTGTGGTCAGCAAAGTACTTTTCGACGTCGGCGATCCGCTTCGCTTCGTCTTTGTTTTTCGTCGTCGGGACGCGCCCGTAGAGAACATCGAAAGTTGGCTGCTCGCTGGCAAAAAGTTTCGGCGCGACGGCGATCTGCTCGTGGTCGATAAAGAGCTGCGATGCGTCCGCTCCCGCAGGTTTGCCTGCGCCAATGAGCGAGTGTGCGAGCGTGAACACCGTGATTCGGCAGTTCGTGAGGCGCTGTTGCGCGCCGGTCGCGGCAGAGACCGTGCCGTCGTCGGCTTTAGCGTTCGCCAGCGGGGTTGGCGAAGCGATGAGCGAACCTTTCGGGGCGACGGCGGTCAGCGAGCGTACTTGCTCGGCAAACGTGTCGACGTCGGCTTGCGGTAGCCCAGCGCCCGCAAGCGCGGCCGTCACTTTCCCAAGCGACTCCTCGCTACCGAGATTCGTGAACGTCCCCGGCTCGCCGACGTCGATCACTGCTACTTGCGCACTTGCGGACGTGCTCTCGGCAGTGGGCGACGACGTCGGGGCGGGCGACGACGTCGGGGCAGAACAGGCAGCGAGAGCCAGGCACAAGCCGGTGGCAAGAAGTTTCTTCATTCGCCAAACGATACTCCGCCGGCGGGGTTATGTCGCGGTCTGCACTGATCCGCCGGGCAGTTTTATCGTGATCGTGAAGCTACACAACTCCGCGCGGAAACATCAACACACTCAGAATTTCTCGATTTGGTGTGTTACTCCGCCGGCTGGATGGGGAGTAGCTCCGCGTTGAGGAAGTAGACGACGTCGGTGGGGGAGTTGGTCAGCGCATTCTCGTCGGCGAGCTTCGCGATCTTCTTGAAAGCTGTGGAAAGAATCGTGGCTGCTTTGCGTGCGCTGTCCTCGCTCAAGCCGATAAGCCTGTCGCCTTGGAACGCTGGCATGTCCTCGCGTCCGAACGTGAAGTTCAGCGATTTCACGAGCATCTCCTGCTTGTAGGCGCCGGCCATTGCGGCGAGCGTGGGGAGTTGCTCGCGGCTGACCTCGTCGTCGTGAATCGCAACTCCGCCGTCGGGAATTTGCCACCAGGTTTCGCGCTGGTCGCCGCTGCGCGCCACGCGCACAACGGCCCCCGCCTCCTCCAGTTTTGCGATGTGGTACGAAATTTTGTTCGCTGCCTCGCCAATCGCGCCCGCGATGTCGGACGTTCGGAGCTGCCCTCCGAGCGCGAGTTGCGCAAGAATTTTTACGCGCAGTGGGTGGAGGAGCGCGTCGGCGCGGGTTTTAGCGGAGCGAGGCATGGACATATTCCTCCCATTTGTCGGGCGTCGGGATGTGGCGGATCAGCGCGCGGCTTGCGGCGATCCCGGCGCCGCACAGCATGCAAGCCGCGCAGAACGCGACCGCGACGGAGGGGTGGACGTGCTCCACAAGCGCTCCCGCGATGATCGGTGCGAGCGCGCCCAGCCCGGAGCTGAGAATACCGAGCGCTGAGAGCACTCGCCCCTGCAACTCTACCGGGACAATCGCGGCAACAAAGCCGTTCATCGACGCGTTGATCAGCGGCAGAACGAGGCCGATCGCAATCGCAGTGCCAATCATCACCGGCAACGTTGGTGAGAAAAACGAGGGGATTCCTGCGATCGCGAAGAATGACATGGCCGCGATGGTTGGCGGCCCGGTCCTCAGTGCCCCAACAAACTTCCCGGCAATCAGTGTGCCGAGTAGGAGTGCGGCGCCGAGCGTGAGTGAGAGGTAGCCGATCTTCACTGGGGCGGTTCCGTGCGCTGCGAGAGTGAAGACGTACGTGTTCCACAGTCCGCTAAAACCTAGGTTGAAAACGAGCAAGGTGCCGGCGAGGGCTGCGAAAATTCGTTTGCCCGCTATCCATGCCAGGCCACTCGCGAAATCACGGCAGAAATGGCGCTCGCTAGAATCGGGCGAGCGCGGGTTGAGGTTGCGCCGGATCAGTGACGCGGCGGCGAAGGCGGTGAGGTATGCGCCCGCGCCAACGCTGAATGGGAGCCAGATGAACAGCGCGTAGAGGAAGCCACCGGCCGGCCCAGAGAGGAGTTCGATTGCGGCATCGCGGCCCTGGTTCGCGGCTTGCGCCTTGGGGAAGTTTGCTGTGGCGACGATTGAACGTAAGGCGGCGTTGCTTGCCGTACTCAGCAGCCCGTTCACCAGCGAGGCGAGCGAGGCGCACGCGAGCAAGATCCAGAACGTCATTGTGTGCCACGCGATCAGCAGGCTTGCGAGAGCCCAGATTCCGGCACCGGTGAGTGCCTGGATTTTGATGAGGGTTTTTCGGTCGAACCAGTCCACGATCACTCCGCCCGGGATGGATGCTGCGAGGGCGATCGCCATCGAGACACCGGTGATCAGCCCGGCTTGCGTAGGGGAGCCGGTGAGTGCGACGACGAGGAGTGGCATTGCAAAGGCACGGATCGAAGCGCCGACGGCGGTGCCCGTGTCGGCAGTGAACCAGAGTGCGTAATCGACGTTCCAGAGCCTCGGGGCTGGCTCGGGGCTGGAGTTTGTGTTCATGCCATCATTGTAATTAGTTCAAATAAACTGCGCAAATAAATTGAACTAATTGTCTGTACGCTCTTCGCCGCCGGCGCTCGAGCTGGCGGTGTTACTCGCGCTCCGTCACTCCTTTTGCGAGTAGGGTCGGGTCTGCTGCGAGCGGAGTACGCGGCTTGGGATAGCGCTTGTCTTTCTTCCACCAGGGCATCCAGCCAACGTAGCCGTCACGCGGCGGGATATCGCTCTCCGGTTCGAATCCGAGCTCGGTGGGGGTCTCCTTGATCATGTCGGTCACCCAGTACTTGTCGCGATCGTCGGTGTGCTCGCGCATAATCGTGCGGAACTCGCCCAACTCGAAGAAGAGGCAATTCGTCCACGGATTGCGGCCGAACACGCGAATCTTGTAAAGCCAGTACCCGAACAGCCACAGGTTGAAAAGCAACGCCGCCCAGGCGCAAATTTGGTTAGCCACGGGATTCATTGTGGAGAAGTTCGTCATGATGCTCGGGCGAACCAGCAGCTCAGGCAGGATATTGTTCGCTGCGATCCAGAACATGAGCGTGAAGCAACGGAACCAAATCCACTGGCCCTTCGCCCAAGTGAACGCCGGTACGGTACAAGCCAAAAGCAATGCAAGCGTGCAGTACCAGGTGTAATCGGCGAGCGAGTTGTACAAGAATGCGTGGTTCCACAGGTCGTAGGCGATAATCCACGGCCACACCATGTCAACCCAGATCAGCCCGCGCACCTTCGCCGTCTTAGGCGAAGAAATGAAGATCTTCCCCAAGCCCGTGATCGTGATGATATTCAGGAAGCCGGCCGCTGCAGTGATGAGATTCCAGTAGCCCCCGATCGTTCTAAAACCAGTTGCGGGATCGATCCCGATTCCGCGTTGCTCAAACACGGCGCTCACAGCCGAATACCACTCGGGGGAGAGCGGGGTTTGGGTGAGCCCACGAATCTCCGGAAGCCCAGCGATCATCGAAACCGAGCGCGCCTGATCAATATCCATCAAACACTGCGCATTCGATGCGCAGGCCAGGTATGTATCTTTCTCGAAGAAAATCGTGATATCGCGAATATTTGCCTCGGTGATGTTCACCGCCAGGCCGAGTTCCGCAAGAAGCCGCAGATCCAGGCGCGCATCAAGCGCGCGGTTCTGGGTGGCAAAGTGTTTGGCTTTGGCACACCCGCGGGCCGTTACGACGGCACCCCGCTCTACGAGAACACCCACAACACGTGGTTGCGTTACGGCCGCATGAAGCCGGCGTGCACCGAGTTGCGCGAGCCGGTCACCGAGAACGCGGCCTGGCCGCCAACCGGCCCCGGCACGCCGTGGGCCGGCGACGTCGACGAACACTACTTCGACGGCTGGAGCGAGCCCGAGTTCTCCTGGGACGAGCAGATTCGCCAAAAGATGGAGGGCACCTACCTGAAGAACTGGGGTAAGGAAGCTGCGCCGACGACGACGGAGGGCTCGGCAGCGACGGCGGCACCGGCGTCGTCGGGCGAAGCCGGCGAGAAGGAGGCGAAGTAACCCATGGAGCCAACCTATCCCACCCTCTTTTTCTTTGAAGTGGGGCAGTGGTGGGACTATGCAATGCTCGCGGTGGTGATCGCCGCGCTCGCGACCGCCGCGTGGCTCGCGATCCGCAGTAAGTGGATGGCGATCGCGTCGTTCATCGTGATTCCGGTGTTGCTCACGATGTTCTGGTGGCCGTGGTCGACGGCCGGCACAAGTTCCGCCGGCTGGTTCCCGATCGTCAAACAGTACTCGGCGCTTCTGGGCTCACTTTCGCTCGTGGCGCTCCAGTATTTTCCGAAGCTGCGCACTAAAGCGTGGTACTTGTGCATTCCGCCGCTGATTCTGTCCGTCAACATCCTTGAAGCCGTGATCCGTGATTTTCAGTGCTACTTTATTCACGGCGTGGACCCCGAGAACAATATGCTCACATGGGGCGGCCCGTGGAACATCATGAACGGTATTGCTGGAATTTTGAACCTGCTGATGATCTCCGGCTGGGTCGGGATCTATGTCGCAAAGGGGAAGAACAAGCAGATTATCTGGGGTGATCTGACGATCCCGTGGATCATCGCCTACGACCTGTGGAACGTTGCCTACGTGTACAACTGCCTGGCAGACCGCGCATGGTATTCGGGCGTGGCACTGCTCGCGGCATGCACGATCCCGGCGTTGATGCGCGGCGGGCGCGGCGCATGGATCCAGTATCGTGCATACACGCTCACGTTCTGGTCGGGTGTGGTGCTCACGTTCCCGCATTTCATGCACGATTCCGCGTTCGCACACCGCTCCGCGCACAACCCGCAGGCGATGTTCATTGTGTCGCTGTTGGCGTTGCTGGTGAATGTAGCGGTTTTCGCGTGGCATGCGTACCGAGTTGTTACGAAGCGGCGCAACCCGTTGACCCAAGAGGTCTACGCGGATACGCCCGAGAGCATGCGAATCGCGGCCGAGTTTGCCGACGCCGATGTGCTGGCTCGTCGCGACGCGCGGCTGGCGAACCGGGGCTAGCACGATTCGTTGAGATGAAAATGGCGAGTTTCATGGGAACTCGCCATTTTCATGTTCTCAGCCGCGAGCGAGGGCCACCGCCACCGTGATGCAACCCAAGCCAACAAGCTCGCCCGGCGTCGGGATCTGGCCCAGCAACGCAACCCCAACGAGCATCGACGTCGCTGGAAACAGCGAGCTGATCAGCGAATAGGTGGACGTGGGAATGTGTTTGAAGAGCAAAACATCCAACAAGAACGGCAGGAGCGAGGAGAGAACAGCCACGCCGATCATCATCGCGAGCAGGCGGTAATCCGTGAGGATCGGGCCGAAGCCTATGATCGCGAGCGGAAGGTAGGCGAGAGCGCCGGCGCAAAAGCCGATCGCGAGGGCGTCGGGCCCGCTTGCGCCCGTGCTCACCTTGCGCCCAGTCCAAATGTAGAGCGCCCAGAACAGGCCGGCGAACAGCGCAAGTAGAACACCGAGGAGCTGACCCGGCGCGCTCAAATCCACACCTACCCACGAGATCAGGAACACGCCAGCGAGCGCAAAACCAATGCCGACGCGCTCGCGGATACTTCTGCCGGTGAGTGCGGCGAGCACCACCGGCCCGAGGAACTCGAGGGCCACCGCCGTGCCCAGGTGGATCAGTGAGATCGCATAGTAAAACACCACGTTCATGGTGGTCAGCGCCAGGCCGAACGCGGCCGGCGCGCGGAGCGTGAGCCACGCTTGGCGTGGGTGGCACCAGGGGATTTTTGGCCGGCGGATCGCGGCTAAAACGATCCCTGCGATGGAGAAACGCCCCCATGCCACCGCGCCCACGGTCGCCGCCGCGAAGAGCTGCACGGCGATCGATGCGCCCACGTATTGCATGATCGCCGAACTGATCACGATCGCGGGAGCAAACAGCGCCACGAAGTTGCGCTCGTGGCGGGGGAGCCGCGGTGGCTCGGCTGGCTGCACCACGGGCTTGGCTGGTGTGCCGTGCGCAATGTGTGGTTCGGGCGCGCCTTGCATGCCCGACGTCGGGGTGGGGTTTTCGGTACTCACAATCGGCCAGTCTAGCGACGAAAACCGCCCCTCGCCCCGGCGTCTGTGAATGTGAGATTTTGGCATTTCCTTCGAATGCTCAATGTGTCATACTATGTGCATGACAGTCCAAATTGCAGTTCGTATCCCTGATGAGTTAGCGGAGTTTATTGACGCAGAGGTGCATAAAGGTGGCGCACGCAATCGCACTGATTTTGTTACGAGTGCGATTGAGCGTGATATGCGCCGTCGATTGGCCATGCGTGATGCTCAAATTTTGCGTGAGCAGGGGGCAGAGGATGATCTCGACTCCCTAGTTGCGTGGTCAGCGGGGCGGAGCAGTTCGGTCTTTTCTGACTTGGATTGAGAACAATGCGTGAGATCCGTTTAGCGAAATTAGACAAAACTCGCCCAGTCCTTATCTTGACCCGTGAAATAGCGCTTCCTGCAATGCGGAAAGTGACCGTTGCGCCGATTACCTCAACAATTCGTGGGTTAACCAGCGAAGTACGAGTGGGCCAACGCAACGGTCTTGATCACGAGTGTGTAGTGGCTTTAGACAACATCACCACGATCCCTCAGACTCTGCTCGGAAAAAGAATCGGCTATTTCTTCGATGAACAGGAAAGTGAATTATCCTTGGGGCTAAGTCTCGCTTTCGATTTACCTTTCTAGCTACTCTCGGCGGTTGTTTTGGGGCGTGCTCACCCGGTTCAGCACCGGCACGAGCGCGATTAGTGCGCACAAGGCAAGCGCGATAGCGCCCGCGGGCGCTGCGATGAGCCGCCCGAGCTCCGACGTCGGCGCCGAAACTTAGCGTCACGCGCGTCGCTCGCCGTCGCCAAGCGTGCCGTGTAGGGTGGAGCAAAAGCGCGGGCAACACCGCCACGCGTGCACAACCCGCCAAGGAGAGAACATGAAGAAGATCTGGATTGCCGCATGCGTGTATGCTGCGCTCGGCCTGTTTGCGGGCCTGCTGTACCGCACACTCACGCATTCGATGGACGTGATCCCCAAAACCCAGCTGGCCACCCTCCACACCCACTTGCTTTCCCTCGGCATGATCGTGATGCTCGTGGTTCTCGCGCTCGACGCCGTCTTCCATATCTCAAATACGCGCGCATTCAAAGGCTTCTTCCACGGCTACAACACCGGCCTGGCGCTCACCGCCGGCGTGATGCTCTGGCAGGGGATCGTGCAGCTCGGCGGTCACAAGGCGGGAGCCGCGGCCGCAGGCATCGCTGGCCTGGGGCACATCGCGATCACCGTTGGCATCGTCTTCTTGCTGGTCAGCCTGGCGGGCCCGGTGCGCGAACTCGCTGCCTCGCGCGAAAGCTGAGCGCCGGCGTCGGGAATCGGCTAAGCGGCGGACCTTGAAAGTCCGCCGCTTTCGCTGACGCCAAAATACCCCCACCTGCCTGCGCTTTCCCCGGTAGCCTGTGTGCATGGAGAATCGAGCCGCAGTAGAAATCATCACCTCCCGCGACGTCCCGCTCGGCGGGCCTCGCGCCATGACGGTCAAGCGCACGCTCCCGCAGCGCCAGCGCTCGCTGATCGGCGCCTGGTGTTTTTGCGACCACTACGGGCCCGACGACGTTTCCGTCACCGGCGGAATGGACGTTGCCCCGCATCCGCACATGGGCCTGCAAACCGTTTCGTGGCTTTTCGAAGGTCAGATCATGCACAACGACGCAGCCGGCTACCACGCCGTCGTGCGCCCGGGCGAAGCCAACTTCATGACCGCCGGCCACGGCATCTCCCACTCCGAAACCTCCACGCAATCCACCACCCGCCTCCACGGCGTGCAACTGTGGGTGGCACTACCCGATTCGGTTCGCGACGGCGAGCGTCGCTTCGAAAACTACGTCCCCGAACCGGTTACCTTCGACGGCGGGCAGGTCCTCGTCTTTATGGGTGAACTCCTCGGTTCGACCTCGCCGATCACCTGCTTCACACCGCTCGTCGGCGCGGAGATTCGGCTCGACGCCGGTGCGCGCCTCACGCTGGACGTTGCCGAAAGCTTCGAACACGGCCTCCTGCTCGACGCCGGCGACGTGCTGCTCGAAGGGGTGCCGGTAGAGCGGACGCAACTGGCCTACACCGGCGTCGGCGAAACCTTGCTGACCATCGAAAACACTGGCCAAACCGAGGCTCGCATGCTCCTCATCGGTGGGGAACCGTTCGAGGAATCGCTCGTGATGTGGTGGAACTTCGTGGGCCGCACGCACGAGGAAATCGAGCGGGCGCGTGAGGAATGGCAAACCCACTCGGGCCGATTCGGAACCGTCGAAGGCTACATTGGCCACCACCAAGACGGCCCGAGTTGGCTACCCGCGCCCAAAATGCCACACACGCCGATCCGGCCGCGCATCAACCCCGCACCCGTCGCGCGCCCTGAAATGCGAATCGACTAATTTGTGACGCCGAGGCCGGGGGCTACTACGAGATGAGAGGGTTTGAAACATCGTGTTGAGCTCGCTCACATAGGGGTCTCCGGCATGGGCATGTGAGCCCTCGCGGAACTAGCCTTAAGAGGTATTCGATAGTTGCGTTTAGTGGCAAAAGGAGTAGCGATGAGCGCGAAGAAAGACACACCAAGCACTACGGACAAGAACACCAACTCACCACACGCCACTGCCGCCCAGGAAGGCGTAACGACGCCGGTGCCGGAACAGGTCCAAAAGAACGTTGAGCGAGTCAAGGCAGCCGTTGCGAAGAATCGCGCGCACCAGAACTCGAAGATTATCTTGATCGGCGACGGCGCGGTGGGCTCCTCCTACGCGTACGCCCTCACGATCGAGGGGATTGGCCGCGAGCTCGGCATCATCGACCTCAATAAGAAGAAGGCAATTGGCGACGTGATGGACCTGTCCGACGCCCTGTCCTATACCTCGCCGAAGAAGATTTTTGCGGCGGATTACGAGGATTGTGCCGACGCCGGCCTGATCGTGATTTGTGGTGGCGCTCCGCAAAAGCCGGGGGAGACCCGCCTTCAGCTCGTGGATAAGAACCTGCGCATTTTCCATGACATTATCTCTTCGGTGATGGCAACTGGCTTCGACGGCATGATCCTCGTGGCCTCGAACCCGGTGGATATCCTCACATACGCGGCCTGGCGCTTCTCGGGCCTGCCCTCGAGCCGCGTGTTTGGTTCGGGTACAGCGCTCGATTCGGCGCGTCTACGCAAGGAGATTGGCGAGCTGTTCAACGTGGACGCCCGCTCGGTGCACGCCTACATTATGGGCGAGCATGGCGATAGCGAGTTCCCGGTGTGGTCGAACGCGAATATCGGCGGTATGGCCCTCTCGGGCTGGATTATGCGCGATCCGAGCGTGAACTCGAAGGCGCTGGTGGACATCTTCGACAAGGTGGTCAACGCTGCCTACAAGATCATCGATGCGAAGGGTGCCACCTTCTATGGCATCGGCGTGGCTCTCGCGCAGATCACAAAGGCGATCGTTCGCGATGAGAACTCGGTTCATGCGATTTCTGCATACCTGGACGGCGAGTTCGGGGTACACGACATCTACACGGGAACTCCGGCCGTGATCGGAGCCGAGGGCGTGAGCACGGTGATTCCGATCCAGCTCGATATGGTGGAAACCGAGCACTTGGAGAGCTCGGTGAAGGTGCTTCGCGACATCATCGACGAGTCCTTCGCCAAGTTCGAGAAGGACATGGGTATCAAGGTTCCTGCGGGCGTCATCGGCTGATTTTCTCAGAAGTGAGCGGTGAGGCGGCAATGCCGCCTCACCGCTTTATTGTGCCCCGTCAGTTTCAGTTGCTGCCGACGCCGGTGCCCACCGACGCCGGTGCTAGCCGTTGCGTTGGCATCCGAAAACGCCGCTAGATCACTGCGCACCCGCCGAGATCCTGAGAGTGGCGAGTTCTGAACGCACCGCCGCGATATCTGCCACCACGGCCGCAGGCGCGGGGCCTCCGGGGATGTTTCGGCGTGCCACGCATGCGTCAATGTCGAGGAAGCCGTACACGTCATCCTCGATCACGTCTGACTCGGCCTGGAAAACTTCAAGCGGGAGATCTTCGAGAACCGTGCCGTGTTCGATGCAGTAGTGGACGAGCGCCCCGGAGTGTGCGTGAGCCTCGCGGAACGGCACTCCCTTCGTCACCAGGTAGTCAGCAAGGTCGGTGGCGTTCGTAAAGCCGCCGGCGGCGGCCTCGCGCATCCGCTCCTCGCGCACGTCCAGCATGGCGATCATGCCGGTGAACGCCGGAACCACGAGCCGCACTGTATCCACAACGTCGAAAATCGCCTCCTTATCCTCCTGCAAGTCTTTGTTATAGGCGAGGGGGAGGTTCTTCATCATCGTGAGCAACCCGAGGAGGTGCCCGAAGACGCGAGAGGTTTTCCCACGGGTCAGTTCGGCCACATCGGGGTTCTTTTTCTGTGGCATGATCGAGGATCCGGTGGCGTAGGCATCGTCGATCTCGACGAATGCGAACTCGGCCGAGCTCCACAGGATCACCTCTTCGCTCAGGCGCGAGAGGTGCATCATGAACAGCGAGAGCGCCGCCGCAACTTCCACAACGTAGTCGCGGTCCGCGACGGCGTCGATCGAGTTCCCCATCACCGCATCGAAGCCGAGCAACTCGGCGCTCATTGCGCGGTCGATCGGATAGGTGGTCGTAGCGAGCGCGGCCGCGCCGAGCGGGGAGACGTTCGCCCGCGCCCCGGCGTCGGCAAGCCGCGCCAGATCGCGCACAAACATGTGTGCGTAGGCCATGAGGTGGTGACCGAACGTGATGGGCTGGGCTCGCTGGAGGTGCGTGTAGCCGGGCATCACGGTGGAGGTGTGGGCCTCGGCTACAGCAATCACCGTGGTGGTGAGCTCGCCAATCATTGCCGTGAGCGTTGCTAACTCGCCACGCATCCACAGTCGTAGATCGGTGGCCACCTGATCGTTACGGGACCGGGCGGTATGGAGTTTCTTTCCGGGCTCGCCAATGCGCGCCGTGAGCTCCTCTTCGACAAACATATGGATGTCTTCCGCACCGTTATCGAAAGCGAGCGTGCCCGATTCGATATCAGCCTGGATGCCGCGCAGCCCGCCAACGATCGCGTCGCGCTCGGTATCCGTCAGCACGCCGACTGCTGCCAGCATGGTGGCGTGCGCGATCGAGCCGGCGATATCCGCGGCGTACATGCGCTGGTCGAAGCCGAGCGAGGAGTTCATCTTCGCCACATCGGCGGCAGTCGCCTTTTGGAACCGCCCGTCCCACATCATTTTCGCCATGTCAGCCCTCGAGCATTCCGTTGGCGGCGCGCATCTGTGCCACGACGGCGGTGGGCAGGCCGAACAAGTTAATAAAGCCGGTGGCATCCCCCTGGTTGTACACGTCGTCCTCGTTGAACGTGGAGAGTTCTTCCTGGTAGAGCGAGTACGGCGAGGTAGTTCCTGCCGGGGTGACGTTGCCTTTGTAGAGCTTGAGTTTCACGACGCCGGTGACGACTTTTTGCGTATTGTCGACGAACGCACTGAGCGCCTCGCGTAAGGGGTGGAACCACAAGCCGTTGTAGACGAGCTCAGCGAACTTTTGGGAAACGAGATCCTTGTAGTGGAGCGTATCGCGATCGAGGGTGAGGAGCTCGAGCTCGCGGTGAGCCGCGTAGAGCACGGTGCCGCCCGGGGTTTCGTATACGCCGCGCGATTTCATTCCCACGAGGCGGTTTTCCACGATGTCGGCGATTCCCACGCCGTGCTTGCCGGCAAGCTCGTTGAGGTAGGTGAGCATCTCGACGTCGCCCGTGACGTCGTTCACGCGCACCGGAACGCCGTCAGCGAATTCGAGTTCAACGTACTCGGCCTCGTCGGGGGCTGCCTCGGGCGTGTTCATCAGGTGGAGTAGCGAATCGTACTTGGGCTCGTTTGCCGGGTCCTCCAGATCCATGCCCTCGTGCGAGAGGTGCCAGATGTTTTGGTCCATGGAGTAGTTGTTTTCCTTGGTGACCGGCACGGGGATGTTGCGCGCTGTGGCGTACTCGATCTCTTCGTCGCGCGAGCGGATGTCCCAGGTGCGCCAGGGGGCGATGATCTTCATGCCGGGGGCAAGGGCCTTGATGGCGAGCTCGAAGCGCACCTGATCGTTGCCCTTGCCGGTGCAGCCATGGGCGATGGCGGTGCAGCCTTCAGCCTTCGCGATTTCCACCATGCGCTTGGCGATCACGGGGCGAGCGGTGGAGGTGCCCAGGAGATACTTGCCCTCGTACACGGCGCCGGCCTTGAGAGTGGGGTAGATGTAGTCGGTGATGTATTCCTCGGTGAGATCCTCGACGTAGATCTTTTCCGCACCGCACGCGAGGGCCTTCTTTTCGAGGGCTTCCTGATCAACGCCGATGCCGACCTCGCCAGCCATTGCGACGACGTCGCAGTCGTAGTGTTCCTTCAGCCACGGGATGATGATCGAGGTGTCGAGGCCGCCGGAGTAGGCGAGAAGAATGCGTTCTTTAGACATTGGGGAACTCCTGAAAATAGTGAATAAATATCCGCTTATGGTGATAACTATACTCTTGAGCGGTGGTGATGCAAATCCACAATATGGATTTTTTAATTCCATATTGTGGACGCAGAGGAAATTAGTGCCCGTTTTTCACCCCTGCAAAACCCCGAAATGTCGCCATTGGCCAAATAGCGAGACGCACTAATCTCGAAATATGAGATTCTTGTGTGAATTGGCTTCACTTCCAGCTCGCCGCTCCCTAGACTCAACGTCGTGAAATTCCTTAACGATTCAAAGCCCCAGTTCGAGCTCACGTACGACGACGTCTTCATGGTGCCGTCGCGTTCCTCCGTCGGATCACGTTCCAACGTGGATCTGACCACCGCCGATCACACCGGCACCACCATCCCCCTCGTCGTTGCGAACATGACGGCGATCGCCGGCAAGCGCATGGCGGAAACCGTGGCCCGCCGTGGCGGCCTCGTGATTATCCCCCAAGACATCCCCGTCGACGTCGTGATCGACACCGTCGCACAAGTCAAGTCCGCCCACCTCCTGTACGACACCCCCGTCGTCGTCAAGCCGCACCACACCTGCGGATACGTTCGCGGCCTGATCCCCAAGCGTGCCCACGGAGCCGCAATCGTTGCGGACCCGGATTCGGGCATCCCGCTCGGCATCGTCAACATGGACGACGTCACCGGCGTGGACCGTTTCACCCAGGTCAAAGAAGTGATGAGCACCCGCCTTCTCACGCTCCCCGAGGGAGTGGACCCGCGTGAGGCATACGAAACGCTCAAAGAGAGCCATTATCCGCTCGCCCCGATCGTTGACGACGCCGGTGCGCTTGTTGGCGTGCTCACTCGCGCTGGCGCTGTGCGTGCCACGATCTACCAGCCGAACGTGGACGCGAACGGCTGCCTGCGCGTCGGCGCAGCGATCGGGATGAACGGCGACCCGGCAGGCAAAGCGAAGCGCCTGGTCGAGGCGGGTGTGGATCTGATCGTGGTCGATACCGCCCACGGCCACCAGGACACCATGCTCGAAGCCGTGCGTTCGGTGCGAGCCGTCGTGCCCGAGGGATTCCCGATCGTGGCCGGAAACGTTGTGCACGCCGACGGCGTCCGCGATCTCGTTGAAGCCGGCGCAAGCATCGTCAAGGTGGGTGTCGGCCCGGGCGCGATGTGCACCACCCGCATGCAAACCGGCGTCGGCCGCCCGCAGTTCTCCGCCGTGCTCGAGTGCGCCCAGGAAGCCGAAAAGCTCGGCGCGCACGTCTGGGCCGACGGCGGTGTGCGCCACCCGCGCGACGTCGCCTTGGCACTCGCGGCCGGCGCCTCCAACGTGATGATTGGCTCGTGGTTCGCCGGCACGTACGAATCGCCGGGCGAGCTCCAGTGGGACGCGAACGGCCGCCCGTACAAGGAGTCCTTCGGCATGGCCTCCAAGCGCGCGGTGAAGAACCGCACCGCGAAGGAATCGGCTTTCGATCGCGCTCGCAAGGCGCTCTTCGAAGAGGGGATCTCGGGCGGGCGCATGTTCCTCGACCCGGAGCGCCCGGGCGTTGAAGACCTCATCGATCAGATCGTCTCTGGTGTGCGTTCCTCGTTCACCTACGCAGGCTCGGCGAACATCGAACAGTTCCGCCAGCGCGCGATCGTTGGCATCCAGTCGTCCTCCGGCTACCGCGAGGGCGCACCGGTTCCGACCTCCTGGTGACCTCCCGACGTCGGTGCCCGCCGAGCGTTAAGACGCGCCCTGGGCACCGGCGTCGCCAGGTGCCGCAAAACACAAACTTCACAAAGAAAGAACAGTAATGACGGATCAGATCGCAGCAATCGTGGGAATCAACTGGGGCGACGAAGGTAAGGGGCGCATGGTCGATCTTCTCGCCGCCCAATACGACGTGGTGGCGCGCTACCAGGGCGGCGGGAACGCTGGCCACACGGTGGTCAACGAGCATGGCACGTTCGCGCTTCACCTGCTGCCGTCGGGTATTTTCAACCCGGGCGTGATCAACGTGCTTGGCAACGGCGTGGCCGTGAACGCCGAGCAACTCATGCGCGAGATCGACGACGTTGCGGCGCAGGGTGTGGCCGTGACGCCACAGAACCTGGTGGTTTCCGAGCGTGCCTCGCTACTGCTGCCGTGGCACCGCGACCGGGACAACCTCGAGGAGGCGCGCCTTGCGGATAAGCAGTACGGCTCCACGAAGCAGGGGATTGCGCCGTTCTATTCGGACAAGTTTGCGAAGAAGACGATCCTCGCGGGCGAGCTGCGTAATCGCGAGGCGCTGCGCAAGCACGTGGCGCTGCTGCTCGAGTGGGAGAACCTCACTCTTGAGGGCGTGTACGGGGCCGAACCGACGTCGCTGGACGATGTAATGGAATGGATTGACGAGTGGGCGATGCGCATGGTTCCGTTCCTGGCTGACCCTGCGCAGGTGCTCGGCGACGCCCGCGCGGCCGGCAAGCGTATCCTGTTCGAGGCGCAGCTTGGCGCGCTTCGCGACATCGACTTCGGTATCCACCCGTTCACGACCTCGTCGAATACGATCGCTGCATACGCGCCGGTTGGCTCTGGCTTGCCGAGCGCCCGCGTGGAGCGCGTGGTAGGCGTGGTGAAGGCCTACTCGACGGCGGTGGGTGCTGGCCCGTTCGTGTGCGAGTGGGACGGCGAGAAGGCGGATCGTCTGCGCGACGCCGGCGGCGAGTATGGCGCGACGACGGGGCGCCCGCGCCGCGTTGGCCCGATCGACATCGTGGCCACCCGCTATGGCGTTGAGGTTCAGGGCGCTACCGAGATCGCGCTGACGAAGATGGACGTGCTGTCCGACATGGACGAGATCCCGGTTGTCGAGGCCTACGAGCTCGACGGCGAACGCACCGAGCGTTTCCCGTTCCCCTCCGATCTGGACCGTGCCCGCCCGATCGAAACCTCGCTGCCGGGCTGGCGCACCGACATCTCCGGCGCGCGCACCTGGGACGAACTTCCGCAAGAAGCACGCGACTACGTGGAGTATGTTGAGTCCAAGATCGGCGCGCGCATCAGCTACGTGTCGGTGGGCGCCGAACGCGACGCCTACATTGTGCGCAACTGACTTGCGCAGGCAGCCAGCGTCGGCGAAAACAGAACACCGACGTCGGGCGCGCTGGCTGAGCAAGCTGGCGCGCCGGGGTCGCGAGAGGAAAAAATGAGCGAAACGAAAAATCGGTATGTGAGCCCGCTGGGGGAGCGCTACGCGTCGGAGACGATGATGGAGCTGTTCTCGCCGCGCACGCGCGTTGCTACCTGGCGCAAACTCTGGGTGAGCTTGGCACGAGCCCAGCACGAGCTTGGGCTACCGGTGAGCGCGCAGCAGGTCGCGGCGCTGGAAGCCGCCGCCGACGACATCCGGTTCGATGTGATCGAGGCGCGCGAGGCTGAGGTGCGCCACGACGTGATGGCGAACGTGTACTCGTTCGGGCAGGTCGCGCCCGAGGCCGCCGGGATTATTCACCTCGGTGCGACGAGCTGCTACGTGACCGACAATGCGGACCTGGTGATCTACCGCGACGCGCTCGACAAAGTGCGCGAAGGGCTCGTGGCTGTGATTGCGAATCTTGCCGATTTTGCGGATAGTTACAAGGCGATGCCGACCCTCGGCTACACGCACTACCAGCCTGCGCAGCTTGTGACCGTGGGCAAGCGCGCCACGCTCTGGCTGCAGGATTTTATGGCGGATCTTGAGGAGCTCGATTTCGTTGTTTCGACGATCAAGTTCCTTGGCTGCCGCGGCACCACCGGAACCGAAGCGAGCTTTGTGGAGCTGTTCGACGGCGACGGCGGTGCAATCGACGAGATGAACCGGCGGATTGCCGACGATTTCGGGTTCAACAAGCTCTTCGACGTTGCCGGGCAGACGTATCCGCGCAAGTTCGATGCGCGGATCATGAGCGTGCTTGCAGGCGTGGCCACGAGCGCGTATCGAATGGCGCAAGATATTCGTCTGCTTCAGCATGATCGCCAGGTGGAAGAGCCCTTCGAGGCGCACCAGATCGGCTCGAGCGCGATGCCGTACAAGCGCAATCCGATGCGTACCGAGCGCATTTGTTCCCTGGCGCGTTACGTGATCGCGGATGCGGCGAACGCCTCCGCGACGGCGAGTGCCCAGTGGCTTGAGCGCACGCTCGATGATTCGGCGAACCGGCGGATTTCGGTACCCGAGGCGTTCTTGGGTGTGGATGCGATCCTGAAAATCGCCGCGAACGTGACTTTCGGTTTGCACGTGAACGATGCGATTGTGGCGAAGGCTGTGCGCGATTACCTGCCGTTTATCGCTACCGAAAACATTTTGATGGAAGGCGTCAAGCGTGGGGGAGACCGCCAGGAACTCCACGAGATCATTCGTGAAGAATCGCTCGCAGCAACCGCGAAAATGAAGGTCGGCGAGCCCTTCGATTTGCTCGGCGCGCTTGCCGAGCACCCTGAGTTTGGCATGAGCCCGAAGGAGTTTGCGCAGGCCCTCGACCCGTCCGCCTACATCGGTCGATGCCCGCAGCAGGTGGATGCGTACCTGGAAAAAGTGCGTGCCGTGATCGGGGAGCAAGCCAAAGAAAACCCGCAGCTCGCGGTGTGAGGTGAGCTTCGGCGTGAGGTGTTCTGGGCGCTTGGCTGAGCTGAGAGTGCCCAGTTGGCAGTAGTTTGAGAGACCGGGTGGCCGGCGAGAATCCTCGCCGGCCACCTGCTCGTCTATCCCATTCTTTCGAGGCGGCGAGTGACGTACGGAGCTAGCGCCGAGAGGACGCCGATGACGAGCGCTTGCTTTGTGTGTGGCAGTTTGCGTCCGCGGTCTCCGGCGCGTACGGCCCGGCGGTAGATCGTCTTCTCGCCCCAGATAGTCAGCGCGACCGATCCAGCAAGTACCGCTCCGCCCGCGCTGAGGGCGATTGCTTTTGTTGTGGTGTCGTAGGCTGTAAAGTCTTCCCATACTTGCGCAGTGGCAGGCTTTGCGTCGTCGTGAGTATCGCCGTCGACGTCGGTGGGGCGAGGTTCGTTTGCTGCGTTCATTGCTCCGAGACCGGCAACAATTGCCGTTTTAAGTAAGCCTCTAGCGACACGTGAGCGCACAAAATCGGGTAGCGCATAGTAGGCGGTGGTGCCAGCGCCCATGATGATCGCTTCAGTGGTGGCAGAAAATTTCAGGTTCATGGTGAGCCCCTTCGTCGGCGTTGACTTTCCCCTATCTTGCCATCGGTTCGTTTGTCAGTGAGTAGGCCCTTCGTCGGAGATTTCTCAAACATCTGTGGAAAAGGGCTGAATTTATCGTGAACGTATCCTCGTTTAGTGGCGCAAATAGGCCAATTCGCCCGGGAGGGGAGAGATAACTCCCGGGCGAATTGAGTTTGGGTCTTTCGTCCGCTTCGTGGAGGTTGTAGACTGCCAGCGTGTGGTGGAGGTAACAATAAACCACACACCTAGATGATAACAATTATCGACTAGGAATTACAATCCCATATTTTCTCACTGCTCAATGATGAGCATTTCGAAGGGAGAGATCATGAAGGCATTGGTGTACCACGGTGAGCGCAATATCGCGTGGGAAGAGCATCCGGATCCAAAGATTCTGCAGCCAACTGACGTTATTGTGAAGATCGATACCACGACGATTTGTGGCACTGACCTTCATATCTGGAAGGGCGATATGCCCGAAGTTGAAGATGGCCGTATCCTCGGCCACGAGGGTGTGGGCACCATCATCGAGGTTGGTGAGGGCGTGAAGAACTGGAAGGTCGGTGATCGCGCAATCCTTTCCTGCGTCAGCGCCTGTGGTGAGTGTGAGTACTGCAAGAAGGGGCTCACCTCCCACTGTATGAATCCGGAAGGTGCGAAGGGGCTCGGCTGGATCTTCGGATACATGATCGACGGGACGCAAGCAGAGAAGGTGCGCGTTCCATTCGCTGATACCTCCCTCTACCGGATTCCCGACGGCGTGTCTGATGAGCAGGGTTGTATGGTTTCCGACATTCTCCCAACCGGCTATGAGATTGGTATTCGCGACGGCGGTGTGAAGGAAGGCGACACCATCGCGGTCATCGGTGCGGGCCCAGTGGGCCTGGCTGCGATGATGACGTCGGCCCTTCATGGTGCAAAGCGCGTGATCGCCATTGATTTTGACGATAACCGCCTGGAGAATGCCAAGGCGAAGTTCGGTGCAACGCATTCTGTGAATGCGGGCGATGAGGACTGGTTCGAGCAGGTCATGGCACTCACTGAAGGTGGCCTCGGCGTGGATGTTGCATGTGAAGCGGTCGGCGTTCCGGTGACTCTTCAAAACTGCTTCAAGATCGTGCGCCCTGGCGGCCAGGTGGCAAATATTGGTGTGCACGGTGCGCCGGTGGAAATCGCCATGAACAAGTACTGGATTCAAAACATTCGAATGTCCATGGGCTTGGTGAACGCTGTCGAAGGCGAGCGCCTCCTCCAGGGCATCACGGACGGAAAGTTCAAGGCTGAGAATCTGGTGACCCACCACTTCGATATGAACGACATGATGGATGCCTACGAGACCTTCCGCAACGCGAAGGAAACAAAGGCGATGAAGGTGATCATCACGCAGAAGTGATAACGCCACGTGATTGAACAGGGGTGCGGGAGGCTGGGTTATTCCAGCCTCCCGCACCCCACCTGCGAGCTCAATTTAAGCGGCAAGATCTGAGCTCAATTCAAGCGCGAGGATCAGCCAAACAGCTCTGTCGAGGCGATGTGCGCGCCCTCGACGAGCGATTCGAGCTTCGCCCACGCGATATCGCGGTGAATGCGCCCGCCCAGGCCACAATCCGTCGAGGCGATCACGTTCTCGGGGCCAACCAGCTCGGCGAACTTCACGATCCTGTCCGCCACCAGGCGCGGATGCTCCACCACGTTCGTCGAATGCGAGACGACGCCGGGAACCAGCACGCGACCCTTGGGCAACCGCCCGCCACCCCACACGCGCCACTCATGCGCGTGGCGGGGTGAGGACGCCTCGAACGAGAAATACTTCGCGTTCACCTGCAAACACTGATCCACGATTGCCTCGAACGGGATGTCGGTAGTGTGCGGGCCGTGCCACGAACCCCAGCAGATATGAAGGCGGACCTGGTCCGGGTTGATCCCCTCAAGCGCGCGATTTGCCGCATCAATACGCAATTGGAGCCACGCCTGGAAATCCTCCACGCTCGGCTCAGGATTGATCTGATCCCAGGCTTCCGCAAGATCCGGCGCGTCGAGCTGAACCGTGAACCCGGCGTCGGTGATGATTTTGTACTCGTCGTGCTGGGCATCCGCAAATGCGCAAAGCTGCGCTACTTCGTCGTCGTAGAATTTGTTCGTGAGGCGAGCTGCCGCTCCCGGGGAAAGGGATGCAATGAAGCCGTTTCCGCCGCCGTGCGCGGCAAGCGCATTCGTCAGCAGGCCGACGTCGGTGCGTGTTTCCTTGTGCCCCACGTACGTGATCGGCCCAGTGATCTCCGGGTTCGGCACGCTCGCGCGGTGGGTGAGGATTCCCGACGTCGGGTCGGTGTAGGCGTCGTTAAAACGACGCCGATCGCGCCGGTCCTGGAACGACGTGAGCCGGATCTTGCCCGGTTCGCTGCGCACGGCGTCGTCGTTCGCCCAGCGATCCTTGCCTGAGAGCGTGAGCCCGCCCAGGCGCGAGAACGAGTAGTTCCACCAGGCGCCGTAATCGACCGCGCCTGACGTGATGTGGCCGTACTCGCCCTCGTTGATGATGTCGAGCCCGATCTCGCGCTGACGGGCAACCACCTCGCCAACGGCAAGTTCGAGGATCTCGCGGAAATCGGCGTCGGAAATCTCTCCGGCCGCGCGACGCTGGTTCGCTTCGAGAAGCGCAGGCGTGCGGGGGAGCGAGCCAACATGTGTGGTCAAAATATGGTCGGTCATGGTCTTCTCCTGAACTGTGCACGATGTGCACGAATGGTGTGAAGTTGGTTGGTGCTCATGATGAGCGAACATTCGCCGGGGTTTGGAGGACATGAAAAAAGCCCGGCGTTCGCAGCGGGCCTCATTTTCTGTGTGTGTGAATCACTCACACCACATTGAGCATGGACCGGCCTGCCAGGGCGTACATTCGCATCATCTGGAAAGCCATCGTGCTCAACCTCCTTTGTGTTCAAGGAAAAACTTGGGGCAACCCTACCCGTTTGCGGTGGGCGGGTGCAAATCGTGCCCGACGTCGGGGCGCAACTTGCGCCCGGCGAGCAACTCACGCCCGTAGCGTCCCTTGCGCAACGGCGTCGGCGAAAAGCGAAACTTTTCCTCGCAATACCCAGCAGGGTGTATAAATGGAGGAGAGAAATGCCAACGAAAGGAACATGATGGCAACGTATCAAGACACTGCCGTGGACAACCCCAAGGGGCTCGCGCTCCTCCTGCCTGGTAAGGCGTATCCGACGCAGATGCCGCAGCTCTACTTTGCGAAGCAGGTGGCTCTCGCAGCCGGCTACAACGTGCGTGAACTTGCGTGGGATCCGGGCATGGAGTGGTCGGTTCCGGCGATCACGGCCGAGGTGGAGAAGGCGCTCGAGGGCAACGATCTGCCGCTCGTGATCTTTGCGAAGTCGATCGGGTCGCTCTCGTCTGTTTACGCGGCAGAGCATTCGGTGCGTTCGGTATGGATCACGCCAACCCTGGATACCCCTGAGGTGATCGAGGCGATCGGCGCGAACACGGCGGCGCAGTTCGCGTTCGGTGGTACCGAAGATGGCTACTGGAACTCCGAGGCTGCTTCCACCTGGCCCGAGAACGTGCGCGTGCTCGAGTTTCCGGGCGCCGATCATTCGCTCCTCGTTGCCGGTAACCCGGCGCGTGGAGCGGCAATCGTGGGCGAGTACACGACCGCGATGGTCGAGTTTGCCTCCGAGAACCTGTAACACTGTGGGGAAGGCGGCCCGCCGACGTCGGTAAGCTTTGTCCCGACGCCGGTGGGCACCTCTTGCTTGTCTGCGAAACGTTAGGGATATAACAGGCCCTCGGGCTATGGGAAGAACGCGGACTTGGGGTAACCTAAGTTCGCATTTTTCTTATGACACGCGAGGAGTACACGTGCCACATCGAGTAGTAGTGATCGGATCGGGTTTCGGCGGGCTGTTTGCCACGAAGGAATTGAAGAAAGCCGACGTCGAGGTCACGATGATCTCAAAGACCTCCCATCACCTTTTCCAGCCGCTGCTGTACCAGGTGGCCACGGGGATCCTCTCGCCGGGGGAGATTGCGCCGGTCACGCGCGAGATCCTCGCCAAGCAGAAGAACGCCCGGGTGCTGCTTGGTCTGGTGGAGGATATTGATACTGAGGCTCGCGAGGTTGTGTGGCGCTACCATAACCGAACCGAGCGCACGCCATACGATTCGCTGATTATCGCCGCCGGCGCGAACCAGTCCTACTTCGGAAACGATCAGTTTGCGCAGTTCGCCCCGGGCCTGAAGTCGATCGACGACGCGCTCGAGCTTCGCGCACGCATCCTCAACGCGTTCGAGCTCGCCGAGATCGAGTCGGATCCGGAAAAGCGTGCCAAGATCCTCACGTTTGTCGTGATCGGAGCTGGCCCCACCGGCGTTGAGGTGGCCGGCCAGATCCGCGAGCTCGCGTCGAAGACTCTCCGCCACGATTTCCGCAACTTCGATCCGGCCGCCGCCCGCGTGGTACTCGTGGACGGCGCAGCGCACCCACTTCCGCCGTTCGGTGAAAGCCTCGGCAAGCGCACCCAGCGTGATCTGGAAAAGCTCGGGGTCGAGGTGCTGATGAGCCAGATGGTTGTGGGGATGAGCGATTCCACTGTCACGCTACGCGATCGTGACGGCAACGAGCAGGTCATCGAGTCGATCTGCAAGGTGTGGTCGGCTGGTGTGGCGGGCAACCCGCTGGGCAAGAAGCTCGCCGAGCGCACCGGCGTCGAACTTGATCGCGCCGGCCGTGTGCGAGTGAACGAGGATTTGACGATCTCTGGCCACCCGGAGATTTTCGTTGTGGGCGACATGATGAGCCTCGACGGCGTTCCCGGCGTTGCCCAGGGAGCGATCCAGCCGGGTCGCTTCGCGGCACGCGCCATCAAGGATCGCCTCGCTGGCCGCGAGCCGGCGGCCAAGTTTGAGTACAAGGACAAGGGCTCGATGGCGACGATCGCGAAGTCGAAGGCCGTGGTGAAGATCGGCAAGCTCGAGATGGGCGGCTTTTTCGCCTGGCTCGCCTGGTGTGGGTTGCACCTGTTCGCACTAACCGGCTTTAAGTCGCGTTTGTCCACGCTGATGCGCTGGTCGATGAGCTATCTCTCGCGTCACCGCAGTGCCCGTGCAGTCACGAACCAGCAGCTAGTGGGCCGCCTTGCGCTCGAGGCTCTCGGTGAGCGCGCCTCGGGGCATCTGTTGGTTGACGACGTCGATGTGCACCCGATTGCGAAGCGCAACTAATCGAGTGTTGTGATGAGGTGAGGGCCAGCGATATCGCTGGCCCTCACCTCATCACAACGGGGGTAATCGGATTAACCTCCGATGATTCCGAACTCGTAGCCCTTCGACTTGAAGTAGTCGATGATCTTCGGCATGGTCTTGACGGTCATTTCCTTACCGTTGGCATCGTGGGAAAGAAGAACAACAACATTCTTATCTCCCGCCGTCTGCATCACAGCCTGCATCATCGTTTCGGGATTCTTTGGCTGGGAACGCTTCGGTACTGCATCGTTCGTGCCGGCGTTCCAATCGAGCCAATACACGCCCTTCTTTGCGAGAACCGCATCGCACGGCGCCATATCCTTCCAGGACATGTGACCGCCGGGGTAGCGGAACGTGTTTGAGGACCAGCCGGGGCCGAGGATATTCTTCATCTTCGCGTTCAATGCGTCGAAATCCTTCGCCACGTTCGCGGGGTTGCAGTGGCGGCCAGGGTAAAGGAAAGAATAATCGTGTGAGTTGGAGTGGACGGCGACGGCGTGCCCTTCCGCATACTGGCGCTTCATGAGCTCCTGCACCTTCGGGTTTCCAAGGGAGAGGCCGACATTGTAGAACGTGGCGTGAACTCCGGCCTTCTTGAAAGTATCAAGGTTACGCGCGGTGGTGGAGGTGTTCGGGCCATCGTCCATCGTGATGAAGACGATCTTCTTACCCTTGGGGTACGTGGGTGATTCCTTGCCGTTGAGGAGCCAATCGTGAACGTCCTTTGCAGGGTATGCGTACGCTTTTGCGGAAGCGATATGGTTGGTTCCTTGTTCGGGTTGCGTCTGCGCGCTCGGCTGGGCAGATTCGCTTCCCGACGCCGAGGTGCTGGCGGTGCCGGACGCATTCGCGGTGGGCGTTCCCGATTCGTTTGATGACGGTGTTGTGACCGCGGACGATGACGTGGTTGGCGAGGCACTGGCTGACGTGGTTGCGCTTTGCGTGGCAGGGGGTGTCGAAGCATCTGGGGTTGATACGCCAGAATTCTGCGGTGCGGGTGAGCATGCGGCAAGTGTTGCGGCGAGCGCAACGGATGCGGTGATGAGAGTACGTCGAGCGAACACTTCGACCCCTTCGTGTGGTGGATTCGAGCGCGGTGCAGGCGCTTAGGTGCACCTAAATTCTAGTTGGTATTTCCTAGATATGGGCCACTCTACCTGTGAGCGTGGCAACGTCTCGTCCACCCGCGGACGGAAGTTGCGCTCACTGTTGGGGCACGAAACGAGCTTCGTACATGGTGGGCCAACGTTTGCCTGTCAGATAGAAACGATCCGTGCCAGGGATCTGCGCGATTCCGTTGAGGACAGCTTCCCGATCGGCGAGTGTGCTCTCGGGGCGTAGTCCACTGGCGTCGATCACCGCAGTAACCCGTCCGGAGACAGGGTCGATCCGCAGGATAGTGTCCGTCACAAACACGTTCGCGTAAATTCCGTCGCTCGTACACGAGAGCTCGTTGAGCGGGCCCGGTGCTGCGCCGTCGAGAGAGACTTTCACGCGGCCGGTTTCCGCGAATGTTTCGCCGTCGCGCCGCACGAGCGTGTCGGTGCCGTTCGACATCCACATTTGCCCGTCGTCGTAGGAGCACAATCCCCACCCTTCGCCGTCGTAATGCGCTTCGGCGGTTTTCGTGAACGTTTTTGCGTCGTATTTGAAGGCTTTGCCGGCCTTGTAGGTCAGGAGCCAGATCGAATCACCCACCCTCGTGGTTCCCTCACCGAAGTATTGTGCGGGCAGATCGATTTTTTGAAGGATCTCGCCGGTCAGCGTTCGGCGCGAAAGGGACGAGGAGCCGGTGAGTCCAGATGAAACCAGGAGGTGGCCGCCTTCCACTTCGATTCCTTCCATGAAGAGGGAGGCGTCGAAGGGGTGCGTGGCGATCGTTTCAACGCGCATGCGTTGTGCGGGCTGGTTGGGTGCTGGCGCAGTCGGTGCGACGACGGCGGACGAGGCGGCCGACGCCGATGAGTCACCTGGCTCAGAGGAAGTGGCTGGTGACGAGCACGCAGCTGTGAAGAGGATGGCCGTCAGTGTGATGGTGAGTGTGAGGGGAGAAAAGCGCATGACACTATTGTGCCTGATATCGTTGCAGGAGATCCGAATATAGGTGACCTTGGTGACGGGGTCTAGACGTACTGTGAAGAACCAGGCACAATGGTTTATCTCGCGATAGTTGAGCGAGGGCGGAGCAGGTATTGCCTGCTCCGCCTTTTCCTTATGCCGCGTTCTTGCTGCGCGTGGTGAAAAACGAGGGCGAATGGGTTGGCCCATTCGCCCTCGCGATGTTTACTTGCGCGCGATCACTTGGTGCGCTTGCCGTAGCGGCGGTTGAACTTCTCAACCTGGCCGGCGGTATCGAGAATACGGCGCTGGCCCGTAAAGAACGGGTGCGACTTATCCGAAACTTCGATGTCGATCACCGGGTAGGTGTTGCCATCTTCCCACTCGATCGTCTGATCCGACGTGCGGGTGGAGCGGGTCAGGAACGTGTAGTTCACCGAGCGGTCACGGAAAACCACCGGGTGGTAATCGGGGTGAATACCCTGCTTCATAATGTCCTCCTTGAAAGAATAGAACCTGAGCCAGCCTACCATCTGCGATAACTGTTCTCACAATTCTTACCTCATTTGGTAAGGCTGAACGCGTCACATTTATTCCAATGCTTCGGCTGGATGGGAGATTTGCAGCCGTCGACGTCGGCGCATCGGTGCCGAGCGAACGCGCGAGTGAGACGGGCCGGCAACGCACGCCGACCGCTCGCTACCATGGAATCACCAATTGCAGTATCGAAGGGATAAGAATGAACGCCGTTGTGGACGCCGTCGCTGGCCGCCTTGATGCATTTGAAGACATGTACCTCGATTTTCACCAGCACCCGGAGCTGTCAATGCAAGAGGATCGCACGCGCGCAGCGATTTCCTCGCGGCTTTCCGAGCTTGGCTATGAGATCCTGGAGATCGGCGGTGGCATCGTTGGCATTCTAGTCAATGGCGAAGGGCCAACAGTTCTCTTCCGTGCGGATATTGATGGTCTGCCTGTACGTGAATCAGACGATAAAGAATATGCCTCACGCGCCCAGCAGGTGAACCGAGCGGGCGAGCACGTGCCTGTGATGCACGCCTGCGGTCACGATTTCCACATTACTGGCGGGCTGGGGGCGGCGGAGTTTCTTGCCGAGCATCGCGATCTGTGGTCGGGCACGTACGTGGCCTTGTTCCAGCCTGGGGAAGAAACCGGCGAGGGAGCGAAGGTGATGGTCGCGGCGGGACTGGTGGACGCCGTGAACGCGGCAACCGGCAATGGCAGAGTCGATGTTGCCCTGGCTCAACATGTGCTCCCCGCCCCTGTTGCAGGCCACGTGGCCACCGTCGTCGGGCCGGTGTTTTCGGCGGCCGCAACGCTACGAATCACCTTCACTGGCCGCGGCTCGCATGGCTCCATGCCGCACCTCGGAATCGACCCGGTTCTCATGGGAGCACATACTGTCACTCGGTTGAACGAGATCGTCTCGCGCGAGCTCGCTCCTGGCGAATTCGGCGTCGTCTCCGTGAATGCGTTCCATGCGGGTGAGGCTGCGAATGTGATCCCCGATTCCTCAGAGCTCCTCGTGAACATCCGGGCTTATTCGGACGAAACATATGAAAAGGAAATTGCAGCGATCCATCGCATCGCACAGGCTGAGGCCGCTGCGAGCGGCGCGCCGGCGCCAGTAGTCGAGATGTTTGAAGATACGCCAGTCGTCACCAACGACGCCGTCGTCACAGCCCGCGTTCGTGAGAGTTTGGTTTCGGTGCTCGGCGAGGAACGTGTAGACGATCTCGTCCCGTCGACGGCGTCGGAAGACTTCTCGATCATTGCCGATGCGTTCGGCGCGCCCTACTGCTACTGGGGCCTTGGCGGCTTCGCCGATCCAGCTGCCGCCCAGCCGAACCATTCCCCGCATTTCGTGCCGGATCTACACCCCACTCTGGAAACCGGCGTCGCTGCCGCGATCGCAGGAGTGCTGGCGTACCTCGGGAAGTGACTCAGGCCACCTGGACGCGTATGTCGCCCTGAATAAATTCAAGGGAGAGGGAACCGCCGATGGCCGAGAGGTAATTCCGTATCGTTCCCAGCTTGGTTGTCTCAATCTCGCCACGTTCGATTTTGGATACCTGACGTTGGGAAACGCCGAGTCGTTGTGCGACGTCCGATTGTGTTAAACCGGCGCTTTCGCGTAGTTCGCGCAATCTGTGTGCGCGAACTTGCGCCATCATGTTTTCCTTTGCTTCGTCGATAGCGTGCCGGTCAACAGGGCGGTCACGTAAAAAATCTTCAAGTAGTAGTGCCATCATTTCCCTCGTTTCAGTTGCTTCAGATGGAGGTCGTAACGATCATCTGCGATGGGGATGTTTGTTTTATACCATTTTGTCCATTGGCCGGATTTGTCTCCTGCGATGAGGATAATGGCCCGCCGGTTCGGATCGAATATAAAGAGTAACCGTATTTTGCTTCGACCGGATGAGCCTGGCCAAAGTTCTTTCATGTTCTTGTGGCGTGATCCTGAGATTGTATCGACAAGTGGGCGCCCTAAACTCGGCCCATGCTCTCTAAGCAATTCTAGTGCCGCGATTACTTGTACCGATGAGCTGGGGTCTAATCTGCTTAGCCAGTCGGCAACTGGTTCGACATCGATTTCCCACACGACATAATTTTAGAACTTAGAAGTTCTAAAATCAATGTCTTTTTCGTGCTGTTCTTAGTATGTGGGTGCTGCGGGTTGGCCCAAGTAATCTTCGTACGTCTTCGCACCAGAACGGTAGTAACGGGTGGACTCCTCAACGCCGAGGAAACGGAAATGCCACGGCTCGAAGTTGTAACCCGTCACGCCCGTGTTCCCTTGCGTGTAGCGCAAAATAAACCCGTACTTCCATGAATTTGCGGCAAGCCACTGCGCGGCCTCGGTTTTGGCAAACGCCGCCGTAAGCTCGCTGCCGTCGGTCAGATCCACGGCAAGGCCAGTCTGATGCTCAGAATACCCGGCGCGGGCCGAGAGGAGCTCCGCGTGCTCACTTCCGTAACGGTTGGCGTATCCGGGGTGAAGGGTTGCCTGAGTCGAGGCGGAGCGGTAGCCCGAGCGCAGCTCGAAGAAGACCCCTGCTTTTTTCGCGGCAGCATACATCTGTGCGAGCGCCTCGGCCGCATCTTTGCGAAGTAACTGGCCACCAAAACTTGGCACGCCAAGCGACGTCGGTGCTACCAGATCCTTAGGGGTATAGCTGAGCGGGGTAAGTGGGTTCTTCTTGTTCACTAAGACGGTGAGCGAATCAGCTGACGTGAAATCGATTGTTTCTGAACGGGGCTGGCGCGACGCCATCATGAGGGTGGCCATTGGCCCGAGAGCGTCCGCCATCGATTGAGCTGAGCGGTAGGGGATCGCGGGATCAACGTGCAGCGTAGCCTGCTGGGGCTTTTCTGTAGCCGCGCTCGCCTGTTTTTCAGTGGCAGAGCTTTCAGAACCGCTAGCAAATGGCGTCAGGAGGGCACACGAAATTCCCAGCGCCAGCGCGCCGGAAATCCCACCAATTTTGTGAACCATGTGTGCCATGGGCAGAAGTTTATCGAATCGTTATAAAAAGATGAACGCAGATTTCATGTGAATTTGCTGAACGAAGCAAACTGTGTGGGCAAGGTGACGGCGGATGCTCAACCGCGCGCATCTTGCGCAAGGCGTGCGATATGAAGGGAAAGGTACGCAACCTCGTCGGTGGAGAGCGTGGCGTCGGTGCGCAGCTCAATGATTTCGGCGAGCACGCGCGCCACCTTCGCAGCCTCCGGGTAGGAGGAGTTGATCGATTCGGAGATCGCGCTCATGAGATCGTCGAGCTGGCGGTGTTCGGCGATGCGCACGAACAGGTAGCGCAGGTGCGTGATGAAACGCCCAACGTTCACGCTGGATTGCTCGAGGTGGATCCCGAAATAGTCCTCGATCACGTCGATCATCTGTTGGATCACGCCGGTCATCATGTACGTGCCTGCGAGGTTTCCCTGCGTGAAAGCGGCGTTCACCAAGTGGAGCGTGATTGCCACCGCCTCGTCGGCCGGGAGGCGGACATCCTCATACTGCGGGCACTGCTCGAAACGCGCGTTGATCTCGTCGAGCATCTCGTGGGCGGCGGTGAACTCGGCCGGGTACAGGCCCCGCACTTCTGCTTCGAGTGGGTACGGCGAATGGATACCCTTGCGCGCCCGCTTCACGGCAAACGCGATGTGATCGGCAAGAGCGATCAGTAGCGCTGGATTTTCTGCAACGACGCCGGTGAGGGGCTGAGCCGAAGTCCCGGTTGGAGCGACGGAGTGGGAGACACCGGCGCCGGGCGTTCCGGTGGGAGTGCTCGAGCTAGATGTGCTGGTGTCGGGAAGGAAAGCGCTAGAAACAGGTGTGAGCTGCACACTCGCGGAAACCTCGCCGACGATCGCGACGATCTGGGGTGGGATGTCGGCGAGGAGCTGGCCGAGGTGGTCGGGGGAGCGGTCATCAGAGGGAACAAACGTGCGCACGATCGCTGCCGGATCGACGGCGTCGCCGGGCTTCTTCTGGAAGCCGAGCCCGCGGCCCGTGAGGATCACCTCCGTGCCGTGCTCATCCCGTGCCAACACCACGTTGTTGTTGAACACGCGCAATACGTTCATGCCACCTCCTTCGTCACCGCACCATTTTAGTGCAGAAATATTCTCGTGCCCGGGCCTTTCGTTCGCTGTGCGCAACTGTGAGGGTGCGGATCCCGCTTGTGGCCTGGTCGGAGCGCGATGGCTCAGGGGACCGGTGGGGGCGGGGCCTCGGTGCCGTATGGCGCGATGTCTCGGGTATGTCGGTTCGCGCAGGGATGAGGCGGGGCGGGCGGAAGTGAACTTCCGCCCGCCCCGGAATCCTGCCAGCGCGATTACTTCGTTGCCGAAATAATCTCCTCGCCAGCCTGAACATCCATGCCCACGCGCGGCTCAACCGAGCTCATCGCGCGAGTATTCGTGATTACCACGAGCGTGGTGGTGGGGTAACCCGCCGCCTGGACCTTCTCCAGGTCAACGTCCACCAGCGGCTGACCCGCTTCGATAATGTCGCCCTTGGCAACCTTCGGCTCGAAGCCGTCGCCCTTCATCTCCACAGTGTCGATGCCGACGTGCACGAGCACCTCAACGCCCGTATCCGACGTGATGCCGTACGCGTGGCCAGACTTCTGTACCGTCTTGACCTTGCCCGAGACGGGGGAGACGATGTGACCGCTTGCGGGCACCACGCCAACGCCCTCGCCGAGCGCGCGGGAGGCGAACACCTTGTCGCCGGTTTCCTCCAGCGAGATCACCTTGCCGGCAACCGGTGCGAGCACTGCCGTCGTCACCGGGGCGAGAGTTGCAACCGAGCCGTCTTCTGCCGACGCCGGGGCGCCAGCCTCTGCGGCGGTCGCGGTAGCGGTTGCAACGCCTTCCTCAGAATCGCGCTGGGCGATAAACTCGGCCTGCTGCTCCGGGGTACGGTAGCCGGAGATGATCACGAGGATCATCGCGGTGAAGAATGCAACCGCGATCGCGATCACGTAGGTGAGCATCGGGGTGAACACCGGGATCGTCAGAAGCGAGGTGAACACGAAGGCGGAGGTCTTCACGCCGCCGGTCGGGATGCCAAGAATACCGATCACAACACCGCCGGCCAAGCAGCCTGCGAGCATGCGCGGGTAGATGCGCTTGAAGCGCAGGTGGATGCCGTAGAGCGACGGCTCGGAAATACCACCGAGGAGGCCGGCCGCGAGAGCACCCGCAGCGGTCTGGCGCATCGTCTTATCACGATCCTTAATTGCCAGGAACAGAACACCAGCGGTCGCGCCGAAGCACGCGAAGTTCCATGCGCCCATCGGGCCCTGGATGAAATCGTAGCCGAGGGTGTTGATGTTGATCAGCATCAGAGCGTTGAGCGGCCAGTGCAGGCCGAGCGGCACCAGGAACGGGTACACGAGCGGGATCAGAATAGCGAAGATGAACGGAGCGTTGCCGTTGAGCCAGGCCAGGCCAGCGCCCAGACCGGAGCCGAGCCAGATCGAGATCGGGCCGATGAGGAACGCGGTGAGCGGGATCATGATGATCAGCGAGAAGAAGGGCACGAACACCATGTGCACGATCTCAGGGATGATGCGCTTGAGGGTGCGGTACACACCCGCGAGGACCACGGCCATGAACAGAGGCACGAACACCTGCCCGCCGTAATCATTGAGCTGCATCGGCAAGCCGAACACGTGAGCCGTGTAGAAATCGCCACCGAGAGTCGACGACGTGGTCTTCACTGTGTCCGCCGCGTTCTTCAGGGCGCCGAACTCCGGGGTCATCACAGCGAGCATGATCGCGGCGCCGAGCCAGCCATCAACCTTGAGCTTCTTCGCGGCGTTGTAAGCAACCATCACCGGGAGGAAGTAGAGCACCGAACGCCACATCGCGTCGATGAATACCCAGCTAGCGCCCTTATTCGGATCATGGAAGTTTTGAATGTGGAGAGCTTCCATCACGGCTGCAAGTGCGATGATCAGCGACGCGCCGAGGAGCACGCCGAGAATCGGGCGGAACGAATCGGAAAGGAACTCGAAGAAGGTATCCACCCACGCGTACTTGCCACGGGCCTTCGCGCGCATCTCGTCCTTCACATCTGCGTTCGACTTCCCGCCGTGGAAGTTTTTCATCTGCGGGAGTTTCACCATGTCGTTGTAGACGTTGGCGACGCCGCCGCCGATGATCACCTGGTAGCGGTCGCCGCTCTGGGGGACGGCGCCGAGCACGCCAGGGATCTTTTCGATCTCGTCGTTGTTGACGCCGGAGGCGTCCTTGAGCTCGAAACGCAGGCGGGTTGCACAGTGCGTGAAGCTCGAAATATTTTCTGGGCCGCCGATGGCGTCCAGAATCGCCTCGGGGGCGTTAATTTTGGTGGTCACACCTAGCTCCTTTGCTGAAAGTGGCCGTTTTCGGGCAATAAAAAAGACCCGAGATACACTGGTGGTATCTCAGGTCTTGCCCCAAAACGGGTAACAATCCTTCGGTCCGAAAACCGATTGCGTACAGCCTAGCACCGCATGTGATGCAGTTCAATAGGTGCGACGAACCGGGAACCGGCAGTCGCGAAACGTGTGTGCATGGTTGACGCACACGGCGTGCGGAAATGCAGTTCGTGAGATGTGCGCCGGCGTGCTCGTCAGATCGCCGCGCCACAGTCTGGCTTCAGAGCGCGACGGCGATGACCGCGCCGCCCTCGGCCACCTCACCGGGCGCCTCTGGCGTCACCTGCGCGAGCGCACGCGTGTTTGTGACCACCACGAAGGTAGTAGTGGAGTGCCCTGCGGCCTCGATCGCCGCGAGATCCGCGCTCGCAAGCGGATCGCCAACATCCACACGTTGCCCGCGCTCAACATGAGCGGTGAACCCGCGGCCCGCCATCTCCACTGTGTCGATCCCAATGTGGATCAGAACCTCCACGCCGTCGTCCGAGCGAATCCCGTAGGCGTGCCCGCTTGGTTGCACGGCCGTGACCACGCCCGCAACCGGCGAACTGAACTCGCCGCTCGCCGGGACGATTCCCACGCCGTTTCCGAGAGCCCGCGAGGCGAAGATCGCGTCGCTCGTTTCCTCCAGCGCTACGATCCGGCCATCGACCGGCGAATACACGCTCGCGTGCAACCCATTGGCCGCGCCCGTCACCTGGCCCTCCTGCGAGGGGAGCGGGAACGCGTGCGCGAGCCCTGAGCCCGGCCCCTCGTCCGCAAACACTGGAGCCTCGGACATCGCTCCGGCCTCCGACCGATCGCTCCCCGACGTCCGCGCGGGCACACCTGCGACATCAGCGCCCCCGACGTCGGGAGCCTGGCGAACGCCCACACCCGCCGGAGCCGTGGCCGTAACTGGCGCATCGGCGTCGTCCATCAACGGCGAAAGCTGGCCGACCCGGAAACGAGTGCCGTTCGCGGATGCGCCAAAAATCGGCTTCTCGCCAGGCTCGCGGTAGCCCACAATCAGCACGCCAACCATCGCCACGAAGAAAGCCACCGCGATCGCAATCAGGTACGTGCCCGCAGGATCGAAGACGGGGATAGTGAGCAGCGATGAGAAGACGAACGCCCGCGTTGTGACCCCGCCCGTCAGCCATCCGCCGATCGTGATCGACAGTCCGCCAGCCGCACACCCCACCAGCAACGCCGGATACACACGCCGATAGCGCAGGTGAACGCCGTAGAGCGCCGGCTCCGACGTGCCGCCAATCAGCCCCGCCCACAGCGCCGAGCGCGCCGTTGAACGAGTGGCGTGATCCTTCGCCCGCCATGCCACAATCGCCACGCCCGCCGCCGCGCCGTAGCACGCAAAATTCCAGGCGCCCATCGGGCCCTGCAGAAAATCAAAGCCGAGCGTCGAAAGGTTCACCAGCATCAGCACGTTGAGCGGCCAATGCAACCCCAGCGGAACAATAAACGGATACAGCAAGGGGATCGACAGTGCGAACACGTATGGCGCGGAACGATTCACCCAGCCCAGCATGTCGCCGATCTCGTTCCCCAACCACACGAACGCAGGGCCAATCACGAACGCTGTGAGCGGCACCATCACGAGCAGCGTAAGGAACGGGACGAACATCAGCTGCATCGTTTCCGGCAGATGCCGCTTCAGCCAATGATAGAGCCACGCCAACACGGGAACCATCGCCAACGGAACGAGTACGCGGCCCCCATAGCTCGGCAAATGCAACGGTAGGCCGAAAACATCCAGAGTGAAACTCAACGTTCCCGCCGGCGAGCCCAGCTCCTCCAAGCCGGCCGTTCCTCCCGAGGTGTGTGCCGCAAGCGTTCGAATCGCGCCCGTAAACGGGGTCATCAACGCGAGCATCACCGCCGCGCCCAGCCATCCATCAACCTTCATCTTGACCGAGGCGTTGTACGCCACCAACACAGGCAAGAAGAAGAACACGCCCGCCCACAGCGATTCCACGAACCACCGCTCAGGAGTGCGGCCCGTGGAGGCGAACCCGGGCACCCCCAGCCACTGCAACACGATCGCCAGCGCCATCACCAGTGAAGCACCGAGCAAAACACCAAGCGACGGGCGGATCGCATCCGAGAGATACTCGGAAAAGGCGTTGAACACGGCCGACTTCCCGCGGCCCTTCTTCTCCAACTGCTCCTTCAGCTCATCATCTGTGGCGCGCCCAAAATTGCGCATCGCCGGCAGAGCCATGAACTTCGAAAAATAATCCGCAACATTGCCGCGCACGACCACCTGGTAGCGATCGCCCGCCTGCGGGATCGCGGCGATCACATCTGGCGCGCCGGCGATCTTCTCCCGATTCACCGCCGAATTATCCTTGAGCTGGAAACGCAAACGTGTGGCACAGTGGATCACGGTGGCGATATTCTCCATGCCCCCGATGCCATCGAGTACTTCCTGTTGCGAATTCTTGGCCACGCTGCCTCCCTTAGTTCTGCATCAATGGTAGCCGGAGGGGAGGACAAAAATTGGCGATCACCTCGGGTGAGGAGGTTCGGTAGGCGGCCCACCCCGCGTCGGGCTCGCCGGACCGAGCGTACCGGCGGCGAGGTGTCCTACGCCCGCACTGAAATCTTCTCCCGCATCAGCCACAGCGCCGGCACACCAGCGCACACGGACACCGCAATGGCGTAATACGCGGGCGCGAGCAGATTCCCCGTCGCGGAGGTCAACATGCTCACCACCGCAGGAGTGAGCCCACCAAACAAAACCGCAGCCAAGTTATAGCCGATCGCCATCCCAGAAAACCGTCCATGTGCAGGGAACTGCTCGGGCACCGACGACGCCGCAATCGCAGACCACGCCGCGGCGGGCGCCGCCAACAGCGCTGCCGCCACGCCCAACACCCACGCTGAGCCCGAGGACAACATCGCGTAACCCGGCACCGCGAGCGCCAACAGGGCAAGGAGGGTCGCTATAAAAGCGCGCCTGCGCCCGAAAACATCCGCCGCAAGGCCAACGAACGGCGTCACCACAATCGCCGCCACCGCCGCCACAATGCCGAGCCGCAACGCAGTCATCGAATCTGTGTTCATCGACTCCACGTACGTTGGAATATAGGTAATCGTCAAGAAATACGACGCCGAACCGACCGTCGAGATCAAGAACGACACCAAGACCGCCATTTTTTGCTCGCGGAACGTGTACATCAGCGGGGTCGACGCCGCGGCTCCATCCGCGTCCGCGCTCGCGGGATGACCCGCCTGCGACACCCGAGCCACAAAACCAGCTGCACTGCGCGACGCAACCTGCGCACCGCCGTCGGGCCTCGCCACTGAGCTATCGGCGCTCGTCGTGACCGCAGGCGACTCCGCCATGTACTTACGCAACGGAATCATGCCGGCGGCGAAGAACGCGCCGAGCACAAAAGGCAGGCGCCACGCCCAGTCGTGGAGGGCCTCAGTGCCGAAGATCCGGGTGACCAGCGCCGCCGACCCCACCGCGAGCAGTGCACCAACCTCCGAGTTGGCCGCCGCCCACGACGCCGCCAACCCCCGCCGGTTCGGGCGCGCTGTCTCAGTCAAATACACCATGATGCCCGTGTACTCCGCGCCCACGGAGAAACCGGCGAGCGCGCGGAAAAGCAGCACAATGATGCCACCCCACGCGCCGATCGTCGCATACCCGGGTGTGAGCGCTATCCCCGCCATCGACACAGCCATCAACCCCGCCGATGCGATCAGCGCAACCGTGCGCCCGCGTGTATCGCCGATATGTCCGAACACCACCGCACCCAGCGGGCGGAAAACAAACCCCACCGCCGCGATCGCTAGCACAAGTAGTGTGGAGTTTTCTGAATTTGGGTAGTAGGTGGAACTGAGCGACGTGGCAAGGTAGAAGAATAGCGAAAAATCGAACCATTCGATCACCGTGCCCGACGCCGCGATCAGCATAGACAGACGACGCGTGCGTTGATTCATTCTTCAATCATAATCGGGGAGGGGAGGGTTGCCACTCCGACTTCGGGGTGAACTGAACGAACCGTCGCCGACGCTGGTACCAGGCTTGCGTCCGCACTGTTCCTTCCCACCCGGCGCCACACCGCCCGCCATACGCTTACCGCGGAATCGGCCACAATCCGCCACTGTCTCTCCACATCGGAGCGTAATCCGGGTAGGGTGGCAGGGTTAAAGACACGAAAGATTTCCTTATGATTAAACAAATTTTGATTGTTTCTTCCGCGTTCATTGGCCTTGTCGTGGGTGCGGGTTTCGCCTCCGGCCAGGAGGTATTGCAGTACTTTGTGGCGCACGGCACCTGGGGTATTGCGGGCGCAGTGGTGGCCACCGTGATGATCTCTGTGATTGGCGTGGTGGTGCTCCAACTCGGCTCGTACTTTCTCGCCAAAGAGCACTCGATTGTGTACGACCGCGTGGCACACCCAATCATTTCGCGCCTGCTGGACGTGTTTACCACCTTCGTGCTGTTCTGCATGGGCGTGGTGATGCTTGCGGGCGCAGGCGCGAACCTCAACCAGCAGTTCGGCATTCCGAACTGGCTCGGCGGCATTATTCTGGCGCTGATCGTGTTTGCGGTGGGCTTCCTCGACACCTCGAAGGTGACCACGGTGATCGGCGCGATTTCGCCGTTTATTATCGCCCTGATCATCGTTGCCGCGATTTACGCCTTCACGCATCCGGACGGCTCGGCGGCCCAGATGAACGCGTCCGTTCACACGATCACTCCGGCGATCGACAACTGGATACTCGCCTCGCTGAACTATGTGGGGATGAACCTTGCGACGGCGGTGGCGATGGCCCTCGTCATGGGCGGTAACTTCCTCTCGATCCGCGTTGCAGGCTGGGGTGGCGCTGTGGGCGGCACCGCCTTCGGCGGTCTGGTGATCCTCACAGTCGTGTCCCTCTTCGTGAAGGCAGATACCGTCAAGGATGCCCCGATGCCGATGCTGAAGCTGGTCGATTCGATCCATCCGGCGTTCGGCACGATCATGTCCGTGGTGATTTTCGGCATGATCTTCAATACTGCGATCGGCATGTTCTACGCGCTCTCGAAGCGTGCAACGGTGAAGCATCCGCGTTATTTCAACGCGGCGATGGCGGTGCTAATCGTGATTTGCTACGGCGTTTCGTTTGTTGGCTTCGAGACTCTCGTGAACAAGGTTTTCCCAATCGTGGGCTGGGTTGGTTTGGCGCTCGCAGCGATTCTCACGGTGGCGTGGGTGCGCTCGAATAAGGAGATCCGTGCGGAGGCGAAGCGTCGTAAGCGTATTCGTTCGTTGTTGGGGCGGATGTGGACGGCGGGCGTACACTTCTCGCATCTGGATCGCCTGCGTCTGCGCAAGCACCTTGCGGCGTCGAATATCGACGACCGTCGCATGGCGCGGCGGATGAGCCGTGAGGTTGTGGCCGATCTCCAGGGCGACGATTCTGTCGAGGTCGAGGATCGCTGGGAGGCGACCGAGGCGCGCTGGGATGAGGAGCGCGAGAAGGTGATTGCTGAGGCGGCCGAGAACGAAGCGCGCGCAGCTGCCGGCGCGGAGTTCCCCTCCGAGGGTGCGGTCGGTGCGTCGATGTCACCTGACGCAATGGACGCCCGCCCGACGTCGGTGGCGGAGTCCGAGCCTGTTGATCTTGCGCCTGGGTTCGGCGCGGGGGAGACGTCGGCTGTGGCTGAGCGTCGTAACGACTGAGCCAGGTTCAGCTACGAGCAGAGCAACGATAGTGGGGGCATGGCGATTTCATTCATGCCCCCACTAGGTCTACTTTGCTGTGGCGTGGTTGGTGGGTAAGTAGTCATCCGCTTGCCTCATGCGTGCCGGTGTCGGGAGGCGGTAGGCTGGGTGCGCTCGCAGAGCACAGGAAGAAGGAGTTTTATGGCGGCGAATGCAACCAGATCGTCGATCGTGATGGCAGCGGGTACGCTGGTATCTCGGTTGCTTGGCTTCGTGCGTTCGCCGTTGCTGCTCGGCGTCGTTGTTGGTGTGAATTCGATGGCGGCCGATTCGTTCGATATTGCGAATAAGCTCCCGAACCTGATTTACATGGCTGTGATCGGCGGAGTGGTGAATGCCGTACTGATCCCCGCAATCGTGCGCGCCATGGCGCAGGGCCAGGAAACCGGCGCAGCTTTCATTAATAAGATCCTCACACTTGCAACAGTTGGCCTGGGCGGGATCACGTTTGTCCTCACGTTAGCATCGCCGTGGCTGGTGTCCATTTTCGCGTCGTCTCTTCCGCCGGATTGGTACCAGGTTGCGGTGGCCTTCGCTTTTTGGTGTGTACCGCAGATCTTCTTCTACGGCATGTATACGGTGATCGGCCAGGTGTTGAATGCGAAGGAAAACTTCGGCCCTTACATGTGGGCTCCGGCGCTGAATAACGTGGTAGCGTGCCTGGGAATCACCGCGATGATTCTGGTGTATGGTTCGGCCACGCAAGCGGTGACGGGAACGGCGTCGGTATGGACGGCGGGGCGGATCGCGTTCCTTGGTGGAGTCTCGACGGCGGGGGTAGCGGCGCAGGCGCTGGTGCTCTTGATTTCGTTGCGTAAAGTGGGGGTTCGGTGGCGCCCGGATTTCGCATGGCGAGGTGCAGGTATTGGCAAGTCGGCTCGCGTTTCTACGTGGATTTTCGCGGAGATGGCGGTAGGTATTGTGCCGACGATTATCTTGACGAACGTTGCGGCGCAGGCCGCCGCCCGTGGCGACGCCAGTGGGATCGAGCGCGCCCGGATCGCAGGCAACGCGGGCTACTCCGCTGCCTATATGTTGTATTCGTTGCCGCAATCATTGATCGTGGTTTCGGTGGTGACGGCGATTTTCACATCGCTTGCTCGGAACGCGCAGGCGCAGAACTTGGCGGTGATCCGCCGCGATTCCACGCGTGCTCTCCAGGTGATCGGCATGTTGATGTTCTGGTGCACGGTTGGCCTGGTGGTACTGGCATTGCCGCTCACACGATTGCTCATGGCTACTGTGCCCCTCGCGCAGGCGAGTGCCGTGTCGGTCGTGTTGGTGACGATGTCGCTGGGCCTGGTTGGCGTGGGTGCTTCTACGGTTCTCAATCGCGTGTATTACGCTTATGAGGATACGCGTGGCGCATTCATGATCGGGTTGCCGCTGAAGTTGATGGGCATGATCGGTTATGTGCTGTCAGGGTTCCTTTCGCCGTCGCTCACGGTAGCAGGTATCGGCCTGACCATGGCACTGACGAACACGGTTTCGGTACCGCTGATGCTGTGGGATTTGCGCCGGCATATTGGCAAGATTTCGATGTGGCCGATTGCCTGGACGTATGCGCGCTATTTCGTGATCTCAGTGATCTCGGGTGTGTTCGGAATCGCTGTGGTTTCGTACCTCGACGCAGGTGCGCAGCTTCCGCTTTCGTTGGCGGTGTTCCAGGTGTTGATTGGCGGAACGGCGATCACGGCGATGTTTTTTGTGCTCTGCGAACTTTTGCGCATGCCTGAGGTGGCCTACTTTGAGCGGATGGTTTTTGCAGTGTTGGCGAAGTTGGGCGTGAAGCGTGTTGAGCCGCATTGGCCGCGCCACGGAAGGAAGTAACGTGATTGATAACCTGTTGCCGGTGATTTTTGGTTACGACATTTCGGCATATTCCTTTGCACGCTTGTTCCACGAACTTGGGGGATATCGTTCGCTTGTGGTGGCTGACGCTGATCGTGGGCCCATCCAGCATTCGCGGCTTTTCGATGTACGCAGGATTGATCGAGAGGTTCGTCAAAACGAGGATCGGTTTTTTGCTGAGCTCGGTGCGATTGAACGCGAGTATCCGGATCGCCAGCTCTTGCTGTTGATCAACACGGACGATGAGGTGGAGTTTGTTGCCCGCCATCCGCACAAGCTTGAGCGCTGGATTGCACCGTATTCGAGCGAGGATGTGATCGCTCGGGCTTCGAACAAAGAATCGATGGCTGAGCTTGTTACTGGCCTGGGGTTGGCGGTCCCCAAGCGCGCGGACGTTCGGATCGTATCGGAGTCGGGAGTAGAAGCGTGGGCTGCGGCACTGGAGTCGCTGACGTTTCCGGTGGTGGTCAAGCCGCAAGATGCGCGGTTCTCGCTGGATCGCTGGTGGAACCAAGGCCTGCGGAAGGTCAAGGTGCTGGCTACCGTACCTCAGGCGCTGGAGTGGTTTGGGATGCTCGCTCGCAACGGCGTGGAGACGAATCTGATTGTTCAGGAACTGATTCCTGGGCACGATACTGCGCAGTGGCTGGTGAATGGGTATGTGGATTCGAATGGTTCGGTCACGGCAGTGGGTAGCGGTCACGTACTGCTCGGTTTGCATCAGCCGGCATATATTGGCAACGCGGGCATCGTGCTGTTGGAGAAGAATGATGTGCTGATCGATCAGGCTACTCGGATCGTGAAAGCGGCGGGGATCCGAGGGTTCTTCTCGATGGACGTGAAGGTAGATCCGCGCACGGGTGTTCCTTACTGGCTGGATCTGAACCCACGTATCGGACGTGGCCATTATTATCTGAAAGTTGGGCGAGTGGATTTGGCGAAAGCGTTGCTCGACGACGTCGAAGGGCGGCCGGCGCAGTTCCAGACTAATTCGCGTACCGGTATTTTTTCGATCATTCCGCAGGCGATTGCAACGCGCAAATATGTGCCCGATGCAGATTTGTGGGACAAGGTGAAAGAAGCGCGTAAGGTGGCGAAAGTTGACCCGCTCGCTTATTCAAAGGATTGGCACATCAAGCGCTGGATCTATCGCACAGTTCATGGGCTCAATGAAGCGAAGCGGATGCGCCAGTTTTATCCGAAGCCGACGGAAACTGGTTTCTGAGATGATGCCATGGCGTCGTCAAACGATGTGTGGGTGAACTGGTTGGAGAAAAGCGGTTGTGGCACCACAAGTCCTGGGTAAAAACACATTTTTGGATCGTGTCACGAAAGTATAAAACTGCAGTATGTCGGGGATAAGTCGTGGTGTAGAAATTTTTCGTATGCGACAAAAGTCCTTCGTGTCGCCAACCTGTTGATGATTGCGAAAATTACTTCGAATTCTTTTTCGTGGAATTTTTTATGTGAAACGCGTGTCAGATAGATTGATAATGAGACTTGTAACGAAGCCATTGTTATCAAAAACTGGGAGGTGCGCGATGGAGCGGAAATCGTCTCGGTTACGCCGCATATGGCGTGCCGTGATCGGTCTCTTTTCAGGAAAGATGGGGCTCGCCCTTGCCGCAATGATCGGCATTGTGCTGGGTGTTGGGGCAATGACGCTCCACTATTCCGGATTCACGAAGTATTTCGGCAATGATCCGCAAACATGCAATTCGTGCCATGCCATGAACGAGCAGTACAACGGATACATCAAGGGGTCGCATGCGAATGTGGCAACGTGTAACGACTGCCATGCACCGCACGGCAGTTTGGTGGCGAAGTACATCAACAAGGCCGAAAACGGCCTGATGCACTCTCTGAAATTCACATTTGGGAATTACCCAGAGAACATCCAAATCAGGCCTCACAACAAAGAGGTCACTGAGCAGGCGTGCGTGTACTGCCACGGAAATTTCGTGGATCAGATTGCGCACAATTCAGTTCAAGCCGATGAAACGCTTTCGTGCATTCGTTGCCACGACGGCGTCGGACATAAGAGGTGAAGAAAATGAGCACCGAAAACAACGTGCCGGATGCTCAGCCTGCCGCAACGGCCGTGCCGCAGGAGAAATCCAGAACATGGATTGCTGGGGTATTGCTGGTTGTGGTTGCGCTGATCGCTGCTGGGATCACGTGGTTGCTCATGGATATTGCTGGCCATAAGCAAGAGGCTGCACATCCATGGAGCCCCGTGGCTCAGATTGACGACACAACGTTCGATCCCGCTGTGTGGGGTCAGAACTGGCCGAAACAGTACGAGGGATTCAAGGCGACAGCCGAGATGGAACCTGGTGCGGCAGTGGAGAACACTGATCCGTCGGTTCCGGAGGATACCCGTAAAACTAAAACCCATTCGAAGCTTGCAGTGGAGCCTCGATTGGTGAGCATCTGGAAGGGGTACGCGTTCTCGGTGGAATACAACGAGCCGCGTGGTCACGAATGGATGTTCGAAGATCAGAAGTTCGTGAAGCGCATGACGGATTTCAAGCAGCCTGGCGCATGCTTGAACTGTCACGCTTCGGTGCCGGCTGTTCTCAATTCGATTAACCCGAACGATCCGAAGGATGCGTGGGCGAAGATGAACAAGATGCCGTACGCCGAAGTCGCACAGCACGCCAAGGGGCCGCTTGCTTGTATCGACTGCCATGATCCAAAGACCATGAAGTTGACGATCACTCGCCCTGCCTTTATTGAGGGAATTAAGGCGGAGAAGGCTGCCGAAGGCATCAAGGATTACGACGTCAATCGTGATGCCACGAATCAGGAGATGCGGACGTTCGTGTGTGCTCAGTGCCACGTGGAGTACTACTTCAAGGGTGAGGAAAAGACCTTGACGTTCCCATGGACAAAGGGCTTGACCGTCCAGGACGCCATGGCGTATTACGACGAGGTTGGCTTCTCGGACTTTACCCACAAGGATACGGGAGCAAAGGTCATCAAGGCCCAGCACCCGGATTTCGAAACATGGAGTCAAGGAATCCATGCGAAGAACGGCGTGAGCTGTGCGGACTGCCATATGCCGTACAAGCGCGACGGAGCGGCCAAGGTCTCTGACCACCAGGTACGTTCGCCGATGGCAAGTGAAGCGCAGATCAACTCTTCATGTCTGACCTGCCACCACTCCACTGCGACTGAGATGAAGGATCGTGTGTCGAACATCCAGAAGCGGTGGGAAGGCGCCAAGGATACGGCGTTTACCGCGGTCCAGAATCTGATTGACGACATCGTGGCCGCCAAAAAGGCGGGGACGGTGAAGGACGAGGATCTTCAGAAGGCCTACGATTTCCAGCGCAAGGCGCAGTTCATCGTGGACTACTCGGTTTCGGAGAACTCGCGAGGCTTCCACGCTCCGCAATACTCGGTATCGATTCTGAACGAGGCTACTGATTACGCTCGCTCGGGCCAGTTGGCTTTGCGAGGCGTGAAGGTCGACACGGCACGCCCGGCGTCGAGCTACAAGGACATCAAGCCGGTTGACCGGCCCAGTCCAATCAAGAAATAGCATCGGCTCGGTAGTGGCGGCGCTCAGCGCCGCCACTACCGATTTTTACACACACGATTGAAAAATTAAGGAGACGGCAGTGACGAATGAACGTGACAATAGCCAAGACTTCGACGACGCCGTCGATATCGAGCAGTTTGAAGCAGAAACTGACGAAGGAACACAGTCGGCTGGCTGGTTCTCTCGCCGTAAGAAACACACGGAGAGCGCTCCCGTGAAGCCGCGCACTCACGCATCTGCGGATCCCGCAGCTGCTACGCAGGCCGCAATTGCGACGTCGGGAACGAACGCACGCATGGGGAAGCGGGGTTACACGAAACTTGAAATTGTTTTGGTGGTGCTACTCGCGATCTGCCTCGTGATCATTATTCGCCAATCCGGAGCAAATTCGTCTCCCACCTCATTGCCCTCGGGGCATCCTGATATTTCTCAGATGCAGGGGAATCCTGCTGGTGCGGGAAGTAAATCTGCGTCTGCGGGGCATCAGACGCTCGACGAAAAGAAGGTCGAGGAGTTGAAGAAGAAGCTCGAGGCGAATCCGAAGGATCTGCAGGCGCGCAAAGATTTCGGCAAGCTCTATTTCGATGCCGGATTCTATCAGGATGCCTCTGGGCACTTCGATGGCGCCCTTGAGATCGAGCCGAATGATATGGAAACCTTGCTGATCGCCGGTGTTGCGAAGTTTAATGTGAACGATTTTGATGGTGCTGAGAAGCTCTGGAAGAAGGCCACTGAAGTGGATCCGAGTAAGCCGGAACCATGGTTTGATTTGGGCTATGTGTATTTGATGCGCAAGCCTGTTGACGAGGCAAACCTTAAGGCCGCATGGGATAAGGTGCTCGAGCTCGCGCCTAATTCGGACATGGCCAAAGACATCAACGAATACCGCAAGAGCTCGGGGCCGAAATCAGCGACGAGCACGCAGGGTGCGAAGTAATGGAAATCGGAATTGCCGTCGCATTTGTGGCAGGGCTTGTGGCTTTCGCTTCCCCCTGTTTCCTTCCGGTTGTCCCTGTATTCATCGGGCAATTGATTGGAGGAACGCCAGGGAAGGTATCTCGCAAAGCCGCAGCCGTTCACGCGCTGGTTTTCATCGCAGGGTTCTCAGTGGTCTTCATCGGACTATGGGGATCGATCGCACTGCTCGGGAACGTCGTGGGTCAATACGCTCCGGCTTTACGGGTGACTGGTGGAGTGGTGCTCATCGTGATGGGCCTGCACATTGCCGGCCTGATTGCAATCCCGTTCCTAGATCAGACAATGGGCGCCGATATGTATAACGCGAGCACTCGCGGCACAGGCGTCACACGATCGGCGCTCATGGGCATTGTGTTTGGTGCCGGTTGGACTCCCTGCATTGGGCCAATTCTCGGCGGCATTTTGGCCCTCGCGTCGCAAAGTGCAACGGCGTTTTCGGGAATCGCATTAATGCTCGTGTTTTGTGCGGGGTTAGGCACCCCGATAGTCGCAGTGGCCGTCGGCGCTGTTGACGCCCGAGCGCGTTTCGCCTGGTTCACCCGCCACCACTCGGCGATCGCTGTTGTGAGCGGGGCAGCGTTGATCGCGCTCGGATTTTTGATGGTGACTGGGTTATTTGGGAAGTTAGTGAATCTCGTGCCGAGTGTGGCCGCTTAGGAAAAGGTGAAAGAGATGAGTGACCGCATGGATAACGGCCCTGTTGATGGGCTTGATGGTGTAAATTTTTCGGCTCGCCAGATCGCGCGTGCCGTCTATGCGTTTTTCTATAACAAGCGCGTGGGTCTGATTTTGATTTTGATCGTGAGCGTGCTCAGTTTGATCGGCGTTCTCGTTCCGCAGGTGAGTAACGAGGTACGAGCTCATCCGGAATCGTGGGCGTCGTTCCTTGATCGTGTGAGTGAAGTTTACGGTGGCTGGACTCGCGTCCTCGCGTTCCTCGGGATGTTTACGATTTTTTCGTCGTGGGTGTACTTGGGGGCGATGGTGTTGCTATGCCTGTCGATTATTGGCTGCACGGCGCATCGCCTACCGTTGTTGTACCGCAACGCGTTCAAACCTCACGTCAATGCTCGAGGAAGCTTCTTCGAGCGTGCCCGTCTGCGCGAGGAGTTTTCGACGCCGGCTACCGCCGACGACATCGAAGCGGCACTTCGCGTGCAGACGAAGCGTTGGCACGGGCGCGTTTTGGAAGGTCGCAGCGGGGAGGAACGTAATTTTTATGTTGATCGTTTCCGCCTTGCGCCCTTCGGTACAGCGCTTTCACATGCTGCATTCGTGATTATTATCTGCGGTTTTGTGGTGAGCTCAATGACGGGTTTCCGTGATGAGTCCTTCACGCTCACTGTGGGAATGGATAAAGAAGTTGGCCATTCGACGGGGCTGACAGCACGCGCTGAGTCATTCCGCGATACGTATTACGATTCGGGCAAGCCGAAGGACTATGTGACCGACCTCGTGATTTCACGGGGTGGGACACAGGTTGCACGCCAGGAAGTTCGAGTGAACTCACCGATGACAGTCGACGGCGTGACGTTTCACCAAGCGTCCTTCGGGATATCCGGAGTACTCAAGGTTGAGGATGCTTCAGGCAAGGTAGTGTTCCACGACGGTGTTCCCCTCACTTCGACCACGTCCGACGGTAATTACAGTTTCGGCACTGTCCGAGTCGATGGACTCGATGTGTACGTAGTGGCGTCGGCATCTGGCCACCAGAATGCGGATATCCGTGCGGGGCAGGCTCGCCTGGAGGTATACCCGGCGGGGGAGAAGACCCCGACGGCGACGAAGGTCGTTGACCAAGGCCAGGCAGAAAAGCTTGGCGAGCTCACGTATACATTTGAACGTGAAGCTCAGTACACGGGTATCCTCGTGAAGAACGATCCGGGAACGTGGGTGGTTTGGCTCGGCGCCGCATTGCTTGCTATCGGAACAACCCTGACGATGGTGTGGCGTCACCACCGCATCTGGGTACGAATCACTCCAGGTGAAGGTGGTGGCACGCGCGTGCAATTCGCCTCGCATGACAAAGCCGAGCTTGGCTTTGAACGCCAGTTCTCACAATTCGCACATTCGACTGTGGAAATTATTCAAAAGGATGTAACCAATGCTTGAGTTTTCTCAAATTCTTCTATTCGCCACCGCGATTTTGGTCGCTTTGGCCTTTACCGCCTACGTTTTGCTTACGTTCACCGCGTGGCGTACCCGTTCCCAGAAGGTGACCTCTGTGTCTTCGACGTCGGCGGGGAGCCAGCCCAAGGGAGTTGCGTGGTATGCGAGCGGGCTGGTGGTACTGGCACTCGTGGCGCTCACGGCATCGATGATTTTGCGTTGGGCTGCCACGGGGAAGGTTCCGCTTGCAAACCAGTACGAGTTTGCGACGTCGTTCGCGTGGGGGATGTTGTTATTCCAGGTGTACTTCAATCACAAATACCACGCGCGGACCCTCGCATTGTTCACCCTTCCGGTGATCCTTGCGATGCTGGTGTACATCACCACACTCAGCTATGAGAACGATCCGTTGATGCCTGCGTTGCAGAATTCGCCACTGCTCACGATTCACGTGTTCACTGCCGCGCTCTCGTACGGCGCCGCCGTGGTCGGGTTTGGTGCTGCGCTCATGTTCCTCCTTGCACCGAGGATTTCCTGGCGAGGTTGGCCCAAGCCGGAGTTGCTCGACGAGATTGCTTACAAAGCGGTGGTGATCACCTTCCCGCTTCTGACCATCATGATCATCCTGGGCTCGATCTGGGCGAATATTGCGTGGGGCCGCTACTGGGCGTGGGATCCGAAGGAGACTGCCGCGCTGGTCACTTGGCTGATTTACGGCGCGTACCTGCATGCTCGAGTGGTTCGCGATTGGCGCGGGAATAAGGCTGCGTGGCTTCTCGTGATCGGTTTCGTGGCGATTATTTTCACGTTCTTCGGCAATTACTGGTTCGGCGGCCTACATTCGTACGCCTAATGTGGGTCGGCACTGAGAAATATTCAGGGAGACGAGATGAGCGAGTATAACGACTCCGGGGCTGGACGTGATACCGAGCGAACAACTGGCGCCACACCTGCATCGCAGGGAAACTCCGAGCTAGGTAAGGATTGGCGCGCGCGCATCCGCGAGAGCAAGTTTGGCACGGTCATTGTGCTGGCAGTGACTGCGGCAATCGTCGTTGCCGGCGCCTGGACGCTCAAAGGTGCGCCGGTGGATTCTATGGCGGAGGGAACCGGCAAGGTGACCGCTGTTGATACAGGTGGAGCCAGCGTTTCGCCTCAAGTTGGCGCGACTGTTCCGGATTTCATGGGCACTGATATCAACGGCCAGCCCGTGCGGTTTTCGCAGCTGAAAGGAAAGCCCGTCTGGCTGTCATTCGTGGCTTCATGGTGTCAAGGATGTCGTGCGGAGATGCCGGATGTTGCTTCTGCAGCGAAGAAGTATGCGTCGCAGGGGCTTGAAGTGGTGTCGGTATTCGTTGGAGAGGATCAGGCTGCGGTTGCGGCGTACGCGCAACGCGCTGGCCTTGATTTCACGTTGATGCCCGATCCGACATCGGAGGTCTCGGCTCTGTACGGTACGCTCGGGATCCCCTCGCATTTCTTTATTGATAGAGAGGGGAAGCTCCGCGAGCACCCTGTGGGTGTTCTCAGCGAGGCTCAGATAGTGAAGTCACTCGAAACAATCATGTGAACGAAACGGTGGGTTCTGAGCGCAGGTTTTGCGCTCAGAACCCACCGTTCATCCGGCGGCCGTGATTATTCGCCAGTCGTCAAAAACTCACCGTTTATTCGGCAGCCTTTGTCAGTTTGGCGAGGAACGGCGAGACCACAAGCTGGTACGTGCCGATGAACTCTTCCACCTGTCCGTTGAGTAGGCGCTTGAATTTGAGCACGGAGGCATCTGGGGCATCGGGCCCAAAGTTCCCAGATACACCGAATGTGTTGTAAGTATCGAGCTCGTGTTCCACCGCCCAGCGGAACAGCGAACCTTCCACGGGGTAGTTGCGAGCGAACTGTACGAAGCGCTTGTCCATTCCGCCGAGCAATCCCACCAGCTCATTTCCACAGCGGAACGCGAGAGCGCCGTTGATCGCGATCTTGTCACCATATTGATCGAGAGTTGCCTGAGCTTCTGCACGTTGGGCATCGTTCTGCTCCAAGGCTTTGCGCTGTTGGGCAAGCTCTGTATCGCGCTTGGCAGTGGGCTTGCGCGCCTCGAGCGTGGCGATGCGTTCTTCGGTGGCTGCCCGATCTTCAGCGAGCTCGTCGAGGTAGCGCGCCGGATGCATGTAGGCGATGCACAGGAATCCATTCTCTGGCCCAACATCTTTCATCAGCTCGCTGAAAAGTGCGATCTGGTTGTGTGAAAGATCAGCCATTTCGTGACGATCCTGAGCCGCAGAGAACAGGCCAGTGAACGTTTCCCATGCCTCGGGCCCTTCGAATTTCACTTCCACACCGTAGCGTTCCGTGTTGCGGAAACGCCTGCGCAGAGTTTTCGAGATTGAACCGATCGCTTCATCGAAGTTCATCCTTGCAATCGTCTTGGTATAGATGTAGCGAATCTGCACGTCAGAGCGCTCATAGAACTCCGCATCAACATGTGTGAATCCGTATTGACGCAGAAGGGAATCAGCGTGCGCACCTTCAGCAAGCTCGGCGTGTACAAGCTCAATGTCCTCATAGCGGTTCTTCGCCACGATCGGGTTCACATCAAGAGTCAGCACGTTGCGCTGTGCCTTCAGATGTGCTCGCAGGCCGTCAAAGAACGCTTGCACACTGGCGTCGTCGTTCCAATCGAGGGTCGGACCATACGTGAGGTGTGCCTTGCGGAAGAGCTTCTTCCACGGCTGGTAGGTGAGCACGCCAGCGCCAACTACTTCTCCGTCTGCCTTCACACCGACGAACTCCGCTTGTGCGCCGACGGCATTTTTTGCGGCCGCGTATGCGGGGAGTTGGGGGATGAAGTGCCGGCGGTGGGCGATGAACGTTTCGTATTCGGCTCGTGTCAGCTTCGCGAATTCCATGCTCACTATTGTTCCAAATTTCTGGTGGCCGTGGGTGGTCCTCAGGTAGTGCGTTGTGTAAGACATCTAGCACTCGAAACGCAACTTGCTGGTGTTTGGGCAGACGGACATCACCGGTGAGCAGTAGGGGAGCGCCGGGCGTGAACGGAGGTGGCTTGTTATGCGAGCGACCTGCTCCAATGCGTCATCCTCGGCGCAAGAGCGAGACGAGGATATTGTGTAACATTCAACTATGCCTGTGGGTATAGACCGCGTTTTCAATTTTGAATAGTTAAAAGCGAAATTACTCTGCCACCGCCCGACGCCGATGCCCGGCCCGCGCCCGCCCGGCCGGGTCCGTGTTCGTCCAGATAGGATGTGTGCGACATGAACCGGCCGCGCGAGAGGAATAACGATGGACGAAGAGCTTTCCCGATTTTTGGTGGTGCTGGCTGTTGGATTGATCCTCCTGGCGTGGGGGCTTGTGCGCCTGGTGCGTGATCGCCGGCGAGCTGCAACTGGATTGTGGCTGCTCGCGGGTGGTCTGCTGACGTGGGTCGGGCTTGCGGCGCTTGTGTCGGCGGTTTCGCCGGCACTGGGTTTGTTCATGTTCTACGGGTTGCTCATCGGCGGGTTCCTGCTGGTCGTTGGGGTGTCGTTGGCTCTGATCGCGAATGGGTATTACGTGATGATGCGATACGGCGTGAATTTGGCGCGTGCGCTTCCGTTGGCGGCGGGCCTGGCTACTTTCGCGGCCACGATCTTGATTGTGTATATCAATTCTTCGGCGTTTGTTCGTGCCCTCGAATCGGCGAGCCCGCAAACGAATTTGCGCGTGCTCGCCCTCGCGATGTGGTACATCCTGGTGGTAGGCTATGTGGGTTTCAATTTGGTGGCCTACGCCCTTCAGGCATGGATTCACAGTTTATGGCCGCGCGAGGAGCGGTATGACGCGGTGGTTGTGCTGGGTGCGGGTCTGATTGGCGAGCGAGTCACGCCGTTGTTGGCGGGACGCTTGGATCGCGGTATCGGCATTGCTCGCGACGCCGGCGCCCGAGTCATTGTGTGCTCCGGCGGGCAGGGCAGTGATGAGGTGATTTCCGAAGCTGAGGCGATGAGCCGGTACGTGCACGAGGTGAGCGGGGACAAGTTCACTGTGCTGAAGGAGGATCGCTCCACCACCACGCGTGAGAATTTGCTGTTCACTCGCGAATTGTTGGAGAAGGTAGGAGCGGATGCGCTCGCGGCCGGTGCGGATATGGTAACGACGCCGGAGGGGGATCCGGAGTTTTCCAAGCCGGGCGAGCGTCCGTTGCGGGTTGCGGTTGCGACGTCGAACTTCCATGCGCTACGTGCGGGCGGGTTGGCTCGTCAATTGGGGTTGCCGTGGCATGTGTATGGTTCGCCCACGGCGCTCTACTACATCCCCACGTCGTTCTTGCGTGAGTTCGCGGCGAATATGGTGTTCCATTGGCGCCTGCACGCAGCGGTCGTGGGGCTCTTGACGTTGTTTATTGCTCTGCTGGCGATGATGTAGCAGGCACCCGGTGTCCGTGGTGGCGCTAAAACAGTGAACGTGGCAAGTTTTCCCGAGAAAACTTGCCACGTTCACTGTGTGGGGTGATTTCTAGTAGTTGCAGTCGGCGTCGGTCATCGCGCTTTGGATGGCGATCGCGGCGCGTTCTTTGGCCTCTTCTTCCCATGCGTTGAGGGTGAGTGGGAGTCGCTTTTCCACTCCCGCTGCGCCGATGGCGAGTGGGAACGACATCGCGACGTCGCCGTCGTGGCCCCACTCTGCGCGCAGGGTGGTTGAGCCGGGAAACACGGTTTTCTCGTCGAGGAGGTAGGAGCGTGCCATGGAGAGAGCGGCTTGCGCTACACCAGCGTTGGTCCAGCCCTTACCGTTGAAAACGGCGTAGGCGGCGTCGACGACGGCCTGCCCGACTTCGGCCGGGTCGAGGGGATCGACGCCGTAGGTTGTTGGCAGATCGGCGGTTGCAACCGCGCCTGCGGTGAGGTGGGAGAGGATGGGGAAGGCGGCCATGCCGTGCTCACCGCCCATAAATCCCGCCACAGAGGCGGGGGCGATTCCGACATGGTCGGCGACGCGGCGGCGCAGGCGTGCAGAATCGAGACAGGTTCCGGTTCCCCACACGAGGTGCTCGGGGTACTCGAATTCGTTTTGTGCGATCCACACGAGGGTATCGACGGGGTTTGTGATGATGATGACGGCAGCGGTTTGCGTGTGTGCCGTGATGTCGCCCATCACTTGGCGGATGGTTTCGGAGTTGACCTTCGCGAGAATTGCACGGTCGGGCTTGCCGGTGGGATCGTTTGGGTCGGGGAGCATCGAGGGGCCGGCGGCGACGATCACAACGTCGGCGTCGGTGTAATCGGCGGTGGTTCCTTCGTGCACGTTCACGTTGGTGAGCGTGAGCGCGCCGATGGCCTGGTATTGATCGAGTGCTTCGCCGTAGGCAACGCCTGGCGCAGTATCAATCACAGCGATTTCTCCGAAAAGTCCCATTTTCATGGCGTCGGTGAGCACTGCGCTTCCGACGTGTCCGGCTCCTGTAATTACAAGTTTGTGGGGCGTCATCTATTTCCTCCTGTATTTTCCCGACGCCGGTGGCTCGGCTGGTTCAAGGTTAACGGGTGGTGTGTGGCGTGTGTGGCCCACGGTCACATCGTGGAGGTCGACTACGGTTACCGCAGTTGTGCGGTAGGGGATTATCCCGCGAGTGCCAGTGCCAAAGGTGACGAGCGCCAAAGGCGTTGAGTGAAACACATAACGAGGAACTCAGGAATCCAGCCTCCCGCACGTTTATCGATGCCGGCACGAGTGTCTGTGGGCTGATCAGTGCTGTGGCCCTGCGGCTCACGGCTCGTCCGCCGAGACGTTTTCCTGCGCGGTGCGAATGAACTCCACGAACTTTTGTTGTTCGTCGGCGCTCATTCCCTTCAGGAGGTCAGATCCAGTGTGGGTGCCATGCTCGTGGAGGAAATGGATTGCGCGGTTTCCTTTATCGGTGAGGTGAATGACTTTGGCGCGCGCATCGACGTCCGAGGCTGTTACTTCGATCATGTCCTTTGCGGCCAGGCGTGCAACGAGGCCTGATGCTGTCTGGTGACGAACACGAAGAAAGTTCTTCAAGTGAGTGGTGGACGATTCTGGATTGTGTGAGAAAAAGAGGAGCGAATCGGCCTGCTCGGCGGTGAGCCCGACCTCTTTCAAGTGCTCGTTGCGGTTCGCGATGATCCGGTTCGCAAGAGTAAGGATTCCTCGGGCGACACGGAACTCGATGTCTGCGGGCTGATTCATATCGGGCACCTTTCTCCTTCTGTGCCCAACAAGTGTAGCACGCTGTATTTGTCGTTGTTGTGCGTCGTTCACTGTAGGAGACGGGCCACCTCGCGACGCGGCACCAGTGCACCGAGGGAACAGCTGCGAAGCCGTCGCCCGGGGAGAATGTTGCTCGTTCACCGTTGGATAGATGGGTGTGGCCCGGAAGGAAACCTTCCGGGCCACACCCATTGATCGATTCGTCACTCAGTAGCGTTTCTTTCGCATCCCGACGAGCACGCTTCCCACGGCGATCGCCGTGAGCATCAGGACGAGCCCCTCAGGCACACCGACGGTGCCGGTGTAGGAGAGGTTCGACGGGAAGCCTGCCGCCTTGAGCTCAGCCTTCGACGGCGTGCACGGAGCGCCAGAAGCAGTCACCCACTTGCCCTTCGGCATCGAGCTCACTGCTGAGCCCGACGTCGACGTCGGAGTGTCGGCTGCTACCGAACCACTGACGAGCTGCGGTCCGAAGTCGAAGTGGCCAGAGTTCGCACTACCGGAACCACCCACAACGAACGTGAGTGTGGTGTTGCCCGAAACGCGCTTGCCGTCCTTCGTCGTCGCCGACAGCGTCAAACCAACCTTGTACGTTCCCTCCTTTGTAAACATCCAGTTCGGGTGAACGTGGGTGTTCGCAGGAATCGTTGCAGTTCCGCTTCCGCGGTTGCCGTTGCCGGAGAACCAGGCCTGGCCAACCGCGTTCCCGAGGTTACCCGAGGTGAAGACCTCCATCATGCCCGGACCCGAGAACGAAGTCAGCGAGATCGAGGTCGCCCCCGAGATATTCTCCAGAGCGCTCGGGTGCTGGGTGTTCATTCCCAGCCACGGAACGCCACCGACCTGCGAGGATGAGATCATCCACACTGGGGTCCCCTGTGAAATCGCGCCAATATTCTGCGGTGTCGTCGCCTTCCCCGCATTCGAAATACCAAACGTCAACGACGACGGCGAGACCCACTTTGCGGGGACCGCGCGATCGTCCTTCACCATCGGAACCAGGTTCAATCCAGCGTTGCCTGCTGCAGGTGTGTTTGGCTTTGCTTCCTTGGCGGAGACTTCGTTCGCGGACTTGTCAGGAACGAACGTGCATGCCTCACGAGTCGACCCACCAGCGCTGCTCGACGAGTACGTTGCCGAAGGTGCCGGATCAGCGCCAGCGTTCGACGATCCATCGCCTGTGCCTGTCGTTGTGGCCTCGGAAGTGCCGTTCGAGGTTGACTGAGTGTTCGAGCCAGTATTCTTGTGCTCGCCGGTCTTCTTCTTAGGAGTTTGCGGCTTCTTCTGCTCAGCCTTCGGGGCAACCGCGCCCGGAAGCTTCGTGTTGTCTCCAACAACGATGGTGTACACCCCAACGTTCGACTTCACGGGATCGCCGCCCATTACAGGAGTTGACTCGGCATGAACAGTGAACGTGTAGATGCCTTCCTTCTCGAACATCCAGTTCGCGTGAACGTGAGCCGGGTTGACCTGATCGATGTAGTCGCCAGCGCTGATCGCAAAATTGCCGGACTTCAGCGCGGGGGCAACGCCGCCAAACGCGTCGGAGCGCGAGAGGAAGACCTGCCCAGGGCCCTCAACCTTGTCGAAGACGATCTTGGTTGCTTCGAAGTTCGGGCGTACCGCAGAGGTGTCCCATCCTGGCCACACCATTTGCGACGTGTCCGCGTCATTCGCCGGAAGGAAGAAGACTTCCTTCGGGAAGATGGAGGGGAACGTGTCCGGTGTGATGATGAAGCGGTCGCTCTTCACACGAAGCGCGATGCTCTCGGGCTTGTGTAGAACTGGCTTGCCGGTGGTGTCTTCCTTCGCGGCAAGGAGCACCTTGCCGTCCTTGGCGAACACGTTGAACAGGTCAAAGTGGCCGTGATCGAACAGCGTCACTTTTGTCTGCGGGTCGGCCTGCGCGGGGGGCTCCTGAGTTTCGGGAGCCACTGGAGTTGTCACGGATGCGTCCGGGCCCTTCTGTTCCGGAGCTTGTGAGGTCTGCGGGGCCATCGGCGTCGCCTCCGCCTTGGGGGCGTCCGGAGCCTCGATCACCGAGGGATCCTTTGCCTTGTTAATGGCATCGAGGATTGCGTCGAGAGTGTCGAGCTTACCGCTGATCTCAGCCAACTGGTCCTTGATCGCGTCCAGGGCCGAGTCGCCAGGCTGAGGCATTTCAGGCGTGTCGGCCTCGGCATTCGGCGTCGGAGTTGTGCTCGGAGCGGGTTGCTCAGTCGCATCGCCAATGAGCCAAGTGTATGTTGCCTCATTCGACTTGACCTTCACCGAATCAGCCTTTGGCAAGCCCATCAGTGAACCGGCAGCCAGAGCGCCCTTCGCGTCTTCTGCCTGAACCTTCATCGTGTACACGCCCGGCTGGGTAAACAGCCATGAGGTGTGCACGTGCATCGGTGTTTCCTGAAGAATTGAATCGCCCGAGTTCAGCTCCATGTTGCCGCCCTCGAGAGGGGAGACGAGCTTTCCACGACGGTCCGAACCAAACATGAACACCTTGCCACCTTCAGGAGTGGTGACCTTATTGAAGTGGATGCGAATCTGCTCGTACGCAGGCTGAACCAGTGTGGTGTCCCATCCGGCAAACGGAGCGTAGGTCTGATCCTCGCCATTTTGCGACAAGAGGTAGCCGTTCGGCGCGGTCTCCTTGGCAAGCTTGCCGGGGATATCACGCTTCGACTTGTCGCTCACGCGTAGGTAGAAGCTTTCCGGTGCGCGCAGCACGGGTGTCTCGCCTGTGGTGTCGTCCTTCGCGTTGAGGACGAGCTTCTTGCCGTCGGCTGACACGTTGATCAGGTCAATATGGCCGCGTGCGATCTCGAGCTTCTTCTCCACCGGCGCCTTCGGAGCGAGCGTTTCGTTGTCCTTGGGCGTTGGGGCCGACGTCGGAGCAGGACTCGGTTCGGGAGCCGGAGTTGGCTTCACGATTCCCGGAACCAGTTCGACCCATGGGAACGAGGCCTTCGGAGCCTCGGGGGTTGTGTCGTCGTTTTCGGACGGGGCAGAGGACGGTTCTTCAGTCTTCGGCGTCTCCTCAGCCTTCGGCGACTCGCTCGCAGACGGGTCAGGGGCGTTGGTCTTGGGATCGCCGGCCTTCGCCTCTGGAGCCTTGTCGAGCTCGGACAGATCGCCGGCAGCATCCTTGTTTGGATCGGCGTCGTTGGGCTTGACGAACCAGTTGTATGTCTTCAGCGAAGATTCCACCGGTCCAGATTCGGTCTCGGCAACTACCTTCGCTTTGATGACGTACTTACCCGGCTTGGTGAAAATCCAGTGGGTGTGCTTGTGATACGAGGCAGGCACGGAGAACGAGGCGCCGTCCTCAACATAATACTTGCCGCCGTCGAGCACGGTCTGGAACGTGCCGTCGAGGTTGGCGTCCATAAACGCGAGCTTGCCAGGGCCCGTGATCGATTCGAAAACGACTTTCGCGTTCTTGACTTCGTTCTTGGTGTACTGGTTTGAAGCAAAACCAGGGTAGAGACCCTTCTTTGCCTTCACCGAGGGGGAGATGTAGCCCGTGGTTTCGCCGCCGGGCAACTTGTACTCCAGGCCGGTCTCGTACGTGTCGGCGTTCATGACGAAGCGTGCCGACTCGGGCGTGCGGATAACGCCCTGACCGGTGATGTCTTCCTTGGTGAGGAGGTCCACTGACTCAAGGTCGCTGGAATAGACATAGAATGCGTCCAGGTGTCCTCCGGCGAGGGTTGCAGGAGTTTCTACAGGTTTCCAAGCAGCTGGTGGAGAATCGACCCAGTCGGGCGTGCCATCATCCTCGTTATCGCCGAACAGGCCACCCCAGTTCCATCCAGAGCCAGTATCTTGAGATTCATCGGTTCCGGGAGTCTCGGTATCTTTGGTGTCCGGTTCGGGCGCATCAGCGGAGGGCGCCGCGGAAGTTTCGCCGTCAGCTGGAGCATCGGCATCGACGTCCTCTGAGGGCTGTGTGCTCGGGGTATCCGTGGGGGTAGGTGCAGGTTCTGTCGACGGCGCGGCCGATGGCTCTTCCTTCGGAGCTGGTGCTGAACTGCTGAGATCTTCGGCTCGGACGCCCTGTGGGCGGTCTTTAGCTGTTGGATCCTCGCCGCGGTCAACAACTGGTGACGCCGGGGATGAATCGTCTTCGGACTTGGTGACTTTGTAGGTCTGGGTCACTTCCTCGCCGCGGATAACCTCGCCATTCTTGACTCCCAGAGGAACGACCTTAAATGTGTAGTCGCCAGCCTTCTGGAAGTACCAGTGCGCGTGGGTGTGTCCGAGGATAGGCAGGTAGGTGCCCTTCCTGATGAAGTATTGATCTCCCGCAAGGACTGGGGAGATGTCCTCATCGTTGGTCAGGTTGTTGCCATAGAGTGAAAGCTCACCCGGGCCTTTCACATCAGTGAACAACACCCCGAGTGCGGTGAAGCCATTCCCGGTGGGGTTGCCGCTCCAGCCGGGCTCAAAGTAGGAGCGTTGGTTCACCGAGTAGTATGCTGTATGGCCGGTCTTCTCGAACTGCGCAAACTCGTAGGAGCCGTCATCGTAAGCTGAGGGGTCAATGATGAATGTGGCGTTGCCGTCGTAGACGGTGTTTGCTAGACCGTTTCGTGTCTTCAGAACGGGGGTTCCGGTATCCGTCACGACGTAGAAGCCGTCCGTGTGGTTCTCGGAGAACACCGGGCCGTCGGCGGCTGTTGCGGCCACCGGCGTCGTCGACACGAAGAAAAGGCTGGCGGCTGCCGCAAGAACGGCAGACTTCAGAGCTTTCATCTTCATTTTGTTTCTTTCTAATTCACTGCTGTTAGGCATGAGGAATCGATAGAAATTCCTGAGCAAGATGCTAACAAAAATGAGTAGCGTTCTCATGTAGTAGTGAGGTTGATCGCACTAGGAGAGTTTCACTCGTGCGTTGCGCCCCAATTTTGGAGCAAAATCCGTTTTCGAGTCGAATTGATATGTGGGTGTCATATAATGGGTGAAACTCTTTTCAAAACCTGCTTGTTATCGAGTGCGGCGCTTATCTGCAACCGAGCAAAACACTCGAGAAATAACTGGTGAAAAGAGTTTCACAATTCGATGGAAAGGAATCTTGTGAGTTCACTACGCAGATTCAGTAAAAGAGCGTTGACTGGCGCTGTCGGTGCGGCGTTGGTGGGCGGCGTTGGTGCAACATTCGTCAGCCCGGTCCAAGCCGCGCCTGCTGACACGCAGCAGTATCACATTGCGGAAAAACGGAGAATGACTATTCGTATGTCCTCGCGGTCACTCCATTACCCAAGTACCCGAACTATCAGCGGTACTTTTTTACGAGCCTCTTTAAGGTAGTCAACGGAACGGATCAGATCCTGCGCGCTTACTGCATCGAGGCAAGCGAGCCTGTAATTTATGGCAAGGCCACCACCTACACGGTGGACGCCAAGTCTTACGAGCCTATTCGAAAGAGTGCGGCCAACCACTTCAAGGAAGAAGAAGTCCAGAAAAAGGTTGCGTGGATTTCGCAGAACTCGTACCCAACACTCGCTCTTGAGCAGGTGCGCACGAAGTATCAGTTGCCGAACTTAACTGAGAAGCAGGCGATTGCAGCAACACAAGCTGCGATTTGGCATTTCACCGATGGCTTCGATGTCGACATGACGAAGTCGCGCGCAATTCCAGATGCGGATAATCTTGCCGATCATCCGCACTGGCTCGAGAATACGGATGCCGATGAAGTCCGCTCGGCGATCGAGCGTAATCTTCCGGTTGTGAAGGCGGAGAACGGCGAGCGCATGGCGAAGCTGTACGAGGCGTTGATTGGGCAGCAGAACACGGGTATCGAGCTCTCCGAGCTCACGCAGCCGCATGTTTCGCTCTCGAAAGCCACTGTGCCGTTCGAGGCAGGGGAGCTGGCTGGTCCAGTCACTGTTTCAATCGAGAATGCCGAGAGCGCGTCGCTTGAAGTGTCTCCGAATCTTCCTTTGACCGACAAGTATGGTGTGAAGATTAACCCGGCTGAAGTCAAGCCTGGGCAGCAGGTGTATGTGGATGCTCGGGGGGAGACAACCAAGGGTGAGGCTCTGATCACTGCAACCGTGAAAAGCAAGGTTTTCAACGGCAAGATTCTTATCCCCACTCAGCCCCTGAAGAGTGGTGGTCTCTTTGCGGGCCAGAACGTATTTCTGATGCAGCCGGCCGAGGCGCGCGCGAAAACCGACGTGACGCTCTCCTGGACGAGCAAGCCGACTCCGACGCCGACTCCGTCGGATACTCCGACGCCGACTCCGTCGGATACTCCGACGCCGACTCCGTCGGATACTCCGACGCCGACTCCGTCGGATACTCCGACGCCGACTCCGTCGGATACTCCGACGCCGACTCCGTCGGATACTCCGACGCCGACTCCGACTCCGTCGGATACTCCGACGCCGACTCCGACTCCGTCGGATACTCCGACGCCGACTCCCTCGGATACGCCTATTGCCGGTGGCGGTAACTTCGTGGATTTCACCGAAGATACCCAGCCGGGTGATTCTGGTTCGAATGGTGGACAGACCACCGAAGAAGATTCGCAGGTCCCGTGGATCGAGATCGGTGGCGGTGGGGTCATCGATTTTACTGAGGACACCCAGCCAGGGATGTCGGGTTCCAACAGTGGTGAGACCACTGAGGAAGATACGCGTATTGTGACCTACTCGGGGTCACCGACCCCGTCGGAGACCCCGACCCCGTCGGAGACCCCGACCCCGTCGGAGACCCCGACCCCGTCGGAGACCCCGACCCCGTCGGAGACCCCGACCCCGTCGGAGACCCCGACCCCGTCGGAGACCCCGACCCCGTTGTCGACTCCGAGTCAGCCGGGCTCTACGCCGAGTCAGCCAGCGCCGCGAACCAAGCTACCGTTTACTGGTGCGTCGGTAGGGGCGATGGGAATTCTGGCATTGCTTGCTCTGAGCGCCGGTGTAATGATCACTGGGCGTCGTCGCTTTGAGTAATAGGTGCCGATCGCTTAGGTGAAGAAATAAGAGTTGGGGGCCACCGGGAAACCGGTGGCCCCCAACTCTTCCTTCTGTGATCAGAAGGCGTAAGGCATTGCGTAAACGATGAATGCGTTGTAGCTCGACTGCTGGCGGAGCTGCCAGAATGCTGGGCGCTGCTGTGCGCGGAATGCCTCAGCGTAGGCACGCTTCGCGGCCTCGTAACGAGCCTGGGCTGCGTTGGTACGCTTGATCGCATCTGCGAGCTTGGCTCGGGATTCCTTGGCCGTAGCCACCGCATGCCGCGCCTGCTGGGCGCGCTCCGAGGTGGCCTTTACCGACTGCTGGGCGAGATCGACGCTGTATGCCGCATCCTCGTACGCGAGTTCCGCTCGGGAAACACGATCTTGGGCATTCTTGACACCCTTACCAGCTTGAGCAAGAACAGCGGAGGCTTCCTGGGTGGCTACGCGTAGTTTGGCAAGTTCTGGTTCGGCCCGTGCAATGTGTGCCTGGATGTACTTCTCCCAGATCTCACGCGAGTTAGGGGATGCGAAAGTGTTGAGGATGTTGTTGGCCTCGTCTGTTGCCTCGACGGCGGCCTCGTATTCGGCCTGTGTCGCAGCGAATTTCTTCTCTGCCGCAGCAAGTGCATCCTTCGCCTGCTCGATGGCTACGCGCGCTTGGGCGGCTGTCATCGTCTTCTTGGGGGCGGAGGCCTTCGGCGTAGATGCGCCGGGGAGAGGCGGCGCCGGCGGGACTGCTCCAGGGAGCGGGGGAGCAGGGGGAACATCGGCGGGAGCGGACGTTGTCTCAGCCGGCGCAGGTTGTGTTGCGCCCTCGGGAGCCAGAGCGGCTTCGAGTGCTTCTTCGGCTTCGCGAAGTGCAGCCTTTGCCTTGCTGACCTCAGCACGCAGAGGAATCAGCTCGAAACCGAGGTGGACGCTCTTTTTCGCCAGGCCAGTAGATGCCTTGAGTGCTTCTTTCTCGCCATCAGTGAGCTCGTGTGCAGAAGCGATCTTCTCCAGAAGACTACGGTTATACTGCTGACCTTCCTCTCCCGTGCGATAGTCGGCTTCCTTCTTGTTCGCTGCTGTCTGGGCAGCGTCCTGGGCGTTCTTCGCTACAGTAAGAGCAGCTTTCGCCTCCTTCAGTGCTGATTCGCTGGCCGAAAGCTTCGCCTTAGCTTTTGAAAGGCCGCTCTCGGCGGCTGCCAGCGCATCTGCCTTTGCGTTGGCGATTGCCGTGGCGCGCTGGATCTCCCATGTGCTTGGCGTTGTGAGTGAGATTCGCTTGGCCTGATAAACGGCCTGAACGTATTCGCGTTCAGCGCGATCGAGAGCGGCTTTGAGGACACTCAACGAAGCTGAACGTGCCGTGTATGAGTGGTCGGTGGAAACGTATGTGCGTGTGCTGGAAGTGTACGGGTAGGCGTTAGCCGGTGCCGCCACTAAAAGTGAAGAAACGGCAAATGTGCAAGCCGCAGCGGCTCCAGTGAGCTGATATTTCATTGTGTTTCTCTTTCATGGTTGCGAAAAACTCAAAATAATCTGTGAAGTTTGTGTGACTATGATGAGTGCTTATGTGAATGAGTGAAGGTATAAGCGTGATCAGCCTAGCAGGATGATGTCGAAAAGTCCTGAGAACCCGATCATTTGTGATGACCTGCGAAAACATCGGTAAACGAATATTTTTGAATGTAATGTAAAAACTCGTACTCAACCAGGGGGAACGCGCTGGTATCCTCGGTGGCATGGACATCAATGCGTCAGATATCACCTCCTTTGATTCGCCTTTTGCTCTCCAGGCTCGCGCTCTCTACCATGAGGCATTCCCGGAAGCAGAACTTGTCCCAGAGGAAGAACTTTTCCCTCTCATCGTGGAAGGGAAAGTGCGAGCAACCGCTTTTCACGATGCTGCAGGTTTCCTTGGCGCCACACTGACAATGAGTGATGCAGACATCCTCTACGTGGTTTTCCTTGCCGCATCTCCTGAGCGACGCGGAAAAGGAGCGGGTGGCTCAATCCTTGATTATTATCAGCGTCAATTCCCACACCATCGCCAGATCCTTGAGCTCGAAACTCTCACCGACCCACACGCACCAAACCCGGAGCAACGGAGCGCCCGCGAACGCTTCTACCTGCGCCATGGATTCCACTATGCGGGCTTTTCTTCAATCGAGGAAGGAGGTGTGTTTGACTTTCTCGTACGTGGGGGCGAGGTCACCCTTGCAGAGGTCAAGACGATGATTGAAGAAGATGTGAGTGCGTGGGAGGTAGAACTCGTTGATCGAAGAAAACGGAACTGAGGAGCAGCAAACCGCGGCGCCGGCGTCGCGCCGCGAATCCATCGGAATCGCCGCCAAAATTTCGTGGCCGATCTTCCTCGCCTACCTTCCGCTCGGCATGGGCTTCGGCGTGCTCATGGCAAAATCAGGCTGGGGGCCACAATGGGCTGGGCTGTCTGCCGCTGTGGTCTACGCCGGTTCACTCGAGTATCTTGTTGTGGTGTTCCTGGGTGGTGGTTTCACGCTCGGTACTGTTGCTCTGATGGCTTTCCTGTTGAATTCTCGCCATATGTTCTACGGGCTTCCGTTCTTGCGCAAGTTCCGAAGCTTCGGCCCGCGTGCCCAGGCGTTCCTGATCTACACACTCACGGACGAAAACTTCGCGCTCCACGCCTCCTACCGGCACGCGCGTGGGGACGAGCGTCTGATTCGTCTCGTCTACTCCGGGCTCACCTACTTCTACTGGGTGTTCTCCGCAGTTCTTGGGGGAGTTCTTGGTGCTGCGCTTCCGTTCGATTCCACCGGGCTCGAGTTTTCCCTGACTGCACTCTTTGTTGTCATCGCGATGGATCAGATCCGTCAACTCGGAACCGTGATTCCTGCAGTCGTTGCCGTAGCTGCCAGCGCAGTCGCGTGGGTTTTCTTTGGCCGCGAGAACTTTCTTCTTCCCGCACTCCTCTTGGCGCTCGTCGGTTTGCTTGCGCTTCGCGGGCTTATCGAGGAGGCCGCGCGATGAGTACCTGGGGAGCCCTGACGATTATCGCGATCTGCGGTGCAATTACAGTTGCGCTACGTGCGTTTCCATTCGTCGTTTTCCGCGGGCGAGAAGTCCCCGCCTGGGTTGAATACCTCGGTTCGGTTCTCCCGATCGCCGTGATGAGCGCGCTCGTTGTGTTTATGGTGCGTCATGTCTCGCCGACGTCGGTCGGCTCGGTCGCGCCCACTGTAATCGCCCTCGCCGTGACGATCGGCGTTCACCTGTGGAAGCGCAACACATCGCTGTCTGTTATTGTGGGAACGCTCACCTATATGGTGTGCGTGCAGGCGATTTTTGTGTGACGTTGCGTTAAACCTGCCTCTGGGCGCGGTGCGGTTGCAGGCGCGGTCCTACCATTTAACCGTGAGGGAAGAACTAATTGAGCGATTCATGCGCTACAGCGCGATTGAATCGCAATCGAACGCAAAGGCTACCGAGGTACCGTCCAGCAGTGGGCAGTGGGAGATGATCCGCCTACTCGAAGCTGAACTGGCTGAGCTTGGTGCCAAACGTATTCATGTCGATGAGCACGCCTGCCTCACCGCCGTCTTCCCCGCAACGGGTACCGGCCCGTCGGTGGGTTTCTGTGCGCATGTTGATACTGCCGACGTCGGGCTCTCGCCGCGCGTCAACGCACAGGTACACGACTATGCGGGTGGTGACATCGATCTTGGACGCGGACCCCTCTCAGTTGCGGATTTCCCCGAGCTGGAGCGGTATGTGGGCGACACCGTGATCACAACCGACGGGACGTCCGTGCTCGGCGCTGATGACAAAGCGGCAATCGCCGAGCTGATGACGGCGTTTGGCCGACTTGGCGATTTTCCTCACGGAGAAGTTCAGATCGCCTTCGTCCCCGACGAAGAGATCGGACTGCGCGGTGCGAAAGTGCTCGATATGAGCCGCTTTAACCCCGATTTCGCGTACACGCTCGATTGTGGACCGATCGGCGAAGTGGTGTGGGAAACGTTCAACGCTGGCTATGCGCGCATTGAGATCGACGGCGTGGCCGCCCACCCGATGAGCGCGAAGGGCGTGCTCGTCAATCCCCTCCTGATTGCCATCGACATCGCCAACTCTTTCAATCGAGCTGAAACTCCCGAGAATACTGAGGGGCGCGAGGGATATATCTGGGTTCAGGAGATGGATGCCGTGCAATCCCACGCGTCCCTCACCCTCAATATTCGTGACCACTCCCGTCAGGGCTACGAAGAGAAGAAATCCCGGATCGCCGCCGTCGTCGATGAAATTGCACGACGAGAGCCGCGCGCCCGCGTCGAACTCGTCCTCGAAGATACGTACGCGAATATTGCCGACTCGATGACGGAGGAAAATCGGGCCGGGCTCACCCGCCTCCTTGAGGCGTTCGAGTACGTCGGTGTCGAGCCGAAACCCACACCGATGAGAGGCGGAACCGATGGATCCTACTTCTCCACACAGGGGCTTTTCACGCCAAATTTTTTCACTGGCGCACATAACTTCCACTCGTTTCACGAGTTCCTTCCCGTCGGGTCGATGGAGCTCGCCACCCGCATCATTCTTCGGCTGGTCACAGCCGCATAACTGAAAGGAATACGTTGATAGAGCTACTTTCGGCGCAGCCGCTTTTGACCGTCTTTCTCGTGGTCACACTCGGCGCGCTCCTTGGAATGGTTCCGTTCGGGCCGCTCAAGCTCGGCGCGGCTGGCGCACTCTTTGTCGGCCTGCTTGTTGGCAACTTTGTGCCAGAGATGGGGAAGACTCTCGGTCTTGTGCAAAGTCTTGGGCTTGGCCTGTTCGTCTATATGGTGGGCATCAGTGCAGGGCAAACTTTCTTCTCGGATCTGCGCCGTCAGGCGAAGTTCATCTTTTCGTCTGTGCTAGTTCTCGGCATCGGCGGCGCGGTTGTGGTGTTCCTCGGAAATCTGCTTGGCCTCTCGCGTGATCTGGGAATCGGCGTTTTTGCTGGTTCCATGACCACCACGCCGGCGCTCGCCGCTGCAACTGACGCCGCCACGAACAAAGACGCCCCTGGCGTGGGCTACGCGCTTGGGTATCCGATGGGTGTGATTGTTGCGATCATTGCCGTCGCGATCGTGGTGGGTCAGAAGTGGAACGAAAAGAACGATGTTCCGTCGCGCGCCGGAGATCACCTCTCGGCCGTTACAGCCATTGTCCATCGTGCCATGCCGGTCCGCGACGTTCCCGGCTGGAAGGAACAGCAGGTGCGGCTGTCGTATCTGCAGCGCGGCGACTCCGTGCGCGTGATTTCGCCCGGTGAAGAGTTTGTGGAGGGTGATCGCGTGGTGGTGGTTGGCATGGCAGCCGACGTCGATGCAGCTGTTGATGCTCTCGGCGAGGTTGTCCCGTCTCACCTAGCGGACGATCGCTCGACGGTTGATTTCCGCCAGTTCCTCGTGTCCAACGACGATCTGGCGGGACGTAGCGTCGTTGAGCTTAACGTGGGAGGCCGCTTTGGTGGTGTGATCACGCGTATTCACCGTGGCGACATCGAGATGCTCGCAGCCGACGACATGCACCTTGAACTCGGAGATCGCGTTCTCGTGGCGTTCCCGCGCCGTGAGTTTGACGCGTTGAATTCTTTCTTCGGCAACTCTGTGCGCTCCATTTCTGAGGTCGACGCGATCCCGATGGGGCTGGGTATGGTCCTTGGCCTTTTGCTCGGCATGGTGCAGTTCACGCTTCCGGGTGGGAGTACCTTCTCCCTCGGTGCTGCTGCGGGACCTCTTGTTGTGGGCATGATTCTTGGCTATCTCCAGCGAACGGGTCCGGTCGTGTGGCAGTTCCCAATGGCCGCAAACCTGACGATCCGTCAGCTTGGCTTGCTCCTCTTCCTGGCCGCCGTGGGTATCTCGTCCGGCCCGGCCTTCGCGCGGACTGCATTCACGCCGGAAGGACTACGAGGGGGCCTTCTTGGTCTCGCGATCGCCGTCGTTGTTCTTGTGCTCACTGCATTGGCGGGCAAATTCCTCGGTCTGTCGGCGCAACGCACTGCTGGCGCCATGGCGGGCATCCTTGGTCAGCCAGCGATCCTTGCCTATGCACAGGGCAAGGTCAACGATGAGCGCATTGAATCGGGTTATGCTGCGCTGTTTGCGTTCGGAATTATCGTGAAAATCATCTTCGTCTACCTTCTCGTTGCGATCTAGCAACTGTTGCGAATGTGACGAAGCGAGAGTAAAAAGGATCAAAACGTGGAAAGAATTTTGCGAATTTCGTGCAACACGCCCGAAAAGTCGCCGTTTTGCCCGCATATCCGTTAGGTTTTTACTTAGCGGTTCATCCGAACCCGTCAGACATATCCGTTTTATCGAGAGGAAAACAATGTCCCTCAACCGCACTGAGCTTATTGCAAAGATCGCCGAAGAGGCCGGCCTGACCAAGACCGACGCCGATAAGGCCATCTCGGCCCTCCAGACCGTCCTCGTTGAGGCTCTCGCCAAGGGCGATTCGGTGAAGATCACCGGCCTCATGTCCGTGGAGCGCACCGAGCGTGCTGCTCGCAAGGGCCGCAACCCCCGCACCGGCGAAGAGATCCAGATCCCGGCTGGCTACGGCGTGAAGATCTCGGCTGGTTCGAACCTGAAGAAGGCTGTCACCAAGTGATTGATCACTCCGAGGTGGCGTTTATGCCTACTCGGAGATAGTACTTCGGAAAAGGGAGGCGCTTAGGCGCCTCCCTTTTCCATGCGAGTGTGGTGAATCCCCGCCTGCTGGGTCTGGGCATCGCGGGGGAGCGGAATTAGAATAGGTCCATGTTCACTACTCCTTCGTTTGGTCCATCTCAGCCTGGCTACCCGGATCCGGGGCAGCCCGAATCTGCCGGCGGCACTGCGGTTCTCGAGGAGGTCCGCGAGGAGGTTGAGCCCGGCGATAACGAGCGATACGCCCACTACGTTCGTAAAGACAAGATCATGCGCTCGGCCGTGGAAGGGCGCCCTGTTGTCGCGCTGTGTGGCAAAGTCTGGACCCCGATGCGTAACCCCGATCGTTACCCAGTGTGTCCCACGTGCAAAGCGATCTACGAATCGATGAAGAACGGCGGAGGGGATTCCTCGTGGCCGTTCGGCCCGAACGTTCCGGGTGAGCAGTGAGCGGCGGGCGTCAAAGCCAGCCCTCACTCTTCTCAGCTGAAAACCTTTCTCCCTCGTATCCCCAGCGCGCTGCTTGGGGTACGGCAGGGAGTCTGCGCGCTTGGCAGGCGGAGGCGCTGGAGCAGTATTTGAACCAGATGCCGCAGGATTTCCTTGCGGTGGCGACACCGGGCGCTGGTAAAACCACGTTTGCTCTGCGTGTGGCCGTGGAGATGATGGCACGCGGTGAGGCCACAGAGCTCACGGTGGTGTGCCCCACGGAACATTTGAAGTATCAGTGGGCCGAGGCTGCGGCGCGCGTGGGTATCCAGCTGGATCCGGATTTTTCGAATTCGCAGAGCGGGCTTGGGCGCTCGTTTAACGGCGTGTGCCTGACGTATGCGCAGGTGGCGCGCGCGCCGATGATGCACCGGCACCGAACCTCCGCGAAGAAGACGATGGTAATCTTGGACGAGGTGCACCACGGTGGCGATAACCTCTCGTGGGGTGACGCGATCCGTGTGGCATTTTCTCCGGCGGTTCACCGCCTGTCGCTCACAGGAACGCCGTTTCGCTCGGATACCTCGCAGATCCCGTTTGTTACCTACGAGCCCGACACTGATGGCATTTTGCGTTCGCGCGCGGATTATTCGTATGGATACGGCAATGCCTTGCACGACGGTGTCGTGCGTCCGGTGATCTTCATGTCGTATTCAGGCGAGATGACCTGGCAGACCAAACACGGTGAGGTATACCAATCCACGCTCGGTGAGGTATCGACGAAAGACATCACAGCGCTCGCATGGCGCACGGCACTCGATCCGAGCGGTGATTGGATCCGTGCGGTTCTCGCTGCCGCTGACGATCGCCTGACGGTTGTGCGCAAGGGCGTTCCCGACGCCGGTGGGCTGGTGATCGCTACGGATCACAAGACTGCCCGTGCGTACGCTGCGATCCTCGAGCAGATTTGCGGCGAGGCCACCACGGTGGTGCTGTCGGATGACGCGACGGCGTCGGATAAGATCGCCGAGTTCTCGGCGAATACGAAGCGTTGGATGGTAGCGGTTCGTATGGTCTCGGAGGGCGTGGACGTTCCGCGCCTATGCGTGGGCGTGTACGCCACCTCCACATCTACTCCGTTGTTCTTCGCACAGGCGATCGGACGTTTCGTGCGGGCGCGTAAGCGCGGAGAGACGGCGTCGGTGTTTCTTCCCTCCGTTGAGGTGCTCCTCGGGCTGGCAGGCCAGCTAGAGAAGGAACGTGATCACGCACTCATCAAGAAAGACAATCCGGACGGCTGGAATGACGACGAGCTTGCGCAGGCGAACCGTGAGGAAACAGCCTCCGACGAGGTCGATGGACCGGGCTACCAGGCACTCTCTTCAGATGTGACGTTTGATCGCGTCGTGTTCGACGGGGCGGACTTCGGCCAGTGGGCTGAGGTTGGCTCAGACGAAGAAGCAGATTTCTTGGGGATTCCTGGCCTGCTTGATCCAGCTGAAGTAACGCAGCTGTTGCGCCAGCATCAGGCTGAGCAGGCGGCGGCATCGAAGAAACGCGGCGATGGCCCCAGCCCAGTGATGGATTCGCGTAAGCGAAGGGAAAAGCGCAAGGAGCTTTCCAAGCTTGTGGCCGCCTTCGCGGCAAAGACAGGCCGCCCGCACGCGCTCATCCACACCGATCTACGCAAAGCCACTGGCGGCCCGGACGTGGCGCGCGCATCCCTCGAACAGATCGAGGCGAGGATCCTTAAGATTCAGCGGTGGTTCGTTGGACGAAAATAATCATTGTGCAGCAGCGGGGCGGGGACAGTTCAAAATCCGTCCGCGCCCCGCTGCTGCACAAACACTGTCGTCCGCAGGCCCCGCCGTCATGCGCGGCTTCAAGACGAAGTTCCAACAGGAGCGTATGGAAATGCCGGGCGGCAGCAGGGTGTGAGGTTTACTCCTCGTCGCCGTCGAAGATATCCTCCAGGCGGGTGGGGATTCCCGGCTCGCCCTCGGACAGGCGCCATGCGGCGTAGGGGAGAGCAGCGCGAGAATTACGGTGACGCTCAGCGGCAAGCGCCAGCGAATCCGCCTCGCGGTACTTTTCATTGATCACGCCGTTTTCGATCAGAGGCACCTGGAGCGGACGGGCGTGTTGCGAGGCCAGGTAGTCGAGCCCCTGCTGGTAATCGCGCGCAGAGACCACGACTTCCTCCACTGCACGGCCTGTTTCGTCGTGACGGCGGCCGGCTACCTTGAGGCCCCCAACCGACGCCTTGTGGTCCGATTTCTTTGCGACTTCCTTCCACGTGCCGTCCGTGTTCTCGCGAGCAACCAGCTTGTAGACGAGCCCCGCCGTCGGGTGCCCGGAACCGGTGACTAGCTTCGTGCCGACGCCGTACGAATCCACGGGAGCGGCACCAAGCGCGGCGATCGCGTACTCGTCCAGATCGGAGGTTACTGTGATCTTCGTGGACGTTGCGCCAAGATTATCGAGTTGTGTGCGTACTGTGAACGCCTGTGCCACCAGATCACCAGAATCCAGGCGCACAGCGCCAAGCTCGCCACCGGCGTCGCGGGCCGCCTTAACGGCCTTCTCTACTCCAGCTGTGACGTTGTATGTATCGACCAGCAACGTCGTGCTCGTGCCCATGGTTGCGATCTGAGCAGCGAACGCTTCCTCCTCCGAATCGTGAAGAAGCGTAAACGAGTGAGCCGCCGTGCCAATCGGCTTGATCCCATACTGGCGGGCAGCCTCAAGGTTGGACGTGCCCGTAAAGCCTCCGATGATCGCAGCGCGAGCGGCCGCAACTGCGGCCACTTCGTGGGCACGGCGGGCACCCATGTCCAGGCACGGACGGTCGTGGGCCGCCGTCGTCATACGCGACGCCGCCGTCGCCACCGCAGAATCGTAATTCAGGATCGACAGCAGCACCGTCTCAAGGATGCACGCCTCAGCGAACGTGCCCTTCACCGTCAAAATTGGAGAATTCGGAAAATAGCACTCGCCCTCCGCATAGCCGTAAATCGAACCAGAGAAACGATAGTTCGCGAGGAAATCGAGAGTCTCTTGCGAAAGGAAACCCTGCTCGCGCAGGTACTCGATCTCTTCCGGGTCGAAACGGAAGTTCTCCACTGCGTCAAGCACGCGAGCTGTGCCAGCAACAACGCCGTAACGGCGCCCGCCGCCCAATCGGCGGCCAAAAACTTCAAAAACAGATTCACGAAAAGCCGTCCCCGAGTGAATTGCCGAGTCCAGCATCGTCAGCTCGTACATATCGGTGAGCAACGCCGTCGAATGTGTGGTCATAGGCACTACGGTAGTGCTCATCGTGTGACCGCGCATACTTTTTAGGAGAAAAACCGCTCAAAATGTGGGTGAATGCGCTGTTGGCGTACCGGACACGCGCCAAATCTTGGGTAGAATTACGCCGTGCCCACAGAAAATACCAACATCGTCAAACCTGAAGAAAACGCGACGGCCGTGCCAAGCAAGGCAACCGGCTGGCGCACCGTCGTGCATAACGATCCCGTGAACCTGATGGGCTACGTTCAATGGGTGTTCGAATCCTACTTCACAATGGATGTGGAAACTGCATACAAATGCATGCTTCGTGTGCACCACCGCGGGCGCGCGATTGTTTCGCACGGTAGCCGTGAGGCGATGGAGAAAGACGCCACTGCCATGCACACGTACGGCCTGCGTGCCACGATCGAGGAGGACGAGCAATGATGGCTTTCCGCCCCGCGCGCGGGGGATACGAGGCACGCGCCACCGAGGACGAGCGCACCATGCTCGCCTCGCTCGCACGCGATCTCGTTCTCATCATGGGATCCGACATTCGGCGCGAGGTTGAGCGCCGCGAAGAAGTCGAGCAACGGCCCTCGGATCCCGAAGCCGATCTTTTCGATGCGCTCGAGTTGGAGCTCGCGGGAGTGGAGGAAGCTGCCCACTCTGCCGTCGACGTCGGGCCCTCCAGTTACGAAGATGGCTTACCCGTCGACCCTGCGATGGAAGCACTCTTCCCGGACATGAGCGAGAACCCTGAATCTGCACACACACTGAGGTCGCTGACGGAGGATTCGATCGCGGGAGCGAAGATCGAAAACCTCACCACGTTCTATATGCAACTGCGTGCGATCGAGACTCCGCAAAATCCGGGCGCCACCGCGATGGGGATCGGAGACCGTGTATGGGTGTCGAACGAGGACGCCCCGTCCTGGCTCGCCTCCCTCAACGACATTCGCCTTGTTCTTGCCACCCGCCTCGAAATCGATTCCGACGAGGCCGCCACTGAAATTTTCGAACGCGCCGGCATGTTCACCACACAGTATTCTCGGCTCACCGACAACGTGCCCGAGGTCGAAACTCCAGAAGACATGATGGCTGTTCTCTACGCGATGGCCACATGGTGGCAGGAATCGCTCGTAGCGTCCGTACGTTCGAAGGAGGCGCGTCGATGAACAACGCACCCATTGGCGTGTTCGATTCCGGGCTCGGCGGGCTCACCGTGGCCCGTGCGATTATCGATCAGCTGCCTGGCGAATCGATCAGCTACATCGGTGATACGAAATACGCGCCGTATGGCCCGCGCCCGATTGCACAGGTACGCGAGCTGGCGCTGGGCGTGATGGACCAGCTTGTGGATCAAGGCGTGAAGATGCTGGTGATCGCATGTAATACGGCCTCGTCGGCCGTTCTCCACGACGCACGCGAGCGCTATCAGCGGGCAGGCATCCCCGTGATCGAAGTGATTCAACCTGCCGTGCGCAGGGCGATGGCCTCGACAAGGAACCGTCACATCGGGGTGATTGGCACTCAAGGCACGATCGGTTCGGGTGCGTACGCGGATGCTTTCGCGGCGGCAGTTGACGTGCGCTTGACCATGAAGGCGTGCCCAGCTTTCGTTGAGTTTGTGGAGCAGGGGGTGACTGCCGGGGCTGAGGTTCTCGCCGCCGCGCAAGAGTATTTGGAGCCTGTTCGCGACGCCGGTGTAGACACGCTCGTCTTGGGCTGCACGCACTATCCGCTGTTGACGGGTGTCATCTCGTACGTGATGGGGGAGGACGTAACCTTGGTGTCGAGTGCGGAAGAGACCGCGAAAGACGTTTACCGCACCCTCATTGCGAACGGTATGCTCGCTGACGCCCCCGAGCCGAACTACCAGTTCATGGCAACAGGCGACCCCCAAGATTTTGGACGCCTCGCACGGCGCTTCTTGGGGCCAGAAGTGACAGGGGCAACGCAAATCTCTCACACGGAGGAACGCGCATGAAGCTCACAGTGATTGGTTGTTCGGGATCGATGTCGGGGCCGACGTCGGCGGCATCCTCGTATCTCGTGCGGGGGCAGGGCGGAGGTTCGATTCTTCTTGATCTGGGCGCCGGAACTATCGGCAACCTTCAAAATCATATTGATCCGCTTTCGCTCGACGCGATTGTGCTCAGCCACCTGCACGCAGATCACTGTGCCGATCTCGCGGCGATGCACGTGTATCGCCGCTGGCATCCGGCGGCGCCCGGCACGCCGATTCCCGTGTATGCGCCTGCGGATGCTGGTGCGCGTCTTCAGCAACTCGCTGATGATTCCGCGTGTGAGGATTATTCACCCGAGTTCGATTTCCATGTGGTCGCTCCGGGAGACACCGTGAGTATTGCTGGGCTCGATCTTGCATTTTCAGCCGCGTGGCATACGGTGCCAGCGGTTTCGATCCGCGTTGAGGATCGCGTGGGCGGGGGACGTGCACTGTACACGGGCGATTCGGACTTGAACGACGAACTGGTGGCGGCGGCGTCGGAAGCGGATTTCGTACTGGCTGAAGCTGCGTTCGAAGAGGGCCGTGATACGGTGCGCGGCGTGCATATGACGGGCATTCGTGCGGGGCAGCTCGCTTCTCGAGCCGCCGACGTCGGTGCTCGGTTCACTGAGAACGGCACGCTTGTCCTCACTCATTTGCAACCGTGGACGAGCGTAGAGAAGGCGCTCGCCGATGCACGCAGTGCGTTTGGTGGGGAAGTGTCGGTTGCGCGTCCAGACGCTGAGTATGAGATTTAGGGCCTGGATTTTACTTATGTGAATAAACGGCGGAAAATTCCTCGGATTTTGCTTATAGTGAATGTGCACATTTACTCATTAATCGGGGGATTTATGAAAGATTTCGCGCGTAAGGTGTTTGCGATTGTTGGCGTAAGTGCGTTGTCAGTTGCTGGCATGGTCGCACCACCGTCTTTCGCACAGTCAAACTCCTCGCAGGCGCAACTTGCGCATCGAGGATCATCTCAGGCCACGGCGTCGGCATCGTGGAGCCTCCAAAACATCGGTACCGGATGGGCGTCGAAAGTAATCACACATACGTTTAATGCGGGTGACTTAGACCGCAACGGGTATCAGGACATGATGCTTACGGATACGAAGGGCGACCTGTGGTTGTACCCGGCGCGATCGAATACGTCGTTCTATCCGCGCAAGCGTGTTGGTTACGGCTGGAACGGAATGCGCGACATTTTCGGCGGTGTTGATTTTAACGGCGATGGGAAAGTCGACATCCTCGGGATCGACAATAGAGGTAATTTGCGCTTCTATGCGGGCCTTGGCAACGGGTATTTTGCGAAAAACCGTGTGATTAACACAGGGTGGAGAAGCGCAAAGAACGTTTCCCTTGCGCAGAAGGGTTTCAATGGGAAGCCCATCATCATGGCCTCATTCAACGGCGTGTTGCGCTCGTTCGCGACCGATGGCCGTGGTCACTTCGCGCGCAGAATCACCTATGGTAGCGGCTAGAACGCTGTTCGCTTGACTTCAATGACAACCGATGTGACGGGTGACGGCATCCCGGATATGTGGGTAGTTCTGAAGAATGGCGAATTGCGTCTCTATGCTCCAAAGGACGGCCGTGGCACTGCGTTCTATATCTACAACAAGCTTTCCACTGGTTGGGGCTCCGTCATTAACTTCCTCCCAACGGCTAATCCGAAAGTGATTAGGGCGGTATTCCCTGATGGGCGGCTGCGACAGTACACGATGCGGTCATTTACGCCTCAGGCGCTTAAAGAGAAAGCACCCGGGTTCACTCCGCGGAAAAACCTACTTCGGCTAAGTTCATCGGCGCCAACACTAACGTTGACTTCACCAATCCTCAAAAGCAGGTGTCGATTCCTTCCGGTCGTGGTTGCCACATTTCTGTGTCATTCTCAGCGGTGACGACGCCGTCTGGCTGTCGTTACGGAAACGGGCGTGGCCCCAAAGTCCTGATGGTCGCTGGTGATTCACACGCCGCTGCGTGGGCTCCCGTGATGGAAACTCTTGCGAACCAGGGTCGATTCACTCTCGAGTACAACACTCGAGATTCGTGCTCCATCCAAGATCGAGGATTGACTGGAGAAAGTACTGAGGTTCCCTCGTGCCTGCGGTGGAAGAAGAATGTTGTGGCGAAGATCAAGAAGAACCCGCCTGATGTTCTGCTCCTGTCGTACTACACCTATACGAAGCCGATCACTCTCGCCGCTCACGAAGCGGCCATGCGCGATTTGCTCCGCCAGATTCCTCGTCACACGCAGGTTGTCTTCATCCGAGATACTCCTCGGTTCAGTGATGACGTCATGCAGTGCTTGCAGCAGAACCTGGACCGTCCTGGTGCGTGTGCAGTTCTGCGTAAGGACAGCGTCGACGAACAGTATTTTCCAATCAATAAGAAGTTGGCGAAAGAATTTGGCGCGAAGGTCTTGGATATGAACGACTACATTTGTGATGCAAACTATTGCTATCCCGCAATCGGTGACACCACAGTGGTGAAAGACGCTCATCATCTTGCTCGCGGATTCGCCCAGAAGATGACTCCCGCATTGTTAGCGGAGCTTCGCAGAATCGGGATTCTTCGATAGTCGAGAGAAGGCTAAGCAAAAGCGTGTTGACGGACCTATCCTGTCAACACGCTTTTGTGTTTTTGTCGGCTGCTTGTGCAAGCAGCCGACTGTTATCTACCAGCGCCGGCCGTCACACCGTCTGTGGAGCGCGTTATGCTTGGAACATGACTGATTTTTCTCGCAAAGATGGGCGTGCCACCGATGAGCTCCGCCCGGTAACGATTACCCGCAACTATCTCGAGGCAGGCGAAGGCTCGGTTCTGGTGGAGTTTGGGCGCACGAAAGTGCTGTGCGTCGCTTCTTTCACGGCTGGCGTTCCGCGCTGGCGTAAAGATTCGGGCCTGGGTTGGGTGACTGGCGAGTATGCGATGCTCCCGCGAGCAACCGATACGCGCAACCAGCGCGAGTCGGTCAAGGGCAAGGTCGGCGGCCGTACCCAGGAGATTTCGCGCCTGATTGGCCGTTCGCTTCGCGCAGTGGTTGATTTCGAGGCGCTGGGCGAGAACACGATCGTGCTCGATTGCGATGTGCTCCAGGCCGACGGTGGCACCCGTACCGCCTCGATCACGGGTGCCTACGTTGCTCTCGCCGACGCTGTGGCGTGGGGAATCGCCAACGGGCACGTTCACCCTCGCGCAGGCAAGCCAGTTCTGCGCGATTCAATTTCGGCGATCTCTGTGGGGGTGATCGATGGCCATCCATGCCTCGATCTGCCATACGAGGAGGATTCGCGCGCGGAAACCGACATGAACGTCGTGATGACAGGCGCAGGCAAGTTCATTGAAATCCAGGGAACAGCGGAAGGCGAGCCGTTTTCACGAACCGAACTCGGCACGCTTCTCGACCTCGCGGAGAAGGGAAACCGTGAACTTGCCAAGCTCCAGGAGTCGGTGCTTGCATGAAGCTGATTCTCGCCACTCACAACGAACATAAGGTCGCCGAACTCGAGGCGATCCTGCGCCCGCTGATCCCTGAACTTGAGGGGCTCGAATCGGCCGCGTCGCTCGGTCTGGATGAACCTTTGGAAAATGCCATTACGTTCGAGGGCAACGCGCTCATCAAGGCGCGCGCCGTTGCACAAGCAGCAGGCGTTCCCGCGCTCGCGGACGATTCGGGCATCGTTGTCGACGTCCTCGGCGGCGCGCCTGGCATCTTTTCCGCCCGTTGGAGCGGCGCACATGGCGACGATGCCGCCAACGTGGCGCTTTTGTTGGCGCAGCTTGCGGACGTGCCGGTTGAGCACCGCGGTGCCGCCTTCGTTTCTGCAGCTGCACTCGTTATGCCGGATGGGCGCGAGTTCACGCAACTCGGCGAGGTTCGTGGCACGCTCCGTTTCGAGCGCTCAGGCAACGGCGGTTTCGGCTACGATCCGATTTTCCAGCCGGAAGGTTTCGAGGTGACGGCGGCCGAGCTCGCTCCCGAGCAGAAGAACGCAATCTCGCATCGCGGCCGCGCCTTCACCGCGTTCGCGCCGGTAATCCGCAGGGAAGTCTTCGGCGCGTAAGCCCAACGAGCCGGTTGTGCACAAGCCGCGCTCCGGCGTCGGGACAACTTGCCGACGCTTGCCGTCGGGAAAACCAAGGATCCGGGCAACTGCCCGGATCCTTCCCGTATTTACAGCCGTTGGCGCTGGTAGCCAAGGTATGCAAGCGCACGGCGGACGATATCGACGTGCCCGGGCGTCATTTCGGAGCACAGCTCGCGAGTGTAAAGATCGCCTGGCTCGAACCAGGTAAAGCCGAGGGCGTCGTTTTGTGGGGAGCAATCCCCAGCGATTGGTACGACGTAGCACAGCGCAACCGCGTGCTGGCGCGGGTCGAAGAATCCCTCGCCGGGGGTGGGGAAGTATTCACCGATCGTGAACGGAACCATGGATGCAGGGATTCTCGGAAGAGCCATGGATCCGAGGTCTTTTTCCAGGTGACGGATCACCGCTGCGCGGACAGTTTCGTGGAAAAGCACCCTGCCGGAAACGATGGAACGCGAGATGGCATCATCGCCGCCTTGGAGCAGCAACCCGACCGCCTCGACCTCGCCAGATTCGCCGAGGCGCACCGGCACAACGTTCACATAGAGCATCGGCACTTTGTTGCGAACAAATTCGAGTTCTTCCGGGCTGAGCCACGAGGCCATTTCTTCCATCTCATCCATATCGTCATTGTGCTCTCTTCAGGCGGGGGAAAGACAGGCTGTGCGCCAGCGGTGAACGGTGGCGCGGAAAGTGGAACGAACATTCTCGCGTGGTCTGCTGTGTTCTGGAAGGTCTGCCGTCATGTGGCGTGCCGCGTCCGCGCGAGCCTTGGTCAAAGCCGTGGCATGATGGAGGTATGAAGAAATATGAAAAGCCGATGATGGCTCTCGCGCTTGCCTTTTCCACGGTGATGGTGCTGATCGGCTGGTACACGTTGGTCAAATCGGATTGGAACTGGATGGTTTCGATCTTGGTGTTGGTGTCGACTGCGCTCGCTGCGGGTGCGGCGTGGGCATTCTCGTCACGATTCCTGCATGGTGTGGCCGGGTGCATGCTCGGCGTTGCGTTCCTGACGCCGACGGAGTTCGGGCTGGTCCCGATGATCGTAGGCTTTGTGCTGTTCGCGCTTTTGGTGAGTTTGCGGCTTTTCAACGAGTTGGAAAATGGAGGACAACGATGACGTTTGAGGTTGGGCTCAAGGCTCCGGATTTCACGCTGCCGGTAGCTGGCGGCGGCGAGGTAACGCTGTCGCACGTGTTGGCTGGCGCTGAGAAGGGCGTGATCGTGTACTTTTATCCACGCGCGATGACTCCCGGGTGTACGAAGGAAGCGTGTGATTTCCGTGATAGCGAGAATTCATTGAAGAGCGCTGGCTATTCGGTGATCGGGATTTCGCCGGATTCTGTGGAGCGGCTCGAGAAGTTCACCGCGAAGGAAGCGCTCAATTTCCCGCTGGCATCCGACGAGGATATGGCTGTTGCTACCGAGTGGGGCGTGTATGGCGAGAAGAAGAACTACGGCAAAGTGTCGATGGGGATAATTCGTTCGACCTTTGTGATCGACCCCGATGGTACGTTCTCTCAGGTGATGTACAACGTGAAAGCGACGGGGCACGTTGCTCGCGTCCGGAAGGCTCTCGGCATCGACGAGTAAGGTTTCATGGTTCCCCGGTTTTCCTTTCCCGACGTCGGCGGCTATGCTGGGGGAGCACGCGCGAGTGGCGGAATTGGTAGACGCGCTAGATTTAGGTTCTAGTGTCTTTGACGTGGGGGTTCAAGTCCCCCCTCGCGCACAACGACGCAGGGTTTTCTGCGAGGCCGAAGGCCTCGTGAGAAAACCCCAGGAAGTTGTGCTGAAATTCCCGAAGGGAATTCCATAGCACAGCAAAATGGCTCTGTATCAACGAAAGATACAGAGCTATTTTTCTACGTACACACCCGCGTACACACAGGGCAAGATAAATGGTCTCAAACGGCACTCAACACCAGATGGTGGCCGGCATTTTCGCCGGCCACCATCGTGTTGTTCGCTGAGAGGTTGGGTTTTCACTTGTCGCAGGGCACGTCCAGGGTGGTCACGTCTGCGTCGGTGGGGCACTCGATTTTGTGATCGTCGAGTACCTTGCCGTTGTCGCCGTGGACGGTGACCCAGTGCTCGGTTCCGCCGGCTGCCACGACCACGTCCCAAGCGACGGTGTTTTCGTCCCACGGGAAGGCTTCAGCCTGGACGACCTTCCCGCCGGGGTGGGCTGCGAGTGCCGTCTTTTCGGCGTCGGCCTTGGTCACCTTGGCGTGGGTTGCCCAATTGTCACAGTCGGCGCAGGGAGCCGTGGTTGACGACGTCGGAGCCGGGCTCGGAGCGGACGCTGCGTTTGCGAGCTGGGCAGTGCCGGCGACTGCGCCTGCGGCGAGGATGCCGGAGAGGATGATTGCCTTGATATTTGCCATTGGTGTGTCCTTTCGTTGTGTTCCAATGTGCCTTAAGTGTGCCGGGTACTTCCTGAATGCCCGCTGAATCGCCGCGTTGACCGGCTGCTTTTGCGCTCGGGATAATAAGTGCATGATGTTAAAAAATCGGCCTATTTCTGTGCGTGCGGCAGTGTCCGCGAGCGCAGTATTGGCATTGGCTTTGACCGCGGTCGTTGTGGTTTTCGCGTATGTGCTGGCGGCGTCGAACGCGAGTTCGGCGCGGGAGTCGGCGTATGCGCAGGCGCAGGCATGGGCTGATCGTGTGGCGGATGGAACTCCTGTTTCCCAGATCATTGACGAGTCGTTGCGTGCCGGCGCGGAGCTTCAGGTTGTCAGTCGCGAACGAGTGGAGATGGGTGAGTTTTCGTCGCTTGCTCACAAGCCGTGGTTGCCAGCGCAGGCCGAGACGGGTGAGCTGAGTGTCGGATCGGCGCGCTACGAGGTGGTTGCTGTCCCTGCGGGTGATGCTCGCATCGTGGTGGCAGTTGCGGTGGAGACGGAAACCGTGCGCACCGCCGTCGTCGTGTTGGCGGCGCTTGCTGTGGCGATGTGGGGAGCAGCGACGGCGGTGACCTACGTTGCCGTGAAGCGTTCGTTGCGCCCGGTAGCACGAATGACGGCGGACGTGCAGGCGATTTCGGATGCTGGTGGCAGTGAACGTGTGAGCGTTCCGCCGAGCCACGATGAGATCGCTCGGCTCGCCACGACGATGAACGCAATGCTGGAGCGCCTCGCGCGCTCGGACGAGGCGCGCCGCCGGTTCGTTGCGGACGCCTCACACGAGTTACGTTCTCCGATCGCCACGTTGCAGGCGCACGTTGAGACTGCGCCCGACGCCGGTGCGGGCGAAGTCCGCGTGCATCGCAACCTTGCGCTGAGCGAACTTGAGCGGCTCGGCGGGCTTGTTTCGGACATGCTCACGCTGGCACGCGCCGACGACGCCGGTGTGGCGGCCGAGTTTTTCGACGTCAGTGAGTGCGTGGCTGGCGAGGTGTCGCGGTTGCGTGGTGCAGGGAGGGACGTGCACGCCACCATCGATTACGGGCCGGTGCGTGGCGATCAGGCCGCACTCAACCATGTGTTGCGTAATCTCGGCGATAACGCGCTTCGGTATTCGAGTGGATGGATCGCGTTGCGCATGGAAACGGACGGCGCGTGGGTCAAGATCCACGTGGATAACGAGGGCACGCCGATCCCGCAGGCGATGCGTGAAAAAATCTTTGACCGGTTCGTGCGCCTTGACGAGCACCGTGGACGTGACGAAGGCGGATCCGGGCTTGGGCTCGCCATCGCTTCCACGCTCGCTGGTGCGATGGGCGCAACTCTCACCACCGGCGTCGGGCCGGACGGCAACTGCCGTTTTACTGTGAGCCTGCCGCTTGCGAAGGAGGAATGATGCGAATCTTGCTGATTGAAGATCACGTGCCGCTGGCGCAGTCGATCGTGCGCGGGCTGAAGGCCGAAGGTATGGTCGTGGATCACGTCGAAAACGGGATTGAGGGGAGCTGGCTTGCGCGGAATAACCCCTACGATGTGATCATCTGCGACATCATGCTTCCGGGGAAGAACGGGTATCAGATCGTGCGCGAGCTTCGCCAGGCACAGGTGTGGACCCCGGTTCTCATGCTCACCGCGAAGGACGGCGAATACGATCAGGCCGACGCGTTTGATCTGGGGGCCGATGATTATCTGATCAAGCCGTTTCATTTCGTCGTGCTGGTGGCTCGGCTGCGGGCGCTCGCGCGCCGCGGAGCGCCCGCCCGGCCGGCAGTGTTCACGTGCGGTCCGATCACGATCGATCCGGCCGCGCATCTGGCATCGGCTGGCGGCGCGCCGCTTGAGCTCTCCGCAACAGAGTTTGCGCTGTTGTCGTTCCTTGTGCGTCGTGCGGGCGAAGTACTGTCCAAACCTGAAATTCTTGACAACGTGTGGGGAGCAGATTTTTCAGGGAGCGAGAACATCGTGGAGGTGTACGTGCGTAAGATTCGCACGCATCTGGCCCGCGCCGGCGTCGGCGATATGATCCACACAGTGCGGGGCGCCGGCTACCGGCTCGAGGTGGCCGGGGTAATCGGCTGACCTTCCACATCACATTGTTCTATGTTATGTTTGTGCAACATAGTAAGTCGGTGTGTTACTGATATGAAACATAGGAGGGGTGATGAAGCAACCAGACTTTATTGTGAATAAAAATCTGGAGGAGTTTGGCAACCATATGCGCAACTGGCGAAAGATCCGGCGAATGAGCCAGCAGGACGTGGCCGATCGTGCACACATCACCCGCCAAACGGTTGCGAAAATCGAACAAGGCATCGGCTCAGTGCGTTTCGAAGATGCGATCGCGATATTAAAAATCTTGCAGCAGGACCGCGTGGTTCTAGACGCAGTCAACCCGTGGAACAATGAGGCCGCACGTGCTCGGTGGATGCTCACTGAAAAGGAGCGGGTGGGATGAGTGGTGCATTCGATGTGCTCATGGGCGATGCGACAGTCGGGCATCTGACCTGGTTTGGTGAAGGAAAATTCGTCTGGAGCGAGTTTGCTTACAGCCCTCAGTAGCTGAATAACCCATCGGCATACGCGGTAAGCCCAGATCTTCCGCTCACTTCTCGCACGCTCAGCTTCGGCGGAGCTCCCTCGCTACCAGGGGCCCTCGAAGACGCGGGGCCAGATTCGTGGGGACAAAAGCTCATCGGTATGCGCCATCCTGGCCGCTCACTATCAGTTTTCGAGTATCTCACCGACGTCGACGACCGCACGCGCATGGGGAACTTGCGCATCGCCGTCGGCGGAGAAGTTGTTCGCGCAGAAACCGAAGAGATCCCGTCCACGACGGTTCTCCACGATTTTGCCGAACGGACGGCGAAGATTGGCCACCTATCGGACCACGAATTCGAGGTGATCGCCGTCGCAGGGTCATCTCTTGGCGGAGCCCGGCCAAAGATGACCATGCACGACGACGATTTTGGACTAAGTGTGGTCAAGTTTCCTTTCCGGTCTGACGACGACGACGATGTGGAAGGGTGGGAAGCAGTCGCGTTGAGTTGCGCTTCCGACGCCGGTATCGAAGTTGCGCCGTTCCGTCACGTAAGGCTAGGGGAGTTTTCCTCTGCGCTGGTAACGCGGCGCTTTGATCGCGGATTGGCTGGAGAGCGGATCGGATATATTTCTGCGCACACGGCGCTCGGTCTACCTGATGCCTCCCACCCGTACTCCTTTGAGATGCTCGCGAGCGTCATGGACGTCCTTTGCGATGATCCTCGTGCGGACAAGGCATCATTGTTTGATCGGGTTGCGGTGTCGATTGTCCTTGATAGCGTGGATGATCACATGCGAAATTATGGGTTCTTGCGGACGGCTGATGGCTGGCGACTTGCCCCTGCTTTCGACATCGTGCCAGACTTTCGCGCTCCGATGATTGAGGCAACCCCGATCGCGCATGGCCACTCAGGACGTGGGCGAACAATTGGCAAACTGGTTGATGCACATCAAATTTTCGGTTTGGCGCGTGAGGAAGCCGAGGCCCGTGTTGCCGGAGTTGTCGCTGCTTGTCGTCGTTTCCGCCAGTACGCACACAATTTCGGGATAGCGGAGCTCGATGATTCCGTGCTGGCTGAACGTATTGAAGCTCGCATCGCATAAACGTGGCCTGAGCTGAGAACGCTCAGCCCAGGCCACGTTGAGACAATATCTGCCCGCCTTACTTCTTCTTGCCCTTTTCTTCTGGCTTTGCGCCTGAGTAGAGCTTCTCGATCGCGGAAGCGAAACGGCGGTTCACCTCGGCGCGCTTGACCTTCAGCGACGGCGTGAGCAGCCCGTTCTCCACCGTGAAATCGGTGGGGAGCACCGAGAACTTGCGGATCGATTCGGCGCGGGAAACCTGCTTGTTCGTCTTGTCGATCGCACGTCCGAGCGATTCGAGCACAGCCGGATGCTTCGCGGCGGTGTACACGTCCATCGTGGTTTCCAACCCGTGAGCGGCAAGCCAGCCCGGCAGCATGTCGGCATCGAGGGTGATGAGCGCCGAAACGAACGGTCGCTGATCGCCAATGGCCACGATCTGCGAGATCAACGGGTGCGAGCGAAGCGGATCCTCAAGCACTGCAGGCGAGACGTTCTTGCCACCCGCCGTCACGAGCAATTCCTTCTTGCGCCCGGTGATCGTCAAATAGTTCGCCTTGTCCAACTCGCCGATATCGCCCGTGTGGAACCAGCCTTCGTCGTCGAACACTTCAGCGGTGGCTGCAGGATTGTGGCGGTAGCCGCGGAACAGGTGCGGGCCCTTGATGAGGACTTCACCGTCGTCGGCGATCTTGTATGTGGTTCCCGGCATCGGCAAGCCAACCGTGCCCATCCGAATAGCCTTCGGCGGGTTCACCGAGGTGGCACCGGTAGCTTCCGTCAGCCCGTAGGCTTCGAGGACTTTGAGGCCGATGCCACGGTAGAAATGGCCGAGTCGCTTGCCGAGCGGCGCGCCCGCAGAGACTGCCCAATCCACTTGCTCGCCAATCACATCGGTGATCTTGGACCACACGAGCTTGCGTGCCATCTTGACTTTGAGCTTAAGAATCGGGCCGTTCCGCTTCGACGACGAATCGACCGCAACCTGCGCAGCCCAACGGAAGATCTTGCGCTTGAGGCCGCCGCCCGCCTTGGTTTCCGCAGCGTTGTAGATCTTCTCCAGAACGCGCGGTACAACGAGCAGTGCCGTGGGCTTGAATGAAGTGATGTCGGCAACGAGATTCTTGATGTTCGGGGCGTGGCCTGCCACGCCAGTTCCCGTGATGATGTAGTAGAACACCACGCGGGCCATCACGTGTGCCATCGGGAGGAAGAAGAGCACGCGGGCATCCTTCGCCATCGTGATCACGGGGAGGAACTTGTGCACGCCCATCGTGGAATGCACAAAGTTTCCGTGCGTGAGCTCAACACCCTTCGGGTTGCCCGTTGTGCCGGAGGTGTAGATCACGGTGGCGAGCGTGTCCATGGTGAGGTTCTTCTTACGGCGCTCGATCTCCTCATCGCTCACATCCGTAGCTGCCGCATAGAGCTTCGAGATCGCGTCCCCGGCGAACGAGACAACCTTCATCAGCTCCGGAGTTGCCACCGATTCGACCATGGCCTTTTGCGCCTCGGATTCGGTGATCACGTATTTCACGTTGGCGTCTTCAAGAATCCAGCGCACCTGCTCCGCCGAATCCGATTCGTAGATCGGCACCACAACGAGGCCAGCGGAGAGCGCGGCCATATCGATGAGGTTCCAGTGATAAGAGGTGGCGGCAAAGATCGCGATCGAATCGCCCTCGGCGAGGCCTTCGCCCACAAGGCCACGAGCCACCACGCGAATATCCGCCTGGAATTCGGCCACCGTCATCGGCGACCACGTGCCAATCGCGAGCTGGCGCTCGATCGCCACCTGTTTCGGCGCGCGCTTTTCGCGTTCGTCGAGCATCCACGGGATGTTCATCCAGTGCTTCGTGGTAGCGAGAGACTTGCGAGTGACGCTTCCGTCACGGTTCTTCTTCATCAAACCTTCTTTCTTGGCGGATTCGCAGGTAATGCCAACTTTAGGAGCGGGCGCGGCCGAGCGCTACTGCTTGAGCGAGGGCGTCGGCTATCTTTTTCCGGAGTGCGCTCCCGTTTTTATATGCCTCGCGTTGGCGCTGGACGTATTCGGCACGCCCATCCACCGTTTCGACGGGGATGGGCTCGACGCCGATACTACGAGAATCGTACGGGCTCGCGGCTTGGTCGATTCGGCGTGCAGCGAGTGCCAGATCGTAGGCCTGGATCGCCCATTCGCTGGGGAAAATTTGGGGAAATTGGAGGCAGACGCGCAGCAGGTCCATCGTGACGTGAATACAACCGGGCTGTTCGTTCTCGATCACCGTTTCGTAGGAGGGCTGGCTCGCGTTCAGGGGCTTCGCCTCGGGTTGGAAGAACTGGAAGGCGTCGAAGTGGGAGCATCGAATGTTTGCTTCCTCGACCACGCGGTCGGTTTGCTCCTGCCCGAGCCTCAGCGGCAACGGGTGGCGCAGGTGGTCCGCTTTGTAGACCATGGCCCATTCGTGCCAGCCGAAGCATCCAAAGCGTGGCTCGCGCTCGAGAAGCTTTTCTTGGAGCGAGGCTTGGAACTCCAGCCCGTGGGCGCGCTCGGCGAAATACGTGGGGGAGAGCATGACGACGTCGGCGCCAGCCTCATACCAGCGGTTACGGGAGCGTTCCTCCCACCATGCGAGCGCCTCGCCGCCGCGCGGGCGTGCCAGCCCCACACCGCCGTCGTCGGCGATTCCCGGATGCCACGTGGCAAAGCGGCCCGGGCGGAGCGGATAGTACTCGTAAAGAAAATCTTCCATCGCGTTGGGGGTGTGATGGCTTTGCCGTTCCAGACGCCCGCCGGTTCGCGTGTTCGCCGCTTCTTGGTGGGCAAGGACTCGCGGCCACCACTGTTCTTCTTCGAGCACAATCATGAAACAAGTGTGGCAGGTTTTGCCTTACAGTGGGTGCATGAAGATTGCGCGACTCTCACTTGAATCCGGCCCGCGTTTTGGCGTGGCCGACGAAACTGGCAACTACCACATTATTGCGGGAGACCCGATCTATTCGGGCATTGAACAAACCGGCAAGGTGGTGCGTGAGGCGGAGGCCAACCTTGTGTCCCCAATGATTCCGCGCTCGAAGGTTGTGGGTGTGGCCGGGAACTTTGGGCAGGAAATCGATGGGCTGGCATTCCTCAAGCCGAACACCGCCGTCGTCGGCCCGGACGTGCCGATCACTGTGCCCACCTGGTCCACCCAGGTCGCCGTAGCCGGCTCTCTCGCGGTGATTATTAAGCGCATCTGCAAGGACGTGGAACCGGAGCAGGTCGGTGAGGTGATTTTCGGTTATACGGGGGCGATTGACGCCACGGACGTTGCGTCTTTGAAGCAGGGCTGGCTGGCCGAGGCGAAGGGCTTCGATACGTCGTTGCCGCTCGGCCCGGTGATCGAAACCTCGCTCGATACGACGTCTCTTGAGATGGCGCTCGAGGTGAACGGCGAGGTGCGTGCCAGCGGGAACACTGTGGATTTCACGCGCTCAGTTCCGGAAATCGTCTCGCGCATGTCCAAGGTCTTCACACTTCTGCCCGGTGACGTGATCCTGCTCGGACACCCTGGCGAGCTGGTGCCTGTTGAGGCCGGCGACGACGTTCGCTTGACGATTGAAGGGATCGGCACGTTGCGTAATCCCGTGGCATAGGGAAGAAACGCACAAGAAGGATCGGCGGGAGCCTGAGCTCGCGCCGATTCTTCTGTGTGGCTTACTTCAGTCCGAGCGCGGATTCAATTCTCTCCAGCGCCTCGGCGAAGACGGCGGGCGGCTCGGCGATCATCATGCGCGCGAAACGCTCCAGTCCTGGCCCTTGTTCCTCGCCCGGGGTGAGCGCCACGCCGAACTTTTCTAGGTGAGTTGCGGCCCCGACGTCGGCGGGTATGCGGCCGGCATCGTAAGCGCCAGAGAAATCGAGCCACGCGATGTACGTTGCTTCCATTGGCGTGAGCTTCACACCGGGCCAGGTGGCAACTCGGCGCGAGAGCTCGTCGCGATTGGCTCGGATCGTGGCAAGCGCCTCGCGCTGCCAGTGCCAGCATTCGTTGTATGCGACGGTCTGGGCTACGACGCCGAGTGTGGACAGTGCCAGCTCATCCTCGGCGAACACTGGTGCGAGTGTATCCAGATCCGCCGGATTCGTGAAAATCACCTGTGCGGCCTTATAGCCGGCCAGATTCCATCCCTTCGACGCCGACGTCGTGGTGATCGACTGGCGTGCGGCGTTGCTGGAAATTGTTGCGTAGGGGATGTGTTCGCCGTCCATCACGAACGGTGCGTGGATCTCGTCAGCAATGACGGGGGTTGCGGGGTAACGCGAAAGCACAGCATCGAGCGCCGTGAGCTCCTCGCGGGTATAGACGCGGCCGGTTGGATTTGCGGGATTGACCAGTATCAATACGGCGACCCCGGCGTCAAGTTCCCGCTCGATCGCCGCGAGGTCGAATGTGGTCCGGCCGTCGACGTCGGCGAACGGCACTTCCACGACCTCACGGCCAGTGAGCGGGATAACATGGCGGAATCCCTTGTAACCGGGAGTGAGCATGAGGATGCGCTCGTGTGGGCGCGCGAGCCGCGTGACGAGCAACTTGCCGATCGTGACGACGTCGGGCGCGAGGCTGACCTGGCTGGGGGAGATGTCGAGCCCGAACCGGGCGACGAAACCAGCAGTGGCTTCGCGCAGAGCGTCCAGTTGCTCCGGATCCAGATACCCGACGCCGGGACCATCGATTATTTCCTTCACAGCCTGCTGAATCTGTGGCGCGGTCCCGAAATCCATCTCGGCGCGCCACAGTTGGAGCGGCCGTTTCGGATCGGACCACTTCGGCGAGCCTGAGGAACGAAGATCATCAAGAGTCGAGTCAAATCCCATGAATCCAGCATATCGAACGTGCCATGGGCCACGTAAGGGTCAGGACGTTCGCTACGCACCGGCGTCGTGAACGGGTTTAGAATGGAACTACTATGACTACTTTGCCTCCTGCGGATACGATCCGCGTTCGTTTTTGTCCGTCGCCCACCGGCACACCGCATGTCGGCATGGTGCGTACCTGCCTGTTTAATTGGGCCTATGCCCGCCACACCGGCGGCACGTTCGTGTTCCGTATCGAAGATACCGATGCGGCTCGTGATTCTCAGGAATCCTACGAGCAGATCCTTGATTCGTTGCGCTGGCTGAACCTGGATTGGGATGAGGGTGTTGAGGTCGGCGGCCCTCACCCGCCGTACCGCCAGAGTGAACGCATGGACATCTACAAGGATGTTGCTGCAAAGCTTCTCGAGGCGGGCTACGCCTACGAGTCCTTCTCCACTCCGGCGGAGATTGAGGAGCGCCACCGCGCCAAGGGTGAGGATCCGAAGCTCGGCTACGACGGCTTCGATCGTGATCTCACTGAGGAGCAGAAGGCTGCCTACCGCGCCGAGGGCCGCCAGCCGGTTCTGCGTATCCGCATGCCTGACGAGGACTTGACGTTCGACGATCTGGTGCGCGGCGAAATCACGTTTAAGGCCGGTTCGGTGCCGGATTACGTGATCGTTCGCGGCAACGGTGATCCGCTCTACACGCTCACCAACCCGATCGACGACGCAATGATGGAGATCACCCACGTGTTGCGTGGCGAGGACATTCTCTCCTCCACCCCGCGCCAGCTGGTGCTTTACCGCGCGCTGATCGAGCTCGGCATTGCGAAGTGGACCCCGTACTTCGGCCATCTTCCATATGTGATGGGCGAGGGCAACAAGAAGCTGTCCAAGCGCGATCCGGAATCGAACCTGTTGCTCCACCGTGAGCGTGGCATGATCCCCGAGGGTCTGCTGAACTACCTTTCGTTGCTCGGCTGGTCGTTCTCTGCCGATCAGGACGTTTTCTCCCAGGATCAGCTTGTGGAGAAGTTCGATATTCACGATGTGAACCCGAACCCGGCGCGCTTCGACGATAAGAAGTGCATCGCCATCAACGCCGAGCACATTCGTATGCTCGAGCCGTCTGATTTGGCGCAGCGCCTCGTGCCGTTCCTGTTTAATGCTGGTGCGGTCTCGAACGAGAAGTACGAACTGCTCTCACAGACCGAGCGCCACTACCTCGATTCGGCGGCCCCGCTGGTGCAGACCCGCATCCAGCTGTTGGGCGAGGCTCCGGCCCTTATGGGCTTCCTCTTCGCTGGTGCCGATGAGCTTGAATACAACGAGAAGGCTGTGAACAAGCTCAAGGATTTCACCCCTGAGGTGCTGGCGAAGGCCGTTGAGGTTCTCGGCGCGCTTGAGGAGTTCACGCCGCAGGCGATCAAGGCCGCATTCGACGAGCAGGTGGTGGCCGCGATGGAGATTAAGCCGCGCTTCGCTTACGCACCGCTCTTTGTGGCTCTCACCGGCACGAACGTGTCGATCCCGGTGGTCGATTCGATGTCGATCCTCGGCAAGGACGAGACTCTCACTCGCATCGAGCGCTTCGCTGCCACGTTCTAATTCGCCGTGCAGTGCGCGGGGCGCGGGCGGGAACTTCCCGCCCGCGCCCCCTGTATGTTCCGCCAACAGAGCGGTTCGTTGCAAGGCGTGAATACATGGCGTGACGCTTCGGGCGGATCGGGATGGCGTCCCGAGGGAGGGCGGCTGTGAGTGAGCACGGTCACGGCAATCTAATTTGCTAGGTGGGTGCGAACCTGCCTATTATATTTCTCGTTGCGGTTCGAAAAGAACACGCGCCATATTGGGGTATGGTGTAATTGGCAGCACGAGTGATTCTGGTTCATTTAGTCTAGGTTCGAGTCCTGGTACCCCAGCGAAATAGCGTCAGCTATCTCAAAGCGAGTCATCGCAAGGCCCCGTTCGTCTAGCGGCCTAGGACGTCGCCCTCTCACGGCGGTAACACCGGTTCAAATCCGGTACGGGGTACGAATCAGAAGAGATTCTGGTTTACAACAAAATAATAGGCCCCGTTCGTCTAGCGGCCTAGGACGTCGCCCTCTCACGGCGGTAACACCGGTTCAAATCCGGTACGGGGTACAAAAGGAAAGGATCCGATCTTTCGATCGGATCCTTTCCTTTTATTGCCGTCGATCAGAACGAGCCGTCGATCTTGGTCTCAACCACGACCTTCTGGTTCACGAACTCCTTCAGGCCCCACTCGATTAGCTCGCGGCCGAAGCCGGAAAGCTTGGTGCCACCGAACGGTACATCCGCCTTCACGCCCGTGGGCTGGTTCCAGTACACCATGCCCGTATCGAGCTTGCGTGCCACCTGAGCGAAACGATCCTTGTCGGACGTGAACACTGAACCACCCAGGCCGAATGGCGAGGAGTTGGCAACCTCAATAGCCTCGGCCTCATCCTTGACGCGGTAGAGCTGGGTGACCGGGCCGAAGAACTCCTCGCGGGAAGTCTCCGAGCCTGCAGGGATTTCGGTCATCAGGATCGGCGGGAAGAAGTTGCCTGTTTCCGGAACCTCGAAATCGAACTCTTCAACCTTCACGCCGTCGCGGGCCTTTGCCGCTTCAACCTGCTTCTTGAGCCCTTCAACGGCCGATGCAGAGGACAGCGGAGCGAGGGTGGTGGCCGGATCCATCGGATCGCCGAGCACGAACTTCTTTACTTCGTCGCGGTACACCTCGAGGAAACGATCGTAGAGCGAATCGACCACGATCAGGCGCTTCGAGGAGCAGCATACCTGGCCGCCGTTCCAGTGGCGTCCGAATGCTGCCCACTTGGCGGCCTTCTCCACCTCGGCGTCGTCCAAAACGATGAACGCATCAGCGCCGCCGAGCTCGAGCGTGGACTTCTTGACGTACTTCGATGCTGTCCCCGAAACGGCTGCGCCGGCCGGCTCGGAACCGGTCAGTGCCACGCCGCGCACGCGAGGATCCGAGAGGATCTGGTCGGTGGCATCGTGTGAGGCGAACACGTTGACGAGCAGGCCGTCTGGTGCGCCCGCCTCCTTGAAGAGCTCCTCCATCTTCAATGCAGACTGCGGAACGATCGATGCATGCTTGAGCACGATGGTGTTGCCTGCTGTGAACTGCGGTGCGCCGATACGGATCACCTGGTAATACGGGAAGTTCCACGGCTCGACAGCGTAGATCACTCCGAGCGGCTCAAAGTAGGCCTTCACCTCACCGTCGGCGAATCCCTTCGCAGGGATAACCTCAGGCGCGAGGAGATCCTCGCCCTTCTCCACGTAGTACTCGAGCATGCCCACACACAGATCAACCTCGAGCTCTGCCTCGCCGATCAGCTTGCCCATCTCGGTTGTCAGCACCTTCGCGTACTCATGGCGCTCTGCCTTGAGAATCTCAGCCGCCTTGGCGAGCACCTTCACGCGCTCGGAAATCGGTCGATCCTTCCACTCCTGGAAAGTCTCATCCGCCTTCGTGATCGCTGCTTCGACTTCCTCACGGGTAGCAGTGGGGAATTCCTTCTCAACCTTGCCGGTAAACGGGTTCGTGGTTGCGTATGCCATTTTCTCTCCTCAAATTTCGCGACGTTGCGTAGAAGAATGTTGTGACCGGCGTCATTGCCGGATTGAGACCAGTCTAACACCAATTTTGCATTATGTGGGCAGATAGTCCTACGTCCAGGGCGAACTTTAGTCCTAAAAAGTGGGTGCAGATGGCACGCCACCTGCACCCACATGTGTCGAGCGAAGTTACGCCAATCCACGACGCTCCAACAGCGCCGCTGACGTCGGCTCGTGCCCGACCAGTGCCAGGAAGGAATCCATTACCGGACGTGACGATCCACGCGAGAGCAGTTCCTCGACGTAGCGCTGGCCAGCCTGACGGTTGAAACCACGATTCTCGCCTTGCTCGCCCCACCAGTGCTGTACCTCGGCAACCAAAACGTCTGCCCACAGGTACGAGTAGTAACCGGCGTCGTAGCCGCCCGAGAACGTGTGCGCAAAGTAGGCACTACGGTAGCGCGGGGGCACAAACTCGATCCCGTGCTTCGCCAGCGCCTCGAGTTCGAATGCTTCGACGTCGTCGGGAACCTGACCCGCCGAAATCCGGTGCCACTCCTGGTCCAGGAGCATCGCGGCCGTCAGCTCGGTGGTGGCGTAGTCCTCGCCGAACGTGCGCGCTGAAATCAGAGTGTCGATAAGCTCCTGGGGGAGCGGATCGCCTGTCTCGTAATGGCGCGCATAGCTGGCGAGAACCTGCGGATCCCACGCCCACATTTCGTTGAGCTGCGAGGGCATCTCCACAAAATCTCGAGGAACATTCGTGCCCGAGCGTCCGCGGTACGTGACCTTCGAGAGGAGGCCGTGAAGCGCATGGCCGAATTCGTGGAACAGCGTGATCACGTTATCCCAGGTAAGCAATACTGGCTCGCCCGCCTTCGGTTGCGGGAAGTTCGTGTTGTTGAGGATCACGGGCTTCGTGCCGTCGTGGGCGGAGTTCACCATCACCGAATGCATCCACGCGCCGCCCTTCTTACCCGGGCGGCGGTAGTAATCCGCTTGGAACAAGCCGATCCCGTTGCCAGCTTCGTCCTTTACTTCCCACGTCTTCATCGTGGGGACGTAGCCGGCGATATCCTCACGCGGGGTAAAAGTGATCCCATACAGGCGCGACGCCGCAAAGAAAACACCCTTCTCCACCACGTTCTCGAGGAGGAAGTAGGGGCGCATCGCATCGTCGTCGAGGCCCAGCTCGGCGCGCAACTTCTCCGCGTAGAACGGCCAATCGGCTGCCGTGAACTCAGTTTCACCGTCCGCTTCGGCCATCGCACGCAACTTCTCGCCCTGAGAGCGCATAGCCGCCATGGCCTTTGAGGCGACCGAATCGAGCAAATCCATGATCTTTTCCGACGAGCCGGCCATCTCGCGTTGCGCCACCACCTCGGCGTGGTGAGGGAAGCCGAGGAGCGCGGCGCGCTCGGCGCGCAGGCCCACAATCTTCTTCACCAGTTCGCGCGTGTCCGACGCGGAATGCGAACCCAGGCCACGCGAGAGCGACGCCTCGTGAAGCTTGACGCGCGTCGCATGGCGCGCAAGAACCGCAAGCGGCGGCTGCGAGGTGAAGTTCGCGAGTGGAACGAGGTAAGTGCCGTCTTCCTGCTTCCACTCGGCCAGCTGTGCGGGTGACGCGCCCTCAAGCTCCTCAGCGCTCGCCACCGGCAGAGCATTATCCTCCATCGCCTGAACCACACGGTGTCCGAACTCGATGCTTGCGCTGGTCAATTCGGAATCGATCGCGCGCAAGCGATCGGCGGCCGCACCTTCGAGTTCAATGCCGTGCATGCGAAACGCTTTGAGCGTATCCGACATCCACGTGCGCACTTCTTCGCTTTCGCCGGAAACGTCGAGGGAGTTCAGGCGCTCGAACAGAGGCTTGTTCAAGTAGAAGGCAGCCTCGTGCTCGGTGAGCTTTGGCCCGAGCTCGGCTTCGATCGGTGCGTACGTCTCGCCACCCATCGACGAGAAGTAGGTGAAGATGATCGAACAGATCCGGTCGGTTTCACGGCCGGCATCCTCAATTGCCTCGAGGGTGTTGGCGACCGTGGGAGGTTCGGTGTTCGCAGCGATCGCTTCCCATGCCTCGCGCTCGGCTACCATGGCGGCCTCCATCGCGGGGAGGAAATCTTGCGGCGTGTAGGACGTCCAGTCCGGGACGCCATAGGGCAATGTTGACGGTGTCAGTAATGTGTTCATAGGCGCCATTCTACCCGTGGCTACTGGCTCCGGCTTCGGCGCAAGTTCGCTACGAGCACGACGCTTGATCCGCCCGTACGAGCCGCGCCTGGCGCAAATAGGTCTCGAACGGCGCCTGTTACAGTCAGCTCAGCAAGTCGAGCAACGGGACGGCCGCTTTGGACCAGGTCCACTCCTGTTCGACCCATTCGCGCCCGCGAGAGCCCATAGCTGCCGCGCGCGCAGGTTCCTCAAGCAAGTATTCGATCGCTGCCGCGACGGCGTCGGCGCTCCGACCGTTCGTGACGATGCCGGTTTCGCCGTCGAGAACGGCTTCCGGTGCGCCGCCAGAATCCCCGGCGACGACGGGGCGGCCGGCTGCGTACGCTTCGAGATAGACGATCCCTAGCCCCTCGATGTCGAGTCCTCCGCCGCGCGTGCGTGCCGGCATGGCGAAAATATCAGCCATCGAGTAGTGGGCGGGAAGCTCGCTGAAGGGTACTTCGCCGGTGAAGACGATGTCTGCCGACGCCGTGCTCGCCGCGGCTCGCGCGCGTAACTTCTCACCGTAGGGCCCCTTGCCCACAATAACGAGTTTCGTCCCGGGGAAACGAGCGGTGACGCGCGGCCACGCGTCGATCAAGGTATCTTGCCCTTTGCGCTCCACGAGACGCGAGATACAGGCGACGATGGAGGTGCCAGGAGTGATTCCGTAGCGGGCACGAAGAGTTTGGCGTCCGGCGTCGTCGAATGCGAAGATTGCAGGATCAATGGCGCCGTGGAGTTGGACGACTGGCGTGTCGCCAATGAAAGGTGCCAGTCGGCGCAAAGTGGCGTTCGTCAGGTAGGTGACGACGTCGGCGTCGGCGAAGACTTTCCGCAGGGTCTGCCGCGAACCAGGGAGCATCGACCAGCCGATCTCGTGGCCGTGGGTGGTGGAAATGATGCGCCTAGCGCCGGCGGCTCGCGCAGCGTTGGCCATGATGCCGAGCGGCGCGGCCGCGCCGAACCAAACATTTTCCACCGCGTGCTCGCGGATCAGCTGTTGCATCTCGCGGCGAACCCCCGGCGTGGGGAGCATTGTGGTGCCGGGATACCTCACGACCTGGTAGGGGAGTGTGGCGTCGTACTCCAGGGCGCTTTGCGCCCCCGACGGCGGTGTTGAAGCGTAGACCACCAGCTGGAGTGGATCGATTTGGGTTGCGAATCCTTCGAGGAATGTTTGGATCCCGCCGGCGCGCGGTGGGAAATCGTTGGTGACAAGGAGGGTTTTCTTCACGAGACGGCCTCGGAACGCGCCAGGATTTGTGTCAGACGGTTTGCGGCACTGACGACAGCGCCTGCGTGCAACCGGCCGGGCTGCTGGCCCATGCGCTCGATCGGGCCAGAGATTGAGACGGCGGCGATCACGTTTCCGTTTGGGGAGCGCACGGGTGCCGAGATGGAGGCGACGCCGGGTTCGCGTTCGCCGACGGACTGTGCCCATCCGCGACGGCGGACGGCAGACAGGACAGTCGCGGTGAACTTTGCGCCGTTGAGGCCCTGGTGGAGTTGCTCGGGATCTTCCCATGCGAGGAGGACCTGTGCCGCAGATCCGGCATACATTGAGAGCGTGGCGCCGACTGGGATCGAATCGCGTAGCCCCATCGAGTGTTCGGCGCTGGCGACGCACACGCGCATATCGCCCTGGCGCTTGTACAATTGTGCGGATTCGCCGGTGTGATCGCGTAGCGCGACGAGAATGGGGTTCGCGGCGGCGAGAAGGTGATCTTCGCCCGCGGCTTTGGAAAGTTCGGCCAGGCGCGGCCCAAGCACGAACGAGCCGGAGGAGTCGCGAGCAACGAGCCGGTGGTATTCGAGTGCGACGGCGAGGCGGTGCACGGTTGGGCGGGCGAGAGCGGTTGCGCTCACGAGGCCTGCGAGGGTGAGCGGGCCATTTTCGAGGGCGGTGAGAACTGCGGCTGCCTTGTCGAGAACGCCGACGCCGCTTCCTTCAGTGTTTTCCATGAGTCGATATTGCCATCTCATCTGTCGAGATGCAACATTCCATATGTTGGCGATTTTGGGTGGTTGCGTGGTGCCACCGCAGGGGAGTTATTCCCTCGGCGCACCCACTCCTTCTGATGAGCGATTGTGTAATAAACTGTGTGCGTTGAACTGACAAGGAGATGTGAATGTCGGGTGTACTGAAAGTTACGGGCGGCACGCCGCTCAATGGAGAGATCACCGTTCGAGGTGCGAAGAATTTCGTGTCGAAGGCGATGGTTGCCGCTCTGCTCACGGAAGAGACGTCTGTTCTGAAGAACGTTCCTCAGATCCGCGATGTGGACGTGGTTTCCGATCTCCTCCGTGCTCACGGTGCCGAGGTTAACTACGATCAGGAAGCTGGCACTGTCACTATTACGCCGGGCAAGATCCACCTTCCTGATCCGATGGAAGTCGATCGCCTCGCCGGCTCGTCTCGTATTCCAATTCTTTTCGCCGGCCCCCTCCTTCACGCGCTTGGAGAGGCCTTCATTCCAGACCTTGGCGGGTGCCACATTGGAGATCGTCCGGTTGATTTCCACCTTGCGGTCCTCGAAGATTTCGGCGCAAAGCGTGATCCTCAGGCTCTCGGCCTCCATCTACTTGCGCCGTCGGGTCTCAAGGCGAAGAAGGTTCACCTGCCGTACCCATCTGTGGGTGCTACGGAGCAGACCTTGATGGCGGCTGTGCGGGCCGAGGGAATCACCGAGCTTTCCGGTGCGGCGGTTGAGCCTGAGATTATGGATCTGATCGCAGTTCTGCAGAAGATGGGTGCGCTCATTACGGTGGATACGGATCGCACGATCCACATCGAGGGTGTGTCTACCCTCCGTGGCTACACACACACCGCTCTTGCTGATCGTATTGAAGCTGGTTCGTGGGCTGTAGCAGCGCTCGCTACCCATGGCGATATCACCGTTCGTGGCGCCGAGCAGGCTCCGATGATGAACTTCCTCAACGTCTACCGCAAGATCGGTGGCGAGTTCGAGGTGCTCGACGACGGCATCCGATTCTGGCATCCGGGTGGTGAGCTCAATTCCGCAGCACTCGAAACCGACGTGCATCCCGGCTTCATGACCGACTGGCAGCAGCCCATGGTTGTCGCTCTCACACAGGCGACTGGCGTATCAATCGTTCACGAGACGGTGTACGAGAACCGTTTCGGATTCACCGAAGCACTCAACAAAATGGGTGCGCACATTCAGGTGTATCGAGAGTGCCTCGGCGGTAAACGTTGCCGCTTCGGGGTGTCGAACTTTTACCACTCGGCGGTCATCCAAGGGCCAACTCCGCTTGCGGCGGCCGATATCACGGTTCCTGATCTTCGCGGCGGATTCTCGCACCTCATCGCTGCGCTCGCGGCGGAGGGTACCTCTCACGTGTCCGGTATCGACATCATCAACCGTGGCTATGAGCACTTTATGAAGAAACTGGAGGCTCTGAGCGCCAACGTTGAACGCGTGGAGTGATCCATGGGCTTCTTCACTGTGCCAACAGATGCTCCCTGGATCATGCATCTTGCGGTGCCGGTGGCACGCGTCCTGCGTGCAATCGTCACCCGGCCCACAGTAGTTGGAATTGAAAAAATCCCTGCGAGCGGCCCTGTTATCATTGCGCCTAACCACACGGATTATTTCGACATCATTTTGATGGGTCTCGCTGTGGTCGAGGCTGGTCGTACGCCTATCTGGGTGAGCGCGGATCAGTACTTTAAGATCCCGGTTTTCCGTTCGATCCTCAAGGCTGTCAACACGGTTCCGGTGTACCGTTCAACCGGGCACGCGGGCGATGCGATGGCCGGTATGAAGAAGGCCCTCGAGCAAGGCGGATGCCTCGTTGTTTTCCCCGAGGGAATGATGAGCGTGGATCCGCAAAAGTGGCCGATCACCGGGAAAACGGGAATCGCTCGCCTGAGCGCCATGGTTCCCGGCACCACGATCCTGCCTGCAGCACAGTGGGGGACGGAACGGATCCTTGAGCCGTGGAGCCTCAAACTGAGCTGGAAGTGGTTGCGTTCGCCGTCGACGGTCGTGATCGGTGATCCGGTCAATCTCGGGCTGACGGAGGATTCTCCACACGGTGAGGTCAAGGCTGCAACCGAGCGGCTGATGAAGGCGATCGAAAAACTCCTCGTTCCGCTACGTCAAGCAAATCCGCTGGGCTTTACAACTGAGCCGCGCGATGTGCGCTGGGATAAGAAGCGCGACGGCGATCCCCACACGGCAACGGCCGGAACGGACGGGCTACGCGAAGAACTGGCACCGTTTGAACATCCGGTTCGACCAAAGTAAGCCGCGCACCGGCCTCGGGAGACCCGGCGCCGGGCGAGGATCAGGCGAAAGTGTGGGAGGGAAGCGAGTCGCTTCCCTCCCACACTGGCGTTTTAGCGCGCCACGTCGATCACGAGACGCGCAGGATCGTCCATCCAGGTCACTTTGTAGGGGCGCGCCTTATCAGATCCGATATAAATCTGGTGTGATCCCTCGAACCCGCCATTGACCTTCACCTCAGTAATGACCGAGCCTGCCGGCGGCACTGCCTTGAGCTCCTCCACGTGCTCCAGGGGGCCGGGGTAGCGAATCCCGTAGCCGAATACCTCCAAAATGATGTCTCCGCGCAGGTCGACAGGGAATCCGGAGCCCTCCTCCGTGGCTTCCTTCGTCCAGCCAGCGTTCCACTGGACGGGCGCTTTCGCCTTTGAATACTCGATCACGACGCGGTCGTAGCCTTTATCGGGATGGGACCCCATGCGTACCTTCACCGGCAGCGCCTGTGCCGAGAGGTCTTTAATATTCACTGAATGGCTTTCGCCCGTAGTAAACCCTTCGAGGGTGGGGGCAGGACTGCTCTGTGCGGGAGCGCTCGAAGTCGCGGCTTGCGCGGCATCTGGAGCCGACGACGAAGCGGCCTGTTGCGCTTGATCGGATTGCGAGCCGGCCGGTGCTGCCGACGTTGGCGTGCTGGTTGCTGTCGAGCTGCAACCAGCGAGCGTCAGGGCGGCGATGGCCCCAATGGCCCAAATGTTCTTCATATGCTCCTCCTTCTCGGGTGTGGTCCATCCCACTCTATCGCGTCGGTGAAGCTCAGAGCGCTTCAACGTGATCAGCAATGGCCGGCGGTAGAATGCTTGCATGCAGAAAATCTCAGTTGCAGTGATCTACGGTGGGCAAAGCGGAGAACATCCGATTTCGTGTGCTACGGCCGGAGCGGTGATGGCCGCTATGGATCCAGAAAAGTATCAGATCCTGTCGATCGGTATTCGCCGCGATGGTGCCTGGGTGCCGGGGGAGACTGACCCTGCACGGCTCCAACTGGGAGATGCCACTGTGGAGGTCGGCCCGTCTGATGAGCGGATTATCATCGGGCCTGGCGATGGTACGCAGTCGATTCTGGCACGTAACGTGGTCACGGGTGAGATTCGAGATCTCGGAGCTGTGGACGTCGTTTTCCCTCTCCTTCACGGCCCGTTTGGTGAGGACGGAACGATTCAAGGATTGCTGGAGATGGCGCGCCTGCCATACGTTGGCTCTGGGGTGTTTGCCTCCGCCGCAGGAATGGATAAGGTCTACATGAAGCAGGTGCTCTCCCAAGCAGGGCTCGCGATCGGTCCTTACGTGTACGTATCGCCGTGGCGCTGGGCTAACGAGCGCGAGGTGGTGCTTTCTGAGATCTCACAGCTGTCCTTCCCATTGTTCGTGAAGCCGGCGCGCGCAGGCTCATCGCTCGGAATGACGAAAGTAACTGATCTGGCCCAGCTCGACGCTGCGATTGCCACGGCAGCGGAGGTTGATCCACGGGTGCTCGTTGAGCAAGGTATTTCCGGGCGCGAGGTGGAGTGCGGGGTGCTTGGAGGCCTGGGCGGAACGCGCGCCTCGGCGTCGGGAGTCGGTGAAGTGATCCTGGATGTGCCCGAGGGCGAATTCTACGATTTCGAACACAAGTACGTGGCAACGGACGTGCTCACCAACCAGATTCCTGCGGATGTTTCGCAAACGGAGCTCGAGGATCTGCGTAGCGTTGCTCTTCGCACTTTTGAGGCGTTCTCGTGTGAGGGTCTGGCACGAGTGGACATGTTCCTCCTCGCAGGTGGCGAGGTTGTGGTCAACGAAATCAACACGATGCCCGGTTTCACCCCGTTCTCAATGTATCCCGCTCTGTGGCAGGCTGAGGGCATGAGTTATTCGCAGCTCGTAGATCATTTGATTTCGCTTGCACTCGAACGGACGGTGGGCCTGCGATAGCGCACTAACATCGTGCGAATGCGAGGTGAGCAGAGCCACCACGGCGAGCCTTGCTCATTTTTGCGCAGGTCGTTAGAGTTTTCTCCGGCCCAATAGTGTGAGACTGTGTGGTCGCCAGATAAAGGTGAGGTATCTGGCGAGGCGTACCCTGCAGTCTGCTTCGTCAAAGCGCCTAGCATCCTCGGCATGGTTGAGATGGCATGATGAACTCATGCAGATTTCTTCCATGACCGAGGACGTTTTAATTTCCCGGCTTCGCCCGTTGCTTCCGGTTTCGCGGCGTGCGTTCGTTGCCTCTGGCGACGACAGTGCCGTGTATTCGCTTTCTGGCGCAGCGACGCTTTCTGTGGACATGCTTGTTGAGGGCGTGCACTTCCGCCCCGAGTGGTCGAACGGCGCCGACGTCGGGGCGCGTTCTGCCGCACAGAATCTTGCCGACGCCGTGGCGATGGGTGCCCGGCCGACGTCGCTGGTGGTGGGGCTGGCGGTGCCGCCGACCACCGAGGGGGAGTGGGTAGAGGATTTTGCCCGAGGGATGGCGAGCGTGTGTGAGCCGCTCGGAGTTGGGGTCGACGGCGGAGATTTCGTGGCGTCGGATCAGATCGTGGTGTCGGTGACGGTGCTGGGACAGATGGAGGGGCGTGAGCCGCTTCGCCGAAGCGGGATGCAGATGGAGGACAAGCTGGTATTCGCGGGGAATCTTGGGCATGGGCGCGCCGGATACGAGCTATTAAACGCCGGCTACACGCGTGAAGATAAGAATCCGAAAATCGCGGCGATGATCGAGCACTTCCTCGTACCGCAGCCACCGCTGGAGATTGCACTTGCCGCTGCGAGCACTGGCCAATTGCGGTCGTTGATGGACGTATCGGACGGGCTGGTCAAGGACGTAGGCCGCATGGCGGGTGCGTCCGGTGTGTGGGTGGATATCGATCATCACGCAATTACGCGCCTGATCGGCCCGATCGCGACGGCAGCCGGGAGGCTCTCGGCGGACCGTAGCCAGTGGGCGTACACAGGCGGGGAGGATCACGGGTTCGTGGGGACAGTGGCGAAGGATGCTCCGATTCCCGGGGGCTTTACGCGGATCGGAACAGTGCGCGGAGCGGCGCTCGGCGGGCGCGTGACGGTTGGCGGCGTCCCGTTCGAAGGGAACGGTGGCTGGGACCACTTCGCGCAGTGATGAGAAATGCCCGCTCGCGCGAGGAGCGAGCGGGCACAATAGTGCGGGTATCAAAAAGGCCCCTGCGCAAGCAGGGGCCAATTTGTCGCGATCAGATGTTGCGAGTCACCTTGCCGGCTTTGAGGCAGGAGGTGCACACATTCAGGCGCTTAGGCGTACCCTTCACCAGCGCACGGATGCGCTGAATGTTCGGGTTCCAGCGACGGTTGATGCGCCTGTGGGAGTGCGAGACGCTCTTGCCGAAGCCCGGGCCCTTGCCGCAGACGTCACATACAGAGGCCACGGTTATCTCCTTCGTTTAGCTTCACTTAGCTTACCAATATTGGCAACCAAGCCAGATTAGCCCAAAAGCAAGTGATGGCGCAATTTAAACCGCCGTGGCATGGGGCACTTTGCCCCTGGTAGGCCCGCTCCGAGGCGTCACAGATGATGATAACCTGACGACAGTGAAAAGGGAGGAACGCATGGGCGATGCGGCGACGAGCGCGGAAGAGTGGACTGCCCTCACGCGGCCGCTCGCGCGCCTACTCGGCGCGAAAACCGCGTCCGCGCTGGAGAAACTCGGGCTCGCAACCGTCGGTGATCTTCTGCTCCACGTTCCTTTCCGCCTCGCCCATCGCGGCGAACTGATGGGGATCGAACGTGTAATGGAAGGTGAATCGGTCACCGTCGTCGGGCGCGTGATGAATTCCACTCTCCGCCCGATGAATGCTCGGCGTGGTTTCATCCTCACGATCACTATCTCCGATGGTAACCACGATCTGTCGCTCACGTTCTTCGCAAAGTCCTCCCGGCCGCTCAAGTTCCACGAATCGCGCCTCGCGCCAGGAACGGTAGCCGTCTTTTCGGGCACGATCTCCTCCTACCGCGGTCAGCTCCAGCTCAACCACCCGGACTACGAGCTCCTCGAAAATGAGGATGAGGTGAACGCGCAGGAGATCACCAAGCCGATTCCGATCTATCACGCCTCGGCGTCGTTGCCGTCGTGGAAGATCGCGAAAGCCGTGGAGGTGATCCTTCCGCAGATTTCGGAGGCGAACGTGCCCGATCCGCTCCCGGCGTCGTACCGCACCGAGCACCACCTGCCCTCGAAGTTTGCCGCGCTGCGGGCGCTCCACGCTCCGCAAACGGATGCTGAATGGGAGGCGGCGCTGGAGCGCATGCGTCACGAGGAAGCGTTCGTGCTCCAAAGCGTCCTCGCCACTCGCAGAGCCACGGCGCTCGCCGTAGCCGCGCCGGCAATGGAACGCACCGACGTCGGCGCGCTCGCCACGTTCGACTCGTGCCTGCCGTGGCCGCTCACGGACGGGCAACGTGAGGTGGGGGAGGAGATCGCTGCCGATCTCGCCACCACGCTCCCGATGCGCCGGCTCCTCCAGGGCGACGTCGGCGCCGGCAAAACCGTCGTCGCCCTGCGTGCGATGCTCCAAGCGGTCGATTCCGGCCGCCAGGCTGTGCTCCTCGCGCCCACGGAAGTCCTTGCCTCCCAGCACCTCGAAACGCTCCGCGCCCTCCTGGGGGATCTCGCAACCGGCGGGCAACTCATGGCGCCCGAGCACGCCGTGCAACTCGAGTACCTCGTCGGCTCACTCGGCGCGAAGGAACGCCGCCAAGCCCTGGCCAACATCGCCTCCGGCGCGGCGGGCATCGTCGTGGGAACGCACGCCCTCCTTCAAGAAAATGTGCAGATCCCGTTCCTCGGGCTCGTCGTGGTCGACGAACAGCACCGCTTCGGAGTGGACCAGCGTGACGCCCTCTCCCACGGCGCCCACATGCTCGTCATGACCGCCACGCCCATCCCGCGCACCATCGCGATGACCTCCTTCGGCGATCTCGACGTCTCCACACTGCGCCAGCTTCCCGCCGGGCGAGCTGGAATCACCACGAACCTTGTGCCGGCTTCTAAAGCCGCGTGGATGGAACGCGTGTGGCAACGGGCGCGCGAGGAGGTCGACGCCGGGGGCAGGGTTTTCGTTGTCTGCCCGCGGATCTCCGCCGACGACGACGCCGACGCGCCCGAACCCGTCGCTGAGGACCTGTTCGGAGCGGACGCACCTCTCGCCTCCGTGGAAGGAACGCTCGCCGAGCTCGCCCAGAACCCGGCTCTCACCGGCGTCGGGATCGGAGCCGTCCATGGGCGCATGAGCGCAGCGGAAAAAGACGCCGCCATGGCCTCCTTCTCTGCCGGACGTGCGCCCGTGCTCGTCGCCACCACCGTGATCGAGGTCGGAGTGGACGTACCGGATGCCACCATGATGGTGATCCTCGACGCCGACCGCTTCGGCTTGGCTCAGCTCCACCAGCTACGCGGGCGGATCGGGCGAGGCACGAAACCGGGCCTGTGCCTCGCCGTCCACAACTCGCTCCCCGGTACCCTCGCCTACGAGCGCCTTGAAGCGTTCGCCTCGACAAACGATGGCTTCGCGCTCGCCAACGCTGATCTCGAGCTACGCAGCGAAGGAGACGTGCTCGGAGCCGCCCAATCCGGGCGCGGGTCCACGCTCCGATTCCTCTCCGTCCTGCGCGACGCGCGCATTATCGACACAGCCCGCGAATCCGCCATGGCGCTGGTCGAGCGCGACCCGCGGCTCGTCACCGAACCCGCGCTCGCGGCCGCCGTCGCAGCTACTCACGCCGACTACATCGAGAAAGGCTAACCATGACCCGAATTGTTGCAGGAACAGCGAAGGGCAGGATCCTCCAGGTGCCGAAATCGGGAACCCGGCCCACGTCGGAGAAAGTGCGCGAGGCACTCTTCTCCCGGCTCGTGCACCGCGGCTACGTGGAAGGCTGCCGCGTCCTCGACCTGTACGCAGGATCGGGTGCGATCGGCCTAGAAGCTGCCTCGCGCGGAGCCGCAACCGTGATTCTCGTGGAAAACAACCCGGCCGCAGCGAAAATCATTCACGCGAACGCGGCAGCCACCGGGCTAGGCGTGAGCATTGTCAAGCAGAGCGCGGCCTCCTACCTTGCCGCACTTCACGGCATCGAATTCGACCTTGCTGTGCTCGACCCGCCCTACGACGTCGGTGAAGAAGAGCTCGCTACCGTGTTAGGTGAGCTCGCGGCGCACCTCGTGCCCGACGCGATGATCGTCGTGGAGCGTTCCAAGCGCAGCCCCGAACCCACCTGGCCAGAGGGATACGTGCTCGACGACCAACGAACCTGGGGCGATACCACGGTGTGGACAGCTACAGCGCTGGACTCAGATGAGTAGAATAAAGGCATGAGTATTGCTGTTTGCCCCGGATCGTTCGATCCGATCACGTACGGTCACGTGGATGTGATCAAGCGTGCCGCCACGATGTTTGATTCGGTCATCGTTGCCGTGTCCACAAACTCGGCCAAACGCTACATGTTTACCGACGCCGAGCGGGTGCAGCTTGCCCGCGAGGCGCTCGCGGCTGCTGGCGTTGAGGCTGAGGTGGAGTTGGTGGGCGGACTCATTGCTGAGTTCGCGGCTGAGCGAGGGGCGGCGGCAATCGTGAAGGGCCTGCGTGGCACCGCGGATTACGACGCCGAGGTGGCAATGGCACTCCTGAACCGGCACCTGACCGGAGTGGAAACGGTGTTCGTGATGGGCGATCCTGCGCTGAACCACATCGCCTCCGCTTTCACGAAAGAAATTGCCGCTTATGGCGGAAACATTGACGATCTCGTGCCTGCCAACGTGGCTTGCGCGATCCGAGGAAAGGTAAAGAAATGAGCGAAGCGGAATCCCTGCTTGAACTCGTTGACGACATGATCGCCATGGTGGAGCGCGCCCGCTCCGTTCCCATGTCGGCATCCGTCATGGTGAACAAGTCCGAGATGCTCGATCTTCTCGACGCCGCACGCGAGATGATCCCCGATCAGATCGGCCGAGCCGACGCCGTGCTCGCCGAGGCGCGCGCAACCCGCGAAGAAGCACGCAACGCCGCCGACGACGTCGTCGAGGACGCGCGCAAGGAAGCCGAGACGATCGTTGCGGAGGCCCGCGAGCAGGCCTCGCGCCTCGTTGCCTCGGATTCGATCACAATCGCCGCGAAATCTCAGGCCGCGAAGATCGTAGACGAGGCAAAATCGCAGGCGGCGAAACTGCGCTCTGGTGCAAACGACTACTCGCAGACTATCCTTGATGAGCTCGCCGGCCAGCTCGAACATCTCCAGGATCAGATCGCGGCCGGCCGCGAAGTGCTTCTCGAACGTATTAATCCGGCACAGCCGGAAGAATGAGGAATTGATGGATCTCAAATCTCCCTTCGTGATCTCGATCGTGGATCTCCCGCGCCAAGAGGGAGCCATGCGCGAGGTGCGCACCGGTTTCAACGCCCCCTCCGACGTTGGCGTGGCGATGTACCAGGTGGCTGAGGGCTCGCCGCTCGGCGTGGATCTCACGTTGCAGTCGGTCTCCGAGGGCGTGCTCGTTGATGGGTACGTTTCGGCGCACGCACACGGCCAGTGCTCGCGGTGCCTGATTGATATTGACGAGGACATGAACGAGCGCATCTCTGAGCTGGTGTTCTATCCAGAGCGGGCGGCCGCACTGGAGGACGAGGGCGATGAGGAGGCTGAGGATTTCTTCCTCATCGAAAATGATCGCATCGATCTGGAACCGATTATCCGCGATGCCCTCGTGCTCTCCATGCCACTCCAGCCGCTGTGCCAGGCCGATTGTGAGGGGCTGTGCCCGGTGTGCGGCGAGCGCTGGCTGGATCTGCCGGAAGATCATGAGCATCTGGAGGAAGCGTCGGATTTCTCGGTTCTCGATGCGCTCGCGGCAAAGCTCCGCGCAGCGGAAGAAGGCGAGTAATGCATCGCGATTTTCACGAATTCGATCTCGAAGGCTGGGGCGCATCGGTCGAGCCGGCTCTGCTTGAGCAGGCACTCACGCATCGCTCGTGGGCCTTCGAACACGGCGACGCCCACAACGAGCGCCTCGAGTTTTTGGGAGATTCGATCCTCGGCGGCGTGGTGGCGCGCCGCATCTACCTCGACTTCCCGGAGTCTGACGAAGGCGAGATGTCCAAGATCAAGGCCGCCTCTGTTTCGGAGAAATCTTTGGCGCAGATCGCTCGGCGCCTGAACCTCGGCGAGTTCATTCGCTTGGGCAAGGGGGAGGAGCGCAGCGGTGGCCGTGAAAAGGATTCGATCCTGTCCGACACAGTGGAGGCGCTGATCGCTGCCACGTTCCTTTCCTCCGATATTTCGGTGGTCAAGGGTGTGATCGAGCGTCACCTGTTAGTGCAGATCGAGGCAGCTTCGAAGATGGGGCCGGCGCTCGATTGGCGAACCGCTTTGGAAGAGCTGGCTCGCGCACGGGGGATTCCTGGCGAGCTTTCGTACGAGATCGTGGGCTCGGGCCCGGATCATGCTCGTTCCTATGAGGCGCACGTATTCCTCGGCGGCGTGGAGTACGGGGTGGGGACGGCTTCCAGCCAGAAGATGGCGAAGCTCGCGGCGTGCGAGAACGCCTACCATTCGATTCAGGGTTGAAAGTTCGCTCATAGGCTAGGCCTCGCCAGCGCGGACAATCACGCGAATGTGAGGTAGATTATTTTCTCGTAGAGGTGTGGGCCGTTCGGCCCGGCTTGTAAGAAAAGGTGAAACGTGGATAAAACGAACGTGACAGTGATGATTATCGACGACCACGAGGTGGTTCGCCGCGGCATCGCAGAGGTTGTGGAACGTGCGGACGGGCTCACTGTGGTGGCCGAAGCTGGCACGGTGGCTGAGGCGGTTCGCCGCGCAGAGCTGATGCACCCGCAAGTTGCGCTCGTGGATCTTCGCCTTCCGGACGGCACAGGTATCGATATTTTGCGCAAGTTTGCTGAAGTTGCGCCCGACGTCGCCCCGATCATCCTCACCTCCTTCGACGACGACGACGCTCTCGCCGAGGCGCTCGCCGCGGGCGCACGTGCGTACCTGCTCAAGTCGGTGCGTGGCGCCGAGATCACTGAGGTGATCCGCGCTGTTGCTGAGGGGCGTGTGCTCCTTGACGATCGCACGATTACTCGCCACCGCGAAGACCACGACGATCCGACGGTTGATCTGACGCCGTCGGAGCGCCGCGTCCTCGAGCTGATTGGCGATGGCCTGTCCAACCGCGAGATTGGCGACAAACTCGGCGTTGCGGAGAAGACGGTGAAGAACCACATCACGTCGCTGTTGGCGAAGATGGGCATGAAGCGCCGCACGCAGGTGGCCGCCTGGGTGGCCGGCCAGCGAGCCGCCGGTTGGCGCAACCAGAATTAGAGCGTTCATCAAACCAACCTATTACCTCCTCTGTGCTCCAGCTACAGTTTCGTAGCTGGGGGCACACTTCATCGCGAGCACTGGGCGGAGGCTGTGGCGATGTATCACGGGGTAGATGAAACTCGGCGTTTCGTGGCACGGAGTTTCTTAGGTGTCGCTAAAAGTTTCGAACTGAGTTTAGTAATTCTGGATGGTGGGAGGACTGGGGAACTGCGAGAATGGGCCCTTGTTGAACGTGATACTGCACTCCGGAAACGTATGTCATTACTCACTCGATATTCGTTCGCATTAGCTTGTCTCGAAAAATTGCGATCGCTATGATTGTGATTGCTCGCAAAGATGCGAGTGATTCCCACATTGAAAGAAGATAGTGCAATGAAAAAAAGAATCTTGGCGTTTTTCTGGTTGCCTTGAGTATTTTCACTGGTGCAGGTGCGGCGGTTGCTAACGCCGACACGACCCGCATCGGTGGCGATCTCAATACTTCTGGGGCTCTTGTCAAATATGACTACACCAGAACACACACGTTCAACGGCCCGATTACAATCGACATTGACGATATGCCATCAACATATCTGCGGTTGGGTCTGCGGAACATGAAAATTGCAGGCGGCCCACAGTTTGGCCAGAGCATCCAGTGGAATTCTGTTGGACGACACTCGTGGACAGGTGTCCGCAAGGGGACGCGTTTTGCTCTCCAAGGCCGCATGGGGGCTACCTGGTTCTGGCAGCGGGACAACCACTGGGGCGGAACGATTACCTACTGAGTGAGTACAATGAAATCAAAAATGAGCATATTGCTCGTTGGCTCGATGGTGGCTTCTGTGGGACTGGTGGCGTGCGGAACGCACGGCACGGAACAATCACAGGATCCACCTGAAAGCCAATCAGCGCCGCTAGTCGTAGTCGAGAAACGCGATATCGCTCCGACAATTTCACAATCCGGTGCAATCGAAAATTTGGCACCTTACGTGGTTCTGGCCCCGAACGCTGGCAGCGTCGATTCTCTCCTTGATGCTGGTACCACTGTGAAAAAAGGCCAACGAATCGCGGTGATAGCGGGAACCGAAGTTGTCGCGCCAACTGACGGGCGGGTAACAAAAACGGTGCGAAGCGGTGCTAACGTTCCAGCAGGGTTTTCAATAGCGGTTGTGGAGTCTGAGGCTTTTTCGATCCCTGTTGAATCGAAGTTGCTCAAGCACCAGTTTTCCTCTGGCGCGCAATTTTCTGGCCGCTTCCAGATTGAGGATGGAGTGGGTCCGAGCAAATGTGAAGCTGTGGTATTTCGTGAGGATTCGCGCGGAGGCAGCGAGAATGAAGGTGGATCGGGACCGGGAACCGCTGCGGCTCCGGGCCGCGCATCGTCAACTTTGCAATGTGTGATCCCTCGCAATGAGAACGTGTTTCCTGGTAGCTTGGCCACCGCTGTTCTTGTAGCGAAGACCCGTCAACAGGTCTTGGCATTGCCGGTAGAAGCTGTGGCAGGTCGTCAAGGTCATGGCGAGGTAATCGTTCATCGCGACAAAACGAAGGAGCGAGTGGCAGTTTCTCTCGGTGTCAATGATGGTGCATGGATTGAGCTGACATCTGGAGTAAAAGAAGGCGAGCAGGTCGAATCGCTTGCACCGAAACTAGATCCAGTGGGCAAACAGTGACACTTATTTCATTGACAGACTTAAGTGCGAACGTACAGTTGCCTGATGGGAAGTTACTGACCACCGTCGATCGCGTGAATCTCGAAATCGAGGAAGGGCATTCGTACTCGATCATGGGCCGTTCCGGATCGGGAAAAACATCGTTAATCTCGATCATCGGGATGTTGAATATGAGGGTTGAAGGCGGATACCACTATCACGGGCGGAATGTTCGTGATCTATCTGATCGTGAACGGGCGAAGCTACGAGCAGACAAAATTGGATTCGTTTTCCAAAACTACTCATTGATTGCGCACATGCGTGTTTGGGAGAATGTCGCGCTACCGCTGATGTACGCAAAATCCGTGCCGCGTACAGAACTACGTCCGCGTGCGCTCGAAGCTCTTGAAGAAGTCGGTTTAGCAAAACGTGCTCACGACTATCCCTCGAGGCTTTCGGGTGGAGAGCAACAGCGTGTCGCTATCGCTCGAGCCTTGGTATCCGATCCGGAACTGATGATTTGTGACGAGCCAACTGGTGCATTGGACCGCTCGACAGGAGATCGGGTGATGGAAACTTTACTGACTCTGATCTCAGAGAAAAGTGTCACCCTTGTGATGGTCACCCATGATCGAGAGATTGCACGCATGTGTGAAAACCAGCTCGTCATGGATGTAGGGAGAGTGCGTCATGTTTAGGATGGTGCTCCAAGATATTCGAACTTCTCGTTTACGTACATCGATCACGGCGTTTTCGATTTTCATTGGAGTAATCGCTGTAGTGTTCTCGGTCCTCATTGGGACGATGGGAAAGAGCTACCTCGAATCCACGATTGCGCAGAAATCCGGACGTTCGGTGACGTATAAAGCTGATCTCACTGATGCTTCTTTGACTACTACAGCGCTCGCTCGGCTTGATCAGCGTGTCACGGCCATGAAAGGAATTGACGGAACAATCGTCATCGAGATGCCCGATACTTTGATGAGCCTGGTTCCCGGAAAGTCACAGAATTCAGACGAAGCAGCTACGGTGAACGGTCACGATACACATTCGGCGCATGTAGTTTTTACCGATCCGGAATACTCAACAGTGTATTCGGTACCGATGGACCGAGGCCAATGGTTCCAGCGGACGGATGCTCCTACGGCTGCTTCGATAATCGTCAATAAAAAACTTGCCCAAGATTTGAAAGGTGCTCAGACCGTCTCAGCTTATATTGGGAATTTACGGACGCCGATGATGATGCGGATACAGGGCGTTGTCAACGATGGGGAAATGGATGAGGCGAAAGTGTATCTTCGACACGATCAAGCCCAAACATTCTTCCGAGGGCTTGCCGAGCAAGGCAGTGTCTCACTCCGCCTTCATCCGCGCAGCGAGGGTATGAGTCAAGAAGAGGTTCGCAGTCGCGCCGCTGATATTGTTTTCGATATTTTTGGTGATCAAAAGTTTGAGTTTGTGACGACCAATGACGGAAACCAGTTCGTAGGCGTGATTGAGTTCTTGCAACTCGCCTTCCTCCTGGTATCTGCCGTGATCCTTTTCGTCTCGATGTTGGGTTTGCTCAACATCAGTATCGCGTCGACGGAACAGAAAACTCGTGAGCTCTTGATTCGACGCGCGGTTGGGGCCTCCCGAGGTTCCATTTTTGTCCTCGTGCTGTCCTCGATTGTACTTCTGACCGTGGCGGTATCGATCCTCGCCGTGGGGATCAGTGTGGTCATTGTTCAGTTTCTTCCGCTCCTTGTCCCTCACGATTCTCCAATTGATATCCCCGGGTATCCGTACACCGCTGCGATTGCCGGGATCGGTAGCGCCGTAGTGACAGGGCTACTCGCCGGACTAATTCCTGCTTACCAAGCGGCCCGCCTAGAGCCAGCTCTTGTTCTTCGATGACCCTCATGTGAAAGGAATAAGATGATGAAAAAGATGAGTCAAGTATTGTGTGTTTGTGTAGCTCTTGCTCTGGTGGGCGGATGTGGCACGAAAAGCACAACATCCCAGGAAACTTCAGGAAAAACATTTATCACTCATACAGAGCTTGAACAAGAATATCGTGATTCCATCAAAAAGCTGGAGTTTCCGAAGGGCTTTAAAGTCCCGCAACAAACCACTGAAGAAATAGATGCAACATTCCAACGCGGATATGGCAACACCGTTGCTTCGTATACATGGCAATGTGCATGGCAAAAAGAATGGCTGGAACGATATGCTTCCGATTCTGATCGAGCAAATCGGGCACTGAAAGTCTTGGAAAAGGCGCCGTCGATGCCCTACCTCGATAAAGCGCATGCCGACGATGCGACGCGGCGGATATTCAAAGAGAATATTGATAAAGCAAAACTTGGAGATCCATCGGGAATTCAAGAGGATGTGAGTGCCAATTGTAAGTAAGTGCCACAGAATCTGTCATTCCTTTAGCGCAGCGGTACGCTCCAGCGCATGACCGTACCTTTCGCGCCTTCACGGGGGCCAAGTGAAAACTCTCCGCGGTGTCTGCGTGCGCGCGCCGCCAGGTTTGAGGTGCCCGAGCGTCGGCCGAGCGTCGGGGTGATGCCATCACCGTCGTCGGCGACTTCCACCACCAGTTCGTCAGGGGAGGTGTCCACGTGAACAGAAACGGAAGATGCGTGCGCGTGGCGGGCTGCATTGGACAGACCTTCGCGGACAACTGCGACGACGTCGTCGGCGATATCGGCGCCGACGGCGTCGTCGATCAGTGTCATCTCGTTCTCTGTTTCGAACGGCTCGCCGTTCCACGTGATGATGAGCGAGGGTGCGAAGCCAAGGAGCTCGCGCGCCTTTGAAGCTTCGTCCGCAAGGCGCGGCGCCACCGCGGCCGAGGACTCAGAATCGCGCAGGCGGCGCACAATCGCACGGATCTGCGAGACCGAATCGTCAATCGCCTTGATCGCGTGGTTGAGAGAATCGAACACCTCAGCGGGCAGATCGCGCTGCTCGAGATCTTCCTTCACCGCAGTGATATGCATGCCGGAGGCGAACAGCTGCTGGATCGCGAGATCATGCAGATCGCGCGAGATGCGCGAGCGCTGATCGAGCTCAGCGGCAAGCTCAGAGGCGAACCGTGCCTCCGCCAGCTCGAGCGCGATCGCGGCCTGCTTCGCTGCACTCTCGCCCATCGCCAAATCGTGGAGGTTGAACTCTTTCTTCCCCGGGCGGCGCAGCAAAATAATCACGCCCTTACCAGAACCCTTCGCGATCAGCGGCGCGTAGAGAGCCGGCCCCCACTGGCGCATCTGGTCCAGGCGAATCGTGCGCAGGCGCTGCATCGAATCGATCACCATGCCCGACTGCTCCGAGATCGTCGTTTGCGCACGCCCGTTCGGCGGGAACTCGACTCCAAGCAGATCGCCTGCATCGCCGTCGACAATCTCGCCCACCCACGTGTTGTTAATCGAGGGGAGCACCATCACGGCCGCGTCGGCCTCGGCCGCCAGGCGCATCTCGTGCGTGATTACCTCAAGTGCTTCGTCCTCGTCCGTACCTTCGAGGAGTGCGGACACAATATGTTGGGTGGCGTTGAGCCAGCCTGCACGGTTGCGGGCCTGTGCGTACAGGCGCGAGTTGGTGACGGCGATCGCCGCGGCCCGCGCGAGAAGGCGCATGTTCGCACCGTCGTCGTCGGTAAAACCGCCCGGTTTGTTTGTCAGGTACAAGCGCCCCCATACCTGCTGATCGATCGGAATCGACACACCGAGGAACGAGTTGAGCGGCGGATGCTCGGGCTTGTGAGGCTTGCGTGGTTCGGGCGGCAGATCGTTGTCGATCAAGTATCCGAACGGTGGGACACGATGGAAAAGGCCGTGGCCGCGCGGCGGGCGGCCAAGTGCTTTTGCGGTTTCCTCATCGAGCCCGGATTGGAAAAACTCCATCGTTTCGCCGTGCGAATCGAGCACGGAGATAGCGGAAAACTCGGCGCCGGTGAGCATACGCGCGGAATCGGCAAGGTAGTGGAGAGCCTTGTCGCGCTCCAGATTGCCTGTGAGGGCGAGCGCCTCGGTAATAACATCCATCAAGCTCATTGTTCACCTTCCTGCGCCAGCGCCCACGCGTACGCCTCATTTGACGCGGCGAGCTCAGCATGTGTGCCGCTTGCCACCACGCGCGCTATCCCGTCCACAGTACCAAGAACGATCACGCGATCGGCGGCCGCCAGCGCGGAGAGATGGTGAGTGACGAGCACGACTGCTCGTTCGCCGTCACCTGCGTGGAGCAAGTCCGCGATCAGTCGGTCCGCAGTTATAGGATCGAGGTGTTCGCCCGGTTCGTCGAGGAGCAAGAAATCGGCGGTCGAGGCGAGCGCGCGTGCCAGGAGTAGGCGACGTCTCTCTCCGCCCGACATCGTCGTGGCATCCGAGCCGAGTTGCGTTGCGAGGCCGTGCGGGAGCTGAGCGAGCCAATCGCCCAGGCCTGCGCGTTCGAGGAGCTCTCGCGCTTCGGCGTCGGTCACGTTCCCGCGGCCCACGCGTACGTTTTCGAGGACCGACGTGGCGAAGACGTGGGCGTCTTCTGCCGTGAGGATAAGTGTTTTGGAGACGTCGGCGCGCTCAAGTTCGCTGACCTCACGCCCGTCAAGCCGCACCGAACCCGTGTGTGGGGCGATGAGCCCGGCAAGCGTTGAGAGGAGAGTAGATTTTCCGATTCCGGAGGCGCCGACGATCGCGAGCGATTCTCCGCGGCGCACCTCCAGCGAGCCGATATACCCGACGTCGGGGCCACCGGGCCAGCCGATCGTGAGGTTGTTGGCGAGCAGGCCGGTGCCGTCGGGCTCGGCTGCGCGTTCGGCGTGCGCAGCGGCGACGTCGGCGCTGGGGGCGTCGGCGCCGTCGAGGATCTCCATGATCCGGCGTGCAGCGGCGGCAGAACGAATTAGTTGGATGCCGGCGTCGGTCATTCGCTGGGTTGCTTCGAAACCGGACAGCGGCGTGAGCACACACACCACGTAGTTGACGGGCGAGAGATCGCCGGTAGCCACCTGCCAGCCGCCAATCGCGATCGCTGCCACGACAGTGATGCCGAGCGCGAGAATATCGAGCGCCGCAGCAAGCGCAAGTGGGCGTGCAGCAGCGTCGCGGTGGCGCTGGATGCGCGCCTCCGTCCGTTCTCGGGCCGCCTCCATCTGGGCGAGTCTGCCGGAAACGCGCAGTTCTGAGGCGTGTTCGAGCAACGTGAGCGAGTCCGAGCCGAGGACTGCGCGGTCTTCTACGTGCGCTTCTTGCCACGCCGCGCCGTGCATCGCAACCCACGGGGCTGCGATGCCGGCGATCGCAAGGCACAGCGCGAACACGAGGCCGATCAGGGGCGAAAGGATCCCCACGATCGCCAAAGAAATCAGCGAGACTGTGAGCGCGACGGCGGCCGGGAGCATCGATCTGACGACAAGGTTTCCCACCTCATCGACGTCGGCGCCGGTACGGGCCAGCAGATCCCCGCGCTTGAGCGACGCCACGCGATCTGTGCGGGCGTCCGCCAACGCTTGGTAAAGAGAGGTGCGCAGGTTCGACATGCCGTAGAGCGCCACCCAGTGGGAGGCGATGCGCTCGAGGTAGCGGAAAATCGCCTTGCCGACGCCGAAGGCGCGAACGCCCACCGAGGCGACCGACAGGTCGAGGACGGGCGGGAGTTGCGCTGCGCGGGCGATGAGCCATGCGGAGGTGGCGCCGAGCGCTACGCCGGAGCCGATTGCTCCGGTGCCGGCCGCAACCGACGCTGCGAATTTCGCTTTGTCGTAGTCGAGGAGTTCGATGGCGCGCTTGAGTGCCGCGCGGTCTGCTTTGCTCAGCACGCTCATCGGGTGCCTCCGTTCCTCAGGGCCGCTGGGATCGCAAAGTCGGCTTCGCCGTCGAGCACGCGGTTCACGGCCTCGATGGCGCGCCGGCGGGCGGCGTCGGCAGCGAGTTCAGCGCTAATGTCACGCGTTCCGGAGCGGACGTCGATCACGTGGTCCGCCAGTGCAACCATCGCGGCACGGTGCGCGATTACCAGCACGGTGTGTCCGCGCCGGCGAAGTTCCTTCACGACGTCGCTCACGTAGGTTTCGCTGGACGCGTCCAGGTGGGCGGAGGGCTCGTCGAGAACGACAAGGGCGCGCGGGGAAACGAGTGCGCGAGTGAGCGCGAGTCGTTGACGTTGGCCGACTGACAGGCCCACCCCGCCCGAGCCGATGCGCGTGTCCCAGCCGTCGGGGAGCGAGGCAACGACGTCGGAGAAACCGGTGAGCGCGGCGGCCTGCGCGGCTTCCTCAGGGGATGCGCCGAGGTTGTCCGCTACTGTGCCCGGGATGAGGGCGGGGCGTTGCGGCACCCACGTGATTTGGTTCCACAGCGACTCACGGTCGATGTTTTCGAGGGGGATCGATCCGATCCGAATAGTGCCTTCCGACGGCTGGAGGAGCCCAAGGAGCATCGACACAGCCGTAGTTTTTCCCGCTCCAGATGGGCCGCGCAGCACAGTCACTTTTCCGGGTTCGACGACGCCGGTGAGGCCGGCAGGCGCGACGGTCGCGCGGCCTTCGGCGAACATGGACACGCCGTTGAATTTGATGGGTGTGGAGGCGAGGTCAGGTGCGGTGACACCGTCGTCGTGGGTGGGAAGTGGCGTGGTGAGGAGGGTGAGTGCGGCGTCCACTGCGGCCACGCCGTTCGCTGACGCGTGGAACTGTGTGCCGACTTCGCGAAGTGGGCGGAGGATTTCGGGCGTAAGCATGATGAGGATCAGGCCGTGTGCCAGCAGAATTGAGCCGCCCACCATGCGGAAGCCGACCTCGACAGCGACGAGCGCCGTGGTGAGCGTGGTGAGGAACTCGAGGGCGGCGCCGGAGAGGAACGCGACGGCGAGGGTTTGCAGAGTGGAGGATGCGAAGCGATCGCCGAGGGTCTTCACATGGGCGCCCGGGCCCTTCTCGCGGCCAAGTGCCTTGAGTGTGGGCAAGCCGGCGAGGAGATCGAGGAGCTGCGCGGATTGCTCTTCCATCGTCTTCAGGCGCTTGGCAGAATAACGCGCGGTGAGCTTGCCGATGAGGATCATGAAAAGAGGCACGAGCGGGATACATGCGGCAACGAGCAACGCCGAGGGCCAGTCAAGGATCGCGACGACGAGGAGTAGGGCTGGCATCGCGATAGCGGTGAGGAACAGTTCGGGCAGGAACTTCACGAAGTAGTCTTCGAGATCGTCCAGGCCACGGGTAGCGAGCGTGACGATCTTGGGGGAGTGCCCGTCGGAGAGCCAGCGTTCGCCCATGTCGCCCGCGTGGCGAAGAACCTGGCCGCGCAGATCGGCGATCACTTTTAACGCTGCGCGGTGGCCGATCGACTTCTGAACATATGTGACAGCTGCGCGGGCAAGGAGCACACCTGCGAGCGCGAGGACGAGACGCGCCGTGGTAGGGCTATTGCCGTAGAAAATGGGTTCAACCGCGTATGCGATGAGGAACACCTGTGCCGTGATCGACGCGGTGGAAAGCAAACCAAGCCCCACAAGGAATGCGATATAGGCGCGGGTGGCAGAAGCGTAACGGATCAGGCGCGGGTCAAACGGCTTCACGAATAGCTGTCCTTTCTTTCACCTGGACATTTTACCGGGCCGGCCAGTGAGAAAACGAATGCGATGGGAGGTAATCCTCCCCATAAATGCAGGAAGTGATCCTCCCAGGAATAATAAGCTCGCCGGTGAAAACCAATGCGGGCGGGTGGGGAACCCCACCCGCCCGCATGAGCAATAGCGCGATTACTTCGCAGTTTCGAATGCGCGCACCTGCGGGCCCAGGCCCGCAGGCTTCTCGGGCACATTCTCCACAGCCATACGAGCCGCGAACGACTTGTAGGCCCAGAACGTGTAGCCAAGCACAATCGGAACGAAGATCACGGCGGCGATCGTCATGATCGTCTGGGTCGGAGAAGTCGCCGATGCCTGGACGAGCGTGAGGTTGTACTTCTCGTTCACGTACGACTTCAGGGCGTTAGCACCGAAGGTCAAGAACACGAACACAACCGCGAACGCGATCGCAGTGAACGACGCGAAGAAGGCTGCCACGTCCTTGTTCTGCTGGGCGAAGAATGCCGCAGCGATGAACGCGAGCGCGGCCACGAGCAACGGAATGATGCTCAGAGCGTTTGCCGAGTAGGCGAAGTTCGCCCACAGGCCCCAGATCGCAGCGCCGGCAACCGTGACCAGCGTGAGCTTCTTGGCGAGCTCCATGTTGCGAACTGAGAACTCCCCGCGCGTCTTAATCGCCATGTAGAGCGCGCCGTGGGTGGCGAAGATCGCCAGGAACACGAGGCCGGAGAACACGGTGAACGGGGTGAACAGCGAGAAGAAGCCACCGGTGAGGAAGTGGTTATCGCCAGCCTTCAAAGCTGCGTCCACTGCGTTCGGATCAGCAGCCTTGAACACGCCGTTTTCGTAGTGGCCAACCTCGATCGCCATGCCCTGCACCAAGTTACCGAAGGCAACACCCCACACGAGGGTGGCGAGCCAAGCGACTGTGGTGTGTAGGGTATCCCAGGTGTTGCGCCACTTCGCTGTGTTGATCTTGCCGCGCCACTCAAGTGCACAGATGCGGATGATGAGCAGGAGCAGGATCAGGACGAGAGCGGTGTACATGCCCGAGAACATCGTGGCGTACCAGGCCGGGAAAGCGGCGAAGGTTGCGCCACCGGCGGTCAGGAGGAACACCTCGTTGCCGTCCCAGTGCGGGCCAATCGTGCCGAGTGCCAGGCGGCGCTCACGATCATTTTTCGACACAATCGGTATGAGCATGCCGACGCCGAAGCCGAAGCCTTCGAGCGTGAGGTAGCCGATCCACAGAACGGCGATCAGGATAAACCAGAGAATCTGAAGAAAAGTAAGTTCCATGATGACTCTCCTTAGTAGTTGAAGCTCAGGGTAGCGTTCGGCTCGGCCTTGAGGTCAACCGGCTTCACCTCGTAGTCGGCATTCGTGTTGATGCCTTCCTTGGCGTAGCGCTTAACCAGCAGGAACCAGACGATTCCGAGAGCCGCGTAGAGGAGCGTGAATGCGAGCATCGAGATCACGATTTCTGCGGACAGAACCGTGGGCGAGACTGCATTCTCGGTGAGGAGCTTGACCATCTGGTTCGAATCCTTGACGCCCATCTCAGCAACGATCGGGTAAACAACCCACGGCTGGCGGCCCATCTCGGTAAGAATCCAACCGAAGATCGAGGCGATGTAGGGGAACGGAATCGTCCAGATGAAAAGCTTCGCGAGTCCCTTCGAGGTCGGGAGCTTGTCGCCCTTGATGGCCGCCAAACCGACGATCGATAGAATGAACGAGGCGAAGCCAAGGCCCATCATGATGCGGAACGAGTAGAACGACACGAACACGTTCGGGATGTAGTTGACCGGCATGCCGTTGACTTCAGCGCCGAACTGCTTCGCGAACTGCTCCTGAAGATCCTTCGTGCCCGGGATGTAGGAATCCGGACCCGAGAAGTGGTTCGTGGCCGCAAACGACTCGAGGCCAGGAATCGGCAACGTGATCACGGAATCGGGGCCAAGCTCGGTGGAGGTGAGTGCCAAGCCGAGCGGGTGGGCCTCGCCACCTTCGTAGATACCCATCGCAGCGGACATTTTAGTGGGCTGGATTTCGCCGACGTGCTGGCCCATGAAGTGGCCAGTGCCGATGACGAGGAGCGAGGACACAAGCATGGTGACCAGACCGAAGTGAGCCGCAGGCTTCCAGTAGTTGGTCGCTTCAGCGGTGTCGCCAGCGTTCATCCGGCGGACCAGCCACCACAGCGAAATGCCAGCGATGAGTGAGCCAGCCACGAGGAGCGACGCAGTAATCGTGTGAGCGAAGGCGTACAAGGTGGTGGGGGAGAAGATAACCTTCAGGAAGCCACCCATGCCGTCGAGCTCTGCGCGGCCCGTTTCCGGGTTGAAAACAGCGCCAACAGGGTGCTGCATGAAGGAGTTCGCGGCCAAGATGAACAGGGCTGAGATGTTGGTGCCGAGGGCCGCCAACCAGATAGAAGCGGTGTGAGCCTTGGGCGACACGCGGCCGCGACCAAAGATCCACACGCCAAGGAAAACGGACTCCAGGAAAAATGCGAGGAGCGCCTCAAATGCAAGAGGGGCGCCGAAGATGTCGCCCACGAAGAGGGAGTACTGCGACCAGTTCATACCGAACTGGAATTCCTGGACGATGCCGGTAGCCACACCGAGGGCAAAGTTAATCAGCAGAATCTTGCCGAAGAACTCAGAGAGACGGAGCCAACGCTGGTCTCCGCTCTTGAGCCATCGAGTCTGCATCACTGCAACCAGTGGCGACAGTCCGATCGTCAACGGCACCAACAAAAAGTGGTACACCGTTGTGATACCGAACTGCCAACGTGCGAGGTCGACGTTCACTCGATCACCTTTCTTAGACGTTGTGTCGGCTCGATTGCTCGAACCGGGTAGCTGATGTTGGTCGGTGAGTAAGACCCACATCAGGCTCTGACCTCTCTATCTTCCCGGTTTTCTTGACGTTTTTCCATCTCTTAGAGCTGAATTTAGGTGCTGTTATCTTCATCGCGTTTATGACACTCTTCGGAGTGTGTGTAAGAAAATCCGCCTTTCGGTGAGTTGCCGCGTTTTCGAGGGAAACTATTTTTCTGACACCTGGATTTTTAGGCGTAATTCAGGGAAGCCTAACTGGGGACGTAGGTCCTAGAGCCGTTCTCTGACGTGGGAGTTTGCGGGGCTCTCCTCTTAATGGGGTTGCGCAGTGTAGAATGGAGACAGGTGGAGAACATCGGTCCACATGGAGGAAGCGTGCGCCGCGAGAGCGTTGCAGCCCTTCCTTCACATAGAAGACTTCCGCGGGATCCCCGCGACTACCTGCGCGTAGCCGATGTATGCGTGCGCTACAGGAGAATAATGATGGCTGACGAAGCCAATGAGAAAGTGACCTCGAGCGAGGCCGCCGAGAAGAATACAACCAAACGTGCCGCTCGCCAGCGCAAGGCGCCTGCAAAGCATGAAGGCGCGGCAGAGTCGGTGGCGCAGTCGCTCGCCGAACTCGCCCAAGAGAAGGGGAAGTCGGTGTTTTCTGCGGCCGAGGAGGCGGAAACCACTCCAGATGTTGTAGCGCCAGCTCCGATGACCGCTCTTCTGTTCCAGGAGCCGGACGTCGAGAAGGCTGTCCGTACACGCCGAACCCGTAAGAAGGTTTCCGAGCCCGACGTCGACGCTCCGGAAGCCTCGGAAGAGTTCGCTGAGGAAGATGCTCCGAAGCGCCGCCGTCGCGGAACGCGAGGGGGTCGCAGGAGCGCCGAGGTCGAGGCGCCAAATTCAAGCGACGAGGAATCGGCTGAAGATTCCACTGATGAAACATCGAAGAAGAAGCGTACCCGACGTAAGAAGTCTGATGCCGCGGACGCGGTTGCTGAGAAGTCTGATGCGAAGACGGAATCGGGGGAGAGCTCGGAACCCAGCGAGGGGGAGGAAATCTCGGTGCGTCGCCGTCGTCGCCGCCGTTCTGATGCCGACGAAGTAACCGCTCCGAAGGGGTCGACACGTCTCGAAGCGAAGCGTCAGCGTCGCAAGGAAGGTCGCGCAGCTGGGCGTCGTCGCCAGACGATATCGGAAGCCGAGTATCTCGCACGTCGTGAGTCGGTTGAGCGTGAAATGCTCGTGCGTGAACGCGACGGATTGAACCAGATTGCAGTGATTGAAGACGGCGTGCTTGTCGAGCACTTCGTCGCGCGGCATACGCAAACGTCGATGGTGGGCAACGTCTACCTTGGGCGCGTGCAAAACGTGCTGCCATCGATGGAAGCTGCGTTCGTCGATATTGGAAAGGGCCGTAACGCAGTTCTTTACGCTGGCGAAGTGAACTGGGAAGCTGCGGGCTTAGAAGGTAAGCCGCGCAAGATTGAGCAGGCGCTCAAGAGTGGCGATACTGTGCTCGTGCAGGTCACGAAGGATCCTATTGGGCATAAGGGTGCACGTCTTACCTCGCAAGTGACGCTTGCCGGCCGCCACCTCGTACTCGTCCCGAGTGGTGCCATGACGGGAATCTCCCGCAAGCTCCCCGAGCGTGAGCGAGCCCGCCTCAAGAAGATCCTCAAGGAGATCGTTCCCGGAGATCATGGCGTCATCGTTCGCACCGCGGCGGAAGGTGCCACCGAAGAGCAGTTGCGTGACGACGTCGAGCGCCTGACAAAGGCCTGGAAAGACATCGAGGCGAAAGCGAAGTCCACAAAGAACGCCCCGTCATTGCTGAAGGGTGAGCCGGAGCTCGCCGTTCGCGTGGTCCGCGACATCTTCAACGAGGATTTCCGCGCCCTCAAAGTTCAAGGGCGCAACGCGTGGGAGACCATCTCCGAGTATGTCCGCGATCTGTCGCCCGAATTAATGGATCGCGTCGAGCATTGGGAATCGGATGCGGATATCTTCGCTGCCAACCGGGTCGATGAGCAGCTCCAGAAGGCGTTCGATCGCAAGGTGATCCTGCCCTCCGGCGGCTCGCTCGTGATCGACCGTACCGAGGCAATGACGGTGATTGACGTCAATACCGGCAAGTTCACGGGTTCGAAGGGTGGCACGCTCGAAGAGACCGTCACAATGAATAACCTTGAGGCCGCTGAAGAGATTGTGCGACAGCTCCGGCTGCGCGATATCGGTGGAATCATCGTGGTGGACTTCATCGATATGGTGCTCGAGGCTAACCGGGATCTCGTGTTGCGCCGTCTCATTGAGTGCTTGGGGCGCGATCGGACCCGCCACCAGGTGGCTGAGGTAACCAGCCTCGGACTGGTCCAGATGACGCGCAAGCGTGTCGGCCAGGGCCTCGTTGAGGCGTTCTCCACCACGTGTGAAGTTTGCGAGGGGCGTGGCTACATTACGCACGAACATCCTGTTGAGCGTGGAGAAACCACCGAGCAGGCTGAGAAGGCCGACGCGAAGCGTGCCAAGGGGCGTGCAAAGAAGGCGAAGGCTGAGCCGGAAGTTGCCGACGATCCCAAGCGTTCAGAAGTAAAAGCTGCTCTGAACTCCATCGCTGCAGCGGCGGTGCATAAGCATGAGGAAAGTGAGGTTGATTCCGAGCTGAAGGCTGATGAGCAGGGCGAGGAAAAGTCGAAACGTGCCCGCGGGCGTCGGAGCCGTTCGAAGAGCTCGGACCAGATTGCCCAAAGTGCACCCAAGCAGGATAACCTGGGCGATTCTGATAACGTTCACGATGCCCCGCACGCCGATGGTGAGGATGAGGCCTCTCAAGGGAAGGAGCGTCGCCGTTCCCGCTCCCGCAAGGGTGTGTCGCGGAACGGGGGTGCTGAGCCTGTCGAAGCCACCTCGAGTGCAGATGCGTCTCGTGAAGCCTCTCGTGACGTAGCAGGCCACGATGATGATGCCCATGCGTCGGCGCCTTCAGGGAATCGGGAGCGTGCCGTGACGACGGAGCGCAAGTCTCGAATCGTGTCGTCCTCCGGGACGATCACGCCGACGTCGTCTGCGTCATCGGCGTTCCTGAGCTTCCCTAAGAAGTAAAGAAAGAGGAGGCGAAACTGTGGCGTGCGTCGCCGTGTGTCAACTTGTTTCGCCCCTCAAATCCATCTAATATGGATTGTCGGCGCGTTGTTACGCGTCCCTAAAATCGTAAGTGCACTCCGGTGCATCCCAACTGACGGAAGATGAGCAAAATGGTTTACGCGATTGTGAAGGCAGGCGGCCGCCAGGAGAAGGTGTCCGTCGGATCCATCGTCGTTGTGGACAAGATGGCAGGCGAAGCCGGCGACAAGGTCGAGCTCGAGCCGCTGATGCTCGTCGACGGTGACAAGGTCACCACCGCCGCCGAGGGTATTACCGCTAAGGTTACTGCCGAAATTGTTCGCGATGAGAAGGGTCCGAAGATCTCGATCATCAAGTACAAGAACAAGACCGGCTACCGTAAGCGTATGGGTCATCGTCAGAAGCTGACCCGCCTCAAGGTTACCGGCATTAAGTGACCACGGTCCGTCCCGAGCTTTAGAGAAGAAGGTCTGAAATGGCACATAAGAAGGGCGCGAGCTCCTCGAACAACGGTCGCGATTCGAACGCGCAGCGCCTCGGCGTGAAGCGCTTCGGCGGCCAGGCAGTGAACGCGGGTGAGATCCTCATCCGCCAGCGTGGCACCAAGTTCCACCCGGGTGCCAACGTCGGCCGCGGCAAGGATGATACTCTGTTTGCCCTCGAGGCTGGCACGGTTGAGTTCGGCGTTCGCCGCGATCGTAAGATCGTGAGCGTCGTTGCGGCTGAGGCCTGATTTGCCTGAGCTGAGGAATTAATCCTCACACAACATAATCACCACAGTGGAGGCTGGGATCTTATCCCAGCCTCCACTGCTCTATGCACTAACTCGGCTGAGCCACCACCCCACGACTCCGCGCAGCGACGCCGCAACAGCGTCCCTGTGCTTGCGCAATTGTTCGGGCGCGCACAATCTGCCCCACAGTCGAATCTTCTGGGCAACCAAATCCCGCCTGCGCTACCTATGAGCCGTTGTGGCACGAGACAACCTGCCTCCACCGCGGTAGCGGACATCACGAGCCGCAACCTTCCCGGCATCCCAAACCTAGGCCTGCTCTCTCCATGGCTCTACCTATCGGATCGCGTTCTACCGTCACGAGTGACCGGTTTTGGTGCGTGGATGGGCACCCGTCGTGAATGGTGCTGCGGGTCGGAGTATTCGCACTAAAACCGGTTCTGGTGCGTGGCGGGTGGACACCCGCCACCTGCCATGCTGGCGTACAATTTTTGGGGCATGTTGGGGCGGGGCATTGTGACCGGTTTTGGTGCGCGGATTGGGATCGAGCGATGTTAGTGCCTCGGATGGTCGTATACGCACTAAAACGGGTTCGGGTGCGGGGCGGACCGTGCACAGAAAGGTGCCCTGGTGGCGAAGCCACCAGGGCACCTCACTTACTTGATGGAATCCGGTCAGTCCACGATCACAACGCGCAGGTTGCGCGGGCCATGAACGCCTGCAACACGGACCAGCTCGATGTCTGCCGTAGCGGACGGGCCAGCGATCCAGGTGGTCGGACGAGTGGGATTCTCGCTGAGGATACGCACGGCCTGCGGAACCGTGGGGTACACGTCCGAAGCGCGGAGGACCACAACGTGAGTATCCGGAACCAGCGTGATCGCACGGCGGCCCTGATCGGGCTCACCGTCAAGGATGATCGTGCCAGAAAGCGAGATCGCAACGCGAGAAGCCGTCACCACGGCGTCCGTCTCATCCAGCTCCTTGTGGGTGAGGTTCGCCTCGCGGGAATCCTCACGCACGGTGCGGCCATCACGGCCGGCGGCTTCCTTCCAGGAATCCTTCAGACCGTGGGGGACGACCACCGAATTCAAGCCCTTGAGGAAATCAGCGATCACGTCCTCGATCCCTGCCTCGTTCGTGCGGACGACAACAGCGTTGTAATCCTCGAGTTTCTCGATCATGTCGGCAATGACCGGCTCCGAACCTGGAGCATCGGTGCCTTCCATACGGTAGTTGCGCTCCACCTCGGGGGTGGGGTACGGGGAGTCCTTCAGAGCTCCGCGCACGGCTGCCAGAATGTCTTCGCGAGCACCCATCAGTTCTCCTCCTTCTTTGCTGCGTGTGCGCCGGCGGGCTTCGCCGGTGTTGCCTTAGCCTTGGTGGGCTCGTGGCCTGCCTTCTCCTCATCCGCAAGCCAATCGCGGAACGAGCGAGCCGGCGGAGCAGGGATGTCCTTGTTGCGGGTCCAAGCGCTGACCGGCCACGGCACGTTCGAGATGCGCTCGTCCTTGCCTGCGACAATACGACCAAGCTTGGCGGCCTTCTCTGCGGTGCCCCACAGCTTGCCGTTGCCCATCACCTTGGACGACACCTTCATGCCGATGTCCCAACCGCTCGGGATACCGCCGCGGTTGCGCTCGGTGATCTCATGGCGCAGGTGCACCAGGATGCCCGGAATGTCGATCTTGACGGGGCACGCATCGCCACATGCGCCACAGAGCGTGGATGCGTAGGGGAGCGTGTGAACCGGATCGTGGTGATCGCGACCGTCGAGAAGCTGAGGCGTGAGGATCGCTCCGATCGGACCCGGGTACACCGAGTTGTAGGCGTGGCCGCCCACGTGCTCGTACACCGGGCAAACGTTCATGCACGCGCCACAGCGGATGCAGTTGAGGGCCTCGCGGCCGACAGCGTTTGCGAGAGTCTTCGAACGGCCGTTGTCCAGCAGGATCAGGTGGAACTCCTGGGGGCCGTCGCCCGGGGTGACGCCAGTCCAGAAGGAGGTATAGGGGTTCATACGCTCGCCGGTTGCGGAACGCGGCAGGAGCTGGGAGAACACCTCAATATCCTCGTACGACGGAACCATCTTCTCGATACCAACCACCGAGATCAGGGTTTCCGGAAGGGTGAGGCACATACGGCCATTGCCCTCAGATTCGTACACGGACAGCGCACCAGTATCGGCCACCATCATGTTTGAACCGGAAATAGCGACCTTAGCCTTGAGGAACTTTGCGCGCAGGTGCGCACGGGCGGCCATGGCCAGTGCGCGCGGATCAGCCTCGAGATGCTCGGGAGCATCTTCCATCTCGCGCTCGAAGATCTCCTTGATCTCGGCGCGGTTGCGGTGGATCGCCGGAACCACAATGTGCGACGGCATGTCCTTGCCGAGCTGGACGATGAGCTCCGCGAGGTCGGTCTCGAAAGCGTCGATGCCGCGCTCGGCGAGGTACTCATTCATATTGATTTCCTGAGTCACCATCGACTTGACCTTCACGACCTCTGTGACCTGCTTCTCTTGCAGGATGGAGTAGATGATCTCGTTGGCTTCCTTGGCGTCGCGAGCCCAGTGCACAATGCCGCCGTGAGCCTTGACGTTCTCTTCCATCTGAACGAGAAGCTCAGGCAGACGCGACATGGTGGACGACTTGATCTGGGAGGCCGCGTTTCGCAGATCCTGCCAATCCGGCATCTCCTCAACGCGTGCGTTGCGCTTGTTACGGATAGTTGTGGTGGCGTATCCCAGGTTCTTACGCATCTGGGTGTTCTTCAAAGTGACTTCAGCGCCCTCTGGGAACGACGCGCCCCAACGCAGAGTGTTTTCCGGGATCGGATCGCCGTTCACCCACTGGTGGTGGGTTCCGCGCACGCCAGGCTCAGCTTTTGTCGCTGGGGCACCGGTGATCTTCGACAGGACCTTGGGGATTCCGAGGAATGTGGACATGTTACGCACCAACCTTCACAGTGGACTGCGCCGGGATCCAAGGCTGATCCTCGGTGCCGGCAAGAACTTCAGCAAGATGCATCGCGCGAATACCTGCGCGGTTGCGAGCGAGGCCGCCGGCAATGTGCATGAGGCACGAGTAGTCGCCGGCCACGAGGACGTCGGCTCCGGTGGACTTGATGTTGGTCATCTTGTCCGCGAGCATCGACGCCGAGGTGTCGGGGTTCTTCAGCGAGAAAGTTCCACCGAAGCCACAGCAGGAATCGCCGTGCGGGAGCTCGACGAAGTCGATGCCGCGCACGTTGCGCAGCAGGCGCTCCGGCTTGTCGCCAACGCGTGCGACGCGGAGTGAATGGCATGTGGGGTGGTAGGTGACGCGGTGCGCGAAGTAGGCGCCGACGTCGTCGGTTCCGAGAACATCGACGATGAACTCCGATAGCTCGTACGTCTTGTTTGCGATTGCCTGTGCCTTAGTGCCGAGCTCCGGGTGGCCCTGGGCGTCAGCGACGAGCTTCTGCTGGTGTCGGATCGAGCCGGTGCACGAGCCGGAGGGAACGACGATGGCGTCCCACTCGCCGTCGAGGACGGGCTCGTAGGTGCGCACGTGATTCTCGATCAGCGGCATCGCTTCGGGGTAGTAACCAGTGTTGACGTGCATCTGGCCGCAGCATGCCTGCGACGGCGGTACGACGACGTCGATTCCCAGGCGCGTGAGCAACTGCAGTGTTGCCTGCGGCGCCTGCGGGAACATGGCGTCTCCGATACACGTTGCGAAAAGAGCGACTTTCATGAGACCTACTTTCCTATATTTCGTAAACTTTGCGACTAAAGATTGATCAGTTGGCGACGAAGGTGAACGACGGCAGGATGCCGTTGGCCACGAGGAACGTCAGGGCGCACAGGTAAACCAGGAGGCCGATTGACCACGGTGCCGCCTTGCGCAGGATTTCCGCTTCGGTGCCAGGCTCCTGGATTGCAGTGGACGCGATTGCCAAGTTCTGTGGGGAGACGATCTTGCCGATGCCGCCGCCGATGGAGTTGGCGGCGAGGAAGACGTCTGGCGAAGCGCCAATTCCGTGTGCGGCAGTGGCTTGCAAGTTCGCGAACAGCGCGTTCGAGGAGGTTGCGGAGCCGGTGACGGCGGTGCCCACCCAGCCGAGGATTGGCGAGAGGAAGGCAAAGGCTGCGCCGGTTGCCGCGAGTGCGGTACCGATAGCGGCGGTCTGGCCCGAGAAGTTCATGACGTATGCGAGCGACATCACGAGTGCGATAGTGACGAGCGACCAGCGGAGCGCGACGACGGTATCGACGAAAGTCTTCAGGCCCTTCACGAACGTGAACTGGAACTCCTTGGTGGACTTCCAGCCGTACACGGCTGAGACGATGAGTGCGGTGATCACGATCATGAAGCCAGGCGAGTTGAGGATCTGAAGGTTGTAGATCGCGGACTTGGAGACCTGGCCGTCGCCTGTCATGAGCGAGCCGTACAGGCCGGGCCACTGGATCGGGATATCCGTTTTCGCGAGGGTAGCCGGAACGTCGATGCCGAGTTTCCATAGCTTGTAGATTGCGAAGATCATGACGACGAGGCCGTATGGCAAGAGTGCGAGGGTGACGCGCTCCCCGGAAGGGAGGGTGCCGGACTCGCTGGACGACGTACGGTATTCCTCCGGAACTTCCGGCTGCTTGAGGTAGATCATCGCGGCGGCAGCGGCGAAACCAACGAGCGACGCGAGCACTGCAGTCAGCGCGTAAGAAATGAACGTCGCGGCGATGATGTGGCCAAGAGCGGTCACAACACCCTGGAAGAGGGCGACGTGCCACAGCTGCTTGAGGCCGCGGACGCCATCGATGATCAGGAGGAGGAAGATCGGAACGAGGACGACGATCCACGGGGTGATCGACACCGCCTTGTAGGCGACGGCGGTGCCCGGGTCGATACCTGCCAAGCCGCCGAGTTTACCAGCGGTGGTCACCGGAATGGCCATCGCACCGAAGCCCACGTTGATGGCATTGCCTACCATGGTCACGATCGCGGCCTTAATCGGGGGAAGACCGAGCGACACAAGCATCGCGGCGACGATCGCGACCGGTGCGCCGAATCCCGCGAGCCCCTCAAGCAGGCCACAGAAGGAGAAGCCGATGAGGAGTGCCTGGACGCGCATATCGCCGCGCCCGACGGCGGAGAAGACGGTGCGAACATCTTCAGCGCGGCCCGACTCGACTGAGATGTTGTAGAGCCACACGGCCGCGATCACGATGAAGATAATCGGAAGCAGTCCAAATGCAATTCCGTAGAGCGCCGAGGAAAAGACCATACCTGCAGGCATACCGAAACCGAGCGCTGCGGAGATGGCGGCAATGGCCAGTGATCCGAGCGCGCACCAGTGGGTTTTCAGCTTAAAGACGCCGAGAAGTACGAAGAATGCGATGAGTGGGAGGATTCCCACAAGGGCGCTGAGTGCGGCTGAACCACCGATGGAAGTGGGGTTCGGCGTGAACGCTGCGCTCACGATAATTGCGTTCAAGGGTGCATTTCCTTCCTCTTTGAACAATGCGACTTAAGGCCGGGAGTAGCCCTAGTGCAAGCATAGGGAACTCATGTTCTAAATGCGCTCCATGCGCCCTCGTTTTACGGCCCAAAAATGTTTCGTAAATCGAACTGTGCTCCGCCTGAATGTGGCCTGAAAATTTACCGTTTTCGCTGATACGCGGTCATGGAGCTTCGACGTTGGCGACGTCTCGTTTCGCAGTGCCGCGCCGTCGCTTACACTTATACCTATGCCAGATTTTATTGATCGCGTTACTTTGCACCTGAAAGCCGGTAAGGGAGGCAACGGTGTTGCTTCCGTGCGCCGCGAGAAGTTCAAGCCGCTCGGCGGGCCGGATGGCGCGAACGGCGGCCACGGCGGGGATATTGTGCTTGTCGCGGATCGTAATGAGACCTCCCTCCTCACTCTTCAGCGCAACCCTCACCAGGTGGCTCCGAATGGCGCGCCTGGCGCCGGTGATCTGCGCCATGGTAAGCGTGGCGAGGACTTGGTTCTCACTGTGCCGGTGGGAACTGTGGTGAAAGACGAAGACGGCTCGGTTCTCGCCGATCTTTCCCACGACGGTGATCGTTACATTGCTGCACTTGGAGGTTTTGGTGGTTTGGGTAACGCGGCGCTTGCTTCTCCCAAGCGCCGCGCTCCTGGCTTCGCTCTCCTTGGCGAAGAGGGGGAAGAGAAGGACGTGCGGCTTGAGCTCAAGTCCGTTGCCGACGTTGCGCTGGTCGGTTTCCCGTCGGCGGGAAAGTCGTCGCTGATTGCGGCGATGAGTGCAGCGCGTCCGAAGATCGCCGACTATCCGTTTACAACGCTCGTCCCGAACCTCGGTGTCGTCGACGCCGGGAGTGCGCGGTTTACGATGGCCGACGTTCCCGGGCTCATCCCGGGTGCTTCGGAAGGCAAGGGGCTCGGCCATGAGTTCCTCCGTCATATTGAGCGTTGTTCGGCGATTGTCCACGTGCTCGATTGCGCCACGCTTGAGCCTGGCCGCGATCCGCTCACGGATCTGGACACGATCGAGGCGGAGCTCAATGCCTATGCCAAGGACGTGCCGCCCATGGAGGGCGTGGTGCCGCTCATGAAGCGCCCGCGCGTGGTGGTGCTCAACAAGGCTGACGTTCCGGAGGCGCGTGAGCTTGCCGAATTTGTTCAGGCTGAGATCGAGAAGCGGAAGGTTCCTGTCTATATTGTGTCGGCTGTGTCGCACGAGGGTCTGAAGGAGCTGAAGTTCGCTCTCGCTTCTCTCGTTGAGAAAATGCGTGAGTACATGGCTCCCGCCGAGGCGGAGACTCGCGCAGTCATTCGCCCTCTCGATCGCCGCGAATCGAATGCGTTCACGATTCGTCGCCTTGAGTACGAGGGTGAGCCGTTGTGGGAGGTTCGCGGATACAAGCCAGAACGCTGGGTTCGCCAGACCGACTTCGCGAACGACGAGGCTGTAGGCTATCTTGCCGATCGGCTCAATACGCTGGGCATTGAGAAGCAGCTCATCAAGCAGGGTGCTCGTGCTGGGGATTCTGTAGTGATTGGCTCGGCTGAGGACGGTTTCGTTTTCGATTTCGAACCATTGGTTTCCACGGGGGCGGAGTTGCTGTCGCCGCGCGGCACTGACGATCGCCTCTACGAGCGTCACCGTGCCACGCACGCGGAGCGTAAGGCTGCCTACCACGAGAATATGGACGCCAAGGAAGCCGCGCGTCAGGAGCTCCTTGACGAGCGTAATCGCGGCATTTGGACGGATCCGGAGGTCGAGTGAAAACGCTTCTTGCGAACCGCGCCCTGCTTGGTCAGGCGGCACGACTTGTTATTAAGGTGGGTTCGTCGTCGTTGACGAAGAACGGAGCGCTCAACGAGCCGGCGCTCGCCGCGCTTGTCGACGTCGTGGGCGCGGCTCACGCACGTGGGCAGGAAGTGGTTCTGGTCTCCTCTGGCGCCGTGGCTGCTGGTCTGGCACCGCTGGGGTTTGCCTCACGTCCGAAGTTGCTCCGCGATCAACAGGCGGCGTCGATGGTGGGGCAGGTGCGCTTGCTCGCCGCGTATACGCGCGAATTTTCGCGGTACGGCATCACGATCGGCCAGGTACTACTCACTCCTGAAGACGTCCTGAACCGCAGTCACTATGCGAATGCGCAAGGTTCGCTGCGGCGTTTGTTGCACCACGGCGTCGTGCCGATTGTGAACGAGAACGACGCCGTCGTCACGGGCGAGCTTCGTTTTGGCGATAACGATCGGCTCGCGGCGCTCACGGCACATCTGGTCGATGCGACGGCACTGATCTTGTGCACCGACGTTGATGGCCTGTACACGGCTCCGCCGTCGGAGCCGGGAGCAGAGCTGATCACGGAGGTGACGTCGCTGAGCCAGGTGAAGTCGCTCGTGATTACGGGGAAGGGCTCCGACGTCGGAACTGGCGGCATGCGCACAAAGGTGGAGGCCGCGAAGATTGCGATTTCTGGGGGAGTGGGGGCGCTCGTGACGTCGGCTCAGAACCTTGCGTCCGCGCTGAACGGGGATCCCGTGGGTACGTGGTTCGTTCCGCAGGGCAAGCGTCAGAGGGCCCGCGATTTGTGGTTGAAGAACGTTGCGCAGGCTCGTGGCTCGCTTGTCGTCGACGACGGCGCGGCTGCCGTGGTGCGTGCTGGCGGTGCGTCGTTGCTGTGTGTGGGAGTGACTGAGGTTCGTGGCGCGTTTGCGCGTGGTGCTCTCGTGAGGATCGTCGATCCGCATGGCGAGGAAGTCGGCCGCGGGCTTGTGGGGTATTCGTCGGCGGACGTGCGCAAGTTTTTCGATGATGGTGGGCGTGCTCCTCGGCCTGTGGTGCATGCGGATGACCTTGTGAGGCGGTAGGACACGCCCTGTTATCGATTCCACACGCCAATCATCCTCCAGTAGGGTTTGCGGTGTTTTTCCTGGTAAACTCGGGGTGATATTCTCGTTCACTTTTTATCCGAAGTGTGATTTGAATAAATATTCGATGCTGTGAATGAAATTGCTCCGCATGCGCGGTAGATTTCTCTCAGAAACTTTCGAAACCCCAGGTAGGAAACGATGACGCTAGAATTGACCGCTTCAGCGAGGGCTCTGGAATCATTCGAGATTGATCCAGAGTTTCTCGTGCGCGACCACGTGTGCTCAGCCTATTTTGGGCTTGAAATCGGAGCCCTCGGGGCGGCGGGTGATGTTGACCCTGCGTACCGCCACGAGCTCGGCCCTCTCCAAGTGAACTGGCAGCGTCTCGCAAGTGCGGTCCGTGCTGCGCAGATGGGCGGCATGGATTTCGTCTCGATCGATTCACGTTTCCTCCTGAAGGCTGACGTTGATCCTCGCGAGGGCCTCCTGGATGGCGCGCGTGCTGCCGCGCGAATTGCGCCCCACTCCATTGGAGGAGTGCTTGTGGAAGTCCCAGGTGTGCCCAAACTGATGAGCCAAGCGATCGATATCATGGAAAAACAGGATGAAGGCTGGGCTGGTCTGATCTTCCACTTGAACGACAGTTCGGATTTCTTAGGGCTCAGCAAAGTTGCTGCAAAAGCCCAGGAAGCTGGCGTCAAGCTCCTTGTGATTATCGGGGAGGCGGAGTTGGTTCCACAGCGTGCGCATATTATTGCTCCGTATGCAGATGCGATCGAGCTACGGTGCCCCGATCCCATCCTCGCGCGGAAGGCGCGCTTCGCGCTTCGTGAGGCAGGGGAGAAGCTCGGAAAAGAAATCCACGTCTACGCTCAGGTTGGTGTGGTGATTTCGGCATCGGAATCCGCCGCTCGGGATCGTGCAGAGCTTGTGGGTTCGATCCATGTTGGGCATCTCTTTGGTGGTCGGATGCGAGTCCTTGGAACAGTGTATGACGTCGCAGACGCCGTCGAAGCATTGATCGGCATGGGTGCTGCAGACGGAGTGTGGTTCATGCCATGCTCGCTTCCTGCGGATCAATCGTCGGTGATTAAGGGTGTCGTCCCCCTGATCCGTGCGCGCACGCGTGAGTGGCGAGCCGCCAACGCTTTGGCCTGAGAACCTCTGAATGTGAAACAAAAAGTTGGTGGACGTTTCGTCCACCAACTTTTTGTTAATCACAAAACTCGCTGAAGATTAGTCCTCATAGCCCGAGTTCTGCGGCTGGGTAGCCTTCTTCACTTCGTTCATATCGAGGTTCTTTGCCTGCTCGATCAGGTCCTCGAGCTGGGCGGCCGGAAGCGCGCCAGCGCCACGGTAAAGCTGAACACCATCGCGGTAAATAAACAGGGTCGGAATGGACATCACACCGTAGGTCTGGGCGATCTCCGTCTGAGCGTCAACATCGACCTTTCCGAACGTGATCTCCGGGTACTTCTCCGACGCAGCCTCAAAAGTGGGGCCAAACTGGCGGCACGGGCCGCACCATGCTGCCCAGAAATCGAGAATGGCGATGCCATCGCCGATGGTGTCGTTCAGGTTTGCGGAAGTAATTTCGATGGTTGCCATGGAAAGCCTTTCTTCGGTTCGGGCCGTTACGTGAGTTCTAACGATCTCGTCGGAGTTTTATTCCCGATATATTGGACTAAACTCCAACTCTCACGTGTTGCCATATATTATGGCATGTCGGAGAACTAATATTTTCAGTTTTACAACCCACGAGGGGGATGAATGGCGCAGACATCGAGCGACGTAGCGCGTGAGGGTGTGGAGAGAGTTGCGCGGCGCGCGAAATCCGCGGCGCGTGTGCTGCGTCAGTGCGGAACCGCGCAGAAAAACAGCGTCCTGAATGCGATCGCCGACGCGTTAGAGATGAACACGGACGTGATTGTTTCGGCGAATGCTCGCGATCTTGCAGCTGGTCGTACAGCGGGAACGTCTGCTGGCCTTCTCGATCGCCTCATGCTCGACGGCGAACGTGTTCGATCGATCGCGAACGCCGTTCGAAACGTTGCCGCTCTGCCTGACCCCGTGGGTAACGTGGTGCGTGGCTCGACGTTACCCAACGGGATGAGCTTGATTGAGAAGCGCGTGCCAATGGGCGTGGTCGGAATGATCTACGAGTCACGCCCAAACGTGACGGTCGATGCTGCCGTTCTGGCATTGAAATCGGGCAACGCTGCGATTTTGCGTGGTGGGCGTGCGGCAGCGGAATCGAATAAGGAAATCGTGCGAGTCATTCGCGAAGCGATTGAATCGCAAGGACTGCCTGCAGATCTCGTTGCGAGTGTTGACGAGTTTGGTCGTGAAGGCTCCGTTGCATTGATGCGTGCTCGCGGACTCGTGGATCTCGTCATCCCACGTGGGGGAGCCGGGCTCATCCAGACGGTTGTACGGGAGGCGACCGTCCCGGTGATCGAGACCGGCGTTGGTAACGTGCACGTCTACGTCGATGAAGCGGCCGACGTCGCGAAAGCCCTTCCGATCGTCATGAATGCGAAAACCCAGCGAGTTGGCGTGTGTAACGCTGCGGAAACTCTCCTCGTCCACGAAAAGATCGCGCCTTCGTTCCTCCCTGCGATGCTTGACGCTCTTTCCACCGCCGGAGTGGTGCTCCACGCGGATGCGGCCTCGAAAGCTTTCGCACCGGCGTCGGGAAACGTTGTGGACGCCACAGAAACCGACTGGGAGACGGAATATCTTGCCCTCGAGCTTGCCGTGAAGGTCGTGGCGGACGTCGACGACGCCATCGAGCACATTTTGCGCTATACGTCGGGGCACACGGAAGCGATCGTGTCGGAGAACTACTCGACGATCCGTCATTTCGTTGATTCGATGGATTCAGCAGTCGTTGCTGTGAATGCGTCAACGAGGTTCACGGACGGAGGCGAGTTCGGGCTCGGCGCTGAGATTGGCATCTCGACCCAGAAGCTGCACGCTCGTGGGCCGATGGGGCTTGAGGCTCTCACCACCACAACGTGGATCCTGCAAGGAGACGGAAATGTCCGATAACACGTGGATCGACCCGTCGTCGGGAGAGGTTCGCAACCGCGAAAGTCTGCTTTACAACGAAACCGAGCACCGGCGTCGTCGAATCGGGATTATGGGCGGAACATTCGACCCGATCCACAACGGGCACCTCGTGGCAGCCTCGGAAGTGCAACACTACTTTGATCTCGACGAAGTGGTGTTTGTTCCCACCGCCGAACAGCCCTTCAAGAAGGGCAAGCGAGTAACGTTCGCTGAACATCGGTACTTGATGACCGTGATCGCGACTGCTCCCAACCCGCGCTTTTCTGTATCGCGGGTGGATATCGATCGTGGTGGAACAACTTACACCATCGACACGCTTCGCGATCTGCGAAAAGTGTATCCCGACGCAGAAATGTTCTTCATTACGGGTGCTGACGTGCTCCCGCAAATCCTGCGGTGGAAGGACCAAGAGGAACTCTGGGACCTCGCACATTTCGTTGGTGTGAACCGGCCTGGCCACGTTCTCGATACGTCGGCATTGCCGGAAGGATCCGTTTCCGTGCTCGAAATTCCGGCGATGGCAATCTCTTCGACGGGCGTGCGAAACCGCGTCGCGAGCGGGGTTCCCGTGTGGTATCTCATGCCTGATGGGGTAGTTCGCTATATCAGCAAGTATCATTTGTATAGACCAGAGGAAGCGATTACGACTGCCCTTGCGTCGGTCGTTGGCGACTACGAGCCAAATGCCGATCCTGGGAAGGAGATTTTATGAGTGACACACCGCGATTGAGTAGGCGGGAGCTGAAGGCACAAGGCAAGCTCACAACCCGCCCGGCGAACGCCACGCCTCTCACAGAAACCGCTGAGCTTCGCCTCGGGCGAATGTCGCGCAAGGAGATGCGCCTGCGCGAGAAAGAGGAGGCTCGTAAGGCCGCGGAAGAAGCCGAGAAAGCTGCAGCCGAAGCACGCGCGGCAAAGGAAGCTGAAGAAGCCGCAGCCGAAGCGCGCGCGGCAAAGGAAGCTGAAGAAGCAGCCGCCGCTGCGGCTCAGGCTGAAAAGGAATCGGCGCAGGCCGCGCAGGAGGCAGAAGCAGTCCAGGCGGCCGACGTCGCGCAACCTGAGGCGCCTGAAGAGAATCAAACCGCCGTTGCGTCCGACGAAGAAACTGCGCCTGCTCAGGAAGAAGCAGTGCAAAATCCAGCAGTAGAGGAAGAACCTGCGGAAGAACCGGCAACCGCCGAACAGCCAGTGGCAGATCAAGAGGCTCAGCCGAAGGCCGAGGAACAGGCCGAATCTGCGGATGCTGAAAGCCCTGAACGCAAGTCGGTGTTCGATCGTTTTGAAAGCAACGAGGAAGAGGGCGCCGATGAGGAGCCGTCGCTTCGTAGCCGCTTGACCTCCATGACTGCACGCGACAATTCCTCGATCGGCGCGGACGAAGCACCCGGCGTCGTTAAGGCACAGCCTGAGCGCGAAGCGGACGAGGATTCTCACGCCACCGAGAAGGTCGAGGCGGTTACGGATCCGAACTACGCAGATTTTGAGGATGAAGAGGATGAAGAGCCGTCAACGTGGCGTTCGATCCTCGGCTGGATTCTCATCATTCTGATTGGTGTGCTGGTGGGCTATCTCGTGGGCACCTGGATGAACCAGACACTGTTCTCGCTCGGCGCCCTGCCGGCGGCTACCACACTTCTTCTTTAATGAAGCGCGAAAGGACTTTTGTGAGCGCAACACCTGAATCTATTGAGATGGCGATCGTTGCCGCACGGGCAGCGTCGGACATGAAGGCCACGTCGATCGTTGCGATTGACGTTTCCGAGCGTCTCGTGATCACCGACGCTTTCGTGGTCGTATCCGGATCGACCGAACGCCAGGTGCGTTCACTGGTTGATTCGATCGAAGAAGCAATGCACAAGGCCGGGCACAAGCGTGTGCGCCGTGAAGGTACCGAGGGTGAGGCCCACTGGGTGCTCATTGATTTCGGTGCCGTGATGGTGCATGTTCAGCAAGATGAGGATCGCGAGTTCTATGCTCTGGAGAAGCTATGGGCGGATTGCCCCAGGATTGAGCTTCCGGAGGATGTCACGGTGGAGCGCGAGCCGGAGCGTTCGTCGCTGATGGATTTCTACTCCTGGGAAGGCGAGTCTACCGACGCCGGTGAGGGCGATGTGGAGGTCGCCGAGTGAGTGCTTCCACGGTGATACTGTGGCGCCACGGGCAAACTGATTTCAACAAACTCCGCCGAATCCAAGGCGCATCCGATATCGCGTTGAATGCTACTGGGATTGCGCAGGCACAGCGTGCCGCGAAGCAGCTGGTCAAGCTCGGTATTGATCAGATCGTCGTTTCGGATCTTGGGCGTGCCCAGGCCACGGCGGATGCTGCGGCAAAGCGGCTTGGTGTCACCCCGGTCGTCGACTCTCGCTTGCGAGAGCGCGGCTACGGCCTGTGGGAGGGGAAGACCTCCGAGGAAATCCAAGAGCTGTGGCCGAGCGAGTGGGCCACCTGGCGTACGGGCGCCGATCCGGTCGGGGTTGGCGTGGAGCGGCGGGACGACGCCGGTGCGCGTTTTGCGCAGGCGGTGACGGAGCACGCGAATGCGGCTCCGGATGGGTCGACGCTTCTCGTGGTGGCGCACGGGGGGATTATTTCGTGTGGGATCGTGAGCTTGTTCGGCGGGCATCCGTCGAGTTTCTACCCTCTTGTTGTGCTCGATAACTGCCATTGGGCAGTGCTGAAGGCCGGGCAAGTGGAGGGAAGCTGGAGGCTTCGGTCGTATAACAGGATGCTGGCGCACAGTGAAGATGTGGACCTGATTCCTGAGATTATTGGCTAGTTCCCACGGTTTCGATCGGCGGTGATCTGTTTCACTCGAGTAGAGCGGATCTGGATTGGCCAAATCGGGGATCGGCGCGTAATATTAATCAGGTCTTACGGGGCATTGGCGCAGTTGGTAGCGCGCTTCCATGGCATGGAAGAGGTCAGGGGTTCGAATCCCCTATGCTCCACAATCAGAATCCCGAACGGCGTAGCCGTCCGGGATTCGCTGTATTTCCGCAGCGCGAGCTCGCTCGCGGCGGAGGAAAATACGGCGAAGCCGGTGCTGACGTGAAACGTCAGCGTGGGCACTCCGCCAGCACTCTTGCCATCGCGTCTTTTTCTTGGCGGGTCACGCTCAGTCCCCATGTGCTTTTGACCTGGATTTGCATGGTCACGTACGTGCAACGGAACTCGCGGTTGGGCGGGAGCCATTCGGCGGCGTCGGCCGCTGACTTTTCTTGGTTTGCGGGGCCATCGACGGCGAGGAGGTTCGTGGGCTCGTTGGCGAAACGTTCGCGGGTGGCAGCGTCCCACTCCCATGCGCCTGAGCGCCAAGCGTTGCCCAACGCGATGACGTGATCGATTTGTACGGCTTCCGATGTTTTCGGCCCGCGGACGAAGTTGATCGAGTTTCCGGTGTACGGATCTGCAAGCTGGCCACGAAGCACAACGCAATCGTGAGTGCGCGGCTTAAAGGTGACCGAGCGCAGGTCTCGAGCGAGAATGTCGTTGCGGGTGTCGCATCCGTTACGGTCGACGTCGGCCCAGGCCTGCCCGAAGGCGCTCCGTTTGTACTGTGGCGCACCTTCGCTCGCTCGCACGGGGAGCGCAGCGAGCGCACGCACAATCTCCGTATCGGGCAACACGAGCACTGGCGGGCGCGAGAGTGGCCCGCGCCAGTTGCTGGGCGTGAGCTTCACACCGAAACGGGCCTCCAGCCCTCCGACGTCGGGCCCGAGCCCGGGTACGAAAAGCCAGGCGACGAGCGCGACGAGCGCCGCCGCAACCCACCGAGATCGCCTGCGTTTTCTCACCTGTCGATTCTCCCACGAACAGCATCGCCAGCCGCGAACTTTTCCACAGGCGAGTGTGAGTGCCGGTCCGTAGGATGGGGGCATGGCAAAAATCCGCTTCGTGCTCTCTCGCAGTGCCGGCCGTGGCCGGGCGCACCGGCTTGTCGACGCAATCCGGCGTGTCTACCCGAACGCCACTCACACGCGCGTCGGTTCCTCGCGCGAAGCGGCGGGTGACGTGACGATCTCGATGACGTACGGGCCAGCTGACGTCGCGCAGCTTGCGCGTGAGTGGCGCGAGTGGCACGGTGCAGATGGCGTTGTGTACGTGGCTGGTGGCGACGGCTCAGTCAGCGAAACCGCTTCCGCTCTTGCAGGTAGCGAGTGTGCGTTCGGCGTGATCCCGATGGGGAGTGGGAATGACTTTGCGCGCGGCCTCTACAATGGCGATGTGGGGGAGCGTGCAGCACTGGCTTTGGTCGCGGGTACCGTAGCGCCCCAGGTACGTCCAATCGATCTTCTGCAGGTCAACGACGTGACCTGCGTGAACGTGTTCTCCCTCGGCTACGACACTCGGATCCTGCGCAATGCCATGCGCGTCGGGCGCGCAGTGCCGTTCGCTGGCTCTCTCGCGTACCCGATCGCCGTCGTCGGAGCGGTCGGCATGCGAAAACGGGATTTCGTGCGCGTCTTGGGCACCGACGTCGGCGGCGAAAAGCTCCGGATTGAGCAGGACGTGACCGTGTGTGCCGTCGGGAATGGGCGCTTCTACGGCGGCGGCTACCAGCCGCTCCCTGAGGCAAAAATCGACGACGGTGTGGCGGATTTTCTTTATTCGGAGCCTGTTGGATTGATGGGATTTGCGGCGGTGATTGGCAAGTATCGCGGCGGCTCGCATGTGGGGGACCGGCGCGTGCATATGCGGCGAGTGCGTTCACTCGTAATTGAGGGCGAGCGCGAGTTGCTGTGGAATGTGGACGGGCAAATCCATGAAAGCTCACGGATCGCAATCCACGTTTTGCCTGGCGCCGTGAGACTTGCCCTCCCGACGCCGGACCGTTCGTAGCGTCCACGGTGGCACTCACCCTGGAGGCTGACGAAACTGAGTGTCCTAGCTCTCACCTTTTTCCCAGATGTCGGGTACACTGAGAGCGTTAGTTTCCATCTGGGTGTTACTGATTTTCAGGCATGACCAGGACTTCAGGCGCATCATTGTGCCTGTGTCGCTCAACGAGGAGCTCAAGTGTCCGAAAGTCCTGCTCGCGTGATTCGCGCGTTCAACAACAACGTGGTTCTTGCACGTGTTGGTGACGCCGAAGTTGTGCTTGCCGGAAAAGGTATCGGATTCGGCAAGCACCCAGGGGATCTCATTCCATCCGAAGCGATTCAACGTCAATACGTGGAAGCCAACGCAGAACGCATTCAAACACTCAAAGCGCTTGCTCTGCGCCACCCGGCGCTGGCGGAATCGGTTGCGAACGCCGTCGAAAAGGCGGCCGAGGGGATCGCCGGTGTACACCCGTCCGTGTACGTTGTGCTGGTCGATCATCTTGCGTTCGCGATCGAGCGCTACCGCGACGGCATGTACGTGCCCAACGAGCTGCTGGGGGAGATCCAGGCCGGATTCCCTCTCGAGTTCGCTGCTGCGGAGAGGGTTTTGGCAGATGTCTCCAGCAAAATCGGTATCGATCTCCCGATCGACGAGGCCGGATACATTGCTTTGCATTTGAATGCGGCACGCACAGGAGCATCGGTCAAGCGATCCGTCGCAATGGCCAACCTCCTGTCGAAGCTTGTGACTGCGGTTGCTGCCCACCTCGGCGCTGAGGTTTCGCGGCCGGCGATTGCGTCCGAGCTTGCGCGGCTGATTAGCCGCGTGGAGGCGAAGAAGTTTCGGCGCAACGCCGCGACGGAGGCGATCCGGAGCGCGTTGCCGAAAGAATACGCCTTCGCACACACCATTATCCGAAAGATCCCCGGAACCTCCGTCAATGATGCGGTGTCCGGGGAAGCGGCATTCCTTGCGGTAGCAATGCACGGCTGGCGCATGGATGCCGACGCACAAGATTAAGGAGTTTTTCCATGGGAGGAAAGACCATTTCGGGCTTGCAAAAGCTCGGTAAGGCGCTGATGGGCGCCGTCGCGGTGCTTCCGGTTGCCGCGATCCTCATGGGTATCGGTTACTGGATCGATCCGACAGGCTGGGGCGCAAACTCGATCGTCGCCGCTGTCCTGATTAAGGCAGGCGCCGCAGTTCTGGATAACCTTGGCTGGGTGTTTGCCGTGGCGATCGCCTTCGGCCTCGCTCGCGATCACAACGGCGCTGCCGCGCTGTCGGGCTTCATCGGCTTTGTAACGATCACGAACGTGATCGGTGAAAAGACCGTTGCAGGCTTCCGTGGCGTCGATCTCGAAAAGCTCGACGACGCCGCCAAGCTGGCGTGGGCTTCCGAAGGCTGGTCGAAGATCGGCCCAGGTAACGTGCTCATCGGTATCCTCGTTGGCTTGCTTGCCGCGTGGGTGTACAACCGCTTCCACCGCACGAAGCTCCCGGACTACCTGGCGTTCTTCTCGGGGCGCCGTCTGGTGCCGATCCTGACCTCGCTCTTCTCGATCGTGCTCGCAGGAATTTTGTACTTCGTGTGGCCGTTCGTGTTCTCTGGCCTGTTCCACTTCGGCCAGTGGATCCAGACGCTCGGCGCCATGGGGGCTGGTATCTACGGTTTCGCGAACCGCCTCCTGATCCCTGCCGGTTTGCACCATGCTTTGAACTCGATCTTCTGGTTCGACGTGATCGGCATTAACGACATCAATAACTTCCTCGGTGGTGCTAAGACCATCGCGGCGGCTGCCGATGCGACGAACGCGGCAACCTGTGTTGGTGCCGGCTACTGGAACGGTACCTCCTGTGAAGTGATCGGCTACATTGGTCGCTACCAGGGTGGCTTCTTCCCGATCATGATGTTTGGCCTGCCGGGTGCGGCGCTCGCCATGTACCTGCGTGCTGATTCGAAGGCGAAGAAGACCACCGGCGCGCTCATGATGGCCGGCGCCCTGGCATCGTTCTTCACTGGCGTGACCGAGCCGATCGAGTTCTCGTTCATGTTCCTCGCTCCGGCGCTCTACCTTGTCCACGCGGTTCTCACAGGCATCTCGGTGGCGATCGCGGCAGCGATGCACTGGACTGCGGGCTTCGGCTTCTCTGCAGGCTTTGTGGACATGTTCCTCTCGGCGCGCAACCCGCTGGCTAACCAGTGGTACATGCTGCTGGTGATGGGTGTGGTGTTCTTCGCAATCTACTTTGCGGTGTTCTACTTCCTCATTGGCGCATTCGACCTGCGTACGCCGGGCCGCCATGAGGACGAGGACGGAGCCGAGAAGGCAACGCTGACCTCGGATTCCGATTTCGCCGACGCCGCTGCGAAGATTATTGCTGGTCTGGGCGGCGCGGAGAACATCAACGAGATCGACTACTGCACCACCCGCCTGCGCACCACGGTCCGCGATCACACCAAGGTGAACGAGAAGCTCATCAAGTCCACCGGGGTGGCCGGAATGATTCGCCCATCGCAAACAGCGGTCCAGGTTGTCGTTGGCCCGCAGGTAGAATTCATGTACGACGAGGTGGCTGGCCAGCTTGCTTCGTCCAACGTGACGTTGAAGGGCGAGCAGGAGGTCTAAGTGTTCGGTTTTGGCAAGAAGAAGGAAGAGTTTCACGCACCTTTCGCGGGAACGGTACTCGCGCTGGACGATGTCCCAGATGAAGCATTCTCCTCGCGGATGCTCGGCGATGGGTTCGCGGTTTCGCCGGATCCTTCGGCCACGGTTGTGGAGGTTCTAGCGCCGATCGCAGGAACAGTGGTGAAGATTTTTAAGACTCACCATGCGTTCTCGATGCGTACTCCGCGTGGCGTGGATGTCCTCGTTCACATTGGAATGGATACGGTGGAGCTCGGCGGCAAGGGGATGGAGGCACTGGTGGATTCTGGTGCTGAGGTCGCCGCAGGCACCCCGATTATTCGTGTGGATGCAACAGCTGTTCGGGACGCGGGCAAGTCGCTCGTTACTCCGATCGTTTTCACGAAGAAAGCCCAGGTGGCTTCAGTTGATGTGAACGTTGGTCCTACGGAGCCGTCCAAGGTTGCCGCTACTGTCACACTTGCATGATTGACATGGTTGAGGGGCCGGCGATCGGCCCCCTCAACCGTGAAAATCGCTGGTTTTATATAATAAATGCGCGGCATATCCGCGTGCCCCCTCGCGGGTTCTTCCGCGAATAACGAAAGGAAAATTCATGGCGCAGCGCGTTGTTACTGTTGGTTCGAAGGTCGGTCTGCATGCTCGCCCGGCGGCGAAGGTCGCTGAGGTTGCTGAAGAGACCGGCGCAGATATTCTCCTCACCTTTGGCGAGGAAGAGGCCGACGCAGCATCGATTCTCGAGATCATGGCGTTGGGTGCGATGAACGGCGACGAAATCACCGTCAGCGGCGATGATGAGACAGCAGTAAACACTGTTGCAGATCTCATCGCGTCGGATCTCGACGGGGAGGAGTGATCCGTGGCTTCGACAAGCCTTTCGGGTATCGGAGTTTTTGCCGGGAGCGCGGTGGCCCCCGCCGTCGTCGTCGAGCGTGTGGATGCCGATGCCGTCAAGGAGATCGAGTTCGCCGACGCCGGTGCGTCGCGCGAGCTAGCCACCTCGGCGCTTACTGCAGTTGCGGAGCATCTGACGAAGCGTGCTGAGGCTACCTCGGGTCATGCGCAGGAAGTTCTTCAAGCGACAGCCGGTCTGGCAACCGACCGCGGGCTGGTGAAGGCCGTCGGCAAGAAAGCCGACGCCGGGGCTGGGCCAGTTGAAGCTGTGCGTGCGGCTGTCGCCGATTACGCGGCCAAACTTGAGAAGATCGGCGGCTACATGGCTGAGCGAGTCACGGACCTGATGGATATCCGTGATCGTGCAGTTGCACAGCTCGCTGGTTTGCCGCAGCCGGGTGTGCCTGATTTTGAGGGAGAGGCCGTGATCGTTGCTGACGATCTCGCGCCCGCCGATACTGCAACTCTGGATCCAGCGCGCGTTCTTGCTGTGGTTACTGAGAAGGGCGGCCCAACGTCGCACACGGCGATCTTGTGTGCACAGCTGGGAATTCCCGCCGTCGTTCGCGCTTCCGGCGCGGGGGAAATTACGTCGGGCACCGTCGTCGGTGTTGATGGCGAACACGGTGTGGTTCTCGTTGAGCCGACCGCCGATGAGCAGGCGGGGTTGATCGAGCGTGCCCGCGTCCGCGCGGAGGCTCTCGCGGCCGCCGTCGGCAAAGGCGAAACCTCCGATGGCCACCGCGTACAGCTCCTCGTGAACCTGGGCGGAGCGGAGGAGGCGGAGAAGGTCGCCGCTGCTCATTCAGCTGAGGACGATCCGATCGAAGGCATCGGCCTGTTCCGCACCGAGTTCCTGTACCTCGGCCGCTCAGACGCTCCGAGTGTCGAAGAGCAGACCGAAACCTACCGACGTGTTCTCGCCGCTTTCGCTGGCAAGAAGGTCGTCTTCCGCACACTCGATGCGGGCTCGGACAAGCCACTGAAGTTCACTGAGAAGATCGAAGAAGACAACCCTGCCCTCGGCGTTCGCGGAATTCGCATGTGTCAGCGCAACGAGCAGTTACTTCGCGATCAGCTCGAGGCGATCGCAGCTGGCTACAAGGCCGTTGTGGAGTCTGATCTTCCGGGCGCGGCCGAGACATTGCTGTGGGTCATGGCGCCGATGGTTGCCGATGCAGACGAGGCGGACTGGTTCTTCGGCCTCGCCCACGAGTACGGGATCGAGCACGCAGGTGTGATGATCGAGACCCCGGCAGCGGCAATCCGCTCTGGCGTGGTGTTGAAGAACGGCTCGTTCGGCTCGCTAGGAACAAACGATCTGACCCAATACACGATGGCAGCCGATCGCCTCCTTGGTGATCTCGCGGCGCTCAACAGCCCGTGGCAGCCAGCGGTTCTGGACATGATCTCGGCGGCCGTTTCTGGCACTGAGAACCCGATCGGCGTGTGTGGCGAAGCTGGGGGCGATCCGCTCCTCGCTCTCGTGCTCACGGGCATCGGAGTGAAGTCGCTGTCGATGGCGGCACCAAAGGTCCCGGCCGTTCGTTTCGCACTTTCGCTCCACACGCACGCGCAGTGCGTGGAGCTTGCTGAGGTTGCGCGCTCGGCGCGTACGGCAACCGCAGCGCGCGAAGCTGTATTGGCGAAGGTCGATCCGAAGCTGGCCGCGCTGGTTTCCTGATCGGAGAGCGTTTGGCCGAATGGTGGCGGTTTTCGCAGATGTGCGAAAACCGCCACCATTCATTTCCGAGGCATGAGATGATCTCGCAAGCCCACGCCCTGTCCAGTGCGGGGTAAACGTTGCGTATGGTCAACGATGTGGCCGGTCCTGAACGCCTCTGCGGCTCGATCCAGGTGTGCATTTGAATCGCAGCAGGGATAAGCGTTGAATGGAGATATGAGTTACTCAGATCACAACGGAGTGAATGTGCCTGGCATCGGCCCCCAGTGCCACGGGCGAGGCATCGATCCGTCGCTGGCATTCCTCGCGCACGCACACGGGGAAACACTCGAGGTCCATTACCCTGTGGACGGCACCCCCGTCGGCACAGTTCGCACAGCCACCCAGGCCGACGTCGAGAGCGCATTTAAGCTTGCGCGCGCTGCCCAGCATGAATGGGCGCAAACCCCCATCCGCGATCGCGCACGCATCCTCGTCCGGTTCGCCCAGTATGTTCTCGACAACTGTGACGAGCTTCTTGATTCAATCCAGCTCGAAACAGGGAAAAACCGGCTCTCCGCATTCGAGGAAGTCATGGATGTGGCACGGCTCGCCGCCCACACGGCCGCCGTCGCGCCCTCGATCCTCAAAACCAAGCGGGCCGCAGGAGCATTCCCGATACTCACGCAGGTGCGGGTCGAACGCGCGCCGAAGGGCGTCGTCGGGGTAATCGCTCCGTGGAACTACCCCCTCACGCTTGTCGCCACGGATATCGTTCCCGCACTTATCGCAGGAAACGCCGTCGTGATGAAACCCGATTCCGCCACGCCGTTCACGGCCCTCCTCACCCGAAAGCTCCTCCTTCAAGCAGGATTACCCGAGGATCTCTTCCTCGTCACCCCAGGCTCCGGCCGCACCGTGGGCACGTGGATCATCGACCGCGCAGACTTCATCATGTTCACCGGCTCCACCGCCACCGGGCGCCTCATCGCCGCGCGCTGCGGTGAACGCTTGATTGGTTGCTCGGCCGAGCTCGGAGGAAAGAACCCGATGATCGTCCTTGCCGACGCCGACATCGAACGAGCCGCCGCCGGCGCAGTCAAAGCCTGCTTCTCCAACACCGGGCAACTGTGCATCTCCATCGAACGTATTTACGTGGCGCAAGAAATTGCAGACGAGTTTACCCGCGCATTCGTCGAGAAGACCCGGGCACTCACCCTCGGGGGAGGGCTCGACTGGAATACCGACGTCGGCTCGCTCATCTCGCCCGAGCACATGGCGCGCGTCAAAGCGCATGTGGACGACGCCGTCGCGAAAGGCGCCCGCGTGCTCGCCGGCGGGCGGGCCCGGCCCGACCTCGGCCCAGCATTCTACGAACCCACCATCCTCAGCGACGTGCCTGACGAAGCCGACGTCGCGCGGGCAGAAACCTTCGGCCCCGCCGTCGCGCTTGACACCTACGACCACGAAGCCGAAGCCATCGCCGCCGCAAACGACACCACCTACGGGCTGAACTCGTCCGTCTGGAGCCGATCTGTCGCTCACGCACGCGCCGTCGCCTCCCGACTCGAAACCGGCACCGTCGCCATCAACGACGGCTACACCGCCGCCTGGGGCTCCATCGCCGCACCCATGGGAGGATGGAAAGAATCCGGAATCGGCCGCCGGCACGGCGCCGACGGCATCCTCAAATACACCGAAAGCCGCACTGTTGCGGCACAACACCTCATTCCCATCGGCCCGTTCGGGCCACTCGACGCAGAAAAATTCGCACACGTGATGCGGCGAGGCATACGCGTACTCAACGCTCTCAAGTTCTAGGAGGAAAAATGGCAGGAAAACGAGTACCCATTAGAGGAGCCCGAGTCCTCATCACCGGCGCCGCATCCGGAATCGGGCGGCTTATGGCCAAAGGCGCGGCCGAACGCGGGGCCCGCGAAGTGTTCCTGTGGGACCTCAACGGCGAGGCCGCCCAGGCGCTCGCACGCGAAATCGGAACCAACTTCGCCGGGCTCCCCAGCGCAACACGCGCATCGGCCTCGGCCATCGACGTCACCGACTCGGCCGCCGTCACCGCACTCGCCAAGGAAATCGGCCACGTTGACATCGTCATCAACAACGCCGGCGTCGTCACCGGCAAACCGCTCCTTGAGGCGAGTGAGGCGCAGATCCGGCGCACATTTGACGTGAATGTCCTCGCGCAATACTGGGTGACCCGTGCGTTCCTCCCCGCAATGCTCGAACGCGACCGCGGCGCAATTGTGAACATCGCGAGCGCCGCCGGCCTCGTCGGAGTAGCAAAACAAACCGACTACTCAGCCTCCAAATTCGCGTCCTTTGGCTTTACAGAATCGCTCCGCGCCGAGCTCTCTAAAGCCGATTCGCACGTCCACACCCTCGTCGTCGCCCCGTACTACATCGACACCGGCATGTTCGACGGCGTCCGGACCAAATTCCCTGCTCTGTTGCCGATCTTGAAAGAAGCGGACGTCGCGAGAAAGATCCTTGACGCCCTCGAATCAGGCAAACACCAGCTCGTCATGCCACCCTTTGTGAAACTCCTGCCTGCGATGCGCCTGCTACCACCGCGTGCATTCGACGCCGTGTGCAACTTCTTCGGTGTTAACACAACCATGGATAACTTCGTCGGACGCAAGAGCTAGGCGCTGCGATTGCTGCTCGCGCGCCGCCGTCGGGACGGCTCACGGCGAGACTCGCGCGCCGGCGTCGGGACGGCTCACGGCGAAACTCGCGCACCGGCGACGGGAAGGGAAGTAAACTAGCCGCATGCGTGAACTACAGCGAGAAATCATCGAAAAACTCGGCGTGAAGCCGAACATTGATCCCGCCGCGGAAGTCGAGGCACGTGTGCAATTCCTCGTCGACTATGCACGATCTGCGCGGGCAACAGGCTTCGTGCTTGGAATCTCCGGGGGAGTGGACTCCACCCTCGGCGGCCGCCTGGCACAGATGGCGGTCGAAAAGATGCGAAGCGAAGGCGATGATGTCGCCTTCGTCGCCGTGCGCCTGCCGTACGGGGTGCAGGCCGACGAGGCCGACGCCGCCGCCGCGATGGACTGGGTCGCCGCCGACCACGAGGTGACCCTCAATATCAAGGAACCCACGGTAGCGCTCGAAGCCGCATACGAAGACGCCATGGAAATGGACATCTCAGATTTTAACCGCGGCAACGTCAAGGCACGAATGCGCATGATCGCGCAGTACGCGATCGCTGGCGACGCCGGACTGCTCGTCATCGGTACCGACCATGCTGCCGAGAATGTGACGGCATTCTTCACTAAGTTCGGCGACGGTGCTGCGGATCTACTGCCGCTCGCAGGGCTCAACAAGCGTCAAAATCGAGCACTACTGAAGTACCTGGGGGCACCCGAGCCCCTATGGGCGAAAGTGCCAACTGCCGATCTGCTCGATGGGAAACCGCTACGCACAGACGAAGACGAGCTGGGCCTCACTTATGATCAGATCGACGACTACCTCGAAGGCAAAGAGATCGATCTGGCGGCTGCCGAGAACCTCGAAGCCAAATGGATGCGAGGGCGCCACAAGCGCACCGTCCCGGCGACGCCCGCAGACACCTGGTGGCGCTGAGGTGACACAACATCTTGGCCGTTGCCTCGCTCTTCTGCCTGAAGCTGGGGTCGGAGCGGGCATTCGTTGCACACGCGCCAGTATTCGCCGTGCTGACGGCAACCGCACCGAATGTCGGCCAGGCGCGTGATCGCCGTCGGCGGGCAGAGGATCACTTTCGAACGTAGGTCCGCCTGCGCCGTCGGCCATCGAGGATCAGTTCTGGCCAGTTGCTGTGAGATAGGCGAGCACAGCACGCACCCGCCGGTTTTCTTCGCCCGGTGGCAAGCCGAGCTTCGTGAAGATGTTCGACACGTGCTTCGACACCGCGGCGGAGGAGAGGAAAAGCGTATCTTGGATTTCCGAGTTCGACATGCCTCGCGCCATCAGCTCGAGCACCTCGCGCTCTCGCGGCGTAAGTTGCGAGAGCGCATTCATCGAGCCACGGATCAGGCCGGCGGCAACGTCGGGGTCTACGACCATGCCGCCAGCCGCCACCATATTGAGTGAGGCCACGAAGTCCGATACCTTCGATACGCGTTCTTTGAGGAGATAACCGATCCCTGCCTTCCCGCGATCGGGCGATACGAACAGCGACGCTGCGTATGCGGGTGCAACGTATTGTGAGAGAACCATGATTGCGAGCTGCGGATAGCGCTCACGGAGCTGGGCGGCTGCGCGCAAACCGTCGTCGGACATCCCCGGTGGCATGCGAACGTCGGTGAGGAACACATCCACCTGCTCGCCGGCGTCGAGGAGGGCGCCGACACGGGAGACCGCGCTCGGGGCGTCTTCAGCGAATCCGACGACCTCGAAACCCACACGTTGCAAGATCCCTGCGAGCCCTTCACGCATCAGCGTGGCATCGTCGGCAATAAAAATTTTCACAGCGTTCCTCTCCGGGATTCTCCCAGGGTTCGTCTCCAGGCGATCTGTCGGGGCCTCTGCCAGCTGAATCCCTAACCGATTTTAGTGCAATTACGAGGATCGGTTCTGCTTTGGGTCGCAGCTCCCCAGATATGCACCAAACCTCGACTCGTGGAAGGTAGCCAGCGCGCCAGCGTACGCTTCAGTCCTCAAAGGTCTGTGTTGTTGACAACCCGCGGCTGATCTCCAGTCAACCGATTTCAGTGCGATTGTTGGGATCGAAGGTGGTGTGTGTGGATGGGGTGGCGGATCTGCACCAAACTTTGTCGAGTGGAAGGTGACAAGTCAACCAGCCTGTTTATCTGTGTCTAGTGAAGCTAGGCGTTGGGCACTCCAGATTCGCCGCGCCGTAACAAAAGCGGGATCGTCGCGCGTAGCACCGTTGGGCCACCCGCAGGTGAGGAGAGCTCCAGTTTCCCGCCGAATGCGGCGAGTCGTTCCCGCAACCCTGCCAGCCCGTGCCCAGGTGTAATCGTTGCCCCACCTAGCCCGGTGTCGACGATCGAAATGTGGAGGTCGTCGTCGGCGGCGAGGACGACGGTTGCCGTGGCTTGAGGAGCATGTTTTGCGGCATTCGTCAGCGCCTCGGAGACTAAAAAGTAACCAGTAGCGATGATGCCTTCGGGCATGGTCGGCAGGGAGTGAGGAACTCGAACCTGAACGGGAATTTCGGCGCGCTCCGCGACATCGCGGATCGCCTTTTCCAGCCCGAGATCGGACAGCACTTTAGGGTGGACGTTGTTGACAGTTGCGCGGATTGCGGCGAGGCCTTCAGCGTTAGCCTGCTGGGCACGTGCGAGAACGGCAGGGAGATCGGCAAGTGCGGGCGGTAGGGTGCCGGCAAGTTGGATGATTAACTCTGCTTCGCCGAGTGCCATCCCGGTCGCAACGACGAACTGCTGAGCTCCGTCGTGAAGATCACGTTCGATACGTCTGCGCTCAATCTCGAAAGCGTGCACGATCTCGCGCCGCGATTCCGTCAGCTCTGACAGCTCACGTGCAATATTTCGTCGATGTTTGTTGAACCAGCCGAACATGCTCTCCAGTGTATCGGCTCAGTCTGAGGACTTATGCGAAGATCGAGTAATGATCAGTGAGGTCAAGCAGCCGGCGTTGATGCCGGCGTGAGCGGACAATGGCGCGAAGGACGCCTTTCGTGTGGCGCCAATCCGTCCATATTTGCTCGAAACTTAAACGCAGTACCTCAAATCCGCGAATCGCCGCTTCAAGATCGCGCCTCCTGTCAGTGAGATATCCGGATTTTGTGGCGTGATAGGCTGACGAATCCGCTTCGAGGATCAGGTGTTTCCCGAGCCGGAAATCGGCTCGATAATCTGCAGAGAACTGAAATTGCTGGTCAAACTTGATTTGCTCTCGGATGAAGAAGAACTTGAGCCGCGTCTCTGAACCAGAGCCGGATCGATCGTCAACGAAGCGCAAAAGACGAGCGCGCCGTTTTGGCAGACGACGGATGATCGCGTGAACTTCGTCCATCGACGCTTTGCCCTGTGCGAGGGCGCTTTCAAGCACAATCGCAGCAGTTTCAGTTGAATGCCAACGGGCGACCTGTTCCAGAACTTCCACCAATGGAGGAACGAGCCGGTTACGGGGATACTTCCAACGGCGGATCGTCGCTTGTCCGAATCGTGGGCGGCGGGTGCCGGGCCGCGTCGAGACCTCAGTTGGGTGCCGCCCCGGCGGAACCCACAGTTTGTAGTATTTCGCCGCGGTGAGCCCGGCAATCTGCAGGTGGCGGCGTGCCACCTGCATGAGGAGCCCATTGGCTTGGGTATCACACCACAGGCCAGGGCACACTTTTCGGAGTGTTCCCTGGCTGATTGCAACTCGGAGCGCGGTGCGGGTTCGGTAGCCACGCTTAAATAGCGTCGTTCGTGAATAAAAGCCTTTTTCCATGGAACTAGCGTTGCGATTTTACCGGTTGCATGGGGAGGGCCAGCTCGAGCCTGTGGATTCAAATGGTAGGCCGCATACCTGTGGACAACTTTCGCGCGTGCTGAGCACGGGTTCGCTCTGCTAGGCGGTGTGTCGGTTCGCTTTTAGTGCATATTCCGCGATCGGTGGTGTAGAGGATAGCGGGTGGCGGTTTGCGCACTAAACATGGTCGCGAGCAGGAATTTTGGGAACGGGAGACTTCTCCTCGGCCGGGAAACTCTTCGAGAACGGAGGGGTACGGACAGGCGTGTGAAAGTAGTTGGCAAGAATCGTCCGACCGTTTTTAGTGCATATTCCGCGATCGGTGGTGTAGAGGATAGCGGGTGTCGGTTTGCTCACTGATTTTGGTGACGGGAGGGGTGGGCCGAGTGCTGGCAGTGCTGAGAGAGCGAGGAAATGAACGATGCCGGTGGGTTGAGGACACGGGTGGGTTGAGGTTGAGGACACCGGTGGGTTGACGACGCCGGTGGGCCGAAAATGGTGCCCGGCTGGAAACGCCGGAAGCATGCCCTGTCAGCCAGGATCGGGAACACTGCCGTGGAATGAACAGTAGAGCTAGCTCTACCCCAAGTGTGGAGTTGGGCCGATTCCGCCCAGCTCCCACCTGCGGTGAAATAGAACTATGAACACGATGAATCTCCGCGGTCGCGGTCTGAAGAAAATGTATGGCCCCGTTCATGCCCTCGCTGGTGTGGACATCGATATTCCCCAGGGCGAGCAGGTGGCGATTATGGGCCCGTCGGGCTCGGGTAAATCCACGCTCCTGCACGTGTTGTCGGGCATTCTCACGCCTGATCAGGGGACGGTTGAGCTCGGCGAGACGACGGTGTCGAAGCTATCCGATGCGAAGCGTTCGGCGCTCCGACGCCGACAGTTGGGTTTTGTTTTTCAAGACGGTCAGTTGGTTCCGGAATTGACGGCGCGTGAGAACGTGGCTTTTCCGCTCTTGCTTGAGGGTGTGAGTAAGGCGAAGGCGCTCGCAGAGGCGGAGAATTGGTTGGGCCGGCTTGGTGTGGCTGACCAGGCTCGCAAACGTCCAGGTGAGATGTCGGGCGGCCAGGCGCAGCGCGTAGCGATTGCGCGAGCGCTCGTTCATCGGCCAGCGATTTTGTTTGCGGATGAACCCACTGGCGCGCTCGATCAGGCGACAGGCCACGAGGTGATGCAGATTTTGACGACGACGGCGCAGATGAATGGCACCACGCTTGTTGTCATCACGCACGATGCGAAGGTCGCGGCGTGGTGCCAGCGTTTGGTTGAGATTCGTGATGGCTTGGTGCATTTTGACGGCCCTGCCGCCCGCGCCGACGCCGGTGCCCGTCTCGCGTCCGACGCCGGTGCCCGCCGCGCTGCCCCTGGTACGCACGTTGCCCAGCCTGGCCAGATGGATGAGTGGGGTGCGCGATGAAGACTCTCTCGCTTGCCAGTATGCTGGCGAAGGCTCGTCTGCAAACACGCACGGGCAATGCGCTCCTCGATGTTTTTGCGGTGGTGGCGTTTGCTGTGTCGAGCTGGCTCACGCTGACCACTCTCGGTGGCGTGTGGATGTTTTACAACAATCAGGCGGCAATTGATGAGGCTTTCGCCACGCGCTATGGTCTGGAAGATTTCATGGCGGGTTCGGGTGGCATGTATTTTGGTCTATCGGTGATTGCGCTTGCGTTGCTGACGATCCCGCTCTTGTCGCTGGGGGCTGCTGCAGCCCGTCTCGGGGCGAATGGCCGTGAGCGCCGGCTCGCCTCGCTACGACTTGTCGGCATGAGTGCGCGCCAGGTTGTGGGGATGTCGGTGTTCGAGTCGATGATTCACGCAGCTCTCGGTTTTCTGGCGGGGCTTGCGATCTATGTGGCCTCGTTGCCGGCGTGGACAGCGCTTTCCTTTGGAACCGTTCAGATCACGGTGTCGTCGATGACGTTGCCGTGGTGGGCGTTGCTTGGTACGTTTGCCTTGATTGTTGCGATTGCGGTCGTGTCGACGGCGGTGGGTTTGGCGAATGTGTCGATCTCGCCGTTGGGTGTGGCTCACCGTGTGACGCCGGCTGCGGTGCGCGCCTGGCGCATGGTCGTGTTCGTTGTTGCGCTTGTGGCAGTGCTTTACTTTTCGCAGAGCCGTGATCGCGCTCGCGATGTTGAGGTGACGCAGTTGATCACGTTTGCGGCGATTATCATGATGCTTTTTGGGGCGGTTGCCCTGGTGGGTCCGTTGTTTATCCAGCTGACGATGCGTCCGCTTCTTGCGGTTGGCAAGCCGGCGTGGCTCCTTGGAATGCGGCGCGTGTTGGGCAATTCGCGTGCGGCGTGGCGCAATATTAACTCGGTGGCGCTGATGGGGATGGTCGCCACGATCACGCTAACTCTGGTGTCGTTCAACGTGGCCTCGAGTGTGAAGAATACGTCGGCTGATCTCATGCTGTCGCAGATCGCGTCGGACATTTCGAAGGGTGTGGTGATTGCGTTCGCATTCGCGGTGGTTTTGGGTGCGGTTTCGACGTTGGTGCATCAGGCTTCGGATGTGTTTGACCGCGCCGATGAAGCTCGAGCACTTGTCCAGCTGGGTACTCCGCTTGGGGTGTTGATCCGGGCACGTTTCGTGCAGGTGATGGCTCCGATGGCCGCGTTGATGTCGATCCTCCTGGTAGTGGGCTTTCTTCCGGCACTGGCTCAAGGGGGCGGGGTCAATCTCGGCAACCTTAAGACTTTGGGGTTCATGGTCATCATTGGCGTAGTTCTGACCTTCGTTTCGGTGCTCGTGACTGTTCCGATTCAGCGCCAGGTGGTGTATGCGCGGGTGCGTAAGAATGACTAGCCTTCGGTTGTAATACTGCGAGTGGGCGGCGGATTGATCCGCCGCCCACTCGTCGCGTTCTGCCCGCGCGGCTAGGATGATGTGGAGAATAAGGCGTGGAGGGCATGTTGGATATTGATTTTGCGAACCTGACTCGCGTGGACGCGGAGCGCTTAGCGCTTGCTGGCGAGCTTGTGAAGTTTTTCCTGTACCCTCGCCGGTTTGGCGGCACTGAGGAGGAGGCGGATTCGCGTTTTCTAACGCCTGAAGCTGCTGCAGCCAAAGCGAAGTTCGACGACGCCGTTGGTGCGCGTTTCGACGACGGCCGGATTACGGGCTACATGGTGAGGGCTTACGACGTGGGGGAGTCGCCGGTTCCCCGAATGATTAAGTTGATTGCGACTTCCCGTGGGGTTCCGATTTTCGTGCAAGAGGTCTCTGTCTGGTCTGCGGGTGAGCGCTGACGCCGGTGTGCCTTTGGGCTATTCTGAGTTGAGGTTTTCGTTCAATGAGGTGAGAGATGGATCGACGCACACGGTCTCGTCATCATTCCGCCAACGGCCTATTGCCTGATGTGGATGGTGATCGCACGCGCGCAACATGGAAGGATTTTTCGTTGTTAGCGCTGATCGCGGGGTTAGTGTTGGTTGCTGGGCTGATGCTAACGAACGTGTGGATCACCGCCCGGCGCGCGGTGATGGTTCGCCCTGTGGATTTTGCGTGGGGCTTGGCGGGGGACGAGTTTCTGGCGATGGTGTTGGTGGGGCTCCTCATAGTTGTTTTGTTTTGTTGTTTTGGAGCACAAGCGGATTTGTTCCGTGGTGGCATTCGTTCGCGCCGGGCGTTGGGGGAGGTGGCATCCTCTTTATTCAAGCACTGATCAATGTGTGGGCGAACCTGGAAACAGCCCCGTGGAGTTCGATGGTGGAGGATTCGAAGTTTGCAATTTTGACCTTTGTCGCGTGCTCAACACTTGGTTTTTTGTGTTGGGCGTTCCGGGTTGCGTGGCGTCGTGCTGGAAAAGATCTGATTGAACGCGAAGAAGAGTAACCCTCCAATGAAACACAGCATGCTGAATAATGTGAGACACGCAACGGAATATAGTTGAAAACAAAAGTATTATTGGGAGTATGAGAACGAACGACTCCTGGTCGCCACTGCGCGACGAAAACACGCCGGTGCTCTTCGCACTGATGCTCGCAAACGCGCTTATCGCAATGGACGCGACGATTTTGGCGACCGCCGTACCGTCTGTGATCAGTGATCTGGGAGAGTACTCGCGGTTCCCGTGGCTGTTCTCAATCTACCTCCTCACGCAGGCAGTGACTGTTCCCGTCTATGGCAAGCTCGCTGACATGCACGGGCGCAAGCCCATTCTCGTTTTCGGAATTGTCGTGTTTCTGCTCTCGTCTGTCTCTGCTGGCTTCGCTACCTCGATGACATCGCTCATCATCTCGCGCGCGATCCAGGGCGTCGGTGCTGGCGCGGTCGGCCCGATGGCGATGACGATCCTTGGCGATATCTACACGCTCGAGCAGCGAGGAAAAGTCCAAGGCTACATGGCGAGCGTTTGGGCAGTGAGTTCGGTGATCGGCCCGCTTCTTGGCGGCTTCTTTGCGGAAGTTGGCGCCTGGCGCGGGATTTTCTTCGTGAACGTTCCTTTTGCGCTCCTCGCCCTCATTCTCGTGTGGCGCAAGTTTGCCGACGTCGGTGAGCACCCCTCGCGCAGGATCGATTACCTCGGTGCCATCACAATGACAGTTGGCCTGACGTCGCTCGTGCTTGGAATCCTCGAAGGCGGAATCGCATGGCCGTGGCTGTCGTGGCAGACGGGAGTCGCTTTCGGCGTCGGTGTCGCGCTTCTCGCGCTGATGGGTGTGATCGAACCCCGCGCAGAGGAGCCCGTGGTGGAGTTCCGACTGATGAAGAAACGGCTGATCGTGGCGACCTCGCTGACCATGGTCTCCATCGGTGCGCTGACGGTTGGAGTGACAAGCTTCGCCCCGAACTTCCTTCAGCAAGCCACCGGGATTTCGCCGATTCTTGCTGGCCTCGCCGTCGCTGCGATGACCCTCGGGTGGCCGCTTGCCGGTGGCAATTCCGCAAAGCTCTACCTGCGTCGCGGCTTTCACCGAACGATCCGGCTCGGCGCAGTTATCGCTCTGATAGGTTCAATCCTGTTAGCCGTGACAGTCCACTGGCCCAGCGCCTGGTTCGTGGCAGGGTTCGCATTCATTCTCGGGCTCGGTCTGGGGTTTGCAACCGCACCATCGACGATTGCTGCACAGAACTCGGTGGGGTGGAACCAACGAGCACAGGTCACCGCAATCAACACTTTTGCGCGCTCAATCGGAAGTGCGGTTGGCGTGGCGGTCTTCGGAGCGGTGTCGAATGCAGTCCTCGGCTACTATGGTGGCCAAGCAACGCCCGCATCCGTGACGGCATCAACGCAGGCAGTGTTTATTGGTGTCGTCCTCGGCGCGCTCGCAATGCTTGCCGGTGCGTTGCTCACGCCGAAGGACGAGCCTGTCGTCAAAAAGGTTCACCTCAGTTAGACAACGGCCCTCGACCCTCCCTCCTCACTGGCGTCCAGCTCGCCCATCGCACACCAGTGCCACGGCGTCGACCTCGAGGAGAACCGCATTCCCGGGGAATACGTGCTTCGAACGCAAACCCCAGTCGGTGAGAACACGGCCCGGAACCTCGATGCCCTCGTCGTTCCACCAGGCGGGTGCCGGTCGACCGACGTCGGAATCGCTGTAGCGCGCCGCGCCCCCAAGCGGGCGCACGCGATACACCAGCTCAGGGCGTAAACCCGGCAACTGGATCGGAGCGATCGGATAGTTCGCCGACGTCGCAAGCTGGGTCACGGCGTAGACCGCATGCTGACAATCAACGCTCACTACGCCGTCAACAGTCACGGACGGGTCGGAACTATCCCCATGCACCGCGTTCATCGGTGCTTCGATCAGCTCACGATGTAGCGCTACCCACTCGCGAGCCAGCACCCTCTCGAAATCGCTCATCCGAGAAATATCCATCTCGAACCCGAAACCGTAGCAGAACGCGACAGCGGCGCGCGTCGTCAACGTTGTCGTCCGGTTCGTCTGATGCGACGGCGACGCGGCCACATGCGCGCCAATCATCTCCGGTGGGACAAGCAACGAAGTGTAACGCTGGATCGTAGCCCGCTCGACCGGGTCCGTGCAGTCCGACGCCCACACTGAACTCGCGATCGCCATCGCAGCCAGGTCCACTCGCCCGCCACCAGAAGCGCAATTCTCAATCACGAGCTGCGGGTGAGCAGTGCGAAGCTCGCGCACCAGACGGTAATAGGCGAGTGTCTGATCGTGAACGGCCGGCCGGCCTGTCGCCGGGGAAATCGCCTCCGTGATAAACCGGTTGTGATCCCACTTGATGTAGTCGATGCCCAGTTCTCCAATAAGGGTAGAGATCCTGTCAAAGAGATAACTGAAGGCTCGCGGGTTCGTTAAATCGATCACATACTCGTGGCGGCCAGGAAGCGGCAAACGATCGGGGCTCGGGCGCAACACCCACTCAGGATGGGCACGCGCAGCACCGGAATCGAGCGAAATCATCTCTGGCTCGAACCACAAGCCAAATTCCATACCAAGCGAGTGAACGCGCCCCGCGATCTCCTCGAGCCCATTCGGCCACTTCTCGGTACTCACATACCAATCACCAAGGGCTTGGAAATCGTTCGAACGGCCCACGAACCAGCCGTCGTCGACAACGAAACGCTCCACGCCAGTCTCCGCCGCAGTTTGAGCCAGAGCGAGCAACGTTCCAGGACGCTGGTCAAAATACACCGCCTCCCACGTGTTCAACGTCACCGGGCGGCGCAACTCGCGCCCCGGCGTCATCGCATGCAACGCGCGGATGTGCGTGTGGAACTGGTGTGACACCTCGTTCAAACCGTGCCCAAACCCGCCGTACACGCGCGGGGACGTGTAGCTGGCGCCCGGCTCGAGCACAACCTCTCCCGGGTAGAGCAACTCGCTGCCGCCGATGAGGCCCGCCGAGTAAGGAGTGCGCAACGCGAAGTGCTCTACGTTGCCACTCCAGGCGACGTGGCTTGCGTACACTGCGCCTCGCGTAAAACCGAAGCCCGGCGTCCCTGCGATCGTCATGAAGCCAGAGTTGAAGTCCGGCCGGCCCATCCAGGACTGCTGGCTGTGTAACCCCTGCGAAAATTCGGACCGGATCGGGGCGCGTTCACGCAGGTGATGGCCGCTAAACGTGAGCAGCTCGCTCGCCGACGACGGCACCGGGAAAGCGAGCCGGAGCTGGACCACTTCGAGCGGTTCTGCACCCGTGTTTGTCAGCTTTGCCTCTTGCCAAGCAAGCCCGCCCTTCTCCAGCGCAATTGCGTAGTGCAACTCGACGCCGTCGGCGTCGGCGGTTAACTCGTACCTCGACTCGGTGGCGGCAGCCTCGCGGACAGTAAACGCGGGGAAAACCGCAATGCCGTCGCGGCGCAACATGAGGAACGGCGCGCCGCTCCAGCCTTCGGCCTGGTGAGGAAGAATCGAGGGGATCTCTGCGCGGTCGATTCCGGCGTTGATCAGCTGCGGTGATTGGGACGCAAGGAGCGCAGGGTGCTCCAGCGGGAGGTCCTCGCCCCAATACGTGATCACGGGAAGCGCGCTTGTCGGCGAAAGGACGATCGCCGGGCGCACTGATGGAACGCCGACGGGATGCGGCGAATGTGGGGCACGAATGATGACGTCGTTGTGCATCGTGGCCATGATTTTCTCCAAGAAAGACGAAAAAATACGAGTTGGGGGAGCCGGCGAGCGTCACTGATCGCGGCTTGGAACCCACTCACCACCCTACCACCGAGGTGTCCATGGTTAGTCGACAGGCTCCCACTCAGGGAATGAAAGCTCACTCGCTCGGGGGAGCGTGGTGGGCAGGTCGTCGGCGAGAGGAGGGATCTCGAGCGAGGAAAGACGGTCGCCGTCGACCAAGAGCATCACCATCTCGTCACGCGGCGAGAAACCATCGAGAACGAAATCGGCGCCGTCAGTTTGCTCCTCGAAAAAGTTGATCGAGTAGCACGTTCCGCAATCGCACCGGCCCGTCACCACCAGGTTGGGGATCTGCGTGAGCCAGCGCTCGCGGTCGGCCTGCGTGGGCTGGGCGTGGCTGGACGTTCCGTTGAGGACCATCGCCTCAACAACCTCTGCTTCCTGCCCGGTGAGCGGGCGCGGAAATTCTGAAGATGACTCGTTCACCATGTTGCCACCGTACAGCAATGCGGGGTCATCGCCAATAGGCAGATTGGTGATGACCCCGCTGATGTTTCAACACTATGCTTTCACGATCTTCTTCTCGTACCGCGAGATAAAGAGGTAGAGAACACCTCCAAGTATCGCGAGCGCGAACAGCACGAAGAACGACGCCGTCCAGGACAGATGCTCGGCCAGGATCGGCATCACGAGGTTCGCAGCCATTTCACCGACGATATATCCGAACAACCCAACGAAACCAACGGCAGCGCCAGCCGCTTTGAGTGGAACAACGTTCAAGGTCATGATGTTGACGATCAGCTGCGGGCCGTAGATGAGCGCCCCCATCAATCCCGAGACGATCAGGAGTACCACATAGTTATGGTTGCCCATGTACACCCACACGAGCGCGGCGAGGCCGATCAACCCAATCGAGCCAACGATTGACTGGCGGTTTGGCGCCTTGATCGCGACCCATGCAAAGAAGAAACAGCCAGGGATGGCCACCCATTCCAGCACGGAAAAAGCGGTGAGGTATTGGTACTTTTCGAACCCCATTTCGGTGCCGAGGAACGCTGGCATCCAGTTCAGGATGCCGAAGCGCAGGAAGTAAAGAATTGCATTGATGAGCGCGACGATCAGAACGACAGGCGAGGTAATCACAAAGCGGTAGAAAGTGGTCCAGTAGCCGTCTTCGGGGACGTCGTCGACGTCGGGCTCGCCGTATGGGCCGTAGATCGTGTTCAACCGTGGCATGTGTTCATCCTCTGGCCGGTCGCCGCCATAGCGCCAGAACACAAACGAGAGGACGACGACGAACATGCCGGGGATGAGGAAGCCGAGGTGAGTTGAGCCTGCGCCTCCGAGCGCGGCGATCCACGAAATGATGAGGGGAAGGCCTGCGCCGCCCAGATTCTGTGAGGTGTTCCAGATCGCGATACCAGAGCCGCGCGAACGGTTCGGATACCAGTTCGCGATCATCGCCATCGAGCTAGGTGCGAGTGCGCCTTGCAAAGTCCCCAGCACAAGCATGAGCGCGAACAGGAGCCAGAAATTATGGACGTAACCCATCGCGATGCAGATCAGGGCCGAGCCGCCGAGGCTACCGGCGAAAATACGACGAAGAGAAACGCGGTCCGAGAGCACGCCCATGAAGAATTTCGCGAACCCATATGTCAGTGTGAAGGCGGTGAGGATAATGCCGATTTGGGTGAGCTCCCAACCGTTTTCTAGGCGGATCTGTTCGGATTGAAGCTTGAAATTATTTCGCACCAGGTATGCGCAGACGTAGCCGAAGTAAGCGACAGCGAAGACGACCCACCGGCGTCGCAAGTAGCGTGCGAAGGTATCTGGCGCAGTTGCTTTGAACCGGTCTGCGTACTGCTGTTCTGTGGCGTCGTCCTCGAGTGTGGCGAACTCGAGGTGGTCAAAATCGATTTTGCCGTCATATCGATGGCTCATGTGGCCTCCTTGATGTCTTCAATACTCACCCCGTTGTGAATATTGGTCTCAATAGGTTATCGCACGTGCTGCTTCAGACGCGGCCGCCGTCACTATCTGTAACGCTTTGTAATTGTGGGGGGGGCGTGGTGACCGGTTTTAGTGTGCGGATTGGTAGCCGGGCAAAGATGCGCGGCGGATCTCGATAGGCGCACTAAAAGTGGTTCAGCGAAGCAGGGGCGGATGGGAGGGGATGACTTAGGCGAGTTTGGCGCGGGGTGGTCGGGCCGCGTGGCTAGTACCCGTGGTGACCGGTTTTAGTGTGCGGATTGGTAGCCGGGCAAAGATGCGCGGCGGATCTCGATCGGCGCACTAAAGTTGGGCGGCTGGGTGGGAGTGGCCGGGACTGTGATGAGGAAGATTAGGTATAAGCGAGGCAGGTGCGAGTTCGTACCGCGACAAGTTTTAGTGCGCGGATCGGTGTCTGGGCAAAGATGCGCGGCGGATCTCGATCGGCGCACTAAAACTGGTTCGGGAATAGCGACGGTAGAGGAATCGGGCAGGCGTTCTGAGGATTTTGTGAGCGCGGAATAGGGCCGAAGAGCGCTGTGCGCCGAAGATGGTACGCTCTGCACGTGTCTGATTTGATGTGTCCGTGCGGCTCCGGATCCACATACGCCGAGTGCTGCGAGCCGTTCCATGACGGCGCCCCCGCGCCAACTGCCGTCGCGTTGATGCGCGCCCGCTACAGCGCCTACGCGCTCGGCCGGCTGAATTATGCGTTCGCCACCTGGCATCCGCGCACCCGCCCAGCGGATCTTTCATCGGCTGGCATTGCCTGGACGGGCCTGGAAATACTGGCGATTGTGGACGGCGCTGTAGCTGACGACGCCGGAGAGGTCACGTTTCGTGCGCATTACGTTTCCGCTGGCGAGCCTGGTGTGATGGAGGAGCGCTCTGCGTTTGTGAAACGTGGCGGCCGCTGGGTCTACGTTGAGGCGCTGGCCTAGCCGTGTGGCAAAATTCCCGTATGCACGCTGTTCACCGTTCTACCTGGTACCGCCTGGCTGCCCTGCTCGTCGCCTATGTTGTGATCCCGCCGGTTACGGTCGCTTCCTATTCGGTGTGGGGAGATCCGTATTCCTGGCCTGAGTTGACGATTTTGCTCATACTGTTGCCACTGGTCACGATGGTGTTGGCCGCGTGGGATGGTGCTCGCCGCGGTTATAACGTGCTGTGGCTTGCTCTGCCCGTGCTCGCCTCTGTGGTGTGGGCTTTCATCGACCGCGATATGGCCTGGATCGTGTTCGGTGCGGCCTATGGCGCGCTCGGGACGATCGCAAACGCGCTCGCGGCGGCGTTGACTGCGCGCTCACGATTCGAGGAGTAATCCCGACGACGTCGGTGCGCGGGTTGCGTCGAGTCTACGGCTTGTTGCCACGCCCGGTGTGGGCGATGTTACGCCTGCGCGGATGAATCGGCTTCCCATAACGGCCTACGGTATGAATGCATAATCAATGGAATAGAGCAACTATGCCAAAACCGATTGGTCATTCTTCACGCTACAATCCCGCGATCGATGGCATACGCACCCTCGCGGTTCTTGCTGTGATTTTTTATCACATGAAACTCGCGTGGATGCCGGGCGGCCTCCTGGGAGTTGCCGTTTTCTTCACGATCTCGGGTTTCTTGATTACGGGGAACTTGATGCGGTCGTGGTATCGCCATGGAAACCTGGGTTTGAAAACGTTTTGGCTTCGCCGTCTGCGTAGGCTGATGCCTGCGGTGATCTTGGTGGTGTTGGTGGTGTGGGCGCTGACTCCTTTCCTGGCTGCGAACAAGTGGGCCGACTACCGCTTTGGCGGGCTCACCGCGATTTTTTACGTGAATAACTGGGCCAGCATCGTCTACGGCGATTCGTATTTTGACCAGTTTGAGGCGAGCCCGCTCGAGCACATGTGGTCGCTCTCGGTGGAGGAGCAGTTCTACGTGTTTTGGCCACTGGTGCTGTTCCTGTTCCTCGTGCTCGCTCGCGGCAGGAAAGCGACTGTGGTTGCGCTGACGATGGTTCTCGCCGCGGCGTCGTTTGGGTGGATGGCGTACGCGCATTCGCTTGGGTATGAGGCCACTCGGATCTATGAGGGCACTGACACGCGCGCGGGTAGCTTGTTGATCGGTGCCGTGTTGGCGATGCTGGTGACGCGCCGGAGTGCGGAAAATGGTGAGGAGACGACGTCGGGGCGGCTTTTCGCTGAAATTGCTGGACTTGCGGGTGTAGCGGTGGTCGTCGGGATGATGTTGCGTACCGACGATAACGCGTCTTATCTGTACACGTACGGCCTTGTGCTTGTGGGTATCGCATCGGCTGGCCTGCTGTACGGGGTAAGTCATCAACGCACGCTCGTTGGGCGCTTTTTGGGCTCGCACCAATTGCCTGGGTGGGGGAGCGTAGCTACGCGATTTATTTGTGGCACATGCCGGTGATTGCTTTTGGAAAGCCTGGGCTTGATCTGCTCCCGTTGTGGGCGTCGACGTCGGTGGTGACGGTCGCGTCGATTGTTCTTGCGTCGCTGTCGTGGACGCTCGTTGAGGATCCGATTCGCCGTCACGGTCTCATTCCACCGATTCTCGCGTGGCTTCGCAGGCAGGCTCGCTTCCCGAAGGCGATCTGGGCCTTCCCGGTGGCGCTCGCTGTGGCGTTTGCCGGTATTCTCGCGCCGGCGTCGGCAGGCCAGAAAATGCAAGCGGACCACCAGGCATTTTTGGCGCAGGAGCGTGCAAAGAAGCTCGAGGAACAGCGCCGAGAGGAAGAGAAAGCGAAGCAGCTAGCAAAGGACCAGTATTTAGCGGCGACCACTACGCGTTGTCAGGAGATCGTGCACCTGGGGGATTCGACGTCGCTGTCGATGTTCACGGATTCGGGTGTCCTGGATCCGGCGGATAACGCCTACAAGGTCTATGCCTCGACCGGCGCAAAGAAGGTGGAAAACTCGTCGTTTGGTGCCCGGGCCACAAACCAGGGTTTCAAAGAGAACCCGTCGGGCAATGATTCGCTGAAAGAGATCTTGGCGAAGGGTGTTTTGCCTGATACATGTTTCGTGATTGCGTTGGGCACGAACAACGCGGCGAATTTGAATCGCGGAGGTGCGCTTGAGCTTGCGCCGAAGGCGATCGACCAGACGATGCGGATTATCAACGGAAAGTATCCGGTTTTATGGATCTCGACCACAGTGAACCCTGCTGGTTCGCCAAAGTGGTATTCGAAGGATGCGATGAACGCTTGGAATAAGGCGCTGTTCGAGGCGCAAAATCGGTATCCGAACATGTGGGTCTACACCTGGGATCAGGATGTAAAGCCGGGCTGGTTCCTCAAGGGCGACGGCGTGCACTACAACCAAGAGGGGAGTTCGGAGCGTTCGCATCGTTTCGCTCAGGCGGTGATTAATGCGTGGCCGATGCGTCCGCAGAAGCTGGATGTGCCGTTAATGCCGAAAGAGCCGATTCCCGCGAAAAATCGTGTGGTGACGAGTGAACGTCCGAAAGTGAAGATTCCACAGGGCTAGCGTACCGGTAAGGGGATCCTTCGTTTCGAGGGGTCTCGCGCACAGCTCACTTCACATATTCTTGAATCAAGAACGTTTGAAGTGAGGTCCTGATGGTTCGCTTAGTTGATGAATATGCTGGAGCGGCGCAGCTTTTTGCGGCGCTCGCGGATCCTGTTCGGCTCGAGGTTTTTGAACGCATCGCGCAGGCCGTCGAGCCGATGTGCGTGTGCAATTTACAGCCCAATCCGCCGATTCCGGACAACCGCCTGAGCTACCATCTGAAGGTCTTGCGCGACGCCGGGCTGGTCACATCCGAGCGGCGTGGCCGGTGGGTTGATTACACGATCGCTCCCGACGCCGAGGCGCGGCTTGCGCATGCGCTTCCGCTGTCGCCGGCGGTGACACGATGACGCAGATGCTCGAGTTGACAGCGCCGACGTCGGAGCGTCGGTTTTGGGGGACTCTCGCGGCTGGTGTGACTGGCTGGGTTGTTGCTTTCGTCGCGAATGAGTCGCTGTGGACGTGGCTGTTCGGGCAGGTATTCGGCCTGGATGTGGAGGGTCGGCTTGGGGGAGCACTCCACTTTTTCGCCGTGGACACTGTCAAGATCCTTCTTCTCCTCACGGGGCTCATGTTTGTGATCGGCGTGGCTCGAGCATCCCTCAACCTCGATCGTGCACGCGAGTTCCTCGAGGGCAAGGGTTTGTTTGTTGGGCTTGTGCTTGCGGTGGTGCTCGGCGTCGTCACGCCTTTCTGCTCGTGTTCGTCGATCCCGCTGTTCATCGGGTTTGTGGCAGCGGGGATTCCGCTACCGATTACGCTCACGTTCTTGGTGGCGTCGCCACTGGTGAGCGAAACGGCGGCGATCCTCATCGGTTCGCAGTTCGGCTGGGGGATTGCAGGCGCATACGTTGCCGCAGGGTCCCTGATCTCGCTGATGGTTGGTTTCGTCTTTTCACGATTCCACTTGGAGAAGTGGGTAGAGGGATCTGTGTTTGGGATTACGCTCGGCGCTGCCCCGACGTCGGGTGGTCGGATGCCAGCCCGTGCACGCGTGAACTCAGCGATCGCGGAAACTCGCGATATTTTCTCCAAAGTGTGGCTGTGGGTGATCGTCGGCGTCGCGATCGGGGCCGCGATTCATGGCTGGGTGCCTGCGGATTTCTTCGCAGGCTACCTTGGCGCAGTTAATCCGCTCGGTGTTCCGTTGGCCACGATTCTTGGCGTGCCGCTGTATGTGAACGGTGGCGGCGTGGTTCCGATCGGTGAGGCGCTGTGGGCGAAGGGTCTGCCGCTTGGAACCGTGATGAGCCTGATGATGGGCGCGATTGCGCTGTCCATTCCTGAGGCGATCATGCTTCGCCGCGTGCTCAAGCCTCAGCTTCTCGCACTGTTTTTCGGCGCGGTGACCGTTGGGATCATCGCCGTCGGCTACCTGTTCAACGCTCTGTTCTGAAAGGCAGAATAATGACTACCGTAATGTTTGCGTGCCGAAAGAACGCCGGCCGCTCGCAGATGGCTGCGGCTTTGATGGCACATATTGCGCCGCACCTGCGCGTGATGTCCGGCGGAACGACGCCGGGGCGCGAAGTGCACCCGCAGGCGCGTGAGGCATTGGCGCAAATCGGGCTCACACCGTTCTCGGAGCAACCCCAGGCACTCACGCCGGATCGCGTGAAGGAAGCTGACTGGGTGATCACCATGGGATGCGGGGAAACCTGCCCAGTGTTTCCCGGAAAGTACTACGAAGATTGGCCGGTGGAAGATCCAGCCGATCAGCCGATCGAAAAGGTTGCGCTCATCCGCGATGACATCGAGCGGCGCGTGCGCGATCTGCTCGCCCGTATCGAACGCGAGGTGCCAACCGGCGCCGTCGACAACTGAGAACCAACCGGCGTCGGCAGCGAGGCCGCGCCTGTCAACAATGAAAGAAGGAACAATGAATATCAAGATTCTCGGGCCGGGTTGCACGAACTGCGTGAACCTGGAGAAAAACGCGAAGGAAGCCGTTGAGGCCCTCGGGCTGGAGGCCACCGTCGAAAAGGTGACGGACTATGCGGACATCATGAGCTACGGGATCCTCTCGACGCCGGGGCTCGTCGTGGATGAGAAGGTACTCGTCTCGGGGCGTGTGCCGAGCGCCAACGAAATCACACGCCTGCTAGGGGAGGCGTGAAGAAGCGGGAAGCGCAGGTCAGCGAGCTCGGATTTCGAGGCGCTGGCCTGCGGGTTCTCACTATGTGGACGGCGGCGCGCCGGGATTTGCGCACATGTCCACCCGAGGTCTAATATCAATCCCAACATAAGCATGATAGAGGCGCAGCCAACATCAGTAGCTTCCAGAAAACGCCCGGTTGAGGTGGGAAGCGAAAGGGAAGGTTGCCGAGGGGATCGTGGTTCAACCGATCACGAATTACCCGGGCCATCAGGGAATACCTGATGGACTGTCGCGAAAGCGGAGAGCTGTCATGATTCCATACGTGAGCGCGAACGCAAACGCATGAGGTCATGTACAGACATGGCCTCATTTTTTGTGGCCGTGGCTTATGTGAACCGAATATCACAACGTATGGAAGGAAGCGCAACATGCGCAACTACAAGGCTTTGGCCGCACTCACTTTTGCTCTGACCCTCGGCGCGTGCTCCACGGGCGCGGCCCCGACGCCGGCTGCCCCACCTGCGCCGGCGTCGGCTGGTGCGTCCGGTGCTGCGAACGGCACCGGCGTCGAAGACGGCGTCTTCACAGTGGCGATGGAAGCGGCTTACGCGCCCTACAACTGGGCTCAGCCGACGGATGCGAACGGGGCCGTGCCGATCAAGGGCTCGAACCTGTTTGCCAACGGCTACGACGTGATGACGGCGAAGCACATCGCGCAGAAGAACGGCTGGAAGCTCGAAATCGTCCAGTTGGATTGGGATTCGCTCATCCCGGCCGTGCAGTCGGGCACGGTTGACGCCGTGATCGCGGGTCAGTCGATGACGGCAGAGCGTGAGAAGGAAGTGGACTTCGCCGGCCCGTACCAGGTGGCCAACATGGTGGTGCTCACGAAGAAGGATTCGAAGTTCGCCAGCGCGAAGGGCATTTCAGACCTTGCAGGAGCGAAGGCCACCTCGCAGTCGGGCACCGTGTGGTATGACTCGTTGGTTCCACAGATCCCGAACGTCAACCGCCTCCCCGCAGTCGAATCGGCACCGGCGATGCTCGTGGCGCTCGAAACTGGTCAGGTGGAGATCGCGCCCTGCGATAAGCCCACCGCCCAAGGTGCTGTGCGCGCCTACCCGGACCTGACGATCCTCGACTTCACCGGAACAAAGGACAACTTCACAGTCTCCGGTGAGGACGTGAACGTGGGTATCTCGGTGCGAAACGGCAACACGCAGCTTAAGGACGCGATCAATAAGGCTCTCGAGGGGCAAACCCAGGCTGATTTCGACGCCCAAATGGCACACGCGGTGGAGATCGCGCCGCTGCAGAACCAGAACTGAGTAACGGATTCATCATGACCCTCTGGAACGACATCATTTACCTGCTCGACCAGTACGGGTGGATCTACCTGGCGGGGATGGGCAACACGCTCATCCTCGCCACGGTGGCCACACTGATTGGTTGCCTGATCGGGTTCGCGTGTGGTGTGCTCACGACGATCCCGCACCCGCCGTCGATGGCGTGGCCGCGCCGCGCCGGTTTATGGATCATCCGAGCCCTGATCCGCATCTACGTCGAAGTGTTCCGCGGCACCCCGATGATCCTGCAGGCGATCTTCATCTTCTACGGCCTTCCGTACTTCACGAATAATGCCCTGCAGTTCACGAACATTTGGACCGTCTCAATTCTCGTCGTGTCGATCAACACTGGCGCGTATATCGCGGAGTCGGTGCGCGGTGGTATCTTCGCCGTGGACCCGGGCCAAACCGAGGGCGCGCGTGCAATCGGTATGAGCCACGTTCAGACGATGCTGTACGTTGTGCTTCCGCAGGCGCTGCGTAGCCTCCTCCCACAGATCGGCAACAACCTGATCATCAACATCAAGGACACGTCGGTGATGTTCATCATCGGGTTCTCCGAGTTCTTCTCGGTGCACAAGATGGTCTCCGGCGCGATCTTCAAGTACTTCCCGTCGGCGACGATCGAGATGGTCGGTTACTTGACTGTGACTCTCCTCGCCTCGGTGTTGCTTCGCTGGTTCGAGCGCCGCCTTGACGGCGATGAATCCTACGAGTTGGTCAACTCGGATCAGCTGGTGATGGCGGCAGGTACGTATACGTTCCGTGAGCCGCGTCGTCGCCCCGACGTCGTCGGCGCGGGCGAGCCCAATGCCAGCCGTGCTCACGACGCCGGTGGGCGAGCACAAACCCAGGCCACAACTTCCGGGGAGGAAAACTGAGATGGCGACGATTCTTGAGATTGAGGGGCTTCGCAAGAGCTTCGGAAAAAACGAGGTGCTTCGCGGCGTGGACCTGACGGTGAGCGCCGGCGACGTGACCACGGTGATCGGCGCGTCCGGCTCCGGAAAGTCCACGATGCTGCGCTGCATTAACCTGCTCGAGCAGCCTAGCGGCGGCACGATTCGCTTCCACGGCCAGGATGTGCGTGAACTGAACCCTCACACCTACCGTTCGAAGGTGGGGATGGTGTTCCAATCCTTCAATCTGTTCAACAACATGACCCTGCTGGAGAACTGCGTGATTGGCCAGGTGAAAGTGCTCGGGCGAGGCAAGGAAGAAGCGCGCGAAAGGGCGCTCCACTACCTTGATCGCGTGGGCATGGCCCCGTACGTGAACGCGAAGCCGCGCCAGATTTCGGGCGGTCAGAAGCAACGTGTTGCGATTTCGCGTGCGCTGGCGATGGACCCGGAAGTGTTGCTGTTCGACGAGCCGACCTCAGCACTGGACCCGGAGATGGTGGGCGAAGTGACGGACGTGATGCGTTCGCTCGCCGAGGAGGGCATGACGATGGTGGTGGTAACTCACGAGATGACCTTCGCCCGCGACGTCTCCACCAACGTGGTGTTCATGGCCGACGGCGTAGTGCTCGAATCGGGTACGCCTGCGGACGTGTTCGGATCACCTCGCGAACATAAGACGCGTGAGTTCCTCCGCCGCTTGCGCTGATAACGCGCTTGCCTCAATAGACCGCTCGGGCATCGTCTGCTCCCGCCGTGAACACCGGGAGCGGGCGATGCCCGAGCTTTTTCTGAGCGTGAAATTAGACGGACGTTTCGCTGTTGACCTTCGCTACGATGGCGTCGATTTCACACGCGGGAAGGAGCTTTGCCGCCTCGGCAGGGATCTCCTGCCCGCGCCGCAAAGCCTTCTCCACGGCGTCGCGCGCCTCAACCAGAGCACGGCGCTTGGCCTTTTCTTCTTCGTCGATCTTCGCCTGCTTTTGAGCCTCGAAGTACACGCGCACGATCTCTGCCATTCCCTTCGGCCCGATCTCGGGCAGATAGCAGTGCGAGATTGCGAGCCCGATGGCACCGAGCGCGAGCTCGTCGTTGTAAGCCAAGTACCAGCCTTCATGTGTGGGGTTGAACTTGTATTTCGAGCCCGCCAGCGAGCGGAAGCCGTAGAGAGGCTCGATGATTGCACCCACTCGATCCAGGACGTTGTCGAGGAACGACGGATCTGAAGCCGCTTCGCTTCGTGCAAGCGGCGCTCCCGACAGCGAGACCCACTTCAACCCGAGCTCATCCATCTTCGGCACGGACTCGCCAAGCAGGAACTCGATCACAGAACGCCAGCCATCCGAATCACGGCGCATGAAATCGAGCGTGTAGCCCACGAGCTGGCCGCCCTCATAAACGGGGAGCCAGGAGGTGATTCCGTGGAGCGTCAGCTTGCTGTCAATAGCGAGCATCATCTTCGTTCCGGGAACTTTCAGCTCGTCCAACGCGCCCAGGGTGAAGCCCATTTCTGGGAGGGCCTTCTCGGCGACCCATTGCTCGGACAGTGCTGTGACGCGGGCGCGCATGTCTAGATCGAGGCTCTCCCAATCTGTCCAGACAGCCGTGATGCCTTCCTTGGCTGCGTTGTTCTTCGCCGTGCGAACGTTCTGGAATTTCTTGCCCGTGAACTTCGTATCTGCGGGCAGTACGCCTTCCTCGGCGACGTGGAGCTTCTTGAAGCCTGGGCGCTGGAAGGATTCGTTGACTGAATACCATGCGATGTGCCAGCCCTGTTGCTGGACGAACGCTTCGAAGGCAGACGCTAACTCCTCGCGTTCAGCTTGCGTGGGCAAGGATATCGGTGCCGTTTCTACGCGTGCCGTAGCATCGGCGTCGTCGGCCGTCTCCTGGTCGGCGTCGGAGGAGCGGCCAGCAAACACGGGTCCGCCGAGCGTCACGGCGACGCCATTCGACACACGGTAGGCTACGTAGCCGAGCTCGTGGAAGAAATATGAGTTTCCCTCCCACAGCGTCATGAAGGACAGGTGGTCGCCGGTGCCGGACTCGAGGATTTGGCGCGCCTTGACGCGGTCGTGGAAGTGAAGATCTGAGTGGGAATCAACCACCAGGTAGAACAATGCGACCGCGATGAAAATCCAAAATACTGTTCCCGACCAAATGAAAGCGTTCCACGCGCCGGTTCCAGATGGCACGTTCCCGAGTGGGAGGAAGAGCGAAGCAATTGGGGGGAGCAGACGGACAACGAACTCGCCAAGAGCCTCGCGCAATCCGATCGCAGGGGCGAATTGCGAGGAAAACGTCAAAGCCCCGGCAAACCATATGAGGGCGGCAGTACCTAGGCCGGTTCCAACGAGTGCAAGCGCGCGTGCATGCTCACTGCGTGAGGTCCGTACCCTGTACAGAGTGCGGGTTGCGAGGAGTGCGATTGTGACGGCGAACCATGGAATGAGCGAAAACACGCAAATAGCAATGACTGCGCTCAAGTCGCCTGCGATAAGGCCAACCTGGACGAACTGGACGACGACGATCACTACAGTCAGAAGAGTCGAGGCGAGTGCGCCAATCCAGGCCGCACGCTTGGCACGCACAAGCCCCCACGCGAAAATCAACTGGATAGTCACAGGAATAAGGTTGGCAATCGTATTGGATGGTCCCTCAAACTTGACGAGACTGCCCATCGAGGCACAGCGAGCTGCGTCGCCAGCGGCACACGCCCAATCAGCGTGGAACGCAAGGGCAAAAGGTTGCCAAATGAGGAAACTCGCATCCACAAACAAGCCAGATGCCGCCGGATGAGCGCCGATGAGGACGGGAACGACCGCGACCGTGCCAAGGAGAACGGCAACGAGAACGCGCTTCTCACGTGCCGAGGACTGACGGAGGGTACGCAGGCGTGGAACTCCGAGGCCAGCGACAAGGGAGCCAGCGATGATACCGCCGATCACGGCGATGAATGACACCGTGTTCGTCACCGTGCCGAGGAAGAGCATCTGAGTTGCCGAAATGACGAAAGCGGCAAGGCGAAGGCGGCGCTTCCAGATGGCTGGCATGAATGCGGTAGCGAACATCGACGTGCCGAAGATCCATGCCCCTGGAGAGAGCAAGATGTCGGATGTACCGGCCGTGGCAATCGACTCAAGGAATGGTTCGGAGATAACAGCGAACCACAGGCCGAATGGGGCGAAGATGGTGTGCATCGCAAGGGAGAGGAGCGCGAAACGCATCGAGCCGAGCACTCGCTCAGCCGCAACTCCGAGCGTGAGAATCCCAATCGTTGCCCCGATCACGCCTTGGGCAGTGGCCGATGTTAGCCCCGAGCTAAACACGTGGAGGAAGTTCAGATCGCCGTTGGCGCGCAGTCCAAACGTATGGCGGAGGGCCATGTGATCGCCTCCGAGGGCGAGCCACATGATCCACATCGTGACGAGGAGCGCAATGGCAACAGGTGCCTTTTTGACAATCGCGAATACTTTCACTTCAACCCTCCAATGGTCTGAGCGGCGAAGGGGAGCGCTTTGACGAAAGCAGCCCGCCACACGTCAAAGCTGTGCCCGCCTGGAACAGTGAAGGTTGACACATTCATCCCTGCGTTCATCGCGAGCCTCGCAAGGTATTCCTGTGAGGTGATCGCCTCGGCATCTTCTGCTCCGGAGATAAACATTCCGCGTTGTCCGCTGAAGACGTCTGAGCGGGTATCGGCTGCCTTCGCGAGTACGTGTGCGGGGTCGGCAGCTTCCCAGGCGGCAGTATCGCCACCGAAGAGGGTGTTGATCGTCGCTTCACGGCTGCCGACCTCGAGGGTTTTGTCGCCTGAGAAGGAGAGGAACGCGCCATAGGTTCCCGGCGCCGTCGTCGCGATTTGAACAGAGCAGGTTGCCCCGTAGGACAGGCCGCCGATCGACCAGGTGTGTTGGTCGGTGTTGACTCGGAAGTGCTCCTTGATCAGAGCGGGCACGTCTTTGGTGAGATAGGTGTGGACCTTGTAGACGGGGCCGTCGACGCACCCGGGGTTCCCCATCAACGAGCCAGTGCCGTCCACCGAGATGATGATCGGGGAGCGTCCGCCATGCGCCTTTTGGTAGTTGTCGGCTGCTGTTGCGGCATCGCCGGCAGTGAACCAGTGATCGGGAGTCCCGGGGTTTCCGGCGAGAAGAACGACGACGGGCAGGCGCTCTTGCGAGGTGAAGTAGGCGGGTGGAATGTACGCGACGGCGTCGCGAGCAGGGAAGCCCGACGTCGGGCCTTCAAACGGAACCGTCACGAGGGCGCCGACCGTTCGACCTTCGTTGACCGGCGGACGTTGCTGGTGCGTGAACTCCTCGTAGCTCATTCGAACAACGTTGGTGGGCGGCAAAAAGGAGCCGAAGTTTGTGTATTCCTTGTAGGTAAGGTTCGCGACGAGGAAAGTGAGAATCGCGCTGAGCACTGCCAGTGGGAGTAACCGTAGCCGAGCACCGGCAACGAGTGCGACACCTGCGATCGTGAAAACTGCAGTGAAGCCGGCAACGAAAAGATTCCATGGAACTTCACCTGGCCAGGGGTTCGGCCACACGAAGAAGCCGAAAACCGCGATGCCGTCGATAATTCCAGCAACGATCAGGGCAAGACGAGCCCGAGCACGGTTTGCTCGGAATGTGTAGACAAATGCACCGACGGTGATCGTTGCCACGAGAGCCCAGATCACGATCTGCGCGGGCAGACCGGTGAGCGGGATGTTCCAGAAAAAATCCATATTTCCATTATGTTGCGAGAATTGTGTGAATCTCGTGCCACTGAGGACGGAAATTATGGTGAGCGTTTGAAACTGATCGCCAAAATCTGTCATACCCTCATGAAATCCTGTCACCGATACATCGACGTGAAGGGAGATCAACAATGCAGATGAACGATTCGGCCGCGCAGGGAATGGAACGGGGGCGTACGTTCCCCAAGGAAACGTACGCCCCCGCGCTGTTGATGGTTTATGCGCAGATCAGGAATGAGCCGCAGCAACTGCGAGCTTCAGAGCGCGCTGGAACAGCTCCTCACGCTCAGCGGCAGTGTAATCACGATCCGAGCCCTTCAGAATGTGATCCGAAACCGTGAGGACTGCAAGTGCCTGACGGCCGTACTTGGCGGCCAGGCCGTAGAGGGCGCCGGCTTCCATCTCGGTACCCAAGCAACCGACGGCGGCGAGTGCTTCGTTCTCCTCCTTCGGAACGCCATAGAAGCGATCGCGCGAGGCAACGGTGCCAACATGGATACCTTCTTCACCTTCGGCTGCATCGACGGCTGCGCGCACGAGGCCGTAATCTGCAACGGCCGAATAGTGGATTCCCGGTGTGAGATAGGTGTTGAGTACACCTTCGTAGTGGGCGCCCATCGCCACAACGACGTCGCCGACGTTGACGTCCATCGAGAGGCCACCGCAGGTTCCTACGCGGATCGCGCGCTCAACGCCGTAGTGCATGAAGAGCTCATTGACGTAGATTGAGAGCGAGGGCTGGCCCATGCCGGTTCCCATAATGGACAGCGGCTTGCCATTGACTTCACCCGTGAAACCGAGGATGCCACGGACGTCGGTGACGAGCTTCGCATCAGGCATCAGCTGCTCGGCCATGCGCTTGGCGCGCTTCGGATCGCCGGGAAGCAGCACTGCGGGGGCGAAATCACCGGGCTGCGCACCAATGTGGGGTGTGGACATAGTTATCTCCTTTGATTGACTTCGGCGAATGCCGACGCTTCATTGTAACAATCTCATTCGTTGGATGCGGTGGCTTCTTCGTCGCGTTCGATCGATTCTTTCGTCCCCGATTCGCCTGTGACAAAGCGGGATTTGGGCGACTCGGTCTGGGCAACGTTTTGCGCGAAATCTTCCCAGTAGAGCTTGGTGTAGTAGTCGAACGGCTTGAACGGCCCGCCCGGGCGGTTCTCGTCGGATGTGAGATATGGGTAAATGTCGTGGCCACGCAGATACAGGGCTACCGTGTTCACAGCGGCGGCGATCGGCACGGAGAAGAGTGCGCCGTAGAGGCCGAAGAGGGCAGACCCTCCAGCGATCACCATAACGATTGCGAGCGGGTGCATGTTCAGAGCGTTGCCTTGTAGGACGGGCTGGAGAACGTTGCCCTCGACCTGCTGAACCACGAGCACGCCAACGAACATGGCCAGTGCCATCCACGGGCTTCCCGTGTTGACAAGCACCACCATTGTGGCAACGAAACCAGAAACGAACGCACCAACGATCGGGATGAACGAGAACAAGAACACCAGTACGCCGATTGGGAAAGCGAGCGTGATTGGCGTTTTCAAGATGAATGCAACGAGCGCAATGCCGAGGGCGTCCACGAATGCCACGATCGCCTGAACTCGCACGTACGAGGCAACCGTAATCCATGCGCGGATGCCCGATTCGTTCACTGCGGTGCGGTTCTCGGCGGGGAAGAGGCGTACCACCCAGTGCCACATGCGTCGTCCATCCTTGAGGAAGAAGAACAGGGTGAAGAGCACGAGGACGGTACCAGTTGCGAGCGAGAGAAGGCCCGAGCCCACGGAGGCGACGCCGCCCGCGATCGTCGAGGAATTGGACTTCGCGTAGTCCTGAACTTGCTGCCAGGCGTTCGAAATTTCTTGATCGAACTGAGGGAACTGTTGGTGCAGCCAAGCCACGATCGAGTCGATTCCGGCGTTGATTTGGCTGGAGAGATCCGCAAAGCCCTGGAAGATTGAGGTGCCTGCGCCGATGAGGAGCAGACTGACAATGATCACCAGCCCGAGGAGAGCGGTTACGGAGGCGAGGGAGCGCGGCCAGTGCCATCGATTGCGGAGGAAAGATGCCACTGGCTCGAGGATCACAGCGAGCAAGAGCGACACCATGAGCGCAACCACAATGGAGGAGAGCTGGAGCATCGCCCAGCCGGCGGCGAGTAGCGCGACGGTGGTCACAATGAGGCGCCATGACCATGCAGCGCTTCGCTCGAGGGTAACTGGCACTTTCGGCTCAGATGAGTTGTTGTTGAGCATGCTTCAATTCCTTATCTAGAGGTATTCGTATTAAACACTAGCGCCCAATGCTGGCAAAGTGGAAAAATATGGCCGACTACCTGAATGGAAGGGAAACATGATTTCGTTGATCGCGTTCGATCTGGACGACACGCTCGCGCCGTCCAAGTCGCCACTGCCGCCAAGGATGGGTGAAGCGCTTGCCAAGTTGCTCGACGTGGTGCAGGTGTGTGTGATTTCTGGCGGAACGTTTGCACAGTTTGAGAACCAGTTGCTCGCAAATTTGGACGCCACCGAGGAACAGCTCGGGCGACTCCACCTCATGCCCACATGCGGCACGCGGTACATGAGGCGCGACGCCGGCGCGTGGGTACCGGTGTATGTGCGCGACTTGCCCGATGAGTTGCGTGAGCGTGCACTGGGGGCTCTCGAGGAACAGGCGAAGCGGCTGGGCTTGTGGGAAGAGACGACGTGGGGAGATATCCTCGAAGACCGCGGCTCGCAGATCACGTTCTCAGCTCTTGGCCAGGAAGCCCCGCTCGAGGCGAAGAAGGCGTGGGATCCAACAGGAGCGAAGAAGGAAGCATTGCGCTCCGCCGTCGAGCCTCTGCTCCCGGAGCTCGAGGTGCGATCTGGTGGGTCGACGTCGGTGGATATTACCGCCAAGGGCATCGACAAAGCGTACGGAATTGCGGAGCTAGCACAGCAAACTGGAATTGCGATCGAGGAGATGCTGTTCATTGGCGACCGCCTTGACGAGGGAGGGAACGATTACCCCGTTACTCGTCTTGGGATCGCGACCCACGCGGTGACGGGCTGGGAGGACACCGCCGAGTTCGTTGAACAGTTTGTCGCTCAAAACAAGGGGAAGTAGCGTGAAGGATCTCGAATATCGCGATGATATGACTGATGAAGAGCTCGACGCTCTCGAGGCACGGCTCGATTCCGTGGCAGAACGCTATCACGCGCCGGCGAGCGAGCATGAGCGATCCGGTGGTGTAACACGTGGAACAGCGATCGCCGTCGTCGTGTCCTCTCTGATCGGTTTTGCCGCATCGCTGGGGCTGATTTTGTCCGAAAAGGAAAAATTGACGAACCCGGATGCTGCGCTCGCGTGCGATATTAACCCGCTCGTGGGTTGTTCGAAGTGGATTGGCCAATGGCAAAACGAGGTGTTTTTCGGCATCTCGAACTCCGTGCTCGGATTCGCGTTCTTTTCGGGCATGATCGCGATCGGGCTCGTGTTGCTCACGCGCTCGACGATTTCGCGACTCGTGTGGCAGGCGATTTCACTTGCGACGACGGCTGGAATCGTCTGGGTGTGCTGGTTCGCATACATGTCCTTCTTCAAAGAGGGTTCGCTCTGCCCGTATTGCGTGGTGACATGGTTCGCGACGATACCTCTGTGGGTGACGGTTGCAGGTGCATCGCTCCACGCTGGGCACTGGGGGAGCGGCGGAGTCCCGTTTGGGCGTGCTCTCGTGCGTAACCGCTGGTACGTGGTGGTTTCGGTATGGGCTGCGCTGGTTGTGTTCGCGATTATCTGGTTCTGGGATCAGTGGATGATCGTCTTGTGAGCCCCCGACGCCGGTGCTCGGCTCATATCGTGGGCCACGGCGTGGGCGCAAAACACCGAAGAAAGAATGACTGTCCCGGTCTCACGCCATTGTGAGGCCGGGACAGCCGGTTTTGTGAAGTTGCGGAGGTTATGCCTCGGCGACGAATTCTGCGTGGCCGGAGCGAATCAGGGCGGTGCGGAGCTTCGCCATCGCCTCGGCAATCTCTTCAGCGGGGGCTGCGGTGGCGTTGTCGAACTTTGCCGCGCCAGAATCTGCGCCTGGGATCACGTGGACGTGCGTGTGGGGCACGTCGAATCCGAGGATTTGGACGATCGTGCGCTCCACACCGAATGCTTCTTCCTGGGCGCGGCCCACGATCTGGGCAACATTCATGAGGTGGGCGAAGACCGCCGGAGCGAGATCGGTGTACTTGGCGACTTCCTCGCGCGGGATCACCATGACGTGACCGGGACGAACGGGCTCAATCGTGGCCATGACCACGCATACAGCGTCCTTCCACACAAACTGGCCAGGGATTTCTCCGCGAATAATCTTCGTAAAAATGCTTGCCATAAGGTTCAGTGTACGCCGGGTTTGTGCGGGGGTGCGCTACCATTGGATGAACCGTTTTTATTCAAGGAGAGTCATGAGCGAATTTCGCTATCGCTACACGGCCGAGCTCGCAAACGAGATCGAGGCGAAGTGGCAGAACATCTGGGAATCTGATGGTACCTTTAACGCCCCAAATCCTGTGGGTGAGCTAGCGGGAGATACCGATAAAGAAGCATTCTTCCTCCTTGACATGTTCCCGTTCCCGTCGGGCAAGGGCCTGCATGTCGGCCACCCGCTGGGGTACATCGCAACGGACACGGTTGCGCGCTATCAACGCATGCTGGGTAAAAACGTGCTGTACACGATGGGATACGACGCCTTCGGTCTTCCCGCCGAGCAGTATGCGGTGGAAACGGGCCAGCATCCGCGTGTGACGACCGAGGAAAACATCGCGAATATGCGCCGTCAGTTGCGTCTGCTCGGGCTGAGCCACGAGCAGCGCCGCTCGCTCGCTACTACGGATATCGAGTTTGTGAAGTGGACCCAGTGGATCTTCTTGCAGATCTTTAACTCCTGGTACGACGCCGAGGCGCCGGGTCGCGAGGAGGGCACGGTTGGGCGTGCTCGCCCGATCTCGGAGTTGATCGTCGGCTACGAGGATGGCTCGATCGCGACGCCGTCGGGGAAGGCTTGGAGCGAGATGAGCTCCGATGAACGCCGTGAGGCTGTCGATAGCCGTCGTTTGGCATATATCGAGAATGCGCCGGTGAACTGGGCTCCTGGCCTGGGCACGGTGCTCGCCAACGAGGAAGTGACGGCCGATGGCCGCTCGGAGCGCGGGAACTTCCCGGTCTTTAAGCGCGAACTTTCGCAATGGATGATGCGCATCACCGCCTACGCGGATCGTCTAGCGGAGGATCTCGATACGGTGGATTGGCCGGAGAAGGTGCGTGCGATGCAACGCAACTGGATCGGAAAGTCCCGCGGCGCCGATGTTGATTTCACGGCCCATCACGAAGGTGGGGACGAGACCCTCACCGTCTTTACCACGCGTCCAGACACGCTCTTCGGCGCAACGTTCATGGTGGTCTCGCCTGAGCATCCGATGCTGAAGTCCGAGAACCTGCCCGCTCAATGGCCGGCGGGAACGCGCGAGGCGTGGATGGGCGGTGCATCGGATCCGCGCACTGCCGTCCATGATTACCAAATCGCTGCGTCGCGCAAGTCGGATATGGACCGTGCGGACGCCGAGAAGGAAAAGACGGGTGTTTTCACCGGTATTTTCGCGACGAACCCGGTGACGGGCACCGATATTCCAGTGTTTACGGGCGATTACGTCATGATGGGCTACGGTACGGGTGCGATCATGGCGGTGCCGGCTCACGATGAGCGCGATTTCGCGTTCGCAACCAAGTTTGACCTGGATATCGTACGCACGATCGCGGCGCCGGAGGATTTCCCTGCCGATCAGGCGTACACCGGCGATGGCGCGATTATCGATTCGTCGAACGATTCGGTGTCCCTTGACGGCCTGGATAAGGCAGCTGGCAAGGCGCGCATGATCGAGTGGCTCGAAGCCGAGGGCAAGGGTAAGGAGGCGATCTCATATCGTCTGCGTGATTGGTTGTTCTCTCGTCAGCGCTACTGGGGTGAGCCGTTCCCTGTGGTCTACGACGAGGAGGGGAACGTTCACGCGTTGCCAGAGTCGATGCTTCCGGTGGAGCTTCCGGATACGCCAGATTATTCGCCGCGATCGTACGATCCGGACGATGCGGAGTCCAACCCGGAACCACCGCTTGGTCGTTTGACTGACTGGGTGAATGTGGAACTCGATCTGGGTGACGGTGTCAAGAAGTACAAGCGCGACACGAACACCATGCCCAACTGGGCAGGCTCTTGCTGGTACGAGATTCGCTACATCGATCCGCACGACGACGATGAATTCGTTGCCGCGCAGAACGAGGCCTACTGGATGGGGCCGCGCGAGGGCAAGGCATCCGGCGGCGCCGATTTGTACGTGGGCGGTGTGGAACACGCAGTGTTGCATCTGCTATACGCGCGCTTCTGGCAGAAGGTCCTCTTCGATTTGGGCTACGTGTCCTCCTCAGAGCCATTCCACAAGCTGTTCAACCAGGGCTACGTTCAGGCGTATGCCTACACGGACTCGCGCGGTGCATACGTCCCTGCAGAGAACGTCGTCGAGGTACCGGCGTCGGACGGTTCAGGCGAAGTGACCTGGGAGTACAACGGCGAGAAGGTGAACCGTGAGTACGGCAAGATGGGTAAGAGCCTGAAGAACATCGTCACCCCGGATTACATGGCAGAAACGTACGGCGCCGATACGTTCCGCGTGTACGAGATGTCGATGGGGCCGCTCGATATTGACCGCCCATGGGAAACCCGCGCAGTGGTTGGTGCTCAGCGTTTCCTTCAGCGCCTGTGGCGCAATGTTGTGGACGAGGAAACTGGTGATGTGCTTGTCACGGATGAGCAGATGCCGCGTGAGATGGCCCAGCAGGTTGCGCGAACGATCGATTTCGTTCGGGGCGAATACGAGAACATGCGCATCAATACGGCCATCGCGAAGCTGATTGAGCTCAATAACTACCTCACCGGAAAAGATGTGCCGCGTGAGGCTGCCGAGGCGATCGTTCTGATGACTTCTCCGGTTGCCCCACATATTGCGGAGGAGCTGTGGAGCCGCCTTGGCCATGAGGGCTCTCTCGCGCACGAGCCATTCCCACAGGTGGAGGATCCGTCGCTCCTTGTTGACGATCAGGTGACTGCCGTTTTCCAGGTGAAGGGCAAGGTTCGCGATCGCGCCGAGGTTCCGGCAGATATCTCGGCTGACGACCTTGAGAAGTTGGCGCTCGCCTCCGAGAAGGTGCGCAAGTTCCTCGACGGAGAGCCGCGCAAGGTGATCGTCCGAGCGCCGAAGATTGTCAACATCGTTCCGTGAGTGAACATGAGGGGCGGGTCGTGTATCAAAATTCCGGCCCGTCCCCGCATGTTGTATGTGACGTTGTAAACTGTTGGGAAACATTGAGAGAAGGCGAGTGATATGGCGCAGGTTGCAAGCACCACCGTTGAGAAGGCGGAGTTTGATGGGATGCCAGCGTGGCGGTTAACATCCACTTCTGGCGCCACGGCCCTTGTCGCAGAGCAGGGCGCCACCGTGATCTCGTGGGAGCCCGCCGCGGGGGCACACGTGATCTCGGGCTACGCGAACGCCGGCGAGCTTCGCGCTGGGGTTGGCGGACGCAGTGCAGTGTTGGCTCCGTGGATGGGGCACATGGAGGGGGATTCCTACAGCTTTGACGGCGCCGAATACAACGTTGGAGGTGTTCCGGAAGGTTTCCTGGGCCTTGTGAAGGATGCGCCGTTTACAATGCGTAATGCGGATTCCACGCTCACACTCGAGTATTCCTACTCCGGCTCAGAGGCGTACCCGTGGCCGTTCGATATTTCGGTGACGTTCTCCCTCGATTCGGGTGCAGATGCCGCCGAGCATTTGTCAGTGACCCTGGCTGCAACGAACCGCTCCGACGTCGCTGTTCCGCTGGCGCTGGGCTGGTCACCGTATCTTGCGATGCCGGGAGTCTCCTCCATCAAGAACTTGTCGGTGGAGATCCCGGCGCGCACGAAGATTCTCACCGATGCAAACTCGGTGCCGTTGCGTGGCGAGGCTGCATACTCGGGAGTCAAGGCCCCGGTGGTTATCGATTACATTGGCACGAAGTCGTTCGCCACGTATTACCGTGGCCTCGTTCCGAACGATGCCGGTGTGGTTGTCACGTCGATCCTCAACCCGTCGTCGGCGGCTCAGATTACGCTCACTCAGGAGCCGGCCGAAGCGCCGGTGGTGTACGTCGATTCGGGTGACCGCCTAGATCGCGATGCCCGTAAGTCGCTGTGCCTCGCGCCGATCTCGCATCATGCGGATTCGTTCAACCGCTACGATTCGGCGCCATCCTTGAGGCTACAACCGGGCAACACCCGTTACATGACCGCCACACTCACGTACCGCGCACACTGATTGACGGCGCATTTCGGCGAATTGACTTCGGCGGGTTTCGCAAAATAGTTTGCGAAACCCGCCGTTTTGTGCCCGATCCACGGGTGCTTTCTGACGGCGCATAGGGGATGCGATGTTCTTCGGCGATTAGACGAGCGCCCAGGTGGCCCTGCATTTTCGCAGTTCAAAGGGTGTGTTTTCCGTGAGCGATACTAGGGTTACCCAATCGTAGGTTAGTGGTATAACGGGGGTATGAATGAACGTATTGATAGTTGGCTGACCGATATGGATGGCGTGCTAATCCACGAGGGCAATGCCCTCCCCGGTGCGAACGAGTTCATCACGGCGCTCCAGGAGAACAACATCCCGTATTTGGTGTTGACGAATAATTCGATTTTCACCCCGCGTGATCTTTCGGCGCGTCTAGAGGCGTCGGGGCTGAACGTGCCTGAGGAACACATCTGGACGTCAGCACTCGCCACCGCGCAGTTCCTCGCGAACCAGTCACAGTCGCGCCGCGCTTTCGTTGTTGGAGAGGCTGGGTTGACCACTGCATTGTACGAAAAAGGCTTCGTCATGACGGAACAGAACCCTGATTTCGTGGTGTTGGGGGAGACTCGCACTTATTCGTTCGAAGCAATCACGAAGGCGATTCGCCTGATCGACGCCGGTGCTCGTTTCATCGCAACGAATCCCGATCCCTCGAGCCCATCGGCCGAAGGAAAGATCCCGGCAACGGGAGCTGTGGCTGCAATGATCACGAAGGCAACAGGTAAGAATCCGTACTATGTGGGCAAGCCAAACCCTGTGATGATCCGCAATGGATTGAACAAAATTGAGGCTCATTCGGAGCACACGGCGTTTGTGGGCGACCGCATGGATACCGATATTCAGTCGGGTATGGAGGCGGGGTTGCAGACCCACCTGGTGCTTTCTGGCTCCACCACACGCAGTGACATTACGCAATACCCGTACCGTCCGGATTTCGTCCATGAGTCGATCGCGGATGTCGCACAGCTCGTGGCATCGGACTAATTTATGCCGGGCGTTTTCGTCAAAGGTGTGGCTTCACGGAACACTTCCGTGAAGCCACACCTTTTCTTCATCACCGAGAGATCGGGCTGTTGGGAGGTTACTTTCTGCGCGTCCCAAAGATCGAACGGAGGATCTCTCGCCCAACGGTGCGCCCGACTGTGCCCACGATCGAATCCACAACGGATTCGCGGCGCCGCTTGGAGCGTTCGGCTTCCTTTTCAGCCTCGCGGCGGGCACGTTCCGCTTCCTTTTCCGCAGCTTTGCGATCCGCTTCTGCCTGCTTTTCGAGCTCGCGGGCGCGGCGTTCCATTTCCTTTTGGGCCTCCGCCTCGGCTTTTGCAGCAGCTTCGGCGTCTGCCTTTGCTTTCGCTTCGGCTTCGATTCGTTGTGCGAGGAGCTCGGTGGCGGACTCGGGATCGACGGCGTCCTTGTACTTCGCCATCGTGGGGGAGGCTGCGAGTGCCCCAGCGACGGCGGCATTAGAGCCGACTCCCATCACCGACGCTGGTGCCCAGATCTTGGTGGGCGCGACGGGGGAGGGACGGCCCTTCGGATCCAGAACCGTCACAATGGCCTCGCCGGTTCCCAGCGACGGCAAGAGCGCTTCGAGATCGAGCTCGGGAGTGATCGGGAATGTCTTGACTGTTTCCTTGAGCGCGGCAGCATCTTGAGGCGTATGAGCGCGCAGAGCATGCTGAACCTTCGCGCCGAGCTGAGCGAGGACGTCGGCAGGGACATCCTTCGGGGTTTGGGTGACGAAGAAAATGCCCACGCCCTTGGAGCGGATCAGACGGACCGTCTGCACAACCTGCGCGAGGAATTCCTTCGACGCATCGGTGAACAGCAGGTGAGCCTCGTCGAAGAAGAATACGAGCTTCGGTTTCTCAGCGTCGCCGACTTCGGGCAGCTCCTGGAACAACTCGGCGAGCAACCACATGATGAATGTGGAGAACAGCGCGGGTTGGGAACCGACGTCGGGAAGCTCAAGCGAGGAAATGACGCCGCGCCCGTCAGTAGCAGTACGCATAAATTCTTTCACGGAGAACGCAGGCTCGCCGAAGAATGAGTCGGCTCCTTGGGCCTGGAGGGCGGCAACCTCGCGCAAAATCACGCCCGCCGTCGCGGACGCGACTCCGCCGATCCCGGAGAGCTGTTCTTTTCCGGCGTCCGAGGTGAGGTACTGGATGACGTCGCGCAGATCGCCGAGATCGATGAGTGCGAGCCCGTTTTGATCTGCCCAGTGGAAGATCAGCGAGAGTGCTGATTCCTGGGTTTCGTTGAGCCCGAGCACCTTTGCCAACAGAAGCGGGCCGAAGTCGGTCACAGAGGTGCGGATTGGGGTTCCGTTGCCATTACCGCCGAGCGTGTAGAGTTCCGTCGGGAACGATTTGGGCTCCCACGGTTGGCCGTTCGCGGCGGTGCGAGCGAGAAGTTTCTCGCTCGAGGGGCCGGGTTCAAGGAGTCCAGTGAGGTCGCCTTTAATATCGGTGATAAAAACGGGCACTCCTGCGTTCGAGAGCGACTCTGCGAAAAGCTGGAGCGTACGCGTTTTTCCGGTACCAGTTGCACCGGCAACGAGCCCGTGGCGGTTGAGCATCGCGAGCGGCAGCTTCACGGGAACTGACGGCACGGGAGTGCCGTTTTCCATATACGAACCAAGGGTAAAAGTGAGGCCTTCGTAGGTGTAACCGTCGGCGACTTTCTGGGCATAGTTGCTGATGGGCGCCGCCTCCGGTTCGCTTGCAGGAGCCGGCGCTGGAGCCTCGCTTGGGCTCAGAGCGTCAGTTTGTTCGCTTCCCGACGCCGGTGCGGTAGGTTCGGCTGGTGTGGGACTCCCTGCCGCGGCGAGTGCCGCTTCGAGTTGTGCTTTCGCGGCTGCCGCCTTTGCGGCGGCGGCTTCTGCTTCTGCTTGCGCTGCCTCAGCTTGGAGGCGCTTGATCTCGGCTTCGTTCATGCACACATGATACGTTGTCTCGGCCACATTTTTGTTGTGAGGCAACGGCGATTTCATTGTTGAAGCATCTCGAAAATGTATCCACAGTTTGCAGTAGTGTGGTGTTTTTCCACAGGTGTCTGCCCTGAAAGGGCAAGGGATGTTGTGGACGTTTCATACTGGGCTCATGGAAGTACCACCACGGGCGTTGAGAGAACTCAAGCGTGCGCCGCGCGATCGGCGTCGCGAATCAGAGCGTATGCAAAGAGAGCCGCATCAGGGTCGCGCTACTGCTACGGGATTCGCTCATGTCGCCCTTGCGGCGGGCGTGGGCGACGATATCGGAGCGCTTTCCGAGCAGCCCCCGAAATGGAAGATCCGCCTGACGGCCGAACAGGGACGCCTCGTCGCTGTGAGTTTGATCCTCGTCACTGTGGTTGTGTGCGTGCTCCTTGTGTGGAACCGGCCGGGGCAAGCTATCGAATTCCCATCGCAGGTGCAAAGCTCTGCTGCGTTCGCAACTCCTCAAGCACCGAGCTCTTCAGCAGTGCAGCCAGGTCAAGGCTCGAGCGTCTCGCCTGCACCTCCTTCGGGTGATGCGGTCGTCTATATCTCCGGAGCGGTTGTGCGCCCCGGCGTCGTTACAGTGCCTCAGGGAGCGCGCATCGACGACGTCGTGAAGGCAGCCGGAGGGTTCGCGCAGCAGGCGGATACTTCAGCTGTTAACCTTGCCGAGAAAGTGGAGGATTCGCAGCACATCCACGTGCCTCGCGTTGGCGAACCTTTGAATGGTACTGGCCATGTGCCCGATCACCCAGGCGAAAAGAACACACCGCAGAACAATAGCGGAAGCGCAACGCAGGAGAACACTGTGAATCTCAATTCGGCTACGGTAGCTGAGCTCGAAGCAATCCCTGGTGTCGGTCCTGTCACCGCCGCCGCGATTGTCGAATATCGAACGAGTATTGGTTCTTTTTCGTCGGTGGATCAGCTTACCGAAGTCAGTGGTATTGGCGTCAAAACGCTCGAGAAAATTCGTCCGCATGTGCGCCTCTAGCCCAGGCGTATACCAAATCATTGCGTGTCGACAAACATTTGTCAGTATCGCAATGGCACGGAAGCATGTGGTTGTTACGTCTTCAACACGACAATCGTGGGGGTGCTTGCCATGATGATTCGCCGTCCGGTGAGGTAGCGAGAGATGGGCGACCTTCGGCTCGGGCCAGCGGCCGTCGTGTTGTGGCTTGGTGCGATCTGTAGTTGGCATTCGCTGACGTTGACGCTTGCCGGCCTCATCCTCGTTCTGGGGGCTGCTTTGTGGCAGGGCGAGGAGAGCATTCGTCATCTGGTGTGTGTTTGCGCGGTGGCGCTCGTGTGTACGAACGTTTCGGGAGCTATCCACGATTCCCTCTCCCACAGGGATCCAGCGGTGACTGCGGCGGCGCAGGATGCATATGTTCGGGCGGTGGTTGAAGTTGCCTCGCACCCCACTACTGACACTCATGGGGGAGCGAAATTTCGGGGCGTTGTGAGCGCGGTCGAGTTTCGCGGAACGGGATCGACGTCCGCATCGCACGTTGAGATTCGGCTCACCCGCCCCGAGATCGTCACTCTGGGGGAAACGCTGCTCATTCGCGGCCGTGTGGGGGTCAGTCCGCGGGGAGGTGATCTGCAGCTTCGTGGCGTTATCGAAAGCCGTGCACCTCTGTCGTCTTCTTCCCGTGTTGCCCGGACAATCCGCGAGCGCTTAACGCAAGCATTACGGGGCGACGATCGCTCAGTGGCTGGCCTGCTCCCGGGCATCCTCGTTGGCGACGATTCGGAGCTCGATCGAGATCTGAAAACCGAGATGCGGAGTTTGTCACTCTCGCACCTCACCGCAGTGTCGGGAGCCCATGTTTCGTTAGTAGTTGGTGGGATCATCGCGATGATCGGGCTGCGACGTGGCTGGCTCGGTGCGGTGAGCGCTCTCGCTGGTATCTGGGCACTTGTGCGGCTTGTCGGCCCGGATTCGTCGGTGTTGCGAGCAGTCTGGATGGGTGTTGGCATGTGCACCGGGTACGCACTACGCCGGCGCGTGAGCGCTTTCCCGCTCCTTGCACTGACGGTCGGTGGTACGAGCTTGGTCGATCCGCATCTGGCGACGTCGGTGGGCTTTGTATTGTCGGTGCTCGCGACGGCGGGGATCATTACCGTCGGGCGCCCGTTAACTCGCGCGCTTTCCTCGCTTCCAAAACCGTTGGGAGAGCTTATCTCCATACCGGTGGTCGCAAGCCTTGCAACAGCTCCGGTGGTCGCGAATTTTCAAGATGAGGTGTCTGTCTGGGGTGTGGTCGCGAACGTCGTGGTTGCGCCGGTGGTAGCTCCGCTCACGATCACGGGGTTGGCGGCGTCCGTTCTTTTAATGGTGCCAGGAGGCTCACTGGTGGCGTGGGTATTTCTCGGGGTGGCGAAGGCGTGTACGTGGTGGATCGTCGCAGTCACGCATGTGTGCTCGAGTTTCCCGTTTTCCCAGGTCCCTTTCGGTATTGCGGCACTGGTGAACGCCGGAGTCGTGGCGGCGCTAGTAGCAGCCTTGGCGCTGATGAAATACCGCAACACGCGCGTCATCGCTGACGAAACGAACTGCACGCCAAAAACTGTCATAGGTGCATGGAATAATAGTGGGCATGCAGTGGAACGAAATTCAGGCAGCGCCGGTAGTCCTCATCAAGTCGGAGGAACCGGTCTTCGCAGATCGGGCGTGGGAGTTGCTGAGGGATCAGCTCCGCCACCGTGATCCGAATACCGAGTTCGTGCGCGTGGACGCCGCCCAGTATCAGCCTGGTCAGCTCGCGGCGCTCGCGAGTCCGTCACTGTTCGCCGAGCCAAAATGTCTTTATGTTCCTGCGCTGGAAACTCTGGATACACCGCTTCAGGCAGATCTTGCTACGTACCTGGAATCTCCAGAACCCGACGTCGTCGTTCTTCTGCGTCATAACGGCGGGGTACGTGGGAAGAAGGTGCTTGAGGAACTCGCAGCTGCCGCAGTGCCAACCGTTGTCATTCCGAAAGTGAAGACCGCCTCAGACAAGGCGGACGCTGTGATGGAGGTGGTGCGTTCGCGCCGGCGTCACATGAGTTCCGAGGCGGTTGGCGCGCTCGTTGATGCACTCGGAAGCGACGTTCGGGAATTACTTGCCGCGGTCTCTCAGTTGCTTGCGGATGTGGAAGGTCGGATCGAAGAAACCCACGTGCATACATATTTTGCTGGTCGCCTCGAAGCAACGGGGTTTAACGTTGCCGATGCCATGGTAGCGGGGCAGACGGCCCGTGCTGTGCAACTTGCTCGGCATGCTATGGCGACGGGCACATCTCCTGTCGCGATCGTCTCGGCGTTGGCGTTCTCGCTACGCCAGATGGCACAGGTGCTCGGTGCGCGTTCGTCGAAGCTCGGTGTGAAAGTGCAGATGGCGCCGTGGCAAATGGATCGTGCAAAGAGAAGCATCCGGAACTGGAGCGTTGCTGGCCTTGGGCGAGCGATCGAGCTCGTCGCAGCTGCCGACGCAGAGGTTAAAGGGGGGTCGCGTGATCCAGGGTTTGCCCTTGAGCGAGCGATTGTGAGGATTGGGCGAATTCGTAAGAGAGGATAATTCGCGTTTCGTTCCTCTGATAAAAAGTGACGTAGGTCCTAAAATGAAAGTGTGAGCCGCGTATCAATACAAGAACGCGGACTAAATGAAAAGGAGATAAGGTGCGTATTGGAGTACCAAATGAGTCTCGCCATGGCGAGGCCCTGGTCGCTACCACGCCTGATACTGCTGGGAAACTCATCAAACTCGGCTACGACGTTGTTGTCGAGAGCGGTGCGGGGGAGCGTGCAGCATACCCTGATCAGCAGTACGTAGAGGCAGGGGCTTCCATAGTTTCACGCGACGAGGTGTGGACAAGCGATATCGTCGTCACACTTGACACGCCACAGGATTCCGAACTCGATCTCATGGCTCGAGGCGCGACGCTGGTTTCGCGGCTTGCGCCAAAGCGTAACGAAGCAACGATCCAGGCTTTGGCTGAGCGAGGGCTGACAGGGCTATCGATGGACATGGTTCCGCGTATCTCGCGTGCCCAGTCAATGGATGTTCTCTCGTCGATGGCCAACCTTGCCGGTTATCGCGCGGTGATCGAGGCCGCTAACGCATATGGGCGTCTCTTTTCTGGCCAGGTTACGGCTGCGGGTAAGATGCCGCCGGCGAATGTGTACGTGATCGGCGCCGGCGTTGCAGGTCTGGCTGCGATCGGTACTGCTCACTCGATGGGCGCGCAGGTATTCGCAACGGACGTCCGCGAAGAGACAGCCGAGCAGGTGGAGTCGATGGGCGGAAGCTTCGTGGCGATTCCAGTTGCCGGCCAGAAGAGCGAGGATGGATACGCGAAGGAGATGACGGCAGATCAGGCACAGGCTGCCGCGAAACTCTACGCTCAGGAAGCCGCGAAAGCCGATATTGTCATCACCACGGCCAATATTCCGGGCCGCACCTCACCGATCCTTTTGGACGATGCTGCGGTCGCTGCGATGAAACCAGGCTCGGTGATCGTCGATATGGCTGCCGCGAACGGCGGCAACGTCACTCTGACGCGATCTGGCGAAGCAGTCGTCACAGATGGTGGCGTCACTATCATCGGCTATTCCGATTTGGCTGGGCGCCTGCCGGGGCAGGCCTCGCAGCTCTACGGCCAGAACTTGGTGAACTTCTTCAAGCTCACCACGCCGGAGAAGGATGGCGTGCTCAACCTTGATCTGAACGACGAGGTCGTTCGCCAGATGGCCGTGACTGTCGAGGGGGAGGTGTTCTTCCCGCCACCGCCGGTCAAGGTCTCGGCTGCTCCCGCAAAGTCGCAGACTGCGCCAGTTGCGGAGCCTGCGCCTGAACCGGAACCGAAATCGTGGCTTGCGCGCTACTGGTGGGCTCTTGTCGCGGCCGTGGTACTCGGCGTGCTGATCTTCCTCGCGCCACCGGCGATTGCCTCACACTTCATGGTGTTTGCCCTTGCCGTCGTCGTCGGCTTCTACGTGATCACCAACGTCACGCATTCACTCCACACGCCACTGATGTCGGTGACTAACGCAATCTCGGGAATCATCGTGGTCGGTGCGATCCTCCAAGTTGGAGCAAATAACGTCGCCGTTCAGATTCTCGCCGCGATTGCAGTGGCGGTTGCCTCGATTAACGTGTTCGGTGGCTTCGCAGTGACCGAACGCATGCTGAAGATGTTCCGGAGGAGCTGAAATGAATACTTACGCAATTCTTGGGACTGTTATCTCGATCCAGACGCTCGCGTATATCGTCGCAGCGCTGTTGTTTATCCTCGCACTTGCAGGGCTGTCAAAGCAGACCACCGCTGAGAACGGCAACCGATTCGGTATCGCGGGTATGGCCGCAGCGCTGATTGCGACCGTGGTTGTTGTGCTCACTGCTTCTGGTGAGTTGATGGGAAGCCGGCATCTTGTTGCCGTGCTTGTCCTTCTGGTGGTCGCGATCGGAGTGGGCGGCGCTTTTGGGATCTACAAGGCCCGAAAAGTCGAAATGACAGGCATGCCGGAGCTTATCGCACTGTTGCACTCCTTCGTCGGTTTTGCCGCCGTGCTCGTGGGCTTTAACTCTTTCCTTCTCACGCCGGGTAGCGATAGCCCCGAGAACGCTTTCCATATGGGAGAAGTTGGCCTCGCTGTTTTTATCGGCGCTGTCACATTCACCGGTTCGATCGTCGCCTACTTGAAGCTGAGCGCCAAGATCAAGGGAGCGCCGCTCACACTCCCGGGCCGCAACTGGCTCAACCTCGGCGCTATCGTGGTCTCGCTCCTGCTGATCGTGTGGTTCGCCTACACACGGTCCGTTGCTATGGGGCTTATTCCGTTACTTCTGCTAACGGTGGTTTCCCTCGCACTTGGAGCACACCTCGTCGCGGCGATCGGTGGTGGCGATATGCCCGTGGTCGTCTCGATGCTGAATTCGTACTCGGGCTGGGCGGCTGCGATGGCAGGCTTCACGCTCGGTAACGATCTTCTGATCATCACCGGTGCGCTCGTCGGTTCCTCTGGTGCTTACCTGAGCTACATCATGTGTAAGGCGATGAACCGGTCGTTCATTTCGGTGATTCTCGGTGGTTTCGGGTCCGACGGCGCCACCACTGGCGAGTCGAAGGATTACGGATCGCATACCGAGATTTCTCCGGAGGATGTGGCAGAGCTCCTCAAGGGCGCGAAGCGTGTGGTGATTACTCCTGGCTACGGCATGGCTGTGGCGCAGGCACAGTACCCGGTAGCAACGCTCACCGAGAAACTGCGCGCCCAGGGGGTGGATGTCACGTTCGGTATCCACCCTGTTGCGGGGCGCCTGCCTGGTCACATGAACGTCCTTTTGGCTGAGGCAAAGGTTCCTTACGACATCGTTCTCGAGATGGACGAGATCAACGACGACTTCGCTGATGTCGATGTCGTGCTTGTGATCGGTGCAAACGATACTGTGAACCCCGCAGCGCAAGAGCCGGGCTCGCCGATTGCAGGAATGCCAGTTCTCAAGGTGTGGGAGGCGAAGCGAGTGATCGTCTCGAAGCGTTCGATGGGCAACGCCGGCTACGCAGGCGTTCAGAACCCGCTGTTCTTTAACGAGAACACGGATATGATGCTCGGAGACGCCAAGGATTCGGTGGAACGAATCGTGGCCGCGCTCTAAAACACAGGTAACAGCGGCGCATAAAGGTGGTGGCTTCGGTTCCGAAGCCACCACCACAAGCCGCGAATAAAAAATGTGAGGGCCGGATCAACAGATCCGGCCCTCACGTTTCGTCAGCGTGGGTGCATCACTTGCCGAGCTTGGCAACCTGCTTTGCAAGCTTCGACTTGCGGTTGGCGGCCTGGTTCTTGTGGATGATGCCCTTCGAGACAGCCTTATCAAGCTTACGCGAAGCAACCTTCAGCTCGTCTGCAGCCTTCTCGGCATCGCCAGCGGCGATAGCCTCGCGGGTCTTACGGACAAGGGTACGCAACTCCGACTTGTAGCCCTGGTTGCGCACGCGGCGCTTCTCGTTGGTCTTGATACGCTTCTTCTGCGACTTAATGTTTGCCACTTAATAACTCTTTCACTTCTCGTACGTGCGCCTGCACGCACGAAACTGACATGGTCGTTGAGGGCTTGCCTGATCCGGACTGCCGGGCGTGGGGACACCCGTGGAAAGAATCAAGGCCGAACTTTTCACCCGACCGAGCTCAAAGTCCGAGAAACAACATTACCAGTGTGGCTCTTCATTTGTGAAGGAACTCCACACGATTCTCGGTGGAGCGCGTCACGTGAATGGTGCAGGCATAGAGTGAACACAAAGTTCGGTTACCGCTACTGGATTTGTGCGAGCTTGTTCACTACAGCCTGGAAGATTGCAGAATCAATGCGCCCACCCTCGCGTCGTACAGTTTGCTCGTGCACGACGAGCAAACGATCGAGACGCACTTCGCTCGGTCGGCGTTTCGGATCCCAATCTCCAGAGCCGATATCCATCCACTGTCTGCCCCAGCGTGCTTCCTGAGCGGCGTCGATATCGTGATCTTTGGAGGTCAGCTGAGCCACGATCACGTGCGGGCCTTCCTGCGCGACAACCAAGACGGGGCGGTCCTTTCCGCGTCCGTCGTTCTCCTCGTAGGGGATCCACGTCCACACGACCTCGCCAGGGTCCGGAGCGCCGTCGTGCTCGGGAGCGTATGAGAAGGCTGGCAAGCCGAGCGCGGCGACGTCGTAGACGAGCGCTGGTTCGTCCGGGCCAGGGAACTGCGCGGTTGAGTGTGCAATCCCGTCGCCGGCGGACCTATCTGCCCGGGACGCTTGCGTGTGTGTTGTCGCCGTCGTTCGGCGTTGCTTTCCCGAAAGCGAGTCGGTGACGGCGCGCTCCACTTCCCGGCTTGCCCGGCGAAGCAGAGTGCGGCCGACGTTGCGGATTATCGAGGAGAGGATGTCGGTCCAGGCCATCACAATTCCTTTCGTTGGGTGAAATTCACAGCTGCCGAAGGGGCGTGAGGTCCTCCTCGGCTGGTGGGTTAGTCGTCGGGGTCGACGTCGGCCGCGGCGGAAGCGTTTCCGAACAACAGTTCCGTCAGTTCCAAGTTCACCTTTTCAACTTCCGGAACGTCCGTCAAAAACAAAGGGTTTCCGGCAGACGTTTCCAGAACGAGCGTTCCGCACCCGAAGAGGCGATCAACGAAATCGCGCTCGTAGGAAACGTTGGAAATGCGCGAAAGCGGAATATCGTGCCCTGCCTTGGTGAGGATTCCCGCGCGAGTGATCACGCGCCGATCCGTGATGGTGTACGTGGTGGTGAGCCACTGGAGGAACGGGTAGCCCACGAAGATCACCAGGAGGACGAGCGCCGTGATTCCCGCAGCCAGAGCGCCCCATGGCCACAGCGAATCAGGAAGATAAACGAGCGCGATAATGACGAGGGCGATCACCACGATCCCGACTGCGAAATTTCCTGTGAGAGCCTTGATGTGCTCATGCATGTGGCGGATCACGCGTTCGTCGCGCCCCAAGAGTTTGTTCGGAAAAGCCATAGGTCTATGGTGCCACGCGCGTGGCGTGAGGGGAATTTGGGAAACCTACAGTATGAGGAAGAGCGCGGTGATGAGGAAGATAACCGAGACGGGGACGGCGATGATGGTGCCCACCAAGGCAATGAGGGTGACGCGCACGTCGTCTTTCAAATACGGCGCGTTGTCCACACCTCCGGCCATCGCGATCGCGGCTCGCTGTGCTGCCTCGATTCGAGGCAGGTACGTCTGGCGAAGCTGCGCTGATTCGGCCATCGCCTTCTGTGAGCGTTCCCGAGCGATCGCATGCTTGCGTTCTTCGGTCAGTGCCGCTTCGGCGTCGTCGCGGACAACGAGCTGGCCCGCGCCACCCGACGCCGGCGCGCTGTTCGACAGGCGCGCTTGGGTGGCTTTCACTCCCGCCTCGAGACGGCGCCTGCGCCACGCAAAGAGTGCCACAGGGATCGCTGCGACGATGCCAACGATAAACGGTAGCCAGGTGCCGCCTGCCATATTCCCGGCTCTCCAGCCGGCCAGAAGAAGGAACACGACGACGAAGGTGGAAACTCCGACAAGCAGGCGCCCAGCTCCGCGTCCGAGCCGTTCGATCAGCGGCAAAATGATAGACATCGAGCCTGCACGGATCATGAGCGCCCTCCTTCGCTGGTGAATAGTTGGCTGTAGAGCCTACCGTATGCGCGAGTGTTTGCGGGCCACGTGCGCCGCGCAGCTTCAGATTTCGCCGCCGCGGAGGCGGCTGCGTACGCGGTAGGGGAGTCCATCAGGGAACGGATCGCATCCGCCATCGCCTGCGCATTGCCAGGTTCGAACGCGATTCCGGCACCGGCATCGGTGACCATTTCGCGTAGCGGTGCAAGGTCGGAGATCACCACGGGAGTGCCGTTCGACATTGCTTCGACAGGTTTAATCGGCGTAATGGTTTCGGTGACGAGGGTGCGGCGCCGTGGAACGGCGAACAGATCAAGCGCCTGGTACCAGGTGTGGGAGTCGCTCCGGCTGACGCGGCCGGGCATTGTGATCGCTTCCTCGAGCCCGAGCGTGTCCCGTAGCCCGGTGACTTTTGCTCGCGATACGCCGTCGCCGGCGATGACACCGCGCACGTTGCGTCCCTCGGCTCGCAGGATGCCGATGGCCTCCACGAGCGTGTCGAGCCCTTCGTAGTCGACAATCGATGTGAGGGTGCCAACCGTGAATGCTTGCGTCAGACCGAGTCGATCGCGTGCCTGAGTGGGAGTGAGCGGCGTGACATCCGCGGGTGAGTAGGCGTTGGGAATGATTGTGATTTTCTCGGCGTCCACGCCGCGTGCCACGAGGTCGTCGAGTTGCACTTTCGACAAGACAACGACGGCGGAGGCGGATTTGGCGAGTTCGGCCTCTTTTTCTTGGATGAGATGGAACAGTTCGGAGTGTGCCGCACCGTCGCGTTCGGATTCGGGCAGCGACGCCACCCACGATTTTTCGCGTTGCCCGCGCATTTCGTACACCCACGGAATCCCGAAAGCCTCCGCGACCGCGCGCGCAACCTCTGCGTTGGTGTAGTCGGTGGTGGCGTGCAACGCGCGTGGGCGGAGCTTCGCAACGAGCGACGCCAAGTAGTCGGCGTGCATCTGGGCCCGCTCGTAGGCGCCGAGTGGGTAAGAATCGGGCTGGATACGCCAGTAGCGCACGCCGTCGACATCGGAAAAGAGGGGAGCGCTCGCTGAGCCGATGATCGTGGGATAGCCCAGGCGTGTCACCCCGGCGACGTTCATGCCTGCGTCACGCTGGCCGGCGATGATGGCACTGGTTCGAACAGTGTAGCCAGAGGAAGTGTAGGGGGCGGAGGAGACGAGGACGTGGAGCACATCGAGGCGCTGAGAGCTATCGGTTTGTGCTGGCATCACCGGAACGTCGAGTGCGAGCGGCTGGGTGAGTAGACGGCGTTCGCTTTCGTAGCGTTGGCGAAGCTTCGTGTTTGGCGTGAGCGCAGCAATTGCCTCGCTGATCTTCCCGACTGCCCGAAGGTAACGTGCGCGTTGGAGCGGGGTCGCTGTGGCGCCGGGGTCCATACCTTTCGCCACGCGCATGGAGCGCACGAAAGGCCCGGGCGTGTCCAGTGTGGATGGGTGGTCGGCGAGGAAGGCACCAACCTGCGCGAGGTAGGGAATATTCGTTGCGTCGGCGGCCCGCGCGACGGCGTCGCGGAGCTTACGTGGCAGGCGGCGGCTCGTCTGAAGTGCGAGGAATGCGGGATCTTCAGTGGCCATCGTTTTGATGGCGGAGGCGGCGAGTCGGAGATTAACGGGCACGAGCACACTCCTCCAGAGCGGTGACGAAGGTTGCAGATGGTTGTTCTTGAGCAAGTTCCTCAGTGAGGAACGTGTGACCAGTGTTGCCGACGTCGAGCCGGCTGGGGGAGCTGGCAAGAGAGATCCAGAGATCAGCGAGCGCCTGCGCGTCCATGGGCGCTACGGCTTGCCCGACGCCGGAGCGTTCGAGTAACTGTGCGCCTTCTCCTGCGAGCGCCGCGCTCACAAACCGGCCAGAATTGATCGCTTCAAACAGTTTGGACGGGATGGTGGTTGTCAGTGGTGGCCAGTCTTTCAAATGGACGAGAACGGTATCGCACCAGGCGAGGTGGGCGGGAATCTCGGATCGGTCGACGCGCCGGGTGAATTCGACGTCGTCGGAGGCGACGGCGCGAAGGCGCTGCTCGTGAGCTCCGGTGCCGACGAGGCGTAGGTGCACGTCAGTGCCCGCATTCTTTGCGAGGCGCACTGCCTCGATCGCGTTCTCGAGGCCCTGGGCGCGCCCGAGCGTTCCTGTGTAGAGCACGCGCAACTCGCTGTGGGGTTCGGTGGCGGGTAGCATGGGGGCGGACTGAAGATCGAGGAGTAGCAGGTTGGTCAGCGGGCGGGCGTTGATCCCGCGTTCAGCGAGTTGGCGCGCATGCCAGCGCGAGGTGGTCAGGACGAGGTCCGCATGTGCGACGACGGTTCCGAAGGCTCGGCCTGCGGCGTGGAGCGCGGTTGCGAAGGCGCGCCTTGCAAGCGACGGTTCGCCGCCGTCGGCGGAGGCGACGTAGTCGACGAGTTCTGGCCAGGCATCGCGCAGGTCCAACACAAACGGCACACCGAGCCGCTTTGCCACCGTATATGCGGTAAAGGCTGTAGGGAGTGGGGGCGCGGTCGCGATGACGACGTCGGGGCGCCGATCGCGTGCCGAACGCAGGGCAGTGCGCACTGACGTGCCGGAGACTGTTGCCTGATCGACAATTCGCGAAGGAATCGCTTGAGTGTGTGGGCGGAATTGTGCCCTGTAGAGAACTTCGCGTGGGCCTAGCCGAGTGACGGCTCCGGCTTGGTCTTCCCGGGCAGTGGACAGGAGCGTGCCGGTGGGATAGTGCGGGGGAGGCGCGACGATGGACACAGTGTGGCCGGCATTCGTGAGCTGGTCGACCATCCAGCGCCCGCGGCGCTGTGGCACGCCCTTTTCGGGAGCCCACTGTTGGGCGACGAACAGAACGTGCATCAGGCCACCGGGGAAAAATCGGGCAGGCGCTGGCCGATTCCAAGGAGCGCAGCGATTGCGGCGACGCAACGGGAAGAAGCCTCGCCGTCGCCGTATGGGTTCACCGCATTCGCCATAGCCTCGTAGGCGGCGCGGTTGTCCTTGAGGCGGGACACCTCCGTAACGATGCGATCGGTATCGGTGCCGATCAGCTTTACCGTTCCGGCGTCCACAGCTTCCGGGCGTTCAGTGTTTTCGCGCAGAACAAGGACGGGCTTACCGAGGGAGGGTGCCTCTTCTTGGACGCCGCCAGAATCGGTGAGTACGATGTGGGCGGCTTTGATGACATGGGTGAACTGTGGATAGTCGAGGGGATCGAGGAGCACAACGTTCGGCTCACTGTCGATCTGTGGGGCGATGAGTTCGCGGACCTTCGGGTTGCGATGGATGGGGAAGACAATCAGATCATCTGGGTACGCACGGGCAAGTTCGCGAAGCGCCTGCGCTGTATTGCGCATCGGTTCGCCAATATTTTCGCGCCGGTGAGAGGTGACAAGGAGGATCCTTCGGCCAGAGGCGAGGGCATCGGCGAGCGTGGGATCGGAAAAATCAACATGCTCCTCGACGGTGTGGAACAAGGCGTCGATCACAGTGTTGCCCGTGACGGCGATGGACTCAGGCACGACGCCGTCGTGAAGCAAGTTGGCCTTCGATTCCTCAGTGGGTGCGAGGTGGAGTGAGGCGATCTGCGAGACCACTTTGCGGTTACCTTCCTCAGGGAACGGTGAGAAGAGGTTGCCACTGCGCAGGCCAGCTTCGAGGTGTACGACAGGGATTTCGCGGTAGAACGCGGCGAGAGCAGCGCAGGTGACGGACGAGGTGTCACCTTGAACCACGAGCGCATCGGGTGCGTACTGCTCAAGGATCGGATCGAGCCCAGCGAAGATCTTCCCGGCCATCGAGTTGAGTGACTGACCGGGGGCAAAGATTTCGAGATCGACATCGGGAGTGATCTTGAACAGCTGATTGACCTGGTCGAGCATTTCGCGATGTTGACCGGTGGAGACGACGATGGGAGTGAAATCCGGGGAGGCCTCCAGCGCCTTGATGAGCGGAGCGACCTTGATGCCCTCAGGGCGTGTTCCGTACACCACCATTATTTTTTTCACGGGTTCCTCCTTGTGACACCGTCGACTGCGCCACCATTTTACCAGTAGCGAAGCGTAGGACTCATGACCGTGCGGTGGACGGTAGAATGATTGTCGAGTGTCTGACCGGCACAAATGTTTGATGGAAGTAGAGGAATATGGCACGCAAAGTTGTGGTGATTGGTTTGGGCTATATTGGCCTGCCCACCGCCGTCGTTCTCGCAGAATCTGGCTGGGAAGTGACGGGTGTTGATGTCTCGGACCGCACGATCGAGTATGTGTCGGCAGGTCGCCTGCCCTTCGTTGAGGAAGGATTGGCTGATGCCCTGAAGAAAGTTGTCGAGAATGGCTCGCTCAAGGTCCAAAAGGAAACTCCAAAAGGCAACATCTTTATCATTTCTGTTCCGACTCCTTTCAAGGGAGATCACGAGCTCGATTCAGGCGCGATCGATTTGGCAACCGATGCTCTCATCCCGCAGCTTGAGGGCGATGAACTGGTGATTCTTGAATCGACTTCTCCTCCGGGAACCACTGAGCGTATGGCGCAGCGAGTAATGGATGCCCGCCCGGATCTGTCGGTTGATGGCTCGAATGGCCGCCCGATCGTGCATTTCGCGCACGCCCCGGAACGCGTCCTTCCTGGCCGTATCATGATTGAGATGCGTGCGAACGATCGCATTGTTGGTGGTATGACCCCGGAAGCTACCAAGCGTGCGGCAGAGGTTTACCGCTCCTTCACGGAGGGCGAGGTTGCCGAAACGGATGCCCGCACTGCTGAGATGAGCAAGCTTACCGAGAACGCCTTCCGTGATGTCAACATTGCGTTTGCGAACGAGCTCTCCCTGATTGCGGACGAGCAGGGGATCGACGTGTGGGAGCTGATTTCGCTTGCGAACCGCCACCCGCGCGTGAACATTTTGAACCCCGGCCCGGGCGTGGGCGGTCACTGCATCGCGGTGGATCCGTGGTTCATCGTTTCCACCTCGCCGTTTGCCAAGTTGATCAAGCAGGCCCGAGAAATCAATGATGGTAAGCCGGATTTCGTGATGGGCAAGCTCGAAGAAGCTGTTGCACAGAAGAAGGCGGAGAAGGGCACGGCAACGATCGCCCTGCTCGGCTTGGCTTTCAAGCCGAATATCGACGATCTTCGAGAATCTCCTGCGATGGCGATTGCGCAGCGCGTGGCTGCAGAGTACCCGGAAGATCGGGTGCTAGTTGTCGAGCCGTTCGTTCCGGAAATCCCAGCGAAGATCGCGAACTTCCGCAACGTGGAATACGTTGATGCGCACACGGCCGTCCAGCAGGCGGATGTTGTGGTTGAGCTCGTGGCCCACGATCAGTTCAAGGATCTCAAGGGTTCCATCCCAGATTCGGTCGCAGTGATCGACACCACCGGTTTGTGGCGCTAAGCGTACGTATCGAACGGGGCGAGGGAGTTTTTCTCCCTCGCCCCGTTCGTTTGTTGGTGGCCTGGCGGCTAGTCGCTGAGCATGGATCGGATCGATTTGACCACCCGCGCTGAGTTATTGCGATCGACGTGCGCGAAGGCGGCGTCGCGGCGGGCGCGGAACTCATCACCGAGAGTGGGCAGCGCATCTTCGCCAATCATGGCGAGTACGGCATCGCGTGTTTCTTCAAGTGTGCCAGCAACTGGTCCGAACCCGGTTTCTCGCGTGTCGTCATCGCCACGCTCGTAGGTTTGCCCCTCGTAAAAAGTTTCCACGTCGAACTGCGCGTACACCACGGGTTTGTCCAGGTAAGCGACGTCGTAGGCGACGGAGGAGTAGTCGGTGACGAGCAGTGCGCAACACTCGAAAGCCCCAGGGTAGTCGTGGGGAGGAGTCGAAACTGTGACGACGTCGTTGCCGGAGAACTCGTGAGTGTAGTTGGCGAGCGAGGGATGCAGGAGGAACTCGATTCGATACCCCGCCTCGCGCAGTCCAGCGAGGAGGGCACGGTCGGAAAGGAACGCGTTCCAAAACTGACAGTACTGCGATGAACGGAATTCGTCGGCGCAGACGCCGGCAAGATTGGTGCGCCACGTCGGCGCGACGAGGACCACGCGTTCGGCCCTGTTTTCGAGCCGGTCCATGCGGGGCATACCCGTGAGCGCGACCTGGCCCGGCTGGTACCCGTAGCTGGAGGCGAGGGCACGCGCTTCGGCGTCGCCGGAGGCGACCACGAGATCGATACGTTTCACATATCGTCCCAGTACTGCGGATAGGTCGTGGAAAAGTACTCCGTGCTGGAGGAAAACAAATCGCCACGGGTAAAGATCACGGTAGACTCCGTGGTCGCCAAGCGGATCGATTACGTAGGGGCCGGCTTGCGAGGATGCCACGACGCGCGCTCCAAGTGCGGCGAACTTTCCGGGTAATGACGCAGGATCGACGACTTTTCCAAACTCGGCAAGCCGTGCGCGTTCGGCGGCATTCGCGATCGCGAAGACGGGCACGACGTCGGGGCTCGGGTGAGCGGCGAGGTGCCGGAAAAGAGCCTCGCCGTTGTCGCCCGCTTTGTTCGGCGAGTCCGAAATCAGCCAGGTGCGTTGGTGGAGCACTCGGGCGAGCGGGGCGAGCACACGGTAGAAAAAAATGCGAGCAGGTAGCGCGCTTTTGACAACAGACGCTGCGAGCGCCGTGTTCCACCGCAGGCTCGCGAGCACGGCGGCTCGCGTTCCGCTAGAGAAAGTAAGCGTGGTCGGGTTCGTTTTCGCAATCACGCGCCCACCGATACGTTTGTAAGCGAACCGTCGCGACGACATCGCAGCAGCACCGCGAAGCTCGAGCCGGCCGACGTCGTGCGAGCCCGATATTCGCAGTTGGAGGGTCGAAGAGTTACCGGGGACAACGAGTAATGCAGAATTCACTGCGCCGGCACCGCCCAGCGCGCGGAAACGACCGGCAGAAGCAACACAGAAATCCGTGAGCGGGGCGAACACTCCGTCGATGCCCAGCTCACACTCGCTGGGAGGCTGAGGCGTGACCACATGAATCGCCCAGTTCCCAGCAGCTACCTCGACGAGATCAACGAAGAATACCTCGCTCATTGGGGAGCTTTCGTCGCAATGTCTGCAAGTGCTCTCTCGAACGATACGAGATCGCCAATCGTCGACGTGTAGTGGGCGTCGAGCTTCGATAGCGGAGAACCGGGTTGCACGATCGCCCATATCGGCGTGCCGGATGCGCGATAGTCCGAAACCTTCGACGGCAGGAACGGGTTGAGCGTCATCGACGCGGGGGCAAGGGCATCGGTGGCGAGGAGCACGTCGAACTGCCGGCAAGCGCCCACAAACTCCACATACGGTAGGTACGGATGCAGGTGCACGCGGTGCGCGATTCCGAGCTCTTTGACCTGCGCTTTCAACGCGTCGAAGGTGTTTGTGAAAATGTGGAGGTGAATGCGCTCATCGCTACCTGCCAGAGCGCCGAACACGTCGCTAAACCCTCGATTGGCATACACGGAGCCGAAATATCCGACGTTGATCGTCTCGGGGCTGAGCTGGAGATTTCGTGTTGGAGTGTCGAAGAGCGCAGGATGCGGAGCGGGATGTGGGCGCACTTCCACCTTGCGGGCGAAACGAGCCGCGTCGTCGGGGGAGTAGAACGAGAGCATGTAGGCAAGCTGGTTCTCGTTGGTCACGATCACTCGGTCGGCGAGCTCGAAAGCGGCGCGTTCAATGAAACCGAACAGATTGTCCTCTCCGTTGAGAGCCGGGCAAGCTCGGCGAACTTCCCGGGCGACGTCGTCGTCGGAAACTTTTCCGGGCCGGACGTTGCCTTCGGCGTCGGTGCGGAGAGGATCAGAAAACTCAGCCACCCATTCCACCTGCGGATGGCGCGCTTTGAAGAGAGCCGCTGCGAGATGAGAACCGGGCCAGAGCGCGCGCGAGTAGATGCAATCGTAGGCGTGGCCGGAGTGCCATATTTCGCCGCGCTCACACGCGCCCGCAGCGTACTGGGCGATCTCGTTCCAGTTCCCGAACGCGGTCGGGGTGTCAAGGAACTCAGCGCGCTTGATCCAACGCGAGGCGAGAAGATCGAGAGAGTGATCCGTGCGGCGGCGCGAGCTCATATCGTTCGCGATCACATCCGAGTATTGGCGGCGATCCGCCACCACTTTCGCTGCGATCACGCCGGCGGTGTCCGAGAACGGCGGGAAACAATAGGAGAACACAAGCTGCGTTGCAGGGGGGCGTTCGAGATCACTCCAGGCGAAGCGCTCAACTCCGGCGCGGATGACTGCCGCCTCAAGCTCGTCCATCTCGTTAGGATGGCCTGCCATATAGTTGCGCACAAAGCTCATCTGTGCGCCGACGCGCGAGGCGATCGGGCCGGCAACTGTCGGGCCGAGCTCGAGGCGTTGCACCGCCGCGATGACCTCGAGCCGCTGAACCACGTTGAAATCGAACGACTCCTCCTTGCGCGAAACAGAATCGGCGGCGAGCAGGCGGCGGTAGGCCGCGTTGTCCGGCCGCGCCGGCACGACCTTCAGGTGTGGGTAGGCGAGCAGACCCGCCCAGAAAACCACGTCTTCTCCTGAGCGTAGGCTCTCGTCGAAACGCAGTGTTTGCAGGATTGGCGTGGGGACGAGCTTGCATGCGTTGAAACTCAGTAGCCACGGGTAGTCGGCGATTTCGCCTCCTCGTAGCGCGGTAATTTGCCGATTGAGAGCGTTCGAAGCGTTCACGGTTCCGTCGGGAGTGACATCGAGGATCGGATTGACGACGACGGTGCCTGGTTCCGCAGCAGCCCAGGCGTTCGTGAGGTAATCGGGTTCGAGAGTGTCATCCACATCGAGGAACACGCAATAGCTTCGCTGAGCGAGGCGAATACCGAGGTTGCGAGCGGTACCTGCACCAGCATGTGCGCTGCGGTACCAGCGCAGCTCGAACCGATGCTCTGCAACGAGAAGATCAGCGGCGCCGTCGTCGGGGCCGTTGAGTACCACGATCACTTCAAATAGATCGGTGGCGAGGGTTTGCGCGGCGAGCGAGTCGAGGAGGGCGGGCAAATACTCGCGGGATTTGTAGGCAGGGACGATCACGGTGACGCCAGCGGCGAGTGGCGAGAGTCCGCTCGGTGTGGATACGCGTTGAGTACGGTGGATCCGCCCAAGGGCTCGCAGCGTTGAGTCAGTGTTTAGAACCATTTTCGGAGCTTTCTGCGGAATCCTCGGAGCTTGCGGAGGGCGGTACCGATCGGCGTGTCTGTCACGAAGTGCCACTCGCGTTTCCAGTCGGCGAAGCGGAGTGCGAGTTCTTCGTAATCGGCGTTGCCTCCAACTGTGGGGCGATCGACGAGAGTGTCGAAGGGCGAGGGTGCACCTGCCGCGATCTGCGCTGCGAGGAGGTTTTCCTCGGTTTCTTGGATTCGGTGTGCGAGAAGGTGACGGCTGAGTTCGAGTGCCTGCGCGAGGCTGCGGGGCTCAGCTGCTTCATATGGTGCGAGTTCCCTTGGACCGACCCAAAGTGCTGGCGCACCGAACAGCTCGACGATGCACGCCACACGAGGCTCGATTACAGCCTGAAGTATCTGCGCGGGCGAGTCTGTTCCGACGACGACGGTCGCGATATTCGCGTTTGACGCAAGCTGTTCGATACGGGCGAAACTCGGCGCGTCAACGTCGGCAACCACCGCAGAAACCTGCGCGATCACACCAGCAAGCGCATCGACGTCGGGAAGGAGAATCGCGCCGCTCGGAAGCGGCGGGATCGGCCGATCGCCGCCAACGTACGCGAGCGTTCCCTCAGGCAACATAGGCTGTGCCGTCCTCGTTGTGGACCAGCTCGACCTTCGGGAAGCGCTCACGGCAGTCGGCCTCGATCTCGGCCATGATTTTGGGGCTCCCCTTTGCCGAATGCCAGGCCCAACGCTCATACATTTTCGTGATCTCTTCGGGATCGCCGTCGGCAAGGATCCCGCCGTCGTGGAGCCAGATCACTCGGTTGCACAGTTCGCGAATCAGCGTGGGGGAGTGCGAGACAACGAAAACGGTTCCTGCCGCATCGAGCGTTTCGTGCATACGCTTCTCCGACTTCTCTTTGAAAGCGGTATCGCCCGTTGCGAGTGCCTCATCAATTAAGAGGATTTCGGGGCGTGCGGTGGTCGAAATTGCGAAACGTAGGCGCGCGGCCATTCCCGAGGAATAGGTTTTCATCGGGCGGTGGATTGCCGTGCCAATCGAAGTGAAGGAAACGATATCCGGGAGAGCGGCTTCGGCTTCTTCAGGGCTCATTCCCATCGCCAAACAGCCCAGGCGCGCGTTTTCGTACCCAGACAGTTCGGGGACGAGCGCGGCTGAGACTCCCAAGAGGACTGGCTGGCTCGCGGCATACACCTTGCCTGACGCCGGAGACTCGGCACCCGCGACAATGCGCAGGAGCGTTGATTTTCCGGCGCCGTTGTGACCGACGATTCCGATCGATTCGCCGCTCTTTGCCAGGAGAGTGAGGTCAGTGAAAGGCGCGACGTCGACCATCGGAGGGCGCCCGAGGAGCTTTCCTTTGACCTTCTGGATGAACGAGGCGTTCTTGCGTTCTTCAGGAGAAGTTGACGGCGTTTTGTAGAGCACCGACACCTTGTCGAGGATGATGTTGTATTCGAGCTTAAGGTTATTTGACATTCGAGAACTTCTCCTCGTTGTACCAGAACAGCACGAAACCAAAAATGAACATTCCGATACTCCAAGCAGTGAAGGACAGCCAGAGCCATGCTTGTGGAAGACGGTTGTAGACGAGGAGTTCGCGGCACAGTTCAAGGAACTGCCAGCCGGGGTTGATCTCCATGATCGCCACGACCTTCGGATGGCCTTTAAACTGTTCCATCGCCCAGATGACGCCCGAGCCGTAGAACCAGAAACGCGTGATCACAGGCCAGATGAACTTCAGATCGGGAATCAAGGTGGTCATCGCTGAGGTAAAGAATGCCAAGCCTAAGCCGAATGGGATTGCGATCGCAAAGGCAACGGGGAACAGAAGCCATGTCCAATACGGTAAGGAGTGCGGAGGGACGATGACGATGAAGAGGATCGTGGCATACAAAGTAGGCAAGAAATCGTAAAGATTTCGCAGAGTGAACGAGAAAACAAGGGAGGCTCTCGGGAAGCTGAATGCGCGGATGAGATTGCGCCCGTTCGTGATGATGTTGGTTGCTCCGCCGAGTTGGTTGTTGAGGAATTGGAAGAAAGTGACCCCAACAACGAGGTAGCCGACGAAGCCCGCACGGCTCTTGGAGAAGCCGAGAAGAACGCCGAAGATCACGTAGTAGACCGCAGCGTTCAGAAACGGGCTGAGGATGAGCCAGATCGTTCCTAGGGTGGTGTCTTTGATCGACCCGTATGCCTTGGCTTTCGACTCGCGCTGGATGAAGTAGCGGCGTGCCCACAGATTCCGGACGTACTCAAGCAACGGAGGGCGCGCGCCGATCGGCGTATACTGCTCCAAATCCACTTTTGTATTCACCCCACCAATTTACCAGATGCGCGCTCCTCGAAATATGAGCAAGAAATACCGGTTCCCGTGTCCTATTCGCGCGATTCGAGCGTCTTTTTCCGAGAAACGAAATTCCACACCATCACGATCGCTGTGGCAAACACTTTCGATGCCATGTAGTTTAGGCCGATAACGCCGGTAAGAAGCCACATTGTTAGGTTGTTCAGGATGAGCCCGAAGAGTGCGAGGACCACGAAGATTGTGAATTCTCGGGAGCGTCTGAGATCGCTACGGCGTGCAAAAACGTATCTCATCGAGGCGACGTAGTTGAAGACCAACGAGATGCAGTATGCGACAGTAGCTGAGACGAGATAGTTGAGCCCCGTGACCGAAACGAGAAACCATAGCAGAGCAAAATCGAGGACGGTCGCAAGTACCCCAACAATTCCGAATCTGGAAATTTGGGCGAAAAGGCGATTCATGCCGGTACCCTTTCGAGCGAAGTGGTGACGCGACGTTACTGCGCCTACTAGCGTGTATGCTATCAACATCCAGGAACGTGGTGGAATCGATCCGCAAGTCGATGGAAGGAACGCAAGTAGTGGTTGACCCGCAGCGAGACAGATCTGATCGAGGCCGAGCGTCCAGCGAGTTCGGTGCAATTGTCCGTTATATTGTGAGTGCTGGAATTTCCTTCGTGCTAGATGTGGTGCTCTTCGCCGTATTCCAAATTGCGTTGCAGGCGGTCATGGGACGTTATTCGATTCTTGTTGCCACTGTGCTTGCACGAGCGATCTCGTCTTTCGTGAATTTTCTTCTCAACTCGTACTTCGTTTTCAAAAGCCAAAAAAAGAACGCGATCTATCAGTACTATGCTCTCGTTGTCACACAAATGACGGTGTCGGCGCTAGCTGTGTATCTGCTGAGTTTTGTGTTCGCCGTCGCACCTGTGGCGATCAAGATCCCTGTTGAAATCGTCATTTTCTGCGCAAACTACTTAATCCAGAGATTTGTCATTTTCTCGAAGTGAACCAATGTTAAAATTTCATGGGCTTATGCATGATTTTTCGAGGAAGGTTGGCTAGATGGGGAGTAGTCACGGACGCGTGGTAGTGCTTGTCCCTTGTTATAACGAGGCGGGTGGAATTGCGAACGTTGTTGAGGGCTTGCGTCGATCGGGTTACGACTATCTTGTGATTAACGATTGCTCGACGGATAATTCTGCACAGATCTTGCGGTCGGTTGGTGCAAACTTCCTCGATCTTCCAAACAACTTGGGGATTGGCGGTGCGATGCAGACTGGGTATCGCTGGGCGCAACGCCATGGCTATGATGTGGCGATCCAGTTCGACGGCGATGGTCAACACCGCACAGATGAAATCGACAAAATTGTCGGCCCGATCCTAGCGGGTGAAGCTGACTTCGTTGTGGGGTCGCGGTTTGTAGGGGATGCTAAGGGCGCAGGCTTTCAAAGTACGTGGCTACGTCGCGTTGGGATTAAGACCATCTCGTCGGTGACGAAGTTTCTCACCAGGGGGAAAACGATTCTCGATTCGACGTCAGGATTTCGCGCAGCAAATTCGGAGATTATTCAGCAGTTTGCCGATCGTTATCCGTCTGAATACCCGGAACCGTTGACTAATCTCGCTGTTCTTAAGAGCCGGCTGCGTACTCTTGAGGTTCCTGTCACAATGAATGAAAGGGAATTCGGGGAATCCTCGATCGGTGGCCTGTCGTCGGTCTATTACATGCTGAACGTCGTAATTCAGCTGTTCCTGGTTTCCCGGTTCCCTCAGGAGGACTTCTAAAATGCCCGTTGTCTTGTCGTTGCTAGTCACCCTTGTCGGGCTGCTTCTCGCGCTGTACGTTCTCAAGAACATCAAGACGCACAAGCTTGATTTCAGGCACGGTCTCTTTTGGCTGGTGCTTGCTAGCTTGATTGTGTTGTCTGCGTGGATTTATCCCCTTCTTCGTGTTGTCGCCGAAACGTTTGGTATCGAAAACGTCTCCAGCATGGCATTCTTCTTTGCCCTTGTACTACTGATTTATTTGTCGTTCACGTATTCGAGAGCCTTGTCCAAGCAACGCCGGCAGGTCACTAAGCTCACTCAAGAGTTAGCCCTTCTGCGCCGCGATCTGGAGGGGGGAAGCCATCAATGAATACTCTGAGCGAGTATCGTCATCTCCTTAGCGCAAACCGGATGCCCGTCGTCGTTCTGCTCGTTGCAGGGACGCTGACGTCATTTATCAATGCGCTGGGCATGTCTCTTGTTCCGACCGGGAGGTGGGAAGTAGGCCCACTCACGCTCATCGGCCTCACAGTGGTGGGGATACCATTCTGGGTTGTTGCATACGGGATTGCAACGTTGTTGTACACGCACTTCGCAGGGAAAAAACTGCCGGGTCCCTTGCGTTTCGTTGAAAATGCTTCGGTGCCTCAACTTGCTGGCATACTCATCGTCTTTTGGCTACCGTACTTGCTGGTCTTCTATCCAGGAACAGCGAACATGGATACGGTGTTACAGATCAGGAATTTCTTAGGTGACGATGTTAAGACGGTGAGTCTGCCGAGCGAGGGGTTCCGTTTCAAGGATGCTAATCCGCTCCTTGATACATTGGTTTACGGCGCAGTTGTTTACTTTTCGTCTGTTGTCTCTCAGTACCTTCCTTTGGGGGCCGTCAACGCAGGCTGGAATCTTGGCATGGCGCTCCTAGCACTGACCCAAATTGTTGGCACCGCTTTCGCAGTCGCGTATGCCGTCTCGTTCTTCCGTGGGTTTGACAAAGGTCGGTCACTGACTCTCATCGCATACGTCATGTTTGCGTTGCTCCCGGTTTACCCGATGTATGCCATTTGTGTGGTCAAAGATTCTACTCAGGTCCCATTCTTCATTGTCTTTTTCGTGATGTTCGCGAAGATTCTTCACACACGAGGAGCGGTCCTCAGCTCTTGGAAGTGGGCGGTCGGTTTTTCACTGACTCTGTTGATGTTTGTTTTGACCAAGAAGACTGGTGAGTTTGTTCTACTGCTCGTCGTTCTTTTGATGCTTTTCGCAATAAAATCTCTGAAATTTCGCGTTCGTTTCCTTGCTTCGACGGGAGCGGTGCTTGTTTTCATGCACACTGTTATGCCCTTCGTTGTGTTCCCACTTCTGAACGTTGAACCTGGTCAGAAAGCGGAATCTTTGGGTCCACTTTATCAGGCAACCGCCGCATACGTGTCGGCGCATCCGCAGCAGGTCACAGCTGAAGAAAAAGCTGTTATCGATCGTATATTGAAATACGACACACTCGCTGAGAGGTATGATTTTTCGCTCAGCGATCCCGTGAAGAACCGGTCTAATTTTGACGCCACTGAGGACGAGTTCGCAGCCTACTACAAGGTGTGGTTGAAACAATTGGCTCGGGAACCAGCTACCATTGTCGGTTCGCTGATTTTCCCTATCCTCGGGTTCGTTTCGGACCAAAAGCAGGTAGGCTTTTATTATGAAGCTGGCAAGTATCAGGCAGTGAAATATCCAGCCGTATTAAAGCCCGCGCGCGATTTCGTATTCCATGCGACGCAGTGGTATCCCAAAGCTGGTGCGACTGCAGCGTTCGGTAGCGTTGCATTCTATACGCTGTGGATTCCCGTCGCTTCGCTGGTGATCGCCTTAATCAGAACACGACGTTGGCCTGTGACCGCCTACTGGATCCCGATTGTGGCATCTCTTGTGCTTCTTGCGCCTTCTCCCGTGACTTCCACCCGGTACGCTCTTAACCTCATTTGGGTCGCTCCGCTACTTTTGCTCCTTCCACTAGTCGGTGCCCAGGAAAAGACAAGTACGCATCGATAAAAAATATGTACCCGGCGCGGTTCATTCACCGCGCCGGGTACATATTTTTAAAGTTGGGCTGGGCGAGAGATGGGATCTCCGTCAGGATAGCCCTCCGGATTCGCCTGTTGGAACCGCCATGTATCCGCGCACATTTCGTCGATCGTCTTTTCGGCGGTCCATCCGAGTTCGATCTTGGCGCGTGAGGCATCAGCCCAGAATGCGTCGCGATCGCCGTCGCGCCGAGGCGCATACTCGATGGGGAGCGTAAGGCCCGAGGCTTTTTCAAATGCGTGAATAAGCTCCAAGACGGAGGTGCCTTGGCCAGTGCCAAAGTTCCATGCTCGAACCTTGGTGTCGTGAGCTGCAAGGTAATCGAGTGCGGCGACGTGGCCTGCTGCGAGATCCTGCACATGGATGTAATCACGTAGACAAGTACCATCGGGGGTGGGGTAATCGGTGCCGAACACGTAAAGCTTCTCGCGGCGACCAGTGGCAACGGAGGCGATTGCGGGCATCAAATTGTTCGGAATACCGAGCGGATCTTCGCCGATCGTCCCGGATGGGTGTGCGCCGACTGGGTTGAAGTAACGTAAGAGGCCTACCTGAATATCGGCAACTTTGGCTGTATCGGTCAGTACACGTTCGATCGCGACTTTCGAATACCCGTACGGCGAGAGTGAGTTGACGGCCTCCATATCTTCCTGGAATGGGATCGGGTTATTGCCGTAGACAGTCGCTGAAGACGAGAAAACAATGTGACGAGTTTCAGCTGTCGCCATTCCATGGAGCAAGTTGAACGTGGTGTTCATATTGGTTTCGTAGTACCACAATGGTTTTTCAACCGACTCACCCACAGCCTTCAGGCCAGCGAAGTGGATGACAGCGTCCGGCTGTTCCTGAGTGAAAATCGCTTCGGTGATCTCGCGGTTGGTCAGGTCGGCGTTGTACCAGGTCAGGTGCGAGCCAGTGAGAGCTTCAAGCCGGTCGATAACAACAGGTTTCGAGTTCGAAAAATTGTCGACAATGATCGGTTCGTGTCCTGCTTCGACAAGTTTGACCACTGTGTGAGATCCAATAAAGCCGGCTCCTCCGGCGACGAGTACGCGCATCATGGCTCCTCTAAGTCAAGCGAAAATATCCTTCCATATGATGATAACGCGTTGCTGCAGGTCCGATACTGCGTATGTTCTCTGCTGTAGAATTACTCAGGTGAGAATCGCGAGGGAATGGAGTACGCGAATGGGCGCTACAACTCAGTTTGATCCGTTGTTCACTATCGTCGTTCCGGTCTACAACACGGAGAAGTACGTGGGGGAGACGATTGATAGCATCATTCGTCAGGCTGAATCGATGTTTGAGCGTACTGAAATTATTCTCATTAACGACGGTTCTACTGATGGTTCGGCAGAGATTGCGCAGTCGTATGTGGATCGGTATCCGGGAAAAATTCACCTTTTCTCCAAACCGAATAGTGGTACGAGTGATTCTAAGAATTTAGGAATTGAACATGCGCGTGGCCAGTACGTCGGTTTTCTGGACTCTGACGACTTGTACGGTCCTAACGTTCTAGGGGAAGTTGCGCAATTCTTTGCCGTACACTCCGATGTCGACGTCGTTTCGATTCCGATGCAATTTTTCGACGGGCGGACCGGTGAGCATCGACTGAACAACAAATTCGGTCCTGGTACACGTGTCATCGACGTACTCGACGATTGGAAAGACGTCCAGCTTTCAGCAGCATCGTGTTTTGTCCGCCGGGCGTTACTTCAACAGCACAACATCCGTTTTGACGCGCGAATCCATCTGGCAGAAGATGCAAAATTCATTACTCAAGCGATTATGGTAGCTACGAAACTTGGTTTGGTGTCTTCGGTCGCGTATCTCTATCGCAAGCGCGCTGAAGGATCGTCAGCGATTGATACTTTCAAAGCCGACCCTGCGTCGTACACGCCAGTGCTGAGGTATGCCTGGGAAGAACTTTTCGAACAGTACTCGAACTCACTGGGGATTATTCCCAAGTATGTACAAAATGTTGCTATGCATGACATGGAATGGCGTCTGTCGGATAAGCAACAATTTGTTCTCGATCGGGAGGAACTTGACGAGTACGAAAGTGTAATGAGGGCTTTGCTTGAACGCATCGATGTCGATGTCATTATGGCTCAGCCTTTCCTTCGCGACATTTTCAAAATTTATGCCCTCTCGATCAAATTCGGCGAGGATGTCGTTCAACACTCCGAGCGTGACGGCGCCGCATTTTACTATCGTGGTCGCGAAATCTGGCGTTTTCGAATTGAAAGCGTCTTGATGCACGTCGATTACCTTGATGCTTCTGATCGAACTATTACTCTGCATGGCGCCTACTTTGGTATTCAATTCCCAGATATCGAATTTGGGATTCTACGAAACGGGAGTTTCATCCGGTTCGAACGGGCGTCCATACCGAAGTGGCGCCAGGTATCAAATAACGGGCGCCTAGTGTATGAGCCTTGGGTCTTTAACCAGAAGTTCTCAGCGGTTGTTGGTGACGTCTATCATCCGGCTGTCAGGTTGGGGGATAAGATATTTCGTGTTCGATTTGTCTTTGAGCAAATGGCGAAAATGCCTCGATTTGGTGGTGCTCACCGAGTGTACGGCGATATCATGCTTACGAATTTCACCAACCGTGGGCTTGCCGTGGAAGCAGTCACCCCGGCCAGAATTCTCAAGCGTGAATTAGGGTTTTCCCGGCGCATCGCTCGGCCTTTGCTTCGGCGTGGAAAGCGTGCGCTCGCACTGCTCGGCTATCGTTGGATATGTCAACTAGTGAGGCCACGCCTCTCCAAGGAAATTTGGCTAGTGTCCGATCGTCCTTATGCGGCAGGCGATAACGGCGAAGCGTTCTTCCGTTACTTGGCAACTCACACTCCGGATAATGTTCTGCCGATCTTCGTGATACGAAAGGATTCACCGGACTATCCGCGAATGAAGCAGATTGGCCGAGTCATCGACCCACAGTCACCGCTGTTCCCCCTCGTCCACCTGATGTCTGCACAGGTGATTTCATCACAGGCTGACGATGTCGTTGTGAATGCGTTCCGTGGCATGAAGCAATACATGTCGGATCTGTACAATTTTGACTTTGTTTTCCTGCAACATGGCATTACAAAGGACGATCTGTCTGGTTGGCTCAACAAGAGTTATAAAGATATCCGAGTTTTCGTTACTTCCAGTCCTGCCGAGCAGGCGTCTATTGCTAACGAGGAGTATGGCTATACCAATGGGGAAGTAGTTCTCACAGGAATGCCGAGATTTGACCGACTGGAGAACCGGCCAACCAAGAAAATTGTGTTCGCGCCAACCTGGCGTCAGAAAATCGCAAGTGCTGTTGATCCAGCAACAGGACAACGCCCGTATGCTCCAGGGTTTAAAAACACTCGATATTATCAATTCATTCAGGAACTGATTTCGGATCAGCGCCTTAATGACGCTCTATTGCGGTACGGATATGAGGCTGAACTTTTCTTGCATCCGAATCACGTAATGAATTCAGGCGATTTTAAAGGTGGGAAAGCTTTTGTGATTCAGGCTGGCCCGCACGATTATTCGCAGATGTTCGCACAGGCATCTTTGCTCATTACGGATTATTCTTCGGTTGCTTTCGACTTTGCGTATCTACGCAAACCGGTCATCTACACGCAGTTTGATCATGATGAGTTTTTCTCAAGCCATTCATATGATGAGGGATATTTCTCCTATGAGAATGATGGGTTTGGTCCGGTTGTGTATGATGTCGAGAGTACGGTGGACGCAATTCTTGATTCCTTAGATCGTGGTACCCAGCTCAGTGATTTCTATCGAGCCCGAATCTCGAAGTTTTTCGCTTTCGATGATCGTTCCAACAGCGAGCGAACACTCCAAGCGATTCTTCAACAAGCGCGTCGCCGAAATAAGCAGACAGGAAATAACTAATGCGTCACCCACTTCGTAAACTGCGGGCATTTTCAAAAACACAGCTTGACAAATTGCTTATAGGGGCAGGGCGAACGGGCGCTCCGCAGGCTGTCCTTGATTCTCTTCGTGGCAATCGGTTGACGAAGAAAGTTGCGTCACGTTTCGAAGGTACGGACATCGCCTTGACGATGCGGCAAGCAGAAAGTATGCCGTTAGGACCTGGAAAGTTCTACGTGCGCCTTTGTTACAAGAGCTGGTCTTCACATGTTGGCGAGTACATCAAGCTGTATTGTCGTGGTGAACAGATATATGGAAACGTGATCGAACCGCCGGAAGCAGGGAAACCCGTAGAGTATCGCAATATGGTTGGGACGAGCGCGAACCCAGAAGATTATGCGATCAACTTGCGCGGGAAGTTCAGTGTGTCTGTCTCTCCGTATCCGTTTGTGACACGCGAGCAGGCGCGATTTGATGCACGCTTTGACGTCCGTCAACACGGAAAGGTTTTCTATTCAATTCGAGGGAACACCGTTGCTCCGGAGCGGGTTGTGTTTACCTTCCCTGGATTTACGCTTTCCACGTCGTCAATTTCTTATACTGTGTCGTATTTGAAAGGATTGTCTCCCACGGAGCTGCTCCGTACAGCTGTGGTTGTTTTCCAAGATCGATATTATGTTCCTGGCTCTTACATGCTTGTAGATTCGCAAGGCCGATCAGTAGTTGAGGATGTTCGTGGTGCGATGACGGATATTCTTGATAATTTCGGTCTTGATTCAAGTCAAGCTTTGCTCTTTGGTGCCTCAAAGGGTGCAAGCATTGCATTATTTTACGGACAGTTTTTCCCAAAGTCGCATCTGGTGGTATCCACCCCGCAACTCAATCTTCCGTATTATTTCACGAAACCAGCATTTCGAGAGAATCTCTTCATGTTCGAAGCAATGCGGGGCGTCGTTGCGCCTGGCGACCTGCTGCAGGAATACTGCAATGAAGGACGAAGAATTGACTTCTTCTATACCTTAAAGGACGAGCTGTCGAATCAGTCTCTCGTCGAGTTTCCGCAGGATGCGGCCAATTTCGTTTCCCATCGAATCAGTGGAGTACATACTGATGTTGCAAAGCGCGGATTGCCATCGATGATGGGAGTTATTCGCCAGTTTATTCACGGGCAGCCTCTCGAGCCACGCAGCAAGATTGAAGTTGGCTCGGTGCGGCTGTTCGAGCAAGGTGAGCATTTGGTTGGTGTGGACGTTCAGTTGGGCCGAAAGTTGGTCATTGACTCCGAGCATAATTGGTATCTTGAGAGGAGATTTGGGCAATCGGTGCTTCGCTACGAAATGGATGAGGTGAGTCTGGGGGCGGCACTGAAGACCAGCTCTACCCAGTTGCTGGACACGCGAATTGATTCGCTTGATGGCGAATGGGCGCTGAGGTATGTGACGGAAAACGGTACGACTGATGCCGTAATTCTTTCTCACTGGTCGGATGCCGTGAGGAAAGCGCGCATTTCGGCAGGTGTGGATCTAGGCTTGCCGGGTGACTTCCACGTCGACGTCAGGTCTCAAGGCTCATACACGGTTATCGACGGATATGACGTATCAGTTTTCAACTACTGCTTTGTGCCTGGCGCTGGTAGTGACAATTGTGAACTGGTTGTGGTGCTCGGAGAGGCACCTTGTGATCTTGTTGAAGCTGTGAGTACTGACCAGCCAACCTTGGCAATTGATTCGAGTACTTTTTCGCCATCACTTTCTCAGTTCATCATGAGGGTAGGGGCTCGGGTGTATGCGTCGCGGCTGCGAATTTTTGTCACGAAGGGCTACGATTCTCAGAGCTTCGTTGATGCGTTGTCGACAATTGATTGGAAGACCGTTTTGATCGATCGTCTGGGGTGAGAAGATACTCCGATTTTATCGCCGAACGATATCTGCGACTGTCTCGGACAATTGTGGTGGGTTTCTACGAAATCGCTTCGTAGAAACCCACCACAATTTTGGTATAGCCCCGCATCCTCGTGGGAGCGATGAGCCTATTTCATCCGGAGTGACCTTAGCGTGTACTTACGCAAGATTCCGTCAGGGAAAATAGCGCGAACTTCGCGTGGATCGCCAGACTGTGTGAGGAAATAACGAATGCCTTTCCACCCATACCCAATCTTTGAGTAATTGAAGGTTTGTGCGCGTCCATCCTTCGGGGCGTAAAGGTAAAGATCTCCGTTATTGCGAACCGCCCACATATCGGGAATGCCGTCTCCTGTGATATCGCCTGTAATGGCGGTAAGAACGGTGGTATTCCAGCCCGGGCCAAAGGTCGTGCGAGTTGTGAGGTTTCCGCGGCCGTCAGTCCGCCAAGCACGAAGGTAACCAGCTGATGTCCCCATGATCATCGGTTTGCCGTCGAATCCGTTCCCGGTCACAGAGATGTTTGAGACATCGCCCCAGCCAACACCGATTGTCTTTTTTGCGAGGAAGTGACCGTCGCCGCGCCCGGGGTACAAAATAAGATTTCCAGTAACCTTTTCGATGCCGAGGATGTCGACATTTCCGTCACCATCAAAATCCGATCCTCCGAACACTGTGCTCATGTTGCGCCACCCCCATCCAACCTGCAGTCTCTGCATGAAGCGTGTGCGTGAATTCATGGGGTAGAACCACAGGAAGCCGTTGCGGTCGGTGAGCATCATATCGTTGTAGCCATTGCCATCGAGGTCGCCCGCTGCGAAGACTGCAGTGTACTGGGTCGATGCCCAGCCCCATCCGATATCGGTTCGATTCCACGAGTAATTTGCAGTCTTTTGCTCGGAGTAATCTTGGTTTTGCGAAATGGGAGTCGGACTGGTGGTCTGATCTGCAGACGCATCGGCGATTGCCTTCGCAACGTTGGCACGAATCGTCGGCAGATAGTTTTCGATCAGTGCCGGGCAGTCGGTGTAGGACACGTCCTTATGGCCGAGAATTACAGGCTTGGTGAGCGGAGTCTTGGCGAACTTCGTCATGGTGGACCACGTACCATTCGGGTCGATCCCGGCGCGGCCAAACTGCCATGCGATCATATTCACGATCTGGTCGATGGCGGCCTGGGGCGGCTGGATCTGCGAGTAGTTCCCCATCACTGAAATGCCGACGGACCCGCTGTTGGCCGGTGCAGCATGCGCGCCGATACTCATTTTCCCTGCAGGTGAGTTGAGTGAGCCTTCACGGCCCTCAAAGACGGTCCCGTACTTGTCGATGAGGAAGTTGTATCCGATGTCGCCCCACTGCCGCATGTTGGCATGATAGTTCCAGATTGCTTTCACGATCGACGGCGACTGTGCACTCGTGTACGTATTGTTTCCTGCTGTGTGATGAATGACTGCAGCCTTCAGAGTTGCGCTTTCGGGCCGCCACTCGGCCTTCGCGGGGGCGCCCCACTGGGCGCGGCTGACAACGGTCGGCGCGGGAATGTTCGTAACGGGAGCGGGTGCCATCGCAAAGTCGCGGGAGAAAGCCGCGTTTGTTATCGACGTCGGTGCCTCGCGGAAGAGAGCGTTCTCGAACGTTGTCGTCTCGCCGATAGCCGCCTGTTTATCCGTACCTGCCGGCGGGAGTTGCTCGGCGACGTCGGTGCGCGCCTCGCGTTCAGTTCCGTGAGTTCCAGCGCCAGTGAGGAGCGCCACCTGGAAGTCCTTCGGGGTCTGAATGAACTTTGCTCGAACCTGAACCCCGTCGGCTCCGGCAGCCATCATCGGTTCGGTGCCGGGTGCCTCGCCTTGGCGGCCTTCGTCCCTCTCGATGTCGAGTGAATACCACGGCGACCAGGTGCCGTTGGTGCGTGTGCGCATCTCAACTAGCTGTGGATCCGCCCCGGTCCAGGTCGCGGCCGCAACATTGAAGTGTTGGGTGTCCAGAGGCTGAGTGATCACGGTGTAGTCGTTCGTGCCGCCGAGTGCCACCGGTGCGACTCGAGACGAAGCTGCATCAACGACAACGTCGTAGCCGGCAGGTGCCGTCGTCGGGGCGGCCGATTCCGGAGCTTCGAGTGCTGGAACATCGAGCAGGTCGAAGACGTACGCGTCGGGTTGTGGGATGGCCAGCGGCGACACAGGAATAGCGAGGGGAGCAAGCCCCAGCGACAAGACGGGAATCAAGGTGTGCGCTTTTATCACGAATTCTCCAATTGCTCGGACACCTGCGCGGTGTGAAATATGTGCCTCTTGAGTATATTTTCAATGAAGCGATAATAAAAGTGATGAATTGCGTAACTTCCCCTGAAGCTCACACGCTACCCTCGCCGCCGCGTGCCTGCGCTTGGTAAAGTTTGTATGTTCATACAGGAGGATTACTTTGCCTATTTCGACCGACCGCGAAAAAGCGGCCATCGTCCCAGCGGCCACCGATCCCGCGCTGATTCGCAATTTTTGTATCATCGCCCACATCGACCACGGGAAGTCCACCCTCGCCGATCGTATGCTTCAGCTCACCGGCGTCGTGGATGAGCGCGCTATGCGCGCGCAGTATTTGGATCGCATGGATATTGAGCGCGAGCGCGGTATCACGATCAAATCGCAGGCCGTGCGCATGCCGTGGAGCGTTGGCGGCCAGGCGTACGCGCTGAACATGATCGATACCCCCGGCCACGTGGACTTCGCTTACGAGGTCTCACGTTCCCTTGCTGCCTGTGAGGGGGCGATCCTCTTGGTTGATTCAGCGCAGGGTATCGAAGCGCAAACCCTCGCAAACCTCTACATGGCGCTCGAAAACGATCTGGCGATCATCCCGGTTTTGAACAAGATTGATCTTCCGGCGGCAGATCCCGATCGTTACGCCGAAGAGCTCGGTAACCTCATTGGCGTGGATCCGAGCGAGTGTATCCGGGTCTCAGGAAAGACGGGCGAGGGAGTGGATCAGCTCCTGGACCGCATCGTTTCCGAGGTTCCGGCGCCAGTTGGCACCCCCGGCGTCGCGCCACGCGCGATGATCTTCGATTCGGTTTACGATTCTTATCGCGGCGTGGTCACTTACGTGCGAGTGGTCGATGGTGAGCTTTCTCCGCGCCAGAAAGTTCAGATGATGTCCACGAAGTCCACGCACGAGCTGCTGGAAATCGGCGTCATTTCGCCCGAACCAGCTCCAACCAAGGGGCTGGGAGTTGGTGAGGTCGGTTACCTCATTACAGGTGTGAAGGATGTGCGCCAGTCGCGTGTGGGCGATACCCTCACCGACGCCGGCAAGCCTGCCACTGAGCCGCTTGCCGGCTACCGCGACCCCAAGCCCATGGTCTTCTCCGGCCTCTACCCGATCGACGGTTCCGATTACCCAGCCTTGCGCGACGCCTTGGATAAGCTCAAGCTTAACGACGCCGCCCTCACTTACGAGCCCGAAAACTCGGTTGCGCTCGGCTTTGGTTTCCGTTGTGGCTTCCTTGGTTTGCTTCACTTGGAGATTATTCGTGAGCGCCTCGAGCGCGAGTTCAATCTCGATCTCATTGCTACCGCCCCGTCGGTGATTTACCGTGTGATTACGGAAGGTGGCGAAGAGGTGATCGTTCAGAATCCATCGGAGTTTCCAGCCGGTAAAGTACGAGAAATCTTCGAGCCGTTGGTTTCGGCAACGATCCTGACGCCGAAGGATTTCGTGGGAACGTCGATGGAGCTGTGCCAGGAGCGTCGCGGCAATCTGCTAGGCATGGATTATCTTTCGGAGGATCGCGTGGAGCTACGCTACACGTTGCCGCTCGCGGAGATCGTCACAGACTTCTTTGATCAGCTCAAGTCCCGTACCAAGGGCTACGCCTCGCTCGATTACAAGCGCGAGGGCGAACAGTCCGCAGATCTGGTCAAGGTTGATATCCTCCTCAACCACGAACAGGTGGATGCGTTCTCCGCGATCGTGCACCGCGATCGCGCGTTCGGATATGGCTCAGAAATGACGAAAAAGCTCAAAACGCTCATTCCACGCCAGCAGTTCGAAATTCCGGTTCAGGCAGCCGTCGGCACTCGCGTGATCGCGCGTGAAACGATCAAGGCTGTCCGTAAGGACGTGCTGGCCAAGTGCTATGGCGGCGATATTTCGCGTAAGCGCAAACTCCTCGAGAAGCAGAAGGAAGGCAAGAAGCGCATGAAGTCGATCGGCCGTGTTGACGTGCCGCAAGAGGCCTTCGTTGCCGCCCTGTCTTCCGAGATGCCCGAACAGAAGAAGTAACAATGAGTGAACAGAACCCAAACTTTGGCCGAATCATGTCTTTTTCCCGCCGTGGTTCACGGCTGGGAGATAAGTTTGAAAAGGTGATGGAGGAGCACGCAGCACGGTTCGTGATTCCCATTCCTGCCGGTGAGGCGCTCACCACGATTGCAGACGATGCGTTTATGGATCTCGCGGAGGCGTTCGGCCGCGATGCGCCGCTCACGGTGGAGATCGGCCCGGGTTCTGGTGAACAGACGATTGCGAACGCCCTCGCCAACCCGGATCGCAACTATCTCGCCGTCGAAGCCTGGGCTCCCGGCGTCGCGCGGTGCGTGAACGCGGCACAGCGGGAAGGCGCCCACAACGTGCGCATCATTGAGGTGGACGCCGCACAAGCCCTCCCGATCATCTTCCGCACCGACGTCGAGAATCCGAACCGGCGCGCAGACGAAGTCTGGACATTCTTCCCAGACCCGTGGCGCAAGAAGAAGCACTTCAAGCGCCGCATCGTCAAGGCATCGTTCGCGCGCACAATCGCGGGTGTGCTGAAAGAAGGCGGAATCTGGCGGCTGGCAACCGATTGGGATTCGTACGCGTGGCAGATGCGCGACGTCGTCACGGACGCCCCCGAGTTTACGAACCCGCACGAGGGCCAGCGGGTGGACCCGGCAGATGACGGCGCCTACGAGGGCGGCTTCGCCCCGCGCTTCGAGCACCGCGTCATGACGCGCTTCGAACAGCGCGGTATCGACGCCGGCCGGACAATCCACGATCTCAAAGTTGTGCGCGTACCGGGCGAGTTCCCGCTCCCGGTTCCCGCGAACGAAACAGGCGCACCGGCGTCGGAGGCGCTCTAGTGGCGCAACTTCCCGACGGCGTCCCCGCGCCTGGGGACGGCTCGCTTCCCGATCCGAACGTTGCCAGCGGGTTCGCAGCCTACGTCCACATTCCGTTTTGCGCCGTACGCTGCGGATATTGCGATTTCAACACGTACACGAACCTTGACTTCGGGCCAGGTGCGTCGGCGTCGGACTACCACGACACGCTCGCGCGCGAGATTGAGCTCTCGGCGGGGGTGCTCGGCAACCCAGGCAAAGTTACGAGCGTCTTTTTCGGAGGCGGGACGCCAACGCTCCTGCCTGCGAAGGATCTTGCTGCAACCCTGGAGCGCCTGCGTGCCACGTTCGGTATCGAGCCTGGCGCAGAAGTGACAACTGAGGCAAACCCCGAAACCCTCACCTTTGAGCGCCTGCGCATCCTGCACGACGCCGGCTTCACTCGTGTCTCGTTCGGCATGCAGTCGGCTGTTTCGCACGTATTGCAGGTTCTCGATCGTGCCCACACTCCCGGCCAAGTGGATGCCGCAGTCGGCTGGGCGCGCGAGCTCGGGCTCGAGCATTCTGTGGATCTGATTTACGGAGCGCCAGGGGAGTCCATGGATGATTGGCGCGCCTCACTCGAGGCCGCGATCGCGCTCGATCCGCCGCACATTTCCGCTTACGGCCTCACGATCGAGCCTGGCACGAAGATGGGTGGCCAAGTCCGGCGCGGAGAGATTCCCGAGCCCGACCCGGATGTCCTCGCCGACAAATACATGCTCGCCGAGGAGCTTTTGTCCAACGCAGGCTACGAGTGGTACGAGGTGTCGAACTGGGCCAAGCCTGGCCATCATTCTCGCCACAACCTCGCCTACTGGCAGGACGCTAACTGGTGGGGGTATGGGCCTGGCGCTCACAGTCACGTCAATGGCACACGCTGGTGGAATGTGAAGCACCCGATCCAATATGCGGCGGCGCTTGCACAGGGAAAATCGCCGGCTGCTGCTCGTGAGCTTCTCACGGCCGATGAGCGACGCGAAGAACAGATCATGCTTGGCATCCGCCTGCGCGAGGGAATCGCAACGCCCCAGGGTGCCGCACCCGAGGTAGTTGCGGGCTTCATTGCAGACGGGTTGGTGGAGCCTGTACCCGCGATGCATAGCCGTCTCATCCTGACAGTAAAGGGGCGCTTGCTCGCCGATACCGTCATCCGAGCGCTCTGGTAATGCTGCCGAGTGGCCTGTGGCGAGCCACACCCCGGCGTCGCGAACACACGTCCTCATTTTAGTGCCACCAGCCCATGCTGGTACGCTTTGCCTCATGAATGTCAACGATGTCGCAATGTTTTCTCTCGTCGGCGTGTTTTTCCTGGTTGTCATCGGAGGGATCGTCTTTTCGTTCCTTGGCAAAAACAAGGGTCATTGGGATGAGCGCTCGCGCGTGCGCGGGCAGATGCGTAAGCGCGGTTGGAAGGTTGCAGACACAGTTGGCGACATTGCCAAATTTTTCGCGGTCAATGATCGTTACACGCTCATGGATCGTGCCCTGGCACCGGACGTGCCAGGCCTGATGGCCGTCGAGGGCAAGAGCGGTGAGACGGAATGGAAGACTGCCGTGACGATCTCTCCCGACGACGGTGCGCAGCTTCTCGTGTCGGCTACCCTTGCTCAGCGACCGGACGGTTCGATTGGTGCGCTGGACGAGGCGCGCCTGGATCGCACTGACGGCGGCTTCGCGATTTTCTCCGATCAAGGCGAGGCGAGCTGGCTAGCGGACGGCACGGAGAGCGGGCAGTTCCCTCCCTATCTCACTCATGATCTTCTCGATTGGCTTTACCGCTGGGAGAGCGCGGAAGCCGTTCACTTTGCAGGTGAGCAGGTCACGGCCCGCTTGACCCCCGAGGCGTCCAGGCGCGATCTCGTGGAACTCGTGGACGAATCTTCACGGGCAATCGGCACCACGATTGGCCTGCTCCCTCCGATCGCGTGGGCGTAGCTACTCGCCTTCGGTGACGAAATCGATCAGCTCTTCCATGCGCCCGAGGAGGGCGGGGGAGAGATCCGTATAGGAGTGCACTGAATCGAGGATGCGCTTCCAGCCCAGCCCGATGTCTTCGGCGTTCGAGTGCGGCCAGCCGAGCCGTGTGAGAGTGCCCACCTTGATGTCCTCTCCGCGTGGCACGGTTGGCCACTGCCGGATGCCGACGGCGCTGGGCTTCACTGCCTGCCAGACGTCCACGTAAGGGTGGCCGAGGACGAGCACGCCGGGCTTTCGCATGGCGGCCTGCGCGATTCGTGATTCCTTCGACCCAGGAACAAGATGATCGAGGAGAACTCCGGCTCTGTGGCGCTCATCAGGCCCGAACACCTCGAGGATCTCGAGGAGATGATCGGCGCCGAAGAGCTCTTCGACCATAATCCCCACGTAGGCGAGATCCTCACCCCAGATTTTCGACACCAGCTCGGCGTCGTGCTTTCCCTCAACCCAAATGCGACTCGGACGTGCCACCCGAGCCTCATGGGCAACGGCTCGCGAGCCGGAGGCGGTAATCTGCGCACCAGCGACCGTCTTCAGCCCCGACGTCGTTGTTGCCGGTTTCGGCGGGACCAGGGTGACGGGTTTGCCCTCGGCCCAGAACCCCGGGCCCACGAAGAATGAGCGTCGTTTGTTGAAACGATCCTCGAGCTCCATCTGCCACTTTCCGGCGACTTTCGCGACCCGCATCACTTCTCCGACGTAGCCCGACGACGGGTCTTCGAGGAGCATGCCCACCTCGACTGGCACCTCGGGCGCCTTCGGGTTGCGTGAAAAGTTGGCCAATACATCGTTTGAGTAACGCACGCGCCCCAGAATAGTGCACGCGCAGGGCTGAATTTGGGATATGTACACCGGCAAGTTGCGGCGTAGAATTAGCACTCGGAATGTGCAAGTGCCAGGGAGGTGAGTGATGACGGATCGCAAGTCAATTGTTTTGAAAGCAATCGTGGAGGATTACGTTGCCACGCGCGAGCCCGTTGGCTCGAAGGCCGTGGTGGAACGTCATAAGCTCGCTGTCTCACCGGCAACGGTCCGCAACGACATGGCGCAGCTCGAGGAAGCAGGTCTGATCGTCCAGCCGCACACGTCCGCCGGACGCATTCCAACCGATGCTGGATATCGTGCATTCGTCGATGCGATTGCGAAGGTGAAGCCGCTGTCGAAGGCGCAACGCACGGCGATCAACGACATGCTTTCGGACGCGGTGGATCTCGATGATGTCTTATCTCGAGCCGTGCGCCTGCTCGCTCAGTTCACGCGGCAGGTTGCGGTTGTGCAGTACCCATCCCTCACGCGCGTCGGGCTAAGGCATGTCGAACTCCTGCTGTTGGCTCCTCGCGTGATCCTCGTGGTGATTATTACCGATGCTGGGCGCGTCGAGCAACGAACGATTTCAGCGGTTGCCGAGCATACGGAGGCTGAGCTGGCACAGGTTTCTCGTGCACTCAATGAGGCTTGTGGCGGCGCATCTTTAGAGAATCTCGCTGGCGCCGCCCTTGCCGCACAAGAAACCCTCCCCGCCCCGTTGCGTTCGATTGCCGCGGTCGTCGCAGAGACGATCGACGCCACCTTGCGCACCGACGTCGAAGAACGCGTCGTCGTCGCCGGTACAGGCAACCTCACCCGGTACGGCATCGACCCGGCGGAGGTGGCGCCCGTGCTCGACAAGCTCGAAGAACAAGTGGTTCTGTTGCGCTTGCTGGCCCACCAAGCAGGCGGACTCGGCGTACGCATCGGTGCCGAAAACGGTGCGGATCTTGGTGAGACCTCGGTGGTGTCCACCGATTATGCGGGTGGCCACGCGGGTGCCGTCGCGCGCCTTGGTGTGGTTGGCCCAACCCGAATGGACTATCCGGGCGCAATGAGCTCGGTGTATGCGGTTGCTCAGTACCTGTCTCATTTCCTTGGAGAAACTGAGACGGACTAAAGGAAGGAACACGTGGCAGATTATTACGAGATTCTCGGTGTTTCGCGCGATGCGAGCCCGGAGGAAATCAAGAAGGCGTACCGCAAGCTTGCGCGAAAGTTGCACCCCGACGTCGCCGGCCCTGAAGGTGCAGAGAAGTTTAAGGAAGTGACCGAAGCATACGACGTGCTCGGGAATGAGGAAAAGCGCCGCACCTACGACATGGGCGGTGCAGATGCGTTGCATGGTGGCAGCTTTGGTGGTGGCGCTGGCTTCGGTTTTGAAGATATTTTCAATTCCTTCTTCGGTGGAGGGATGGGCGGCGGGCGCGGCCCGGCGTCGCGAGCGCGCAAGGGTGGCGATACCCTCGTCGATCTCGAGATTTCACTCGAAGATGTCGTGTTTGGTGGCGATCATCAATTTACGTACGACGCCATGATCGAGTGCAATACTTGCCATGGTCAGATGAGCGAGCCAGGCTACAGTGCCGAAACTTGTACGCAGTGCGGTGGGTCGGGATCGATCCAGAAAGTGACGCAGTCGTTCCTGGGCCAGATGGTTACCCAGGCGGCCTGCCCCACCTGCCGTGGTTACGGCACCGTGATCACTCACCCGTGCCATGAGTGTGCGGGAGAGGGCCGTGTGCGCGCCTCGCGTACCACCACGGTGAAAATCCCGGCTGGCGTGGATAACGGCATGCAGATCCGCGTGGGTGGTATGGGTGACGCTGGCCTGGCCGGTGGGCCCGCAGGCGATCTGTTTGCTCAGGTACATGTGGCGTCTCACCCGCTTTTCGAGCGCCGTGGCGACGATCTCCTCACTACCGTTGAGGTCCCCATGACGACAGCGGCGCTCGGCACCGACGTCACGATTGAAACCTTCGACGGCGATAAGTCGATCACGATCGATCCGGGCACTCAGAGCGGGAAGATCATTTCCCTCGCTGAACTCGGCGTGGGCAGGCTCCGCCGCCGCGGGCGTGGGCGTCTCCTCGTGAACGTGCAGGTTGCAACGCCAACGAAGCTGACCGACGAGGAACGCTCGTTGATTGAAAAGCTCGCCGCGCTTCGTGGAGAGGAGCGCACCAAGGTGCAGGGCCGAACCGAGAATTCCTCGGTGTTTTCGCGTCTGAAGGATAAGTTCGGAGGCAACGCATGACCCTGCCAGTCTACGTCGATCGCGAGCTGAAGCCGCTCGAAGCGGGTACGTTGGTGTCGCTTCGCGGTGAGGAGGCTCGTCACGCGGCCACCGTTCGTCGTACCCGTGTCGGCGAGGAGCTGGATATCGTTTCCGGGCGTGGGGTGCGCGTACGCGTCGAGGTGACGGCGACGTCGAAGGATTCCTTGACGGGCCGGGTACTGGAGTCTGTGGAGGAGCTTCCGTCGGATCCCCAGATCGTGCTCGTTCAAGCGCTCGCTAAGGGCGGGCGCGACGAACAGGCGGTAGAAACAGCCACTGAATTCGGCGTGGACCACGTCATCCCGTGGGAGTCGGATCGGGCAATCGTTTCCTGGTCTCATCCGGGTAAGGCCGAGAAGGGGCGTACCAAGTGGGAGGCGGTCGCGTTGGCTGCTGCGAAGCAGTCACGTCGTTCCTGGGTTCCAACCGTTGGCGAACCGGTTTCGACGAAGCAGCTTGCACAGTGGATCCGGTCGGAGAAGGCGATGGGCGGCCGGATTTTCGTGTGCCACGAGTCTGCAACCACCCCGCTCGTCGAGAAACTCGAGCAGCGGACGCAACTCGCCGGCGACGTCGCGCCGCGCACCACCGTCGTCGTCGGCCCTGAGGGCGGGATCACGGATCTTGAGCTTGCACTCCTCGCCGACGCCGGTGGGGAAGTCGTGCTTCTGGGCAAGCATGTGTTGCGCTCGGCGACCGCAGGCCCGTGGGCGATCGCTGTCCTTCGCGCTTTGGGAGGAAAATAAAATGATGGAAACGCTGAATCTGGTCGTGCCGGCGTCAGTTCCGATGATCAACCTGCTCGGGCACGACGACGACGTGCTCCGCACCCTCGAGGGTGGGCTCGCACCTGTCACGTTTCACGTTCGCGGGCACAAAATCACTCTCAATGGGCCAGGAGAAGATGTCGCGATTGCCGGTCGCCTTGTGCGCGAGCTGATTTCGGTCGTCGTGGGAGGGGAACATCTCACCACGGATGCCGTGGAGCGCGCGATTTCGATCACGAAATCGGGCCTTGCGAAGCCGACTGCCTTGATGAAAGCGGATATCGTGACCGCTCATGGCAAGACGATTCGTCCGAAGACTCTCGGCCAGAAATCGTACGTTGAAGCGATCGACGCGAATGCGGTCACCTTCGGCATCGGCCCCGCGGGCACCGGGAAAACTTATCTGGCTGTGGCGAAGGCCGTCGTCGCGCTCATGAACAAGGATGTCAAGCGCATCGTACTCTCGCGCCCGGTGGTCGAGGCCGGAGAATCTCTCGGCTACCTGCCAGGGAGCCTCAACGACAAGATTGATCCCTACATGAGGCCGCTCTACGACGCGCTGTATGACATGCTCGATCCTGAGGCGATCGTGAAACTGCTCGCTGCAGGGACCATCGAAATCGCCCCGCTTGCCTACATGCGCGGGAGAACGCTTTCTGATTCATTTGTGATCCTCGACGAGGCACAGAACACCACGCGGGAACAGATGAAGATGTTTCTCACGCGCCTCGGTTTCGGCTCGAAAATGGTGATCACGGGTGATCTCACGCAGGTGGATCTTCCCCGCAAAGCCACCTCGGGCCTGTTGCTCGCACGCCGGATTCTTCGTGGAGTGGACAACGTTGCTTTCGCAGATTTCGGCTCAGCCGACGTTGTTCGAAACCGCATCGTTGCCGATATTATTGATGCCTACACACGCTATGAAGAGGACGAATCATGATTGAAGTGAATGACGAATCTGGCTACACGCCTGCCCCTGACCTGGCAGAAATTTCATCCCTGGCCACGTTTGTGCTGGGCGAAATGCGCGTGCATCCGCAGGCTGATTTGAACGTGATCATGATTGATGATGAGGCGATGGCGATCCTTCACAAGAAGTGGATGGATTTGGATGGTCCAACTGATGTGATGTCGTTCCCGATGGACGAGTTGCGTCCCGCTCCACTGGGTGAGGAGCCAAAGCCTGGAATGCTAGGAGATATTGTGGTTTCGCCGTCGGTGGCGGCCGCCCAGGCGCTCAAGGGCGGCCACGCCACGCAGGAAGAAATCCTACTCCTCGTCACCCACGGCATCTTGCATTTGCTCGGTTATGATCACGCCGAGCCGGAGGAGAAGAAGGAGATGTTCACGCTTCAGCGCAGGCTGTTGCTCACGTTCCTCGCCTCTCGCCGCGACGATTTCCAAGATGGCGATATTGATCTCATCGCCCCGCCGGTGGAGTGATCATGGGGAGCGTTTACCTCGGTCTCTTAGCCCTTCTCGCGCTCGTCGCGCTGTTGTCGTCGGTGTACACCACGCTCGTTGGTGCGGCCCTGACGCGTATTTCGCGCTCCCAGGCTTCGCACGCGCATGCGCAGGGCGCGAAATACATTCTTCGTGTCGTTGAGCAGCGCCCGGCGGCGGCGTCGGCAGTGAACCTCATCTACGGCATCCAGGTGGCGGTGTTTGCGATCGCCGCCACGCTTGCGATCGATACGCTCACCGAAAGCTGGTGGATCACGCTTGTGATCTGTGCGGGGGGCACGTTCGTCCTATTTCCTCTCTTACGCATCCTGGTACCAGCATCGATCGGGCACAAGCATCCGGTTGCGATCATCGCGGCTGCCGGCGGGTTTTTGCTGTTCGTCACCTGGTTTACGGCGAAGTTTGTGCGCGAGCGCGAACCAGCGGACGAGGAGGAGCGTGAGGCCTACGAGGAGAGCGCTCGCACCGCGATGGTGGAGCGCGTTGCCGAGTCAAAGGCAGTGGACGACGACGAACGCTCCCTCCTGGAGTCGGTGTTCAAGCTGTCGAGCACGCGTGTACGTGAGGTGATGGTGCCGCGCACCGATATGATCACGATTGATTCCCAGGAGAGCTTAGACAAGGCGGTGTCGCTGTTTGTGCGCTCCGGGTTCTCTCGTGTCCCGGTCGCGGGGGAATCTGTGGATGATCTCCTCGGCGTTTTGTATCTGAAGGACGCGATCTCGAAGCTACATGGCAAAACGCTCGAGCCCGCTTCGATCACGCAGATCATGCGTTCGCCCGTTTTTGTTCCAGAAACGATGATGGCCGACGATCTGCTTCATCAAATGCAGTCCGATTCGAACCATATTGCTCTTGTGGTCGATGAGTACGGCGGTATCGCGGGCCTGGTAACGATCGAGGATCTGCTCGAGGAACTTGTTGGTGAGATGAACGATGAGCACGATCGGGCCCTGCCGGAGCTCCAGGAGTTGGGCGACGGCACGTATCGGCTCCCTGCCCGCATGCCGATTAGTGAGGTTGGCGAGCTGTTTGATCTCGAGTTGGAAGACGACGACGTCGATACGATCGGTGGCTTGTTAACGAAGGCTTTGGGGCGGGTTCCGATTTGGGGAAGCAAAGTCGAGGTTCAGGGATTGGCCCTGGTCGCCGATGGCTTTGAAGGACGTCGCAAGCGGCTCGCGTGGGTGCGTGCGAACACAGTGGAGGAAGAAAATGAGTGAGGATTTCCGCGCAGGTTTCGTGGCGATCGTGGGCCGGCCGAATGCGGGTAAGTCGACGTTGACAAACGCGATGGTGGGCGAGAAGATCGTCATCACCGCAAATCAGCCCGAGACCACCCGTCGTGCAGTGCGCGGCATCGTTCAGCGTCCGAACGGGCAGCTGATCCTCGTCGACACCCCGGGTTTGCACCGTCCGCGTACGCTCCTGGGGGAGCGTTTGAACGACATGGTTCGCGATTCCTTGGAAGATGTGGATGCCGTGGTGATGTGCCTACCTGCAGACGAGAAAGTGGGTCCTGGCGATAAGTATTTGCTCGGCGTCGTCGCCCATGCAAATGCCCCTGTCTATGCCGTCATCACGAAGGTCGATAAAGTCAGTCGCGATGCGCTTGCCGCCAAGATCATCGAAGTCTCGCAGATCGGTGATTTTGCCGAGATCGTCCCGGTCTCGGCGGTGAAAGACGAGCAGGTGGATCTCCTCGCGTCGTTGATTCTCCAGAAGATGCCTCCCTCGCCGCCGCTATACCCGAGCGATTCGGTCACCGATGCTTCAGAAGAAGATCGCATCGCGGATCTGATTCGTGAGGCATCGCTGGAGGGTGTGCGCGATGAACTGCCCCATTCGATCGCCGTCGTGATCGAGGAGATGGAGGAGCGCCCGCGACGCCGTGGAGATAACCGCCCGCCAATTGTCGATATCCAGGCGTCAATCTTCGTCGAGCGTGATTCGCAAAAGGGAATCGTGATCGGGAAAGGCGGTTCGCGCCTGCGAACGGTTGGTTCGCAAGCCCGCGCCGGGATCGAACAGATTCTCGGGAAAAGGGTCTTCCTTTCGCTGCGCGTGAAGGTAGCGAAGGATTGGCAACGCGATCCCAAGCAACTCGGGAAGCTCGGCTTCTAGGGGTCTTTTGCCCGCAAGCCGTCAGTGTCATAATATATCGGTGAAAACTTACCGTGTACATGCGATCGTGCTTCGCCACCAAGATTTGGGCGAAGCCGATCGTATTGTCACGTTGTTCACCCGTGAACGGGGAATTGTGCGAGCTGTGGCGAAGGGTGTCCGTCGCACAAAGTCGCGCTTCGGAGCGCGCCTTGAGCCCTTTTCGCTTGTCGATCTTCAGCTCTACGAGGGGCGCAGTCTCGACGTCGTGACTCAAGCAGAATCGATCCACCAGTTCGGTCGCAAAATTGTGGCGTCGTATGAGGCATATACATCGGCGTCGGCAATGGTGGAGGTCACGGAGCGGCTTCTTCCTGCGGAGGGCGAACCCGACGCCGAACTGTTCAGACTTCTTCATGGCGCACTGGCTGCGGTGGCAAGTGGTGATCGCGCGCCGGACCTACTGATGAACTCATATATCGTCCGGGCGTTGGCGCACGCAGGTTGGGAGCTCGCGATCTTCGAGTGTGCAAAGTGCGCAATTGAGGGACCACACGAGGCCTTCAACGTGTACGCGGGTGGCGCAGTGTGTGATGACTGCCGTCCGGCCGGCTCTGCCACCCCGTCGGTGGAGACATGGCAGCTCCTGGCAGCCCTATCAGTCGGGGATTGGCGTATTGCCACTCAGGCAGACGAATCGGCGCGTAAAGCTGCTGCCGGTTTGATCGCTGCCTATGCGCAGTTCCAGATCGAAAGGTCGGTCCGCTCACTGAAGTTAGCAAACCGGTAAGCTGAGAGTATGAAACCACCATCGCATCCCTCCGGGGCAATGCCTCCGAATGTCACCCCGCCTGCGCATGTTGCCATCGTGATGGATGGAAATGGGCGTTGGGCGAATGCCCGTGGACTGCCGCGTACCGAGGGGCACAAGGCTGGCGAGCTGTCGCTGATGGAAGTGATCGCTGGATGTATCGAAGCAGGCGTGAAGGTGTTGTCGGTTTATGCTTTCTCCACGGAGAACTGGAAGAGATCGCCGCGTGAGGTGGCCTTCTTGATGAATTATTCGCGTGATGTGATACGTTCGCGGCGCTCTGAGCTCAACGATTGGGGCGTGAAGGTCGTGTGGTCAGGGCGCGTCCCGCGCCTATGGAAATCAGTGATCAAGGAGTTGAAGGCTGCCGAGGAGGTGACCGCCTCGAACTCCACGATGGTACTGAACTTTTGTTGCAACTATGGTGGGCGAGCAGAAATTGCCGACGCGGCTGCAGCTCTCGCTGCCGACGTCGCGGCTGGCATTGTTCGCCCGAAGGATGTTGATCCTGCGCTTTTAGGCAGGTACATGTACCAGCCGGATCTTCCCGATGTAGATCTTTTTATCCGCAGTGGCGGAGAACAACGCACATCGAACTTTATGTTGTGGGAAGCGCCGTATGCGGAGTACATGTTCGTCCCGGAGCCATGGCCGGAGTTTGATCGGTTAGTGCTGTGGCGGTGTATTGAGCAGTTCGGCTCGCGTGAGCGCCGGTTTGGCGGAGCAGAAGATAAAGTTGCGAAATAGGAATTGCGCGCTGGCATGCCAGTGCGCGATCCCTCTTTCACGAGAGCATCAGGCTGTTGGCGCGCCCAGCAGGTACCCAACGCCGTAGGTGACCCACATCGCCGCGTTACCCCAGAGGATGTTGCGGATCACCGCAGGGACGATCGGTGCATTGCCCAAGGATGCCGAGACACCTCCGGTGATCGCGAGTGCGATCGAGACTGCAATCACAGTGACAATCACGGCAACCGACACCGGCGAGAGCAAAATGGCGGCCATTGGGATGATGGAGCCGAGGACGAACGCCAGCATGGAGGCGAGCGCTGCGTGCCACGGGTTGGTGAGTTCATCGGCGTCGAGTCCGTACTCGTAGTGGGCGTGTGCCTCGTATGGGTCGCGTACCGAGAGTTCGCGTGCGATCTTTGCGGCGACAGGCTTGGAGATTCCGCGCCCGGCAATCATGCCGGCGAGCTTGCGTTCGGCACCTTGCGGGTCGGAGTCGATAAAGACGCGCTGACGTGCGATGGCGGCGCGCTCGGAATCGCGCTGGGTGGAGACAGAAACATACTCGCCGGCGGCCATCGAGAGTGCGCCAGCACCGACGCCAGCGATTCCGGCTGCGAGGAGAGCGTGTCCGGTGAGAGAGGCGCCCGCGACACCGGTCACGAGGCCCGCGATGGAGACGATGCCGTCATTCGCGCCGAGGACTCCCGCACGGAGCCAGTTCAGCTTACCGCCGATCGAGGTGGGCTCGATGACGGGGAAGTCGGTGTTCAGCGGCGCGTCAGTGAATGCTTGCGCTGGAGTATCGATAACTGCCATGGTTTTCTCCTTCGTTCTGGTTCGAATCTACGTCGAAAACCCGCATTCGACTAGCAAGGGAAGCCTTACGTTATTTTGAATGAGTCAAGTTTCTTAGGGTAGCCAAACTGCGTGATATTTTTCGTCTCTCGCCGCGTCAGTTCGCGGCTAAACGGCGAAATCGGTTAGTGTGATGGAGTGAAAATTCGCGGAAGGAGAGGCCAATGAAACGTCATGTGATCCTTACGCCATTCGCCGAAGCTCAGGTGGTTGCGGCGGTGCTCGCCATGCGCGGTGTTGAGGCTTTTGCTGTCCCGTCTTCTGCAGGCGTGCTCGTGGTGGTGGATGAAGATGCTGCCGAGTTTGGTGAGTGGGACATTTCGGAACTCCTCGGAGAGGATCCCGAATCCGCTGAAGGTCGGGAGCCTACTGCCGCGGAGGCGGCTGCGTCTGCCTTGTCAGAGCTTTCCGACTACGGTGTGGTCGTGATGGTTGCGGAGCTTGGCGACGACGTGGGTTCGGAACCTGGTGTTTCGGGGATGGTGAAAGCTCATCGGGTGAATGCGGGGGAGCGTGGCGAGGATTTGTCGGCCGGCCAGCTCATCAACAACTTGCCCGATGAAGTTGAGGATCTGCTGATTGGCGCTGACGTTCGTGCAGTTCCTGACGCCATCGATACAGCGGACCTCGGCCCCACGGAGATTCAGGAAATTCTTGACGCGCTTGGTCGCGGGAATTCTTGAAATCGCCGGTTAGCGAATTTGCGATACTCATTTGTGAAAGGTAGGACCATGCCCATTCCTCGCGATCTCACTGGAGGTAATCCCTTCGCCGGTGATGACGGGGCGCTCGAGCCTGCTCTCGCTTCGGCCTTCGTCACGGACGAAACGCACCGTGCAAAGGAAGTGGTGCTCTCGCTCGGCCGCGTACTCATCCCTGTGTTGCCACACGAGCATCCTGGTCGCGACGAGCTGGGGAAAGTCGTTGAGCACGAGAAAATTACTGTGAATGCGTGCGGTACCGAAGACGAGTCGCTCGTGAAGGTGCCGTTCCCTGGTGGCAGGGATTCTCTCGCGGTCTTTTCATCTGCTGAGGCGATGCGAATGTGGAACCCGCAGGCGCGTCCGGTGCCGGCGAAAATCATGACGGTTGCCTCTGAAACGCTTCGTCTTGAAATTGGGTTGATCACTCTCGATCCAGGCCTGCCGAGCCAGACGTGGATCGGCCGTAGCGCCGTCGTCGCTCTCGCAACACGCACGCCGTGGCGCGCGCCGTGGGAGGATCAGCGGATCGCGGATGAATTAAATGCCGGGCTGGGTGGCGAGGCGGTCGTCACGTTGAAGCCGTCTGCCGCTGGGGCTACCGTTGTCGAACTTGCCGTCGGTACGGTCAGCCGCGACGACGCCATGGTGGCGATCGCGTCCGTGACCTCCCTGATGGAGAACAACGAGTACGTCAAGGCGCGTTTGGACGCCGTGGAGATACGTCCTGTCGCCTGACGTGTGCAATGTCACCGACGTCGGTGGGCTGGTGTGCGTGGAGAGGCGCGGCGCTCAGTGGTAAACTCTTTTCCGACCGACCGGCAGATTGCCGGAACGCAAGCGGAGCAATCCCACCTGGATCCCCAAGGGATCGGGTTTCACAAAACGGCGCTCATGCCGTTGCCCTTGTGAACTCCGTGCGCATTCGGAACGGAGTAGAGGAGCAATTATTAACGAGCCAAGAATCAACGATCGTATTCGCGTACGTGAGGTCCGTCTTGTCGGTCCTGCGGGTGAGCAGGTCGGAGTGGTTCGCGTCGAAGACGCGCTGCGTCTGGCCGCTGAAGCGAACCTCGATCTAGTTGAGGTGGCGCCGAACGCTAATCCTCCTGTCGCGAAGCTCATGGACTACGGCAAGTACAAGTACGAAGCCGCCCAGAAGGCTCGCGATGCGCGCCGTAACCAGGCGAACACCCAGATTAAGGAAATTCGCCTCGGCCTGAAGATCGATTCGCACGATTATGAGACCAAACTCAAGCACGCCAACAAGTTCCTTGATGGTGGCGACAAGGTCAAGGTCCAGTTGCGATTCCGTGGCCGCGAGCAGTCGCGCCCGGAGGTCGGCCTGAAGCTGATGCAGAAGGTCGCCGAGGATCTGAAGGACAACTCCACATTGGAGTCGGCGCCGCGCGTTGATGGTCGCAACATGGTGATGGTCCTGGCCCCGCTGAAGAAGAAGTCTGAAGCGAAGTCGGATCAGCGCCGTCGTCGTGAAGCCGAGCGTGATCACCGCAAGGCTGAAGAAGCGCGCCGCACCGAGAAGAATGCGCAGCGAGTCGCCGCTAAGAGCGAATCGGACGAGAAGTAGAAAACAATCCCCCACGGGATCGAAAAGAAGGGGCACATCATGCCGAAGATGAAGACTCACTCGGGTACCAAGAAGCGTATCCGCGTTACCGGTAAGGGCAAGCTCATGCGTGAGCAGGCTGGCAAGCGCCACCTCCTCGAGCACAAGTCCTCGCGTCGCACCCGCCGCCTGTCCTCGGACCAGCCGGTTGCGCGCGCAGACGTCAAGATGATGAAGAAGCTGCTCGGCCGCTGAAGGTAGAAGGAGAAATATACTATGGCACGCGTCAAGAACGCCGTTAACGCTAAGAAGAAGCGTCGTACCACCCTCGATCGCGCCTCGGGTTACCGCGGTCAGCGTTCGCGCCTTTACCGTAAGGCCAAGGAGCAGGTCACTCACTCGTTCGTCTACAACTACCGCGATCGTAAGGTCCGCAAGAACGAGTTCCGTAAGCTCTGGATTGCTCGTATCAACGCTGGCGCACGCGCTAACGGGATGACTTACAACCGTCTCATCCAGGGTCTTCGCCTGGCTGAGCTCGAGATTGACCGCCGCATGCTCGCTGAGCTCGCTGTGAACGATCCGGCCGCTTTCGCTGCGGTTGTGGAGAAGGCCCGCAAGGCTCTCCCGGCCGATGTGAACGCTCCGGTTGCCTGAATTGAGGCTTGAAATGAGGCGCACGCCGTTTGGCGTGCGCCTCATTTTTTGATGCCCTTTGGAGTCGTCGAGGGGGCACGTGAGGGTAACTGGGCGTCGGCGTCGTGAGGTTTGTGATTGCGGCGTTCCTCCGTTGCTGGGAACAACCCCACAGCAGTGCGAGGATATTGTTGAGTTGCTCAGCCGCTAAGATGGAGCACATGCGCAATACGATTGATCGAATGACGGGCCAATTGAAGAAAGTTGCGGGTCTATACTCGCGCAACGCTCGGCGAAAGTGGGAGCGCGCGGTTGTTGAAGGTCCGCAGGCGGTCCGTGAGGTACTGTCATCCGCGCCGGAGCTCATTCGTGATGTCTACGCCACTGATGAGGCGCTCGCTTCACACCCAGATGTTGATTCGTTACTGCGCGCAGTTGATCCATTTACCCACATGTTGCCGCGAGATTTGTTTGAGCAGCTCACTACCACGGCGCAGGGCATACTCGCAGTGATCGACATCCCTGACGAAGTTCCCTTCGATTCACTGATGGCCGATTCGCCGAATCTGATCGTCTGCGCTGTGCAGTTGTCGGATCCCGGCAATTTGGGAACGATTGTGCGTAGCGCAGATGCGGCCGGCGCCGATGCCGTGATCCTCGGGCAGGGTAGCGTCGAGGCGATGAACCCGAAGGTGATTCGCTCCACTGCCGGCTCGTTGTTCCATCTTCCGATTCTTGAGGAAGAAGACGTGCCGAGCGTGGTTGAGCGGGTAAAGGCCGCGGGTATGCAGGTCTTGCTCGCCGACGGCGGTGGTGATGTCGATCTTGTTGATCTTCAACACGCGGCCGTTATGGGAGCGTTGAAAGGCGAAGCACCAGAAGGGATTGACCTGCGCCGCCCAACATTGTGGCTTGTCGGGAACGAGGCGCACGGCTTTACCGTGGCGCAGCGTGCGCTTGCTGATGCTGTAGTTTCTGTCCCGATGTGGGGTGGCTCAGAATCATTGAATGTTGCCATGGCAACGACGCTGTGCCTCTATGCTTCGGCGTCGGCGCAACGGTGCGCCAACTAGATTTCTGTCCGTGCCCAGCAATCGGCCGTCCCACATCGGCCGCAAAGCGTCTAGAATGGTGGGGTATGCGCATTATCCATTTGCGAATAGTGAAAGGTCACCATGGATCTCAGTCCACTCGATGAGGCCGGTATCGGGGCCGCAGTTGCCGCTGCGAAGGAAGCTTTTGCGGCAGCGACGTCGCTGGAGGAGCTGAAGGCGGCGCGCCTGGCTCACTCGGGCGATAACGCCCCGATCACCGCTGCGAATATGCAAATCCGCAATCTTGACAAGGCGGATAAGCCAACCGCCGGCAAGCTGATGGGAGGTGCGCGCAAAGAGATCCAGGCCGCTCTTGCCGTGGCGACAGCTCGTCTCGAGGCCGAGGCCGAGGAGCGCATGTTGGCCGACGAGACGGTCGATGTGACGATGCCGACCCGCCGTGCGCCGCTTGGAGCTCGCCACCCACTGACGGTGCTCGTTGAGGATATCGCTGATTTCTTCGTCGGCATGGGCTGGGAGATCGCGGAGGGCCCTGAGCTTGAACACGAGTGGTTCAACTTTGATTCGCTGAACTTCGGCCCGGATCATCCGGCGCGCCAGATGCAGGATACGTTCTATGTTGCGGGCGCTCAGCAGGTGGGGCAGCAGGAGATTGATGAGGCTCACGGCCTTGTGTTGCGTACCCACACCTCTCCCGTGCAGTCGCATGTGATGCTTGATCGCGGTGTGCCGCTCTACATTGCGTGCCCGGGCAAAGTGTTCCGTACCGATGCTCTCGATTCCACGCACACTCCCGTCTTCCATCAAGTTGAGGGTTTGGCGGTTGATAAGGGGCTCACGATGGAGCACCTGAAGGGTACACTCGATCACTTCGCACGGTCGATGTTCGGCCCAGAGGCGAAGACTCGCCTGCGCCCGTCCTATTTCCCCTTCACGGAGCCGAGCGCCGAGATGGACCTGTGGTTCCCTCAGAAGAAGGGTGGCCCGGGCTGGATCGAGTGGGGCGGCTGTGGAATGGTGAACCCGGAAGTTCTTCGTAACTCGGGTATCGATCCAGATGTCTACACCGGCTTTGCTTTCGGCATGGGCATTGAGCGTACGCTCATGCTTCGCCATGGAATTGCAGATATGCGCGATATGGTGGAAGGCGATGTTCGTTTCTCCGCGCAGTTCGGCACGACGGGAAGGGGCCACTGAGATGCCATTCGTTCCGATTGATTGGTTGAAGGAACATGTTGAGGTTCCAGCGGATCTCACCGCGGAACAACTCGCCGCTGATCTTGTCAAGGTTGGCCTTGAGGAAGAGGAAATTCATCGTAGCGACGTCACTGGACCGATCGTCGTCGGCAAGGTGCTCACCTTGGTCAAGGAGGAGCAGAAGAACGGCAAGTTGATCAACTATTGCCGTGTCGACGTCGGAGCCTACAACGATGCGCCTGGAGAGGGAAAAGAGCCGGCCGATTTCCCTTCTCGTGGAATTATCTGCGGCGCACACAACTTTGTCGAGGGTGATTACGTTGTGGTGTCGCTTCCGGGGGCTGTACTTCCCGGCGATTTCGCGATTGCCGCCCGCAAAACATACGGCCATATTTCCGACGGTATGATCTGCTCGGCCAAGGAACTTGGGCTTTCGGAGGAAAGCGAAGGGATCATTGTACTCGCTCATGAAGACGACGCCGGTGCAATTGCATCGATCCCTGCGCCGGGTGAGGACGCTCTTGGCTACCTTGGTCTCGATTCCGAAGTGCTCGAAATCAACGTGACTCCCGATCGCGGGTATTGCTTCTCCATGCGTGGTATTGCACGTGAATACTCGCATTCAACGGGAGCGAAGTTCACAGATCCTGCGCATGATGTGGATCTCCCTCCGTTCAACAACAAAGGTTTCCCTGTGGAGGTTGCCGACGACGCTCCGATCCATGGTGTGCCAGGTGCGGATCGCTTCGTCACTCGGATTGTTCGTGGAGTGAACCCGAATGCGGAGTCTCCGAAGTGGATCCGAGATCGGTTGACCGCTGCAGGAATGCGTCCGATTTCGCTTGCTGTGGATGCAACGAACTACGTCATGCTCGATCTCGGTCAGCCGCTTCACGCTTACGACTTGTCGAAATTGAGTGCTCCGATCGTGGTACGTCGTGCGAAGCCGGGGGAGAAGCTTCGCACTCTGGACGACGCCGAGCGCACGCTGGATCCTGAGGATCTTGTGATCTCTGATTCCGAGGGTGGCAAGGGAACTCGTGTGATTGGTCTCGCCGGTGTCATGGGCGGCGCATCCACCGAAATCTCGGACAGCACACAGGACGTGCTGATCGAGGCCGCGCACTTCGACGCTGTGTCGATTGCCCGCGGTGCTCGCCGTCATCGTCTGCCTTCTGAAGCCTCCAAGCGTTTCGAGCGTGGGGTTGATCCTTTGATTGCTCCTGTCGCCGCCCAGCGTGTGGCGGAGATCCTGGTGGAGTTCGGCGGCGGTACGATCGACGAGGCGAATTTCGAGTACAACGAAGTTTCGTTGCCAACGCCGACAGAGTTTGATACTCGTGAGACTGACCGTCTCACTGGCCTCACACCGTCGGTTGAGAAGACCATCACGATTCTTCGCGAGATTGGAGCAACTGTTGAGGTGGTGGAGGATCGTGGTGATTCTGCACTTCTTTCCGTCACTGCTCCCACATGGCGTCCAGATCTGGTTGGCCCTGCACACTACGTGGAGGAGGTTGCCCGCTTGATCGGCTACGACGAGATCGCATCGATCGTGCCGCCCGCACCTGCAGGGCGTGGGCTCACGGTTGTGCAACGGCAGCGTCGCGATCTCGCACGCGCATTCGCGGAGCAGGGGTGGACTCAGGTATTGAGCTACCCGTTTGTTTCTGCAGCAGCGCTCGATAAGCAGGAAATTCCTCAGGATGATTCACGTCGTCGCGCCATCCGCTTGGTGAATCCTCTTCAGGAAGAGGCTCCCTATATGCGCACCTCGATCTTGGATTCGTTGCTCGCGACCGCCAAGATGAATGTGGCTCGCGGGAATCCGCAGGTGGCCATCTTCGAGACGTCATTAGTGACATTGCCGGGGAAGATCGTTGATATCGAGAACCCTGGAGCTGGTGCGCGCCCGTCGGATGAGGTTCTTCAGACACTGCACGGTGCGATTCCTGCGCAGCCGCACCATATTGCTGGCGTTGCGGCACCGCAGGTGACTGCGACGGTTGCGGGCTTGCCACCGCAGGTGTGGGATTGGCGAGATGCTATCGAAGCGTTGAAGATTGCCGCTCGTACGGTTGGAGTGGATGTCCAGATCGTTGCGGCTCAATACGCGCCGTTCCACCCGGGGCGTACCGCCGCGCTCGTGGTTGGCGGTCAGGTCATTGGCCATGCTGGCGAACTTGCTCCGAAGGTTGTGAAGGCTTTCGACCTGCCCAAACGTTCAATCGCATTCGAGTTTGATGCAGATGCTCTGATGGCCGCCCGCGGCGGCGAGCCGATCCAGGTTGCTCCAGTTGCAACATATCCCTCTGCGAAGGAAGATATCGCGCTCGTCGTGGATGAAAAGTACACCGTCGCTGAGGTCATGCGCGTCATCGAAGATGCTGCCGGTGAAGTGCTTGAGGATATCCACCTGTTTGATGTCTATCGTGGCGACCAGGTCGATGAGGGGAAGAAGTCTTTGGCTTTCGCCCTTCGTTTCCGCTCGGCGGATCATACGCTTTCGGCGGAGGACACGGCAGGGTTGCGTCACAAGATCGTCAAGCGCGCGAAGTCGAAGCTTGGCGCGCAGTTGCGGGGCTGAGGCGCGCGGTGGCCCGATCATCCGAAGTCATTGTTCTGACCGGTGCTTCGCGTGGCATTGGGGCGGCGATTGCGAACGCAATCGCCGCCCCGGGGCGCACGCTGTTACTTGTGGCCCGTTCGATCGCTTCGCTCGAAAACACTGCCCAGGCGGCGCGTGGGCTCGGAGCGACCGTACATACTTACGCAGCTGAGCTCAGCGACGTCAGCTCCGTGAACTCTTTGGTTGTACATATCGCGGCAGACGGCTTTGTGCCGGATACGGTGATTAACAACGCCGGTGTGATGGGGGCAGAGCTAGCGCCGTGGGAGGATGATCCCGTGGCCTGGTGGAGAGTGTTGGAAGTGAACGTTCGCGCTCCGTTCCTGCTTGCCCATGCTTTCGTTCCGGCGATGCTGGAGGCTGGTTTCGGCCGAATCATTGATCTGTCGTCTGGCGCAGCTGTGTGGGACACCTCCAATACCGTGGCGTATTTTGTTTCGAAAACCGCCCTCTACCGGCTGGGATCGTCCATGCACGAGGCCGGTTATGAGCGTGGTCTACGCGTGCTGGAGGTAGCCCCCGGCGTCGTCAAGACAGACATGACCGCCGACGCACAGATGCACGTCGGGCGTACCGAGTGGAATGAACCTACGGAAGTCGCGGAGATTATTGCGGCTGCGGTGGATGGCGATCTTGACGGTTTGTCTGGTGCGCAGGTGCGTGCAGGGACCGATTCGCTCGAGGATCTGCGCGCGCGATCCGCTGCTGGTATCGGAGTCGAGGAGCGTAGATTGCGCATGACACCCTTCAAAACTGAAAATGAATAATAATGCACAATTCCTCGAATGTGAATTATAATTCTTCCAGTTTCATATCTATTCGATAAAGGAGAGGGGCACATGCCGAATCCGGTACCGAATACTCGCACCGCCCGTCAGGCCAAGATTGTTGAGCTGATCGAACAGCAGCCGGTGGCGTCCCAAGCGTCGTTGCGCTCATTACTTGCCGATGTTGGCATCAACGTCACTCAAGCCACGCTCTCTCGCGATCTCGAAGAGTTACGTGCGTATAAGGAGTACAACGCGCAGGGCGTACGTGTGTACAAGATCCCTGATGCGGTCGAACTTTCTTTCGCTGACGCCGGTGCACCAGGTCAGTTTGACCGGTGGGCTGGAGAGTTATTGACGGGCGCCGAATCAGCGCTGAATCAAGTTGTTTTAAGGACGATTCCAGGTGCGGCTCAGTTGCTTGCCTCTGCGATTGATCGTGCGGTTATCGGCGGCGTTCTTGGCTGTATCGCGGGCGATGATACTGTACTCGTGATCACTGATTCGGAACAGCGCGCAACGCGTTTATGTGACGATCTGTTGAGCCGTGTCGGCCGGTAAATCGTCATTTGGCGCTTCCTCAGGCACAATAGTGGGAGACAAACGAAAGGAAATGAACGTGACTGACGTCCTCGAAGAATTGCAGTGGCGCGGGCTGATTGCCCAGCACACAGATATCGATGCGCTCAAGCAAGCGCTGGATTCTGGGCCGATCACGTTCTATTGCGGTTTCGATCCTACGGCGCCGTCGCTCCATCACGGGCATCTTGTCGCCGTGAAGTTAATGCGTCATCTCCAGCTTGCTGGACACCACCCGCTTGTGCTCGTCGGTGGAGCGACGGGCCTTGTTGGAGATCCGCGCGCGAAGGGCGAACGCGTTCTCAACGGTCGCGACGTCGTTGCAGGGTGGGCCGATGCCTTGAAATCTCAGCTCGAGTCGTTACTCGATTTTGACGGTGACAATCCCGCTCGCACCGTCAACAATCTGGACTGGACCGAGCAGATGAGCGCGATCGATTTCCTGCGCGATCTTGGTAAGAACTTCCGCATGGGTACGATGCTGAATAAGGACATTGTCGCACGCCGGCTAGAGTCCGATGAAGGTCTGTCGTATACCGAGTTTTCGTACCAGATTCTTCAGGCCAATGATTACCTCGAGCTTTTCCGCCGTTACAACTGCACACTGGAGGTTGGAGGAAACGATCAGTGGGGCAACATGGCGGGTGGGATGGATCTCATTCGAAAGGTGGAGGGCAAGTCGGTTCATGTACTGACGAACCCACTGATTACGAAGTCTGATGGAACGAAGTTCGGCAAGACTGAAGGTGGCGCTGTGTGGCTGAACCCTGAGATGCTTTCGCCGTACAAGTTTTACCAGTTCTGGTTGAACACGGCTGATGCCGATGTTATCCACATGCTGAAGGTATTTACTTTCCTCTCGCGCGAGCGAATCGAAGACCTTGAGCAGTTGGTATCGGAGCGCCCACAAGCCCGTGAGGCGCAGAAAGTCCTTGCTGAGGAAGTTACCACTTGGGTACACGGCGCGCAGAACACGGAGCGTGTCAAGGCGGCTTCAGCGGTGCTGTTCGGCAAAGATGAGCCTGCTGGTTTGGATGAGCGCACGCTCGCGGATGCGACTGCCGAGCTTCCGCGGACAAAGGCTGGGCTTGGCGATGAGCTTGTCGATGTTCTCGTTAACCTTGGTTTCGAGAAGGGGCGTGGCGCAGCGCGGCGTACGATCGAAGCTGGCGGTGCGAATATCAACAATGTAAAGGTATCGGATGTCGAGCGCGTGCTGGTTGATTCCGACGTGCTCCCTGGGGGAATTGTTCTGATTCGCAAGGGGCGCAAGAATCTCGCGGTCGTCGAGATCGTGCAGTGAGCGGTGCACGAGGCTTCAAAGTGTCCGTAACTGTGTGAATGAAACTGACTGCTACGTGTGCGGCGGGAGGGCCGAAAAACGCCCCTCCCGCCGCCTCGTCCGGTAGAGAAAGCGATGTGGCAGCAGGGTGTGACTGGGGCCATGAAAATTCGATTTGACCGGGAAACCGAACCCGCCTAAAGTATTTACCTGTTGCGAGGCACGAAAGAAATTTCCAAACGATTCATCTCGTTGGTTTTTCCGCAGTGGTAAGCCGGAAAATCGGATTTCGATTTGACCGGTCGTCAACAGTGGGTTAAACTATGACCCAGTCCTCTTGAGGTGAGAATAAGAGATATTCGATCTTCGATGTAGGGGTGTTGTTTGAGATCTCAATAGTGTGTCAGCTTTTTATGTCTGACCTTGACTGTTTTTGGTTGGGGTTGGTTTTTGTTTGGTCTGGCTGGGCTCGCCTTTTTGTGGGTTTGGTTGGGCTGTTTTTATGCCAGTTTGTCTGGTTTTTTTGGAGCCGATTGGTTTTCTGAATTATTGATTGGAACCCTTGTGGTTTTGGTTTTTGTTTGGAGAGTTTGATCCTGGCTCAGGACGAACGCTGGCGGCGTGCTTAACACATGCAAGTCGAACGATGAAGCCGGAAGCTTGCTTTTGGTGGATTAGTGGCGAACGGGTGAGTAATACGTGAGTAACCTGCCCCCTTCTTTGGGATAAGCCTGGGAAACTGGGTCTAATACTGAATATTCTGCGCTGGCCGCATGGTTGGTGTTGGAAAGGTTTTTTCTGGTGGGGGATGGGCTCGCGGCCTATCAGCTTGTTGGTGGGGTGATGGCCTACCAAGGCGTCGACGGGTAGCCGGCCTGAGAGGGTGACCGGCCACATTGGGACTGAGATACGGCCCAGACTCCTACGGGAGGCAGCAGTGGGGAATATTGCACAATGGACGCAAGTCTGATGCAGCGACGCCGCGTGGGGGATGAAGGCTTTCGGGTTGTAAACTCCTTTTAACACTGAAGAAGCGAAAGTGACGGTAGGTGTTGAATAAGCGCCGGCTAACTACGTGCCAGCAGCCGCGGTAATACGTAGGGCGCGAGCGTTGTCCGGAATTATTGGGCGTAAAGAGCTCGTAGGCGGTTTGTCGCGTCTGCTGTGAAAGACCGGGGCTTAACTCCGGGGCTGCAGTGGGTACGGGCAGACTAGAGTGCGGTAGGGGTAACTGGAATTCCTGGTGTAGCGGTGGAATGCGCAGATATCAGGAGGAACACCGATGGCGAAGGCAGGTTACTGGGCCGTTACTGACGCTGAGGAGCGAAAGCATGGGGAGCGAACAGGATTAGATACCCTGGTAGTCCATGCCGTAAACGTTGGGCACTAGGTGTGGGGCCTTTTCCATGGGTTCTGCGCCGTAGCTAACGCATTAAGTGCCCCGCCTGGGGAGTACGGCCGCAAGGCTAAAACTCAAAGGAATTGACGGGGGCCCGCACAAGCGGCGGAGCATGCGGATTAATTCGATGCAACGCGAAGAACCTTACCAAGGCTTGACATACACCGGAATCATGCAGAGATGTGTGCGTCTTCGGACTGGTGTACAGGTGGTGCATGGTTGTCGTCAGCTCGTGTCGTGAGATGTTGGGTTAAGTCCCGCAACGAGCGCAACCCTTGTCTTGTGTTGCCAGCACGTGATGGTGGGGACTCACGAGAGACTGCCGGGGTTAACTCGGAGGAAGGTGGGGACGACGTCAAATCATCATGCCCCTTATGTCTTGGGCTTCACGCATGCTACAATGGCTGGTACAGAGGGTTGCGATCCTGTGAGGGTGAGCGAATCCCTTAAAGCCAGTCTCAGTTCGGATTGGGGTCTGCAACTCGACCCCATGAAGTCGGAGTCGCTAGTAATCGCAGATCAGCAACGCTGCGGTGAATACGTTCTCGGGCCTTGTACACACCGCCCGTCACGTCACGAAAGTTGGTAACACCCGAAGCCCGTGGCCTAACCCTTGTGGGGGGAGCGGTCGAAGGTGGGATTGGCGATTGGGACGAAGTCGTAACAAGGTAGCCGTACCGGAAGGTGCGGCTGGATCACCTCCTTTCTAAGGAGCCTATTTTCTCCTCGGTTTTTGTCTAGTGTTCGAGGGGGCCTCATGGATTGAGTGTTTGTGGGGTTGGGTTTTCTAGTGGAACATGGGAAGTTGGCATGCTGTTGGGTTCTGGGGTAACACCCTGTGCTACCTGTGATCATCTGCGGCCGTTGTGGTTGTGTGTGGTTGTGGTGTTGGTGTGGTGGTTGAGAATTGTATAGTGGACGCGAGCATCTTTTGGTTTTTTGTAAGTGTTCAAGGGCGTTCGGTGGATGCCTTGGCACATAGAGCCGATGAAGGACGTTGTTGCCTGCGATAAGCCTCGGGGAGTTGGCGAACGAGCTGTGATCCGAGGGTGTCCGAATGGGGAAACCTGGCCAGAGTTGTTTCTGGTGACCGCTGCCTGAATGTATAGGGTAGTTGGGGGTAACTCGGGGAAGTGAAACATCTCAGTACCCGGAGGAAAAGATATTCTGTGAGTAGTGGCGAGCGAAAGCGGATGAGGTTAAACCGGTTGTGTGTGATAGCCGTCGGGTGTTGCATGATCGGGGTTGTGGGACCTACTAGGAAAAACCGACGTTTTTCTAGCAAGTGAGAAACCAGCCATATAGTCGAAGCTGTTGGGAAGCAGTACCGCAGAGGGTGAGAGTCCCGTAGGTGAAATGTGGTTGGCTTGTTGTGGTGTTCCCGAGTAGCACGGGGCTCGTGGAATCTCGTGTGAATCTGCCCAGACCACTGGGTAAACCTAAATACTCTATGTGACCGATAGTGAATGAGTACCGTGAGGGAATGGTGAAAAGTACCCCGGGAGGGGAGTGAAATAGTACCTGAAACCGGACGCTTACAATCCGTCAGAGCCTTCTTGGTGGGGGTGATGGCGTGCCTTTTGAAGAATGAGCCTGCGAGTTAGTGGCATGTAGCGAGGTTAACCCGTGTGGGGGAGCCGTAGCGAAAGCGAGTTTTAAAATGCGATTTTGAGTTGCATGTCCTAGACCCGAAGCGGGGTGATCTACCCATGGCCAGTGTGAAGCACGTGTAAGAGCGTGTGGAGGCGCGAACCCACTTCAGTTGAAAATGGAGGGGATGAGCTGTGGGTAGGGGTGAAAGGCCAATCAAACTCCGTGATAGCTGGTTCTCCCCGAAATGCATTTAGGTGCAGCGTCGCGTGTTGCTTGGTGGAGGTAGAGCGACTGGATGGCTGATGGCCCTTACCCGGGTACTGACGTCAGCCAAACTCCGAATGCCATCAATGTTGAGCGCGGCAGTGAGACTGCGGGGGATAAGCTCCGTAGTCGAGAGGGAAACAGCCCAGACCGCCGGTTAAGGCCCCTAAGCGTGTGCTAAGTGGGAAAGGATGTGGAGTTGCTGTGACAACCAGGAGGTTGGCTTAGAAGCAGCCACCCTTGAAAGAGTGCGTAATAGCTCACTGGTCAAGTGATTCTGCGCCGACAATGTAGCGGGGCTAAGTACACCGCCGAAACCGCGGCAAACAATTTTTTGTTTGGGTAGGGGAGCGTCGTGCGTGAGGTGAAGCAGTCAGGGAACTGGTTGTGGATTTCGTACGAGTGAGAATGCAGGCATGAGTAGCGAATGATGGGTGAGAATCCCGTCCGCCGAATGACTAAGGGTTCCAGGGCCAGGTTGTTCCGCCCTGGGTTAGTCGGGTCCTAAGGCGAGGCCGACAGGCGTAGTCGATGGGCAACCGGTTGTTATTCCGGTACCGGCGAAGGACCGTCCAATGCTGAAGCTTGTGATACTAACCATCCAAACCACGCTCTTTTCCTTCGGGATTGGGGTTGTGGGGAGCGTGGGACCTGAACTTGTGTGTAGGCAAGCGTGTTAACAGGGGTGACGCAGAGTGGTAGCTTCCGCGTGGCTAATGGCTTGCCACGTTTAACAGCGCAGCCCGTTTCCTAGGCAAATCCGGGAAACAATTTCAGGGTGAGGCTGGATGATGACCCACAGTGGTGGGGAAGTAGAGTGATCCTGTGCTGCCAAGAAAAGCCTCGACGCGAGGTCCGAGCCGCCCGTACCCTAAACCGACACAGGTAGTCGAGCAGAGTATGCTAAGGCGTTCGAGAGAATCGTGGTTAAGGAACTCGGCAAAATGCCCCCGTAACTTCGGAAGAAGGGGGGCCTGATCCTTGAAGCACCTTGCGTGCTAGGGGTGATGGCCGCAGAAACCAGGGAGAAGCGACTGTTTATCAAAAACACAGGTCCGTGCGAACACGTAAGTGGATGTATACGGACTGACGCCTGCCCGGTGCTGGAAGGTTAAGAGGAACGGTTAAACACGTGTGTTGAAGCTGTGAATTTAAGCCCCAGTAAACGGCGGTGGTAACTATAACCATCCTAAGGTAGCGAAATTCCTTGTCGGGTAAGTTCCGACCTGCACGAATGGCGTAACGACTTCTCCACTGTCTCAACCGCGAACTCGGTGAAATTGCATTACGAGTAAAGATGCTCGTTACGCGCAGAAGGACGGAAAGACCCCGGGACCTTTACTATAGCTTGGTATTGGTGTTTGGTACGGCTTGTGTAGGATAGGTGGGAGACTGTGAAGCATGCACGCCAGTGTGTGTGGAGTCATTGTTGAAATACCACTCTGGTTGTGCCGGATGTCTAACCTTGGACCATGATCTGGTTCAGGGACAGTGCCTGGTGGGTAGTTTAACTGGGGCGGTTGCCTCCTAAAATGTAACGGAGGCGCTCAAAGGTTCCCTCAGCCTGGTTGGTAATCAGGTGGCGAGTGCAAGTGTACAAGGGAGCTTGACTGTGAGACTGACAGGTCGAGCAGGTGCGAAAGCAGGAACTAGTGATCCGGCGGTGGCTTGTGGAAGCGCCGTCGCTCAACGGATAAAAGGTACCCCGGGGATAACAGGCTGATCCTGCCCAAGAGTTCATATCGACGGCATGGTTTGGCACCTCGATGTCGGCTCGTCGCATCCTGGGGCTGGAGTAGGTCCCAAGGGTTGGGCTGTTCGCCCATTAAAGCGGCACGCGAGCTGGGTTCAGAACGTCGTGAGACAGTTCGGTCCCTATCCTCTGCGCGCGTAGGAAACTTGAAAAGGGCTGTCCCTAGTACGAGAGGACCGGGATGGACGAACCTCTGGTGTGCCAGTTGTTCCGCCAGGAGCATGGCTGGTTGGCTACGTTCGGAAGGGATAACCGCTGAAAGCATCTAAGCGGGAAGCCTGCTTTAAGATAAGGTTTCCAAACACCCTTCGTGGTGTGTGAGGCCCCCTAAAGACGATAGGGTTGATAGGCCAGACGTGGAAGGCAAGTAATTGCTGGAGCTGACTGGTACTAATGGCCAACCACTGACAAAAAGATAAAACGAGATTGCCTCGCGTCCCCTATACAATTCTGGACCACCAAACACACAGTGTTTGCTCCACCCGTTTGACGGTGGCTATAGCGGTAGGGATCCGCCCGGTCCCATTCCGAACCCGGAAGCTAAGCCTACCAGCGCCGATGGTACTGCACTCGCGAGGGTGTGGGAGAGTAGGACACCGCCGTCATTACACTTAACGTGGTAGCCCCCGGCATAGTCCGGGGGCTACCACTGTATGTACGGGCCTGGTGTTGGCGGGGCTTTTTGGCCTTTAAGCCGGCTTGTTTATAGTTTGGGGGAGAATACACGGCTATGCCACCAACAAACACCCTCACCCGCAACCAGAGTAGTCTTTTTGCCCTGGTTGTCGTTGCTAACGTCGGCGAATTTTTAGACATGTTCCGGATCGGACTGCTTTCACGGCTCGGACTGTGATGTGGCGCGACACGTTTCGCGTTTATTCGCGTAGGAGCTAGACTTACTATTGCACGTGCGCCGTGCATCCGTGATTAACAATTGAACCGTGAGGAAAAAATGGCCAACCATTACGACAACAATGAACGTTCACCGCGTCGCGAGAGGCCATCCTCCGGTTGGCAGTCCGCGTCCGAGCGCCGGCAGAGTAGCCAGCGTAAATGGTCTCGAGACGGAAACGACGGTCGTGATGATCGTGGCTACCAGCGTGATGATCGCGGGTATCGTGGTGGCCGCGACGGCGGATTCAAGCGCGACGATCGCCGCGACGACCGCGGCTATCGCCGTCATGATCGTGACGAGCGTGGTTACCGTGGGGATCGCCGTCGTGATGATTTCCGTCGTGACGGTGATGATCGTGGCTACCAGCGTGATGATCGCGGGTATCGTGGTGGCCGCGACGGCGGATTCAAGCGCGACGATCGCCGCGACGACCGCGGCTATCGCCGTCATGATCGTGACGAGCGTGGTTACCGTGGGGATCGCCGTCGTGATGATTTCCGTCGTGACGGTGATGATCGTGGCTACCAGCGTGATGATCGCGGGTATCGTGGTGGTCGCGACGGCGGATTCAAGCGCGACGATCGCCGCGACGACCGCGGCTATCGCCGTCATGATCGTGACGAGCGTTATGAGAACAAATCGCGTCGTGGCCAGGGTCGCGAACGACGTGACGATGCGCAGCTTCCCACACACGAACTCGAGGTTCCCGCATCCATCACGCCAGAATCGCTTGACCCGACCGCCTACCGCCACCTCAACTCACTCAATGTTGAAAATGCTCACAGGGTTGCACGTCACCTCGCGTACGCCGGCGAGATGATCGACATCGATCCTGAGGTTGCGTACCAGCACGCGAAGGCGGCATTCGTGACTGCCGCACGCATCGACATCGTCCGTGAGGCGCTCGGTATCACTGCCTACATGACCGGCCGTTACGCAGAGGCACTCCGTGAACTTCGAACCTACCGCCGAATGAGCGATGACTACCAGCATGTGCCGCTTGAGGCAGATTCAGAGCGTGGCCTGGGCCGCCCAGAGAAGGCACTACGTTTCATCGAGGGCATCCCGATGAATAGGCTCGAGCCGTCGGCACAGGTCGAGCTTGCATTTGTCGTCTCTGGTGCACGTGCCGAAATCGGGGATTCTGAAGGCGGCCTGGCTGTCATGGAGAAATTGAAGATTAACAATCTTCCGAACGAGGTTGCGGCCCGTGCATCGCTCATCAAGGCAGACCGCCTGGAGGAGCTTGGCCGTGATGAAGAAGCTGCCGAGCTTCGTGCGAAGTATGGTGACGACGACGATTCGGACGAGGTAGATGTTTATGACCTCAACGACGTACTCGACGACATGATCGACGAAGACCCGCATACGCCTCTGGCTTCTGAGCAGGAAGACACTGACGATCTCGACTTCGACGGGGATGATTTTGCCGACGAGGATCTTGATGACGACGTTGCGAGCGACGAAACCGTTGATGAGACGGTTGACGGCGACGGCGCTGCGACAGACTCTCCTGAGTCTGCTGATGAACAGTAAGGTGGTTTGATGACGACCCAATACTCTGGACCGGCGCTCGTCGAGATCGCTGATCTGATGCTGACCGACCTCGACGGCGTCGCCTATCTGGGGCAACAGGAAGCTCCATATGCGGCTGAGGGTATCGCAGCTGCGCGTGAGCGGGGCGTGCACCCGGTGTACGTGACGAACAACTCGTCGCGCCCGCCGGCGAAGGTTGCCCAGCACCTGTCATCCTTAGGTATCCCCACCGAGGCAACAGACGTGATCAACACTGCGATAACCGGCGTGATGCAGGTGGCACAGCATGTCCCTGCTGGCTCGAAGGTGCTCGCCGTTGGCGGCGAGGGAGTTTTTGAAGCACTCCGCGACGCAGGGTTCGACGTTGTGACAAGCGCCGAGGACGATCCTGCGGCTATTCTCCAGGGCTTTGCGGAGCACGTCAGCTGGGTTGAGTTGTCGGAGATCGCGTTGGCGATCCGAAAGGGTGCGCTATACGTCGCAACCAATCTCGATGCGACAATGCCCAGGGAGCGAGGCGAAACGATCGGTAATGGTTCTCTTGTTGCGGCGGTGGTGAATGCGACGGGAGTGGAGCCCCTGAGCGCTGGTAAGCCTGCTCCCGATATGTACAAGCTTGCAGTCGAGCGTACGGGGCTCAGCTCGCCGATCGCGATTGGTGACCGCCTCGACACTGACATGGTGGGCGCAAATGCTGCGGGAATCATCTCGGTGCATGTTCTGACGGGAGTTTCGCAGGTCCGCGACGTCCTTCTTGCAAGCGCTCAGGCGCGTCCTCGCGTTCTGGCGCGCGATCTGCGCGACCTGGGGATTGCCTACGCGCCAGTTGACAAGGATGGCGACGTTTGGCGCTGTGAGACCGCGAAGGCTTGCGTCAAGGATGGTCAGTTGCTGGTGGATGACGCGCCGATTGCTGGTTCTTTGACACTCAACCAGTATCGCGCCGCCGCCTCGGCGGCCTGGGAAGCGAGCGACGCCGGTGTAACATTCGACGCCGAATCGATTCCTGCTGTCGTCTCCGTTCGATAGCTGTGGATAACCCCGTGGCCGCATCGTGGCCACGGGGTACAGTAGTGGGGTGAGGAGGATATATGAGCGAACCGAAACCTGCGGTTGATCCGCGCACAAAACTTGGCCTGATCGGTGACAAGCCGCGCAACGAACAGATTTCGGATCTCGAAGATATCCACCGCGCACTCAGCGCCCAACTGAGTAAGGCACAGGGATAATGGCGAAGCTAATCCGTGTTGATGCTGAACTCGTCAGGCGTCATCTTGCAAAGTCGCGTAAGGAAGCAGCGGAATTGATCGCTGCCGGCAGGGTGTACCTTGACAAGATGGAGGTGACGAAGCCAGCGCGGCAGATGGACCCTGCGGCTGCATTGATTGTGAAAGAAACGGGTCAGCCACGCTACGCTTCGCGAGGCGCCTATAAACTGATTGGCGCATTGGATTATCTCGGTGAAGACGGGCCCACGGTAGCCGGAGTACGTGCGCTCGATGCAGGCGCGTCAACAGGAGGCTTTACGGATGTGCTTCTCCAACGTGGTGCGGCATCGGTAGCTGCTGTTGACGTCGGCTACGGGCAGATCGCATGGAAACTCCGCGAGGATCCACGTGTTGACGTGATTGAGCGGACCAACGTCAGAACGTTGGATCCGGCCATCGTTGCGCCTGCACCGTCTTTGGTAGTTGGGGATTTGTCGTTCATCTCTTTGACACTCGTCATCCCCGCTCTTGTCGCTGTATCCTCGGATGACGCCGAATTTGTGCTGATGGTCAAGCCTCAGTTCGAGATTGGAAAGGAGCGACTTGGCCATGGGGGAGTTGTTCGTAACCTTGCCCATCACCACGAAACAGTGAAGAAAGTTGCTCTCGCTGCTCGTGAATGCGGGCTTCAGTTGCGCGCTGTGGCGCCGTCGCCTCTACCAGGTCCGTCGGGAAATGTGGAGTATTTCCTCTACATGGCGAAACAGGGCCAGGACCTTCTCGGGGAGCATCTTGATGAGGCAATCGAGGCTGCTATTTCGGCTGGTCCGGCTGGGGGAGTACACGAGGAGGCGAACGAATGAGGAAGATCGCGCTACTAACGCACGAATGGCGCCAAGACGCGCTGGAACGTGCACGCTCGGCGAAGGAGCGCCTAGGGAAGGCCGGGATCACCGTTGTTGACGCAACCTGTTCTTCCGACGTCGCCGATGCGGAATTGCTTCTTATGGCTGGGGGTGACGGAACGATCCTGCGAGGGGCCGAATTCACGCGCGGCACGAAAGTACCGATCCTCGGTATCAATTTTGGGCACGTCGGCTTCCTTGCTGAGGCGGAGCCATCATCCATGGATGAAGTTGTCACTGCGGTAATTGAACACCAGTGGACAGTCGAAGACCGCATGACCCTCGATCTCGACATCACCCTCGAAAATGGCGAGGTTATCCACGACTGGGCCGTCAACGAGGCGTCGATCGAGAAAGCTCATGGGGCGCGCACAATCAACCTAGGCATCGGAGTGGATGGACGTGGGCTGTCCACCTACAACGCAGATGCGGCACTGATCTCCACACCCACTGGTTCAACCGCCTACAATTTTTCCGCACAAGGCCCAGTGGTTTGGCCCGACGTCGAAGCGATGATTTTTAACCCGATCGCCGCGCATGCGCTCTTTACACGCCCACTCGTTGTCGGGCCGAACTCGGTGATCCAGGTGCAAGTGTATTCGCGCGACGCGATTATCTGGTGCGATGGTCGCCGTCCTGTCGACGTCGTCGGGGGAGCGCAGATCGAGGCGCGCCACTCGAGCGAACGCGTGTATCTTGCGCGTCTGAACGATTCGCCTTTCTCCTCGCGCCTGGTACGGAAGTTCCACCTACCCGTTGCCGGTTGGCGTAAGCGGGGCGCCGATGATTGAGAAGGTTGTGATCTCGAACCTCGGTGTGATCGAGTCTGCCGAGCTTGAGCTCGGAGCCGGAATGACTGCGATCACGGGTGAGACCGGCGCGGGAAAGACCATGGCTCTGACATCGTTGGCACTGCTGATGGGTCAAAAGGCAGATCCTGCTCGCGTGCGCAATGGTGCAGAGTTTGCGCAGGTTGACGGCGTCTTCGTTGCACCTGCGCATTCGCCCGCAGTCACACTCGTCCAAGAAGCCGGCGGCACCGTTGATTACGAAGGTGACGATGCGATCATCTACGTCTCGCGCGTGGTCCCGGCGAGTGGAAGATCGAAAGCGTACGCAGGTGGGAAAGCAGTGCCAGCCTCTCTGCTTGCGCAGATCGCGGAGCTTTTGGTTACTGTGCACGGACAAAGCGATCAGATCCGATTGAAATCTCCGGCGGCCCAACTGGCTTCACTGGACGCCTTTGGAGGGGAGGAACTTGCCACGGCGCGCCGCTCCTACGATGAGGCGTGGGCTCACGCGCGCTCGGCGCGTGCGCAGCTCAAGGAATTTCGGGAGAATGCGCGTGCCTCGGGGATTGAGCGACTCTCGCTTGAAGCGTTGATAAAGCGTGTCGACGCACTCGACCCACAACCTGGGGAGGATGACGAGCTGCGCGCTGAGGCGATCCGACTCGAAAACGTGGAGTCGTTGCGTGAGGCGATGGGCGGCGCTGCCGGCGCGCTTGAGAATGCTGAGGAAGGAGCTGTGTCACGAATCGAGTTTGCACGTCACGAGCTTCAGCGCGGCAGCAGCGACGATCCAACGCTCGCGCAACTTGCACACGAGCTCAAGAGCGCGATCGCGGTGGCCACCGACGTCGGAGCTCAGTTGCGCCACAAGCTTTCGGAATTGTCAGCGGATCCTGAGCGTCTCAACAAAGTTCACGCTCGCCGAGCCGAGCTTACCCGCCTCCAGCGCGACCTAGCGATGTCGATTCCCGAGGTGCTTGCCGAACGGGACCGAGCTGCACAGCGTCTCTCAGCGCTAGTCGACCCCCAGGCGCTAGCAGAGAAACTGGAGTCTCAATACGCGAACGCTGTCTCGGAGCTCACGCGCGTGGGAAACGTGCTACGCGCAACCCGCGAACGTGCTGCGCAGGAGCTGTCTGGTGCGGTAACGCGCGAGTTACGCTCGCTTTCCATGAAAGATGCCACATTTAGTGTGCAGATCACCCCGCGCGAGAAGCCCGCTCCGCACGGTCTTGAAGACTGCGCCTTTATGCTCCAAGCTCACCGTGGTTCGCGTCAGCTTCCTCTTGCCACCTCCGCCTCCGGAGGTGAAATGTCGCGTATCATGCTCGCGCTTGAAGTCTCGCTTGCCGCTCGTTCTCACGAGGGACAACGCACGTTTATTTTTGACGAAGTAGATGCCGGAATCGGCGGCAGTACAGCGATAACAGTAGGTGAACGGCTGGCGCGTCTAGGGAGTCACCATCAGGTACTTGTCGTCACTCATCTCGCACAGGTCGCAGCTTACGGCGCGGCGCAGGTTGTTGTGCGAAAGTCGTCTGGTCCAACGGTCTCAACTGACGTCGAGCACGTCACTGATGAGGAACGGGTCGTTGAACTCGCACGAATGCTCTCTGGCCAACCGGATTCGGAGACGGCACGCGCCCATGCGGCTGAACTACTCGCCGGCGCGATTGTGGAATGATTAGCACCATGGTGTTCAGACGAAAACTGATTCCGCTCGGAGACGATTCGCAGATACAAGGACCTGCACGCGTCGACTCACGAACGAAGCGACTGACTAAGCGGCTTTCCCGTGGCGATGTAGCGATCATCGACCACGAAGATCTCGATCGAGTATCAGCTGAAGCGCTCGTTGAGTGCCAACCCGTCGTCGTGCTTAACGCGGCAAAGTCCACTTCCGGACGTTACCCGAACCTTGGCCCCGGAATCCTCCTTGAGGCGGGCCTGCCGTTGGTCGATAATCTGGGCTCGTCAGTGATGGACATTAAGGAAAACGCGAAGGTGCGTGTCACCGATGGGGGAGAAGTTTACGTCGGAGAAAAGCTCATCGCGGAAGGCGACGTCCTGACGGCAGAATCAAACGCCCTCGCGATGGAGCACGCCCGCGCGGGTATGGCCACGCAGCTGAAGGCGTTTGCGACGAACACGATGGAATACGTCGAGAAGGAACAGGATCTCATTCTCGACGGCGTGGGCGTTCCGGATGTGAAAACCTCGTTCGTCCGCAAGCATGCGTTGGTGGTGGTACGCGGATACCGATACAAGGAGGACCTACAGGCGCTGCGTCCGTATATCCGTGAGTATCGTCCGGTGATGATCGGAGTCGACGGCGGCGCCGACGCGATTCTGGAAGCGGGCTACCATCTCGACATGATTGTCGGGGACATGGATTCGGTGTCCGACAAGGCGCTGCGTTGCGGCGCTGAGATCGTTGTGCATGCATACCGCGATGGACGCGCTCCGGGAAAGAAACGCATGGAGGATCTCGGGATCGATCATGTGGTGTTTCCAGCAACTGGAACATCTGAAGACATTGCGATGTTGCTGGCCGATGACAAGGGCGCAGAACTTATCGTCGCCGTCGGTACACATTCGACGCTGATTGAGTTCCTCGATAAGGGGCGTGCTGGCATGGCGTCAACGTTCTTGACGAGGCTCGAGATTGGCTCGAAGCTCGTCGATGCGAAAGGCGTGTCTCGCCTGTATCGGTCACGGATTTCGAATTGGCAGATCGCCGCGTTGGTTATCGCTGGGGTGATCGCGATGGTTGCCGCATTGTCGGTCACTGATGCGGGGCAAATTCTGTTCAAGCTTGGCAGCGTGTGGTGGAGTGACTTCGCACGCTGGGTCACTCGACTTTTCTAAGGGGATTTCATGGTTGATTTTCGTTACCACCTCGTTTCGCTGGTGTCGGTCTTTCTCGCGCTGGCGATCGGCGTGATCCTTGGGGCGGGTCCCCTCCAAAATTCCATCGGAAGCGCACTGTCGAACCGTGTGGAGGCACTGTCGGATACGAATGCCGCCCTCGCGACCGAGAATGAGGCGCTGACGAGGGCTCAGGACTCGCAAAATCAGGCGATGGCCCAGCTCATTCCGTCGCTCACCGAGAACGCCCTTTCTGGCAAAACCGTGGCCTTCGTTGTGCTGCCGGGAGCTGCCGACGACGTAGTGAGTCAGGCGCGCGACGCCGTCGCGAAGGCGGGTGCCACCGTCACGGGCACAGCGAACGTGAAGGAAGCGTGGACATCGTCGGCAAACACTGCGTTCCGTTCGGCGTTCGCTGATCAAATTAAGAGCTACATTGCGAAGGCCCCTGCTGGCACGGACGCGAACGGCGTTCTCGCGGGTGCCTTGACCCAGATTGCCACTCGCGGTACGTCCGACCAGGCGAACGCCGACCTTCCGAATTTGCTGACGGGAGCGAAGACTCCGCTGGTTACGCTTGAGGATATGAAAGCGAAGGCCGACGCCGTTGTAGTCGTGGCACCCGATGCGGACGTTTCCGCTACTACGGCGACTTCAGAGCAAAAGGCGCAGATCGAATACGACGCGAAGGCGTATGCAGGCGTCGTTGCGGAGCTTGCGGCGAACGCTCCAACGGTTGCTTTCGGCGCAGCTGATTCTCCCAATGATGTGGTCACAGCGGTTCGTGGCGCAAAAGGCAAGGCCTCGACGGTGGATTCGCCGACACTGACGATCTCTCAGCTTAACGTCGTTCTCGCGCTCGTTCAGGAGCTTGCTGGAAAAGACGTTCACCTGGGATTTGACGACGGCGTGAGCGCCGCCGTTGGCCCGCTGGAGAAGGCGCCGACACCAGCACCATCCGCGTCAGAAGGCGCAAAGTGATCCGGCCGGCGCTACTCGGTGCGGTTGTTGCGGGGGTAGCAACAGCTGCTCTCGCCAAAATGAGCTTGCCGAAGTGGGATCGCCCATCGTATAGCGGGAGCACGGTGTCGCTCACCGGAGGGGCAGCGAGCGCTGCAGGAGCTGTTGTGGCGAGCGCTGTCAGTGGCGATATCCCCGCAACTATTGCGGGGGCTGCAGGTGCGGTCGCTGGCTATGTTGACGACCATCACGAGGATTCTTTTTCTACAATGGGCAAGGGATTCAAGGGCCACCTCGGAGCGTTGGCGCGTGGTGACATCACGTCGGGTGCAGTGAAGATCCTCGGAGTCGGGGCGGGTGCCGCAGTTTCTGGCTGGTGTGTTGCTTCGCGTTCTCGCGGTGTCACGCGGCTGTGCGACGCTGCGCTCAATACTGTTCTGATTGCGTCGAGCGCGAACGTCGTGAACCTGTTCGACTTGCGTCCAGGTCGTGCGTTGAAGGTAGCTTTGGCTACCGCTGTTCCATTGGGGCTCTCAGGAGATAAAGCGGCGCTCGCAGTTGCAGGATCATCGGTGGCCTCCCTTCCCACGGATCTTCATGGCGACACTATGCTCGGGGACCTCGGCGCGAATGCACTGGGCGCTCAGCTCGGCGTTGCTCTTGCTCGACGTCTTCCGTTGGGTGGGAGACTCGCCGTTACTGCCGTCGTCGTCGGTATGATGTACGTCTCGGAGAAAGTGTCTTTTTCGAAAGTAATTGATGAGTGCGCTCCGCTGCGATTCATTGATCAGTTGGGCCGACCGTGAAGAAGTTGCTTGCCTCCGTGGTGGGGGCGGCAGGCGTGATCGCCGTATTGACCCTCGCGTCTCGGCTGATGGGCCTGGTCCGCAAACTTGCGCAGTCGTGGGCGTTGTCCGATGGTCTCGTCGCAACGGCATACGACACGTCGAATACGATCCCGAACGTTTTGTTTGAAGTTGCGGCTGGCGGAGCACTTGCTGGCGCCGTAATCCCACTGATCTCGGGATTTCTCGCGAAGAAGCAGCGGGCGGATGCTGAACAGACGGTGTCTGCTCTCCTGACATGGGTTGTTGCTGTCGGCGTGCCGCTTGCGGTTACTGTCGTTGCATTGGCGGGTCCGATTTCTGGGGCTGTGCTTGGGGCAGGAGCGAGTGCACAGGCCCATGAAGTTGCAACGTCTCTCTTGAGGGTCTTCGCTTTCCAGATTCCTCTGTATGGGATTTCCGTGGTGACGACGGGCGTACTTCAAGCACACGGCCGTTTTGTACTTCCGGCTCTCTCCCCGCTAATTTCGTCGATCGTCGTGACGGTGGCTTTTGTTGTATATGGCGCAGGCTCGACGCCGCACGCCATGCCGAGCGCGGGTGAGCTTGCCGTGCTTGCATGGGGAACAACATTCGGAGTTGTGGCGTTTTCGTTACCGCAACTGGTCCCTGTGATGCGGCTTGTCACAGTTCGGCCGACGTTTGCGTTCCCTGTCGGTGTTGGCAGGCGTACGTTACGGCTTGCGGGTGCCGGGCTCGCGGCGCTTGGCGCGCAACAGGTTGCGATTATCGCGATCATGGTGACGACGAACGCGCTCGGTGGAGTTGGCGCCTACGCGGCGTACAATTACGCGTATTCGCTGTATATGGTCCCATATGCCGTGCTTGCGGTGCCGATTGCAACTGCGGTTTTCCCCCGGATCTCGGCCGCCGTTGGCTGTGGGGACCGTGAGGGTTCTCAGTTGTTGGTTGCGCGTTCAACGAGGCTGGTGATCGCCGCGGGAATGCTTGCAGGTAGCGTCTTAATTGCAGTTGCGAGGCCGGCTGCTCTCGTGATCTCAGTGGGACGTTCTATTCCTGGTATTGAGCAGGCGATGGTGGCAATGGGCGTCTCGCTTGTTGGTTTCTCATTGCTATATCACGGTGCTCGGGTGCTGTACGCGCTCGACGCCGGAGGGCGCGTGGTGCGCGCGAATTCGCTCGCGTGGGTTTGCGTCGTGTTGGTGCTCGCGGTTGGTTGGCTTGCTGGCGTCGAGGGTCGTATTGCGACGCTTGTCTTGGTCGGCGTGGCAATGAGCGTGGGTATGTGCCTGGGTGCGGTTGCACAGCTTGTGGCAATTCGGTCGGTTGCAGGTGAACGCGCAATCGCCGGCGTTGTTCGCCTCGTGGCATTGCTTCTTCCCGTGCTCGTTGTGATGACGGTCGCAGCCTGGTTTGCCTCCGTGATGCTGATGGGCGTTGTTCCTGGTCTTGGCGGCGCTGTCGTTGCCGCTGTCGTAGCTGGCGCTATCGTCGTCGCGGGCGGGGGAGCGGCGCTGCTCGTTGTCGATCGGAAAGCGATTGTTGCATTGAAAGGGAAATCCGCATGAAGGAACAACTCCAAGATGTTGACGCGCCCACGCACGTCGACGTGCTCAACTCCAGTAACGAGGCTTCGTCGCCGATTTTCTCGGTACGCCACGATACGCTTCGTTTTCGTGGGGGAGATACTGCCAAGCGTGACGTCGTGGTGCACGACGACGCCGTTGGTATTGTCGCGATTCGTGGGACTGAGACCCCTGAGATTTTGCTGATCCGTCAGTATCGCCATCCTGTTGAGCAACTGATGTGGGAGATCCCCGCGGGTCTTCTCGATCACGAGGGGGAGGATCCGCGCGACGCAGCCAAGCGCGAGTTGGCTGAGGAGGCGCAGCTCGCCGCAGACGAGTGGGACGTCCTCGCGCATTACGCGTCGTCGCCGGGTTTTAGCACGGAGAAAGTGACGATCTTCCTCGCGACGTCGGTGCACGAGAGCAACCTACCGGAAGGCTTCGTACTCGAAGCGGAGGAAGCCGAAATCGTTAAGCGGTGGGTGCCGCTCGCTGACGTTGTCGACGCTGTCGTTGCGGGGCAGCTTTCTTCGCCGAGCCTGGTGATCGGCGCGCTTGCAGCGGCTCGACGTTTCGATATTCGTTGAATTGAGTGATTCCAATTACTTGAGGTGCGGGTTTCGCCACAGGCGTCGTGGAAAAGCTACGTGCGTCACAGGGACATTCGGCCTAAGCACTTGCAATTGTCGATTTTAGAAACAAAAATGTTTCTTAAACACGAAGTGCTGGAGGTGAACATGTCTGAGCTGAACGACAGCAGCACATGTGACCAGGTGCTCCGGCTCATTATCGAACACGGGCCGATCAGCGCCGGTGAGCTCGCAAAGATGCTGGTATTAACCCCGGCTGCTGTCCGGCGTCATGTCTCGTCGCTTGTTTCGGACGGTTTGATTGCCGAGCATAACGTTCCGAACATTGGCCCCGCGAAGCGTGGCCGACCGTCGAGGAAGTATGTGGCAACCCAGGCGGGGCAGGCAGAGCTCGCTGAAGGATACGCGGATATCGCAAATGCGACCTTGTCTTTCATGAAGTCCGAGTTTGGACAGGGCGCTGTCGCAAAGTTCGTCGATGGCCGAGTCGAGGAGATCGAAAAGCGTTACTCTGCCGCATTGGCTGGAGCGAACAATCCGCTCGAACGTGTCGAGATGCTTGCACATGGATTGAATAAGGACGGCTACGCTACCTCTTTGCGTTCGGGCGGTCCTCGAGGTATTGCTATCCAGCTGTGCCAAGGACATTGCCCGATCCAGGATGTGGCGGCAGAATTTCCCGAGCTGTGTGAGGCAGAGACCCGCGCCTTCGCACGGCTGCTGGATGTGCCCATCCAGCGCCTGTCCACGTTGGCTGGCGGGGCGCACGTATGCACCACCAATATCCCGCTGGGGAATCCGAGAAAAAACTTGGGCGCGTGAGCGCTCATTGGCAATTCGCCATTGGAAAGGAAATCCATGACCCAACCTGCAGTGGGGCAGAAAGAAACGCTGTCCCAGGAAGAGACAATCGCCTCGATCGGAAACTACCAGTTTGGCTGGCATGATTCTGATGAGGCTGGAAGCAAGGCCAAGCGAGGCCTGAACGAAGAAGTGGTCCGCGACATTTCGGCGCGCAAGGGCGAGCCCGAGTGGATGCTGAAGAAGCGTCTGAAGGCCCTCAAATTGTTCGAACGCCGACCGATGCCGACTTGGGGTGCAGACCTTTCCGGGATCGATTTTGATTCGATCAAGTACTATGTGAAGTCCACCGAGGGCGCCGCCGCATCGTGGGAGGATCTGCCCGCCGATATCAAGGCAACCTACGATCGCCTCGGAATTCCGGAGGCTGAGAAGGAGCGTCTTGTCGCCGGCGTCGCCGCTCAGTACGAATCGGAGGTCGTGTACCACAAGATCCGCGAAGATCTTGAGCAGCAGGGCGTCATCTTCCTCGATACGGATACTGGCCTGCGCGAATACCCAGAAATCTTCGAGGAGTACTTCGGTACCGCGATTCCGCTGGGCGACAACAAGTTCGCGTCGCTCAACTCAGCCGTGTGGTCGGGCGGCTCGTTCGTTTACGTCCCGAAGGGCGTGCACGTGGAGATCCCGCTTCAGGCCTACTTCCGTATTAACACGGAGAACATGGGACAGTTCGAGCGTACCCTGATCATCGCGGATGAAGGTTCCTACGTCCACTATGTCGAAGGCTGTACCGCGCCGATTTACTCCTCTGACTCGCTTCACTCGGCAGTGGTGGAGATCTTTGTGAAGAAGGATGCGCGCGTGCGTTACACCACCATCCAGAACTGGTCGAACAATGTGTACAACCTTGTGACCAAGCGCGCGATGGTTGAAGAGGGCGGCGTGATGGAATGGATCGATGGCAACATCGGTTCGAAGGTGACCATGAAGTACCCGGCCGTCTACCTGATGGGTGAGCATGCCCGAGGCGAGACCCTCTCGATCGCTTTTGCGGGTGAGGGCCAGCATCAGGACACCGGTTCCAAGATGGTGCACATGGCTCCGAATACCCACTCGTCAATCGTGTCGAAGTCTGTTGCGCGTGGCGGCGGCCGCGCTGCATACCGCGGTCTGGTAAAGGTCAACCCGAACGCACGCCACTCGAAGTCGAACGTTTTGTGCGATGCGCTGCTCGTGGACCAGATCTCGCGTTCGGACACCTACCCGTACGTGGATGTGCGTACCGACGACGTCGAAATGGGCCACGAGGCCACCGTGTCGAAGGTGAGCGAAGACCAGCTTTTCTACCTCATGTCGCGCGGCATGGAAGAAACAGAGGCGATGGCAATGATCGTTCGCGGCTTCGTCGAGCCGATCGCGCGCGAACTCCCGATGGAGTACGCGCTCGAATTGAACCGCCTCATTGAGTTGCAGATGGAAGGAGCAGTTGGCTGATGGCTGACGAATTCAAGAACACAGGATCGTCGCGCGCTGATCGCCCGCTGTCCTTCAAGGGTGCCGACTACGGTGTTCCGCAGGGCACTGAGGAAGACTGGCGTTTTACTCCGCTTGAGCGGGTGGAGGATTTCTTCGCGGATTCCTTCGCAGGAACCGGTCTGACGGTATCAGCACACGGAGGAGTCGAGCTCGTGGAGGTTGGCCGCGATGATCCGCGTCTCGGTTCCACAATCCCGCCGGAGGACCGCGTGGGAGCGACTACCTGGGAGAGCTTCGACAAGGCTTACGTTCTTTCGATCCCGAAAGACGAAAAGGTTGCCGACGAAGTTATCGTGACCTTGAACGGTAGTGGTGGCTCCGGCGTCGTTCCTGCTCATCTCTACGTTGAAGCGCAACGCCACTCGGAAGCAACCGTCATCCTCGATCACGTTGGCGGCGGCAAGCTCGCCGAGGGCGTGGAAATCAACCTTGAAGATGGTGCGCATCTGACGCTCGTCACGTTGCAGGACTGGGACGAGAAGGCAGTGCACGCCTCGTCGCACCGCATCAAAGTGGGGCGCGATGCCACGCTCAAGCATATCGTTGTCTCCCTCGGCGGAGATCTCATCCGCATCACGTCCAGCGTTGATTTCGCTGGTCCGGGAGGCGACGTGACGATGCTCGGCGCGTACTTCGTCGACGAGTACCAGCACATGGAACACCGTCTCTTCGTCGATCACAACGTGCCCAACGCCAAGTCGAACGTTGCCTACAAGGGTGCGCTCCAGGGCACTGAGGCCCACTCGGTGTGGGTGGGTGACGTGCTGATCGGCAAGGACGCCATTGGAACCGATACCTACGAGCTCAACCGCAATCTCATTTTGACGGAGGGCGCAAGTGCCGATTCGGTGCCGAACCTCGAAATCGAAACAGGTGAGATCGAGGGAGCGGGCCACGCGTCGGCCACGGGACGCTTCGACGACGAGCAACTCTTCTACCTCATGGCGCGCGGTATCCCAGAAGACGAAGCTCGACGCCTCGTCGTTCGCGGATTCTTCGCCGAGCTCATCAACCAGATCGGTGTAGAGAGCGTGCAAAACAAGCTCATGGAGAAGATCGAAGAAGAGCTCAACCTGACAGGAGAGCTGTGATGTCGGATCTCGTGGTGTGTGCGATTGGCGATGTCGCACCCGGTGAAGTGGAAGCCTTTACGGTCGAAACCGAACACGGGCCGCACTCCTTCGCCGTCGTGCACTCGGCTTCGGACCACTGGTTCACCATGGATAACCGGTGCAGCCATGGCCGCTTCAAGCTCTCGGAGGGCTTCGTCGAAGACGAGACCATCGAATGCACCCGCCACGGCTCCGTGTTCGATCTGCTCACCGGCGAGTCGCTGAACCCGCCGGCGTCGTCGCCGATCACAACCTACCCAACTCGTACCGAAGGCGACGCCGTCGTCATCGACTTTTAACCTATTCCTACCAAGAGAAAAGAAAACAACGTGTCCACACTGGAACTGAAGAATCTCCACGTCTCGGTCGACACCGAAGATGGCCCCAAGCCGATCCTCAAGGGCGTGAACCTCGTGGTTAACGACGGCGAAATCCACGCTGTCATGGGCCCGAACGGCTCGGGCAAGTCCACCACCGCCTACGCGATTGCTGGCCACCCGAAGTACCACGTCACGGAAGGGCAGATCCTCCTTGACGGCGTCGACGTCACTGAAATGACCGCCGACGAGCGCGCACGCGCTGCCCTCTTCCTCGCCATGCAGTACCCGGTGGAAGTGCAGGGCGTGTCGGTGACCAACTTCCTGCGTACCGCCAAGACGGCGATCGACGGGCAGGCACCGAAGGTCCGCGAGTGGGTCAAGCTCATGAACCAGGCCATGACCGACCTCAAGGTCGATCCGGAGTTCGCCAACCGCGACATCAACGTCGGCTTCTCCGGCGGTGAGAAGAAGCGCCTCGAGATCCTCCAGATGGAGGTTCTCAAGCCGAAGTTCGCTGTGCTCGACGAAACCGATTCGGGCCTCGACGTCGACGCCTTGCGCCTCGTTTCCGAGGGCGTGAACCGCGTTCACGAGAACAACGGCAACGGCATCCTGCTCATCACCCACTACACGCGTATCCTCAAGTACATCAAGCCGCAGTTCGTGCACGTGTTCGTGGACGGCCGCATTGTGGAGTCCGGCGGTCCGGAGCTTGCTGACAAGCTCGAGGCTGAGGGCTACGAGAACTACGGCGAGGACCGCGCCTGATGGACACCCCCGCACCTCGCGAGGACTTCCCGATTCTGCAGCGAACCGTTGCGGACGGGAAGCCGCTCGTCTACCTCGATTCTGGTGCGACGTCGCAAAAGCCGCAGGTGGTCATCGACGCTGTTAATCGCGCGGAATTGTATTCGAACGGCGCTGTGAAGCGCGGTTCGCACCAGCTCGCCGCCGAGGCAACTGTGGCGTACGAGGAGGCGCGCGAGAAGGTGGCGCGGTTCGTTGGCGCTGATCCGGACGAGATCGCATGGACGAAGAACTCCACCGAGGCGCTCAACCTCGTGGCGTACTCGATCGGCAATGCGAGCCTTGGGCGCGGAGGTGAACGCTTCCGCGTTGGGCCGGGCGACAACCTGGTGGTCACGCAAGCTGAGCATCACTCGAATCTTGTGCCGTGGCAGGAACTCGCGTTGCGCACCAGCGCGCAGCTGCGCTGGATCTCGCTGACGGAGGATGGCCGTCTGGATCTCGACACACTCGGGGTGATCGACGCGCGTACGAAGGTCGTGGCGTTTACTCACGTGTCCAACGTGACGGGCGCGATCAGCCCTGTCGCCGACGTCGTCGCTGCAGCTCGCGCAGTTGGTGCGCTTGTTGTTCTCGACGCGTGCCAGTCGGTTCCCCACATGAGCGTGAACTTCCATGATCTCGACGTCGACTTCGCATGCTTTTCTGGCCACAAGATGATGGGGCCAACGGGCATCGGCGGCCTGTACGGCAAGCGAGAACTACTCGCAGAGCTTCCGCCGTTCCTCTTCGGAGGGTCGATGGTGGCGGTAGTCGAGATGGACAAAACCACCTACCTGCCGGCACCCGCGAAATTCGAGGCCGGCTCGCAGCCGGTCGCGCAGGCAATCGGCCTCGGGGCCGCCGTCGACTATCTAAGCGCAATCGGGATGGACAAAATCGCCGCTCACGAGCACGCACTGACCGTGCGCGCTCTCGAGGGCATCGTGAAGATCCCTGGCGTACGCGTGATCGGCCCGACCACCACGTTCGATCGTGGGGGAGCCGTGGCGTTCGCTGTGGACGGAGTCCATCCGCACGACGTCGGGCAGGTTTTGGACTCGCTGGGCGTTGAAGTACGAGTAGGGCATCATTGCGCGCAGCCGGTTCACCGCCACTTCGGGGTGGACTCCTCGAGCCGCGCGTCGTTTGCTGCGTACAACACGGAAGAAGAAGTGGACGCTTTCCTTGCCGCCCTGGCGAAGGTGCGGCCGTTCTTCGGATTGGAGGATGAATGAGCGCTCTTGAACAGATGTACCAGGAGATTATTCTGGAGGCATCGAAGGAACGCCACGGTGAGGGTCTGTTGGATTCTCCTGACGGCGAGTCGTTCCAGGTCAACACCACGTGTGGCGACCAAGTGACGATGCAGGTCAAGCTCGCCGACGACGGGGTGCATTTCGAAACCGTTGGTTGGGATGGTTCCGGGTGTTCGATTTCCCAGGCGTCGATTTCGATCCTCAATGAAATGGTTGAGGGAAAGACTGTCGATGAATTCGAGCACCTGTACGAGACGTTCCGCGCCATGATGGACAAGCAGGGCGCCGAGATTTCGGCGGAAGAGGCGGATCTTCTCGAGGATGCTTCTGCGTTCCAAGGTGTGTCGAAGTTCCCGATGCGCATCAAGTGTGCGCTGTTGGGGTGGATGGCGTTGCGCGACGCCACCGACAAGGCTCTCAAAGCGAAGGAGAACTGATGAGTGAAAATGTTGCACCGCCGAATGTGGCGGATATCGAAGAAGCTCTCCGCGACGTGATCGATCCGGAGCTCGGCATCAACGTCGTTGATCTCGGACTTCTGTACGGGATCACACTCGAGGGGAATTCGGCGATTGCCGACATGACGTTGACATCTGCCGCCTGCCCGCTCACAGACATGATCGAGGAGCAAGCTGCGGTTGCGACCGCCGGCTTGGTTGACGACTTCCGGATTAACTGGGTATGGCTCCCGCCGTGGGGTCCAGACAAGATCACCGACGACGGACGTGCGCAGTTGCGTGCTCTGGGCTTTAACGTGTGAGTGTTATCGGAACAAAAATGTGGCGGGTCCATCCGGGTCCGCCACATTTTTCTTGAGTCGGGGCACCTATGGGCGATCAACCGCCCACGTGTTGCACGCTTCGAGTGTGCCATTTTCGAGGCCGCGTTCGAGCCATTCGGCGCGCTTAGCGGACGAACCATGGGAGAAGTTATCCGGGTTCGCGTTCATGCCGGCTTTTTGGGCGATACGGTCGTCGCCGACGGCGGCTGCGGCATTCAACGCTGAGCTGATCTGCTCAGCTGTGGGTTGCTTCATGAACGGGATGCCGGTGTCTGGGTCTTTGACCGTGGAGGCATTGTGCATCCACGCGCCAGCCAGGCAGTCTGCCTGAAGCTCCGAGCGCACCATCGAAGAGGTAGGGCCGGAAGAATTATGGTCAATCTTTTGCAGGTCACCGGTGTGGTTTTGGATGTGGTGGCCCCACTCGTGGGCGAGGATGTAGAGCTGGGCCAGTGACGTGTTGTCGGCGCCGAAGCGTTTGAGCTGGTCGAAGAACGTGGTATCGATGTAGATCGTTTGGTCGCCGGGACAGTAGAACGGCCCGACGGCGTTCGAGCCGGTTCCACATGCGGTGGCGACTTGACCTGAGTACAGGTTGAGCGTGGGAGCGTAGTACTTGAGCCCGGCTTCGGAGGCGAGCTGCGCATTCCAGAACTGGTCGAGCGAGTTCTTTCCTGCGACCATGCGGCATCGGTCGGAGGAGTTCGCATCAGCGCCGGTTCGGCACTCTGCCGCAATGTCTGTTGCGGGGCGGTCGTTGACAGGTGCGCTGACCTCGCTTCCGAGGTTCGGAAATTGCCCAGTCACAAGGTAGAAGATGACGGCGGCGACGAGGCCGAAACCTCCAAGTCCGCCGCCGATGGCTGCACCTCTCCGCCCGCCGCCTGTACGGACACCAGATGTGTCGAGCGTGACATCGTCGTTGAAACTCATGAAAATTCTCCCTGTGTTGGAGTGAAGTACACCTTTAGTCCCACACACTACTCACATTGTGCGTGACGTGCTTGATAACACGTGGGGCTCAATACTGAGGCTCCCCATAGCCGGTACAATGGCTTGCGTGATTCAGACCTCCGATTTTTCCATGCGAATTGGTACCCGCACCCTGATGCAGAACGTCTCCGTGCGTGTGGCCAAGGGAACCAAGGTGGGGCTTATCGGGCGAAACGGCGCCGGTAAGACCACCTTTTTCCGCGTCCTGTCCGGCCAAAGCGACATCCCTGAAGTGATCGAGCATTCGGGGCAAATTTCGCGAAGCGGAACGATCGGATACCTGGCGCAGGATTCGCGCACGGGCGATCCCGAGCAGATTGCACGAGATCGTATCCTGTCGGTGCGAGGCATCGCAGAAACAATGCGCCGCATCCGCAAGGCAGAACGTGAGATGTCGACGCTCGAAGGGCCGAAGCAGATCAAGGCGATGGAACGCTATGTGCGCCTCGATGCGGAGTTCGCGGCGGCGGGCGGATATGCGGCGAACGCTGAAGCTGCTCAGATTGCTGCGGCCCTGGGGCTGGATGAGCGTGTGCTCGATTCCCCGCTCGGCCATCTTTCGGGCGGTCAGCGGCGCCGCGTTGAACTCACTCGCGTGCTCTTCTCGCAGGCTGATACCTTGCTCCTCGACGAGCCGACTAACCACCTGGATCACGATTCGCTGATCTGGCTTCGTGATTTCATTCGCTCCTATCCGGGCGGTGTCCTCATGATCTCCCACTCTGTCGATCTTTTGGCGGATACGGTGAATCACGTGTGGTATCTCGACACCAACCGCGCGGTGATCGACCAGTACAACATGGGCTGGGATGCTTATCTCAAGCAGCGTGAGGCAGACGAGAAGCGCCGTCGTCGGGAACGTGCGAACGCGGAAAAGAAGGCCGAAGCGCTCCTCGCGCAGGCCAACAAGATGCGCGCGAAGGCTACGAAAGCCGTGGCCGCTCAGAACATGATCAAGCGTGCCGAGCGGCTCGTCGAAGGCCTCGAGGAAGTCCACCAGGAGGAGAAAGTGGCGCATCTGCGGCTGCCTGAGCCAGCGCCGTCGGGAAAGACTCCGCTGATGGCGAAGGGGCTGACAAAGAACTACGGATCGCTTGAAGTATTCACAGGGGTGGATCTCGCGATCGACCGTGGCTCGCGAGTGGTGGTTCTTGGGCTCAACGGAGCAGGTAAGACGACGCTCCTGAAACTCCTTGCAGGAGTGGAGAAACCCGACTCTGGTGAGGTCGTTGCGGGGCACGGTCTCAAGCTCGGCTACTACGCCCAGGAACACGAAACGATTGACAATTCCGCGACCGTCGTCGAGAACTTGGCGAAGAGCGCGCCCGAGCTCAACGATACGGATTTGCGTAACGTGCTCGGCTCGTTCTTGTTTTCGGGCGACGACGTCGACAAGCCGGCCGGCGTGCTCTCCGGTGGCGAGAAAACCCGCCTTGCTCTCGCAATGCTCGTGATCTCAGCGGCGAACGTATTGCTCCTGGACGAGCCGACCAACAATCTGGATCCTGCCTCGCGCGAGGAGATCTTGAAAGCGATCCGTTCATACAAGGGCGCCATTGTGCTGGTGACGCACGACGAAGGGGCTGTGGAAGCGCTGGAACCAGATCGTGTATTACTGCTTCCGGACGCCGACGAGGACCTGTGGTCGGATGACTATCTGGAGCTGATTACTCTCGCCTAGGATTGATGCTATGAGAACGCTGTATATTATGCGCCATGCGCAGGCTGGCCACGGAAGTCCGGATAAGGTGCGAGATCTGACCGAACTTGGGCGGAGCCAGGCCGCCGACGCCGGTGCGCGTTTTGCGCTGGCCGGGCCTGTAGATTTGGCGATCGTTTCGGGTGCTGTTCGTACGCGGCAAACTTTTGAAGGGATCGTTTCAGCAGGCGGAGTTTTCGGCGACGTTCATTTTGACGATGATCTCTACACAGCCGGGCAGTACGGCGCTCTGGAACTGCTGCAAGAGGTAGTGCCGTCCGTGTCGTCCGTGCTCCTGCTCGGGCACGAGCCGACCGTTTCTGGCCTAACCGCTTTGCTCTCCAACGGAGCGACGCCGCTGGGACGCGAGGCGGGGCGCGGATTCTGGCCGTCTCAGGTTGCAGTGCTCGAATTCGGATCGACGTGGGCAGGGCTCGATATGCGTGGTGTGCAGGTCAATGACCTGTGGAAGCCCAGGAAATATTGATGTCAGTGGTGCGATGTCGTGGTGGGAGGGAGAAAAATCCTCCCTCCCACCACGACATTGAGTGATCACCGGGTGACGTGCGCACCCTTGGGAACGACAACTACGCCCGAATCAGACACCACAAAGCCACGAGCGCGATCATATTCGTGATCCAGTCCGATTGAGACTCCCTCATCGATCACAACATTCTTATCGAGAATGACCCTGTTGAGAGTGGCGTTACGTCCGATATTCGCGTTTGCGAAAATCACTGAATCGCGCACTTCTGCCCACGAGTTCACTCGAACGTACGGCGAAAGTACGGAGCCGTGCACTTCGCCTCCAGAGATGATCACACCCGGGGAGATGATCGAATCGATCGCGTGCCCCATACGCTCATAATGGCCGTAGACGAACTTTGCCGGAGGCAGGCCAGTGTAACCGGTCAGAAGCGGCCACTGCCTGTTGTAGAGATTGAACACGGGGTTGACTGCAACGAGATCCATGTTTGCCTCGTAGAAAGAATCGATAGTGCCAACGTCGCGCCAATAGTTGCGATCACGTTCGGAGGTTCCGGGAACCTCGTTGAACGTGAAGTCGTACACTCCGCAGTCATTGTTGTTGACGAACATGGGGACAATATTGCCGCCCATATCGTGCGCGGAGGAATCATCTTGGGCGTCGGCGTGCATCGCCTCGATGAGAGCAGAAGTGGTCATCACGTAGTTCCCCATCGAGGCAAGGATTTCGCCGGGGGAATCTGGCAGACCGTCGCAGTGGGCAGGCTTCTCGAGGAACTGTGCGACCTTGTGCGGATTGTTTGGATCGGTTTCGATCACGCCAAAGCTTTTCGACATCTCTTTGGGTTGACGGATGCCGGCAACCGTCAAGCCCACGCCCGATTCGATGTGCTGGCGCACCATTTGCTCGAAATCGAAGCGGTAGATATTGTCTGCTCCCGTGATGAGGACATACTCGGGGTGTTCGTCCTCAAGCGTGTTGAGCGACTGGTAGATGGCGTCAGCGCTTCCGAGGTACCACTGCTTACCGCGGCGCTGCTGGGCTGGTACTGGCGCAATATAGTTTCCGAGCAGGTTCGACATGCGCCACGTCTGTGAGATATGACGGTCGAGCGAGTGCGATTTATATTGGGTCAGAACGACCGTTCGCAGGTAGCCCGAGTTGACAATATTCGACAAGGCAAAATCGATAAGCCGGTAGATACCGCCGAAAGGAACAGCTGGCTTTGCGCGATCACGGGTGAGGGGCATGAGCCTTTTGCCTTCCCCTCCAGCCAGCACCATTGCAAGCACAGAAGGTGTATTTCTCATGGTTCTTACTTTAGCGACAATTTGACCGAGCCGTGTAGAAAACTCGCATGGTGAACCTTCTACCTCGTTAGACTGGAGACATCAACGAAGGAGTGTCATGAGAGTCGATCTGTTTTCTCGCGAGTTTCCGCCACACGTGTACGGGGGAGCGGGTGTGCACGTGACGGAACTTTCACGGGTTCTGGCGTTGCATGCGGATGTACATGTTCACGCGTTCGACGGCCCCCGTCCGACGTCAGTGCCGGGGGTGACTGTGCACGGTTACGACGCCGTGGCGGAACTTTCGCAGGCAAACAGCGCAATCGGTTCCCTCGGCGTCGATCTTGAAATGGTTGCAGGCGCCGAGGGTGCGGATATCGTACACTCTCACACCTGGTATGCGAACATGGCAGGCCATCTGGCCAAGTTGCTCTACGGCGTGCCTCACGTAATCTCTGCACACTCGTTGGAACCGTTGCGGCCATGGAAGCGCGAACAGCTCGGAGGTGGTTATCAGGTTTCGAGTTGGATGGAGCGAACTGCCTACGAGAGTGCGGATGCGATCATCGCCGTCTCGAACGCGATGAAGGAGGATATCCTGCGCGTCTATCCGGCGGTTCGTGAAGAAAGCGTGCACGTGATCCACAACGGCATTGATCTTGATGCCTGGAAGGCGCCTCAAACGCAGGAGGAATGGGTGGCCGCGCGGGAACGATTCCGTGCGACAGGCCTGGACCCTGAGCGGCCCACGATCGTGTTCGTTGGCAGGATCACCCGACAAAAGGGTGTGCCGTACCTCCTGCGCGCACTCAAGTATGTGGATCTTGGTGTGCAGGTGCTCCTTCTCGCTGGAGCGCCCGATACGCCTGAGATCGCGAAGGAAACGCGCTCTCTCGTCGAAGAGCTTCAACGCGAACGCGAAGGAGTGGTGTGGATCGACGAACACCTTCCGCATACGGATATTGTCGCCCTCGAATCTTGCTCGACCACCTTCGTCACGCCGTCGATCTACGAACCGCTGGGAATCGTGAATCTCGAGGCAATGGGTGTGGGCCTGCCCGTCGTCGGCACCAATACCGGGGGGATCCCCGACTGTATCGTCCACGGCGAAACCGGCCTCCTCGTCGATATCGAGCAATTGGACGATGGAACTGGCACTCCACTCGATCCGCCTGCGTTCGAACGCGCCCTCGGTGAAGCACTCCAAGCAATGGTCACTGACCCGCAACGAGCTGCGCAGATGGGAGCCGCGGGCCGGAGTCGGGTAGAAGAACACTTCGCATGGCACGCCATCGGCGAACAGACCATGAAACTATATACCGACGTCGTAGCTTCGCATTCCTGAAAGGTTCCACAATCGGCTACTCTTGAGCCATGGGTGATGTATGCGAAGTTGCAAACGTATCGGTCGTGCGCTCGGGCGCAGAAATTCTCAGCAACGTTAGCTGGGGGCTCAACGAGGGCGAACGTTGGGTTGTTCTCGGCCCGAACGGCGCGGGAAAAACCACGCTAATTCAGCTTTTGGCGGGGCGTCTTTTCCCAACGAGTGGCTCAGTGTCTGTAATCGGTGAGGATCTCGCCGAGGTTTCTGCCGAGGAAATCCAGCCACTGATCGGGCTTGCCTCAGCGGCGCTTGACGCCAAGATCCCCGCAACTGAGAAAGTCCTCGACGTCGTGCGTACCGCTGCGTGGGGGAAAACCGTCAGTTGGCGCGAATCATACGAAACGGAAGATACGGATCGAGCCGCGTCGCTGCTTTCACTCCTCGGAGTTGGCGAGCTTGCCGATCGAGAGTACCGGACGCTTTCTTCAGGAGAGCGCAAGCGCGTTGCTACGGCGAGAGCGCTCATGCCCAACCCCGAGATCCTCATTCTCGACGAGCCAGCAGCCGGACTCGATTTGGCAGGCCGAGAGCACCTCATGTCGAGCCTGTCTTCGCTCGCGTCCGAAAACGGAGCACCCGTGATGGTTCTCGTTACTCACCATGTCGAAGAGATCCCTGCAGGCTTCACCCATGCTCTGCTCCTCAAAGAGGGGAAGGTAGCGGCCAGTGGCCCCATCTCGTCGACTTTGACTGAACAGAACCTGTCTAACGTCTTCGGTCTGCCCATTCAGCTACACACAAGTGGCGGACGCTTTACCGCAACCGCACGATAGGAATAACATGTCACCGATTATCTGGGCACTCATCGCAGTGGTTCTCGTGATCATCGAGGCCCTCGTCGTCGATTTCACGTTCCTGATGATCGCCGCTGGCGCGCTCGCTGGCGTCGTCACAGCTCTCGCAACGGACGCACTCGCGCCACAAATCGTGGTGGCGGCAATCGTTGCAGTATTGGGTCTCATCTTCGTTCGGCCATACTTTAGGAACTATTTTTCGAAAGACAAGCAGCTCGAGTCGAACGTCTACGCACTTGAAGGAAAAAACGCCAACACGCTCACTCGCGTCACTTCAGACGCCGGTCAAGTCAAGATCAATGGCGAAGTCTGGAGCGCTCGAGCGCTCGACGGCGAGATTCCTGTGAATACGCAAGTCCGAGTCGTGTCGGTGCACGGAGCGACGCTCATCGTGTCACCGGCGTCGGCGTAATTAATTGAGAGAGGGTACCTCATGCCTCCCATCGCAAATATTGGAACTATCCTGCTCATCGCGATCGTCGTGTTGGCGATTGTCGTGGTGTTCAAGGCCGTCATCCAGGTTCATCAAGGCCACACCGTGATTGTGGAACGCCTGGGCAAGTTCCACACTGTTCTGACCCCAGGTCTTCATTTCCTTGTGCCGTTCATCGATTCGGTGCGCCAGCGTATCGACATGCGCGAGCAGGTGGTCTCGTTCCCGCCGCAGTCGGTAATTACCTCTGACAACATCGTGGTCTCCATCGACACAGTCATCTACTACCAGGTGACCCAGCCGCAGTGGGCCACTTACGAGATCGCGAACCCGCTCCAGGCGATCGAGCAGCTCGCAGTCACCACGCTGCGTAACATCATCGGCTCGATGGATATGGAGCAGGCTCTGACCGGGCGAGACCAGATCAACGGGCAACTGCGTGGCGTCCTCGACGAGGCGACCGGCCGATGGGGAATCCGCGTGTCCCGCGTGGAGCTCAAGGCGATCGACCCGCCGGCAACCGTCCAGTCTGCGATGGAGCAGCAGATGAAGGCAGAACGAGACCGCCGCGCCGCGATCCTCACCGCTGAGGGTGTCAAGCAGTCCGAGATTCTCACCGCTGAGGGCGAAAAGCAGTCTGCGATTTTGCGAGCCGAGGGCCAAGCGCAAGCGACGATCCTCAAGGCACAAGGCGAATCGCGCGCTATTTTGCAGGTCTTCGACGCTATCCACCGCGGCAACGCCGATCCGAAGCTACTCTCGTACGAGTACCTGAAGATGTTGCCGCAGATCGCGAACTCGTCGTCGTCGAAGTTGTGGATCGTTCCCACAGAGCTGACGGCTGCTCTCGATTCGGTATCGAAGGGCTTCGCGGGCTTCGGCGAGGCAGGCGCCAGCGCAGATCTTCGCGACGGCGAAGGGCTCTCGGACACGCTCGGTGCCACGGCGCTCCAGGATATCGACGAGGCGCTCGCCGATGCCCGTTCACAGGCGTCGAAGGCGTCGAACGAGGCGGAGGCATCTGGAACAGCGTCCGGTTCCCCGTTCGATCCAGACGCTGCACTCGGGCAGGCTCCGAACGACCCTAACGCCTAAACACGCGTAAAATATCGGGGGCGCACATTTTGCGCCCCCGATATTTTTGTGGCCACCACTGAGGAGAACACCGTGTTCGTACCGATCGACTCGCTCGACGATCCGCGTCTGGAAGACTACACCCGCCTCACCGACGTCGCCCTTCGGCGCAAACTCGAAACCGAACGCGGGCTGTACATGGCAGAGGGCGACAAAGTGATGACGCGTGCCGTAGCCGGCGGCCACACGCCGCGTTCTTTTCTCACTGCGCCGAAGTTCCTTCCCGTGATTGAGCCAGTCATCGCACAAGCGACGGGCTTCGATGACGGTGGTGAGGTTCCTGTGTTTGTTGCGAGTGACGTGCTTATGGAGGAACTGACGGGATTCCACGTGCACCGGGGTGCCCTGGCGGCCTTTAACCGTCCCGAGCTGCCTTCCGTCGAAAAGGTACTGGAGGGAGCGCACAGGATTCTGGTCTTGGAAAACCTCGTGAATCACACCAACGTGGGGGCCGTGTTCCGCAGCGCTGCGGCGCTGAACATCGATGCCGTGCTTGCCACGCCCACGTGCTCAGACCCGCTCTATCGGCGCGCCGTTCGCGTTTCGATGGGGACCGTTTTTCAAGTTCCATGGACACGCATTGAAGACTGGCCACGCTCGATTTCACAGCTGAAAGACACCGGCTGGATTACGGCGTCGCTTGCGCTTCGTGACGACGCTCTTGCGATCGACGAATTCTCAGCCCTCGAATCGGTCCGTGATCCGGAATCCAAAGTTGCGCTGATTTTGGGGACCGAAGGTGACGGTCTGTCGTCGCGCACGATCGCGAGCGCAGACTATTCGGTGATTATTCCGATGGCGCATGGCGTGGACTCGTTGAACGTTGCAGCTGCCGGCGCGCTGGCCGCATGGGAACTCCGACGCCGGTAAGGCTCAGTTGTACTTTCGGTACTCGGTGGGGCCGAAGGTTTCTTCTGCCTCGTTATAGGCGACTTCGGCGTCGCCAATGAGATCTTGCACATCGCAACCAAGCACGCGGGTGAGGCGAATGAGCGTAGTGAGCCGAGGATTAGCGGGCTTATTGCTCTTGTGATCGGAACGCGCGTATTCGAGATCTTGGTAGGTGCGGCGGTCCAGGCCCGCTTGTAGAGCAACTTCTTCTTGGGTGAGACCCAGTTCCTTACGACGGCGGGCGATCGTTTTTGCCAGAGTTGATGCAAGGATACGGTCAGATTCAGGTACATCGGTCACCCGGCCATTGTGAACGCCGCTTCACGAGGTGAGTGCGGGGTATACCCCGCACTCACCTAAATCACATTTTCGCAGGTCAGAGTGGGGATGCGAAGGGTTTTAATTCCCAAAGAGTGCAGAGCCTTGGTAACCGAGCTGTCGCCACGCTTCATAGACTGCGATCGAAGCAGAGTTTGCGAGGTTGAGCGACCTTCGCCCCTCGAGCATCGGGATTCGCAGGAGAGACGTAATGCGTGCGTCGTCGAGGACTGACTGGGGGAGACCCGTTGGCTCTGAACCAAACAGGAGTACGTCGTCGTCGCGATAACTGACAGACGCGAAGTTGTTGTCGGTGTGCGAAGTGAAAGCGAAGATACGTGCTTCGTCGCCGAAATATTGTTTTGTTTCCTCCCAGTTTGGGTGGATGACGACATCGGCGAGGTCGTGGTAATCGAGCCCTGCCCGCTTGAGGTGCGTGTCCGAAAAATCGAATGCGAGGGGCTCCACGAGATGGAGGCGTGCGCCGGTACAGGCGGCAAGTCGGATAGCGTTTCCCGTGTTTCCTGGGATCTTTGGTTCGTGAAAAATGAAATGTAGCACGTGAAATAATGTATCTCACGTGGGTATTTTTCTTCGAATTTTCGCCGATCTGTGTGGCGGGCGGAAAAATGATCTCGATTTTTTGTCATACCCCTCCATAAGATAGTTATCGAACAAGTGTTCGAGAGAAGGGAGAGGGAATGAATGCCAAGCTCGCTGCTGCGCGTGCGGCCCTTGCGGTTGCTGAAGATCGTCTCGGCATCAGTAGCGCACGCACAGATGGGTATGCCGTTCCTCGTTATCTCTCAGCGGTGTTTCCCCGTGGGGTTGTGAAGGGCCAAGCATATGTGGCATCTGGTTCGCCGATGTTGCCCTACTTGTTGGCCGGTGCCGCGGCGCAAGCGGGTGCGTGGGTAGCGATGGTCGGAATTGGTAACGTGAGTTGGTCTGCTACGGATGCGTGCGGCATCGAGCGCGAGCGCTTGGCGTACATCCCACACGTGGATTCTTTTGGTCCACAGGTGATCAGTGCTCTTGTGGATTCTTTTGATGTGCTCCTCGTGGGAGAAGTAGGCATGAGTAGCCGCCAAGCGCGGAGCTTGGAACGGCGTGTGCGTTCCAGAGGGAAAGTCGTGATTGCTCCCAGATGGCCAGAGGGCGAAAACGTCTCGATGCATCTTGCTTCTGTGGAGGGTTTACGTGATGGACGCGGGCATATTTCGTCGATGGACTACGATATTTCTTCGCAATTTGGGCATGTGCGCGTTTCCTATGCTCGCGGGGTGTGGGCCGAAAAGCCGAATTTTGGGTATTCACCGCTTGAGGTGGTACGGGCATGAGGATGGGTGCAGTATGGATTCCTGATTGGCCTGTTGTGAGTGCCGGAATGCACCTCGGCGAAAAAGCGGGAACGCCTTTGGCCGTTACTGAGGGCGGGAAAGTAGTAGCAGCGAATCCTCAAGCGCGAGCCCTCGGTGTCCGCGATGCGATGACATCGCGGCAAGTACGTATGCGCGGTGTGAGGTCAATTCCACGTTCTCGCGAGCGCGAAGCCATTGATTTTGAGTTGGTGGTTGAAGCCGTCCATCGGCTGGTTGCCAATTGCCTTGTGATCTCAAGCGGAGATCTCGTTTTTGTGGCGCGTGGGCCTGTGAAGAGTGCTGGGAATGAGGAACGTTTGGCAGAAGCGTTGATCGGGGTGATCGCGGAAGAAACAGGCACGGAGGCCCACATTGGCTTTGGTGAAGGCGCGCTCTGTGCGGTGGTCGCAGCGAGGGAAGATGCGGCGCCGCAGTGCGCAGACGAGTTCCTGGCCGATAAACCGGTGGGAGTTTTACGGCTATTAGCAGCCAGCGGCCGGATCGAGCGCGAATGTTCTGATTATCTGAGCGCTCTGGAAGGTCTCGGAGTGAGAACTCTCGGGCAACTAAAAACGATGGATAAAACAGCGGTGATTTCACGTTTCGGAGGGGTCGCCCAATGGGCCTACCGGCTGGTTGAGGGGGAAGATTCTTTCTCTGTGAAGAGTCAGAGTTCCGAGAAACATGTGAGTGTCCTACAAACGTTCGATACTCCGATTGCGAATATCGAGCAGGCGGCGTTCATCGCGCGGCACATGGCACACGAACTCAGCGAAAAGCTCAGTTACCACGGAAAATCTGCACGTGGATTGCTGGTGAATGCGCGTTCCGAGCAGGGCGGCGAACGGGCTCGAGCGTGGTATATCGAGGCGCCCACAGAACGTGACATCGTCGACCGTGTTCGGTGGCAACTGGCTAGCTGGATTGGCGACGGCGAACACGCTCCGCGCTCCGCACTCGTGTCTGTCGCTATTAGCGCCACCTCTCTGTTCCCTCTGGGGATTGATCAAGGGAAGTTGTGGGGCGGGAGCGCTACACAAGGGCGCAGTATCTCGCAGGCAGTCGCCCGCGTCCAGAGTCTTCTGGGGGAGATGAGCGTGCTTGTTCCTGAATTCATTGGCGGAAGGTATCCGCAAGAGGCTTACCAGTTGCGTGGGTGGTCAGAGCCAGCGTCTAGTGTGCGCACAGGGACATGGCCAGGAGCGTTGCCACATCCGTGGCCAACAAGCGTCGAAAATGCTCCTCTTTCTGCAACGCTTATCGACGGCGAAGGCCACCCCTGTAGCGTTGGTCAGATCGGCGAATTCATCTGTGACGAAGGGTGCGTTTTACCAGCACCCGCGGTCTATCAAAGAGGAAAAACGGAAAGCAAGATCCTGCATTTTGCAGGCCCGTGGCTACAAGACACCAGTTGGTGGGCAAAGCGTGAACTCTACGCATGGTGTCAGCTCGAAACAGGTAATGGAGCAGTTCTCGTTTTGCGTCATGGTGGGCGCTGGTGGCAAGTAGGGAGGTACTGGTGAAATACGCGGAGCTTCATACACATTCGAGCTATTCGTTCCTCGACGGGGCATCTGCTCCGGCGGAACTCGTTGAGCGGGCTGCACAACTTGGTTTATCGGCGATTGCGTTGACCGATCATGATGGGTTCCCGGGAGTCGTTCAATTCACTCATGCCGCTCGGGAGTATGGGGTGTCAACTGTGATCGGCACGGAAGTAACCTTTTCACAAAACGCGGCAACGCTTTCCCCTCGACGGTCAGGAGCGATCGATCCCGAAGGTGAGCATCTTGTCGTGCTCGTGCGCGATGCTGATGGATACCATTCGCTGTCACGGGTACTGTCTGAGGGAATGCTCGCAGGAGGTACGAAAGGTCAATCGTTGATCGGCATCGGTGATATTGCGAATGCTAGCGCTGGGCAGTGGCAGATTTTGACAGGGTGTCGAAAAGGGCGCGTGAGATCCGCGCTCGATTCCGCACGTGGAATCTGGGCAATGGAAGAAGCTACGCGAGCTGTGAGCGAGCTGGTTGGAATGTTTGGGCGGGAAAACGTGGCGGTGGAGCTCATCTCAGGTTTTGCCCCGCTCGATCGTGATCGGAATGAGGCCCTTGTGGCGATCGCCGAACGAGAAAATGTGCGTATTGTGGCCACGAATAATGTTCACAGCGCGCGCTCTACTGGGCTTTCTGATGCTCTCGTGGCGATACGTGCGAACCGGTCGCTTGAATCAGCTGCGCCTTTCCTCCCTTCCTGGAAGAGTGTGCTGATGGGAGATTCTCAGATGCGAATTATCCATCGAGATCACGAAAGCAGCGTCGATATGGCAGGGGAGATTGGGGCCGAGTGTGCTTTCGACTTCGCCTTAGTCGCCCCTGATCTTCCTCCCTTTCCTGTGCCTGCCGGAGAAAGCGAAGCTTCGTGGTTACGCAAGCTCGTTGAAGAAAAAGCCACGCGCCGGTACGGCACGCGCGCTCAGAATCCTTCAGCATGGAAAGTGATCGATCATGAGATGCAGGTGATCGAGCAATGCCATTTCCCCGGGTACTTCTTGATCGTTCACGAAATCGTTCAGTTCTGTGAGGAGAACGGTATCTGGTGCCAAGGCCGAGGTTCAGCAGCGAACTCTGCGATTTGCTACGCGTTGGGGATTACCGCTGTCGACGCCGTGCGTCACCACATGCTTTTTGAACGGTTCCTCTCACCTGGGCGTTCCGGCCCTCCTGATATTGATCTCGATATCGAGGCGAAGCGACGCGAAGAAGTCATTCAGCATGTATACGCGAGATACGGTCGTGAATGCAGTGCTCAGGTAGCGAATGTGATCACTTATCGCCCAAAGTCGGCGATTCGCGATGCTGCTCGAGCCCTTGGATATGAGGTCGGTGCTGCGGATCGCTGGGCAAAGATGCGCGGGCGCAGTGGAGAAGTCCGAGGGATAGAACATGAGATACCCAAAGATGTTGTTGCTCTTGCGCAGCAACTTGAGCGGCTCCCGCGTCACCTCGGAATCCATTCGGGAGGGATGGTGCTCTGTGATCGTCCGGTGATCGAAGTGTGTCCGGTGGGGTGGGCAACCAAACCTGGCCGAACAGTTCTCCAATGGGATAAAGACGATTGTGCTGACGCCGGATTGGTGAAGTTTGACCTCCTCGGCCTGGGGATGCTGACGGCCTTGCGACTAGCGTTCACTCCGCTCAGGGAGAGTGGGGTGACTGGCACAGATGGCCGGCCGATCAATCTTCACAATCTTCCGCAAGATGATCAGCGAGTGTATGACTTGTTATGTGCTGCCGATACCGTGGGTGTGTTTCAGGTGGAATCGCGTGCACAGATGGCAACTTTGCCGCGTCTACAACCGCGCACATTCTACGATCTGGTGATCGAGGTTGCGCTAATCCGTCCCGGGCCGATTCAAGGGAATTCAGTGAACCCGTATATCAACCGGCGTCGAGGGAGAGAGCCTGTCACGTATGAACATCCGCTCCTCAAAAATGCTCTCGAGAAAACACTCGGTGTGCCGCTCTTCCAGGAGCAATTGATGCAGATTGCCATCGATGTGGCAGGTTTTACTCCTGGTCAAGCCGATCAGCTCCGAAAAGCGATGGGCTCCAAGAGAAGCCATGAACGTATGCTGCGCCTTCGGTCCCAACTCATGGACGGAATGGCAAAGAACGGAATATCTCGCGTAACGAGCGAGCGCATCTACGAAAAATTGGAGGCATTCGCTGATTTCGGATTTCCCGAGTCACACTCTTTTTCTTTCGCTTACCTGGTCTATGCGAGTGCATGGTTGAAAGTGCACCATCCGGAAGGCTTTTATGCTGGCATACTGGCAGCTCAACCAATGGGCTTCTATTCTGTTCAGACGCTCATCGCGGATGCCCGCCGTCATGGCGTGAGTGTGCTCGAGCCTGACGTAAATTTTTCTGCCGCACATTCTCAGGTGGAAAAATGTGAGCGGCGCGTCGTCGCTCAGCACGCCCTTGTCGATGCTTCGCCGGTGCTTGGCGTGCGCCTCGGACTGACGAATGTGACAGGACTAGGGAAGGCAATTGAACGCATCATCAGTGCTCGACTCTCGGGAAAATTCGAATCGATTTCTGATCTTGCTTTGAGAGCTGAGCTCACAGAACGAGAGCTCATGCTTCTTGCGCAGGCAGGGGCCCTCAAAAGCCTCGGAATCAGTCGTAGAGAAGGAATATGGGCGGCAGGCGCAACAGCGTTTCAGGCCGTACGCCATGGAAACGAGGTTCAGCCAACGATTCCGGGCCTCGAGTTCGGCGCCCGTGCACCAAAACTTCCGCGTATGAGCAGGATTGAGGAGCTTCGTGCTGATGTGAAGAGCCTTGGAGCCTCCGTTCACCATCATCCTGTCGAGTTCGTTCGTGCATTGCTCGCGCCAGAAGTTCTGAGGATTAGCGACGTTGCGGGAGTGGACAACGGTACACGGATCAAAGTTGCGGGGATGATCACGCATCGTCAACGTCCCCATACAGCTTCTGGAATCACGTTTGTCAACCTCGAAGACGAAACAGGGCTACTCAACGTCCTGTGCTCGGCTGGCATGTGGAGACACTTTTCTCGTGAATGGAACGAATCGGCTGTTGTCGTGCGCGGCGTGGTTGAGAAAGCTGACGGTGTTGTGACTCTCGTGGCGGACGGGGTGGAGAAATGCGCAGTGAGCGTATCACTGCCTTCACGAGACTTCCGCTAACGATAAACTGGAACACGGATCGAGTGAAGGAGAACCAGCAATGGCAAAGTCGAAATACGGAAGCCTCATCAAATTCGCCACAGTGGCGGGCCCAGTAGCAATCGAACTGATTCGCAAGTACGGACCCGCATTGAAGAAGATCGCCCAAGAAAATCCTGAGCTTTTGGATCGTGTGAAAGCCACCGTCGGAAAGCTACGCCAGTCGAAAGGTGAAGCCACCCTCGCCGGGCTTGAAGAACGCATCGGCGTGCTTCGCGATCAAATCACCTATCTGTACGCATCTGCAGATAATCCAGGTGAGGCTCGCCGAGCCAAAGCCTGGCGCGGTGAGGTCGAAGTGATCGAACGTGCTTTGCCGATCCTCCAGGCGATGGCGGGTAAGCAGCGCAAAGCCGAAGCTGCCAAACTCTCCAAACGTCTCGATACTTTGTCCGCACAAATCCTTGATGCATCGATCGAAGAGCAGATCGAGGATGCGGAGATCGTCGAGGAATCGTGAAGGCGCGCTCGTTGCGCACAATAGCTGGCGACTGACTCACGTAAAAGTGGCGAGTTTTCACTGCGAAAACTCGCCACTTTTACGTGAGTGGAACACCGGCGCTAAGTACCTTCGATGCGCTGGCACTGGGGCGTCGCAACGTTACCTATTCGTCTATCTTTTTGTGACAACCGAGCACCTTCGCCAAATCAGGATCGTGGAAGTTCGGGCCTTTCAGTACTTTGCCATCCTCACGGTAGATGGGCGCTCCGTCAGCGCCGAGCTTTGACAGGTTCGAATCCTGAATTTCTGCAAGAACATCGGCCATTGGAATGCCCGTCTCCAGTGCCATGCCGTAGATCACGTACACCAGGTCACCGAGTGCGTCAGCTGTCGCGACGGTGTCGCGGTTGCCGTCGTCGGCGCCAACCGCTTGCTCGAATGCGTCAGTGACGATCGCTGATGCGGCCTCTCCGTACACCGCGCCAACTAGTTCAGTGAATTCTTCAGCGATGAGCGACATCCTCATATGGACGCGTTCGCGATCGACGTTGGGGGAGTCGGAAACGATTGGGAGGTTGTAAACCTCATGGAATTGACGAACAAGTTCTTCTGGGCGGGATGAATCGAAAGTTGACATGCCCTCATCGTAGGCGACATTCCTGATACGCCGATGGGAATGCTCGCTATCCGAACGCCTTACCAGATTTCTGTGCGATTACTTCCATAATTGCGCTACCTCCGTTGAAGAGAGGAAGACACGAGTGAATTTTTGGCGTCCCTACGTGACTTTGCGCTAAAGCGGCGTTCATCACATCGAAAAACAGGGGATTCGATTTGGCACATCGTAAATCTGGTGGTAGATTTTTCTTCGTTGCCCGGGGTTAATAACTCCGAGTCACCTGCGCGGGTGGCGGAATAGGTAGACGCGCTAGCTTGAGGTGCTAGTCCACGTATTAGTGGGTGGGGGTTCAAGTCCCCCCTCGCGCACGGATGAGGGTCCTGATCACAATCAGGACCCTCTTTTGTACATGCAGACGACCCCAGGAGACGAGATGTCGCGTTTTGCTTTTCTGGTCAATCGCCCACCGTCGCCGATTGCCGACGATGAACTCGCGTCCGTGCGCCGAATGAGCGGCGCAACGATCATCCCAATTGAGATGGCAAGCGATCTGCCGAATCTTGATTCCTATGATGGTGTTTTCATCTCTGGTTCGCCGTTTAATTTCCTCTCCGCATCGAAGAGTCCGCTTCAAGAGCGTATCGAGGATAACATCGCTGTAATTTCAGATTTCCTGGTCGCGAATGACATTCCGACATTGGGTATCTGTTTCGGGATGCAGTGGTTGGGTCGCGTCCGCGGCGCGAGAACTACCGCCCGTTACCCGGAAAACATTTCGGCGCCTCACGTCGCGCTCACCGACGCCGGCCGCGCCGACCAGCTCTTTGGTCAGTTGCCGCCTACGTTCCGTGTGTATACCGGACATTCAGAGGCGCTAGAGTTGTCCGTGCCCGGAACGACGTTTGCCGATGCCGCAACGATTCTGGCGACGGGCAAAAATTGCCCTGTGCAAGCACTCCGGTTTGGTTCGAATGTGTACGGCGTGCAGTTCCACCCGGAGATCGACGAAGCCTCGTTGGAGCTTCGTATCTCGGTCTACGGCGGCACGTATTATGAAGCTGGGGAGGCTGCCCGCATCCACCGAAACACTTACGGCGTGGATGTTAGTGCCGGCGCTCGGATTATCGAATGTTTCGCACAAACATATGGGAGGGCCTGATGGAATTTGCTCAGTCGCCACGCTCAACTCTCGGCATCGAGTGGGAACTCCAATATATCGATGCCGATTCACATGCGTTGCGTCAGTGCGCTGATTCAGTGATGACGGCTCTGCGTGCGCTTGATACGGATACCTCGTCGATTCACCGCGAAATGCTCCTCAATACTGTGGAGTTTGTTTCGGAGCCTCATGAACATGTGCGTGATTGTGTGGAGGACATGGCGCGTTCGACGTCGGTGCTCGAGCCCGTCATTCACCCCATGCGCGTCCGGCTCGGCACAGCAGGAACACATCCGTTCTCGAACCCTGCAAGCCAGATCGTGACCGACTCCGAACGGTACGCCGAACTGGTCAACAGAACACAGTATTGGGGTCGGCAGATGCTCCTGTTCGGCACTCATGTGCATGTCGGTGTGGACAACCGCGCGAAGGTGTGGCCGCTGATCCGTGCGCTGCTGACTCGCGCCTACCATATCCAGGCTCTGACGTCGGCGTCGCCGATCTGGAACTCGGAGGTGACGGGATACGCCTCGAACCGGGCGATGGTGTTCCAGCAGCTCCCAACGGCAGGTATCCCGTACCAGTTCCTCACGTGGGAAGATTTTGAAAAGTACGTCGCCGGTATGGTCGCCACGGGCGTGATTGAGCAGGTCAATGAGGTGCGTTGGGATATCCGCCCGTCGCCTGCGAACGGCACGATCGAGCTGCGGATGTGTGATGCGGCAACGAACCGTGCGGAGCTCGGCATGGTCGCAGCGCTCGCCCAGTGCCTCGTGGAGTACTTCTCTCGGATGCTCGACGCCGGAGAGGAACTTCCCACGTTGCCGGATTGGTTCGTTCGTGAAAACAAGTGGCGAGCCTCGCGTTACGGTATGGATGCGATTCTGATTTCCGACGCCGGTGCGCGCGAGGAGCTCGTTGCACACGTGCTCGTGAGAATGGTTGACAAGCTTGCGCCGATCGCCGCGGAGCTTGGTTGTAGCCTCGAGCTTGAGTGGGTGGAGCGCATCATGGCGATTGGTGCGCCCTACCAACGGCAGATGGAAGTATTCCGCAGTACGGGTGGAGATTTCCGCGAGGTCGTGCGCTATATGCTCGCAGAGTTCGACGCAGGACATCCGATCGAAACCGAGGATTTTCTTTTGTGAGGGGAGCGATTGACATGCAGGGACCGAATGAGGCGCTCGGGATCGCGCGCAAGCTGATTCAGTTTGATACAACAAACCATGGCGGGCCGGGGGAGATCGAAACTCCGGCAGCTCACTACGTGATGGATCTGCTTCATGAAGTGGGGCTCGAGCCGCAATGGTTCGAGTCTGAGCCGGGCCGCCCGTCGGTCGTTGTTCGCATCCCGGGAAAAGTGCACGAAGGTGCGCTTGTGATCCACGGGCACCTCGACGTCGTGCCTGCAGTTGCCTCTGATTGGTCCGTGGATCCGTTTGGGGGTGTGATCAAGGACGGCTATCTGTGGGGCCGCGGCGCTGTGGATATGAAGAACATGGTGGCCATGATGCTGGCGGTGCTGCGAGATATTGCCCGCACGGGCTTCGTTCCTGCTCGCGATCTGATCTTCTGCTTCTTCGCGGACGAGGAACGCGGTGGGCATAAGGGCTCGATATGGCTCATCGAGCACCATCCGGAGGTTTTTGCCGGCGCAACTGACGCCATTTCCGAGGTGGGCGGATACAACACGTATGTGGCGGGCCGTCCGGTTTTCTTGTTACAGACAGCTGAGAAATCCTTGACGTGGTATCGACTTACTGCGCGAGGGAGAGCGGGGCACGGTTCACAAATGAACCGTCAAAATGCGGTGACCGCGTTGGCGACAGCTCTCTCGCGAATCGGCAACGAACAGTGGCCGCTGCAGCTGACGCCAACCGTCCGCACGCTCCTTGAGGGAGTGGCGCGCCTCAGCGGGGTTCCCTTTGATCCGAACGACACTGCGGGCCTCGAACGTTTGGTCGAGCAGCTCGGCCCCGCACAGACGTTCGTTGGTGCGACCTTGCGCACGGGTGCGAACCCGACCCAGTTGGATGCAGGGTATTTGGTGAACGTGATCCCGCAGACGGCGACGGGCGGACTTGACGTGCGCGCGATTCCAGGCACCGAGGAGGCTGTGAAGGAACGGATCCGCGAGCTCCTCGGGAGCGTCGAGGCGGAGTACCTCCACGATGACGACGGTATTGAAGCTCCGTTCCATACGCCGCTGGTTGATGCGATGATCCGCGCTGTTCAGGCCGAGGAGCCAGACGCGGTTGTTCTGCCGTACATGCTTTCTGCTGGTAGTGACAACAAGACACTATCGAAGCTCGGGATCCGCGGGTATGGGTTCGCACCGACTCGAGTCCCTGAGGGATTCGATTTTCCTGCGATGTTCCACGGGGTTGACGAGCGTATTCCGGTAGATTCCTTGCCGTGGGGAACCCGCGTTTTGCATCATTTTGTGTCCAATTTCGCCTAGTCTTTTTGCGCTTTGGCGCGAGGAGGGTAGGCTCAGGGTATGGCTATTGATCCTCAGACTGCGTTTGACCAGCTCCTCGATTCGCTCGAAGAGTTCCACGAGGCTGTGCTCTCGGCGTCCGATCCGGATGAGCCAGCGATCCTTACTGCAATGAACGCGTTGTCGGACGCGTACACGATTTACGACGATATGCTCTTCCGTCAGTTTGGCGTGGAGGGCCCGTTTGATACGTTCGACGAGGACGATTCCGATTTTGAGGAAGATTTCGACGACGAGGACCTTGACGACGATTCCGATTTTGAGGAAGACGACGAGGACGATTTCGACGACGAAGACGACGAAGACGACGATTCCGATTTCGACGACGACGATTCCGATTTCGACGACGACGAGGACGATTCCGACGACGAAGACCTTGACGACGAGGTCGACAACGAGGACTTTTTCGACGACGACGAGGAGCGCTAGCGAGAAACTTCCCCCAGCGCCTGCGCAACGGGTGCAGGGAGCGGGGAAAGATCGAGAGCTAACGCCTGGTCAAACTGCGAGGCAGTGCGCGCTCCAATGAAAACGGCGCCGATTTCGGGCCGCATCAAGCTCCATGCGAGCGCAACGTCTGCAGGAGTGCGTGCGAGGCCGTCAGCCGCGCGAGTTACTGCCTCGGTCAAGGAACGTTGCGAATCCGTCAGATGCTGCTCCACAGTCCACGCAAGGTGATCGGTAGCGGCTCGCGACGTCGGAGGGATGGTGTGCCGATATTTGCCAGTGAGCACACCTCCAGCAAGCGGAGCGTAGGCAAACATTCCCATCCCTGCGTGCGCAAGGAAAGCTGTGGCTTCCGCGCTCCGATCGAGGAGCGAGTACCGCGCACCAAGTGCCACGAGCGGAAAGAGCTGGTGGTCGGCAACATATTGCGCCGCCGTCGCGGCGAGCCACGTGGGAAAGTTTGCGAGTCCGATATAGTGCGTGAAACCGCCCCGAACGAGATCGGCTGCAGCGTGGAGCGTTTCTTCGATGGGAGTGAGCGGATCCGGGCCGGCGATCATGACGACGTCGGCATAGTCGGTCCCCATGCGTTCGAGCGAGGAACGAACGGACTGGATCAGGGACCGCCTTCCTGTGTTGATCCCTTCAGGAGTGATTCCCGCATGAAGGATGAGTGCGAGCTCTGCGCGTGGCGCGCCGGAGGCCAGAATGTCGCTCATCACGTCGAGCCCCGCGCCGTCGGAGTAGGCAGGGGAGAGGTCGATCGCGTTTCCTCCGGCCTCAAGCAGGGAAAACACCTGGGATTGGGCCTCTTCGCTTTCGGTGTCGCGGCCCCAGGTGAGGGTGCCGAGCCCGATTTGTCCGCATTCGAGGCCGCTTGAGCCGATTCGTTTGGTCTTCACAACATGTAAGCCTAGTCGATTCCGTCCACGTGGCGGGGTACTGTAGCGGCGTGGGTATTTTTGAAGCAATTATCCTTGGCATTGTCCAGGGTCTAACAGAGTTCCTTCCGATTTCGTCGTCGGCGCACCTGCGCATCGTCGGTGAACTGTTCCCGTCCCTCGGAGGCGACCCGGGTGTGACGTTTACCGCCGTGACACAGATCGGTACGGAAGCCGCCGTCGTCCTCTACTTCTGGAAAGATATTACGCGCATTATCGCGAAGTGGTTCCGCTCGTTGCCGTTCGGTGCGCCGGAGAACCGGCTGCCGACGTCGGACCCGGACGTGCGCATGGGCTGGATCGTTATTATCGGCACGTTGCCGATCGTGATCCTCGGCCTGCTTCTCGAAAAGTGGATCGATACGACCTTCCGTAACCTCTATATCACTGCTCTCATGCTTGCCCTCTTCGCTGTGTTCCTCGGGCTTGCCGATAAGCTCGGGCGCCGCACGATTCCGCTGGAGCGGATGAGTCTGCGCGACGGCGTGATCCTCGGTTTCGCCCAGTCGATGGCGTTGATCCCGGGTGTTTCGCGTTCGGGCGGCACGATCACTGTGGGTCTGGCTCTTGGCTATACTCGCGAGGCTGCGGCGAAGATTTCCTTCCTTTTGGCGGTTCCAGCGGTGCTTGGCTCGGGTTTCTACCGGCTTATCTCTGATAAGGGAACCAGCCCGGTGCAGGTGGGCGCGATGCCGACTCTCGTTGCGACGGTTGTTGCGTTCGTCGTCGGCTATGGCGTGATCGTGTGGTTCTTGAAGCTCGTCCAGACGAAGTCGTATGCGGGCTTCGTCGCCTACCGTCTGTTGCTCGCCGCGCTTGTGGTGGTGTTGCTCGCAGCCGGCACGATTAACGCGATCTGAGGCCGTATGCTTCCGAAAGCTTTCCTGTTCGATATGGACGGCACCCTCACCGATTCCGAAAAACTCTGGTTCGACGCCGAAGTGGAGGTGCTCTCCCGCTACGGCATCCCGTGGGTCGAGGGAGACCAATACGACGTCGTTGGCATGTCGCTGACGAACGCTGGCCAGTACTTCGTCGATCGTTTCGGTTTCGACCACACAGCCGACGAGTTCGGGCATATGATCCTCGACGCCGTCGTGGAGATTGGCAAGCACGAGGGGCTGGAGTGGCGTGAGGGAGCCCGCGAACTGCTTTCCGCAGCGCACGAGTGGGGGATTCCCTGTGCTCTGGTGACCTCCTCCTATCGGAAGTTCACCCAGCTCACGCTGGACGCGCTACCGGAGGGCACGTTTCACGCCGTCGTGACGGGCGATATGCTCACCCGCGGCAAGCCTGATCCGGAGCCATACCTGATGGCGGCGCAGTTGCTCGGCGTTGAGCCGGCGCAGTGCATGGCCTTCGAGGATTCGGTTCCGGGTGTCACCTCAGCACACGCCTCCGGTGCGTTGACCGTGGGCATCCCCTTCGGCGTCGAGATTCCACAGTTGCCAGGGATGGTGACAGTGCCCTCACTCGCCGAACTGAGCCGGGAGCGAGTCGAGGAACTGTTCAGCGAGTGGGACGCTCGGCAGTAAGGAGTGCAGTGACGCCGTCGGCACTGATCTCAGGTGCAGTTCCTCCGAACGCGGGGCAGATTTCCTTGAAGTGGCACCAGTTGCACAGCGGGCCGGTTTGCGGCTGGAAGCCGGTGTCGATTGCCCCACGAATCGCAGACCAGATCGACTCGAGTTCGGCGGTGGTGGCGTCGACGTCGGCAGGAACCGGATCGTAGGTGAGGGTCCGTCCGTCTTTCAAATAGAGCAACTGGGTGCGCGCAGGCAAGACATTCTCCGAGTAGTAGAGCGCGGTGGCATAGAAGCGCATCTGGAAAATCGCACCGTCCTGGAACCGGGGGCTCGGTGATTTCCCGGTCTTGTAATCTACGACTCGCAGCTGGCCCTGGGGGGATTTATCGAGGCGATCGACGATGCCACGGATCGCGAGACCAGATGGCAGTGTGGCGTTGACAAACTGCTCGCGCCCTGCGGGTTCCAGATAGCTCGGGTTCTCGAGCGCGAAGTACTGAGAAATCAAAGGACGCGCGGATTCGAGCCATTCTGCGCGCTCCTGCGGGGAGTTGAAGAGATCGGCGTCGGCAGGCGTCTTGTCCAGGTGCGCCTCCCACATCGGGTGGAGAAGGGCTTGCGCCGTTGATTCTGTACGCTCGGGGGCCGGGTGGTCGAACAAGTGCTCGAGGACCGAGTGGACGATCGTTCCGCGCAGGGCCGCCGTCGACGGCGGTTCAGGAAGCTTGTCGATCACACGGAAACGGAACTTGAGCGGACACGAACGAAAATCGGAAGCTCGTGATGGCGACAGGGCAGCATGTTTCATGCACTCCACGCTACTACGTTGTGGTCCATTCGCCCGCCGGTTATCCACAGTGGCCCTCAACACGCGCGAGCGCGCGTGTGGGCCCAGCCCAGTAGACTGGAGCTGTGAATAATTACCTGCATCCTCTTGGTCCTGCCCGCCGTCGTGGCCCATTCCGTGCCGGTGAGCGTGTTCAGCTCACCGACGTGAAGGGGAAGAAGTACACCGTCACTTTGATGCATGGCGGCTATTTCCAGTCCCAGCGCGGCTCGTTCAAGCACGACGATCTGATTGGCAAAGACGAGGGCACCGTCTTTGACGCCGATGGGCACCAGTTGATGGCGCTTCGCCCGTTGATGAGTGACTATGTGCTCTCGATGCCGCGGGGAGCTGCCGTGATCTACCCGAAAGATTCGGCGCAGATCGTTGCAATGGCCGATATTTTCCCGGGTGCGAAGGTTGTCGAGGCCGGTGTCGGCTCGGGCGCACTCACACTGTCGTTGCTCGCTGCGATCGGCCCTGAGGGCCATTTGACCTCGGTGGAGCGCCGCGAAGAGTTCGCGGAAATCGCTATTGCGAATGTCGAATCCTGGTATGGGCCGCAGATGCCGGCCTGGGATGTGCTGATCGGCTCGGTGAGCGATCACCTCGAGGAGACAACCGGTGTGGACGCCGTCCTGCTCGATATGCTCGCTCCCTGGGAAAACATCGAACCTGCGGCGCACGCGCTTCGCCCAGGCGGAGTGATCCTCGCCTACGTGGCCACCACTACCCAGATGTCACGCTTCGTGGAGACTCTGCGCGAAAGCCAGTGCTTCACCGAGCCGGAGGCCTCGGAAACGCTTCAGCGAACCTGGCACTTGAATGGCCTGGCGGTTCGTCCGGACCATCGAATGGTGGCACACACGGGATTCCTGATCGTTGCCCGTCGAATCGCGCCCGGCTCGCAGCCGCTCGAAAAGAAGATGCGCCCGGCGCCCGGCGCCCACAACGAGGCACCCGAGTGGAGCGCCGAAGATTTCGAGGAGCGCACAATTTCGGAGAAGAAGCTCCGCAAGGTTCGCCGTGATGTTGCGCGCCGTGCCGACATCGAGGCATCGGGGACTGCCGAGGCAGGCCCCGCACAAGCGGCGATGGACGAGAAAATCACGGCAGAGGGAGCCGCGAAGGCAGAGGCAAACTTGCACGCGATTCGCGCTCGCCGTGTTGCACGAAAGGCACAGCGCGATGAGTGAACCGACGCTCATGGATCAGTTCCTCGAGGTTCAGCGCAAGAACGATCGTCTCTCGGCAGCGCTCAAGGATGCCCGCAATACGATCGCCCAATTGGGCGAGCAATTACAGGCGCTCACCCAGCCACCGGCGTCGTACGGAACCGTGCTCGAGATCGGCGCCGATCGTACCCTGGCCGTGATGAGCGCGGGCCGTAAGTTGCGCGTCGCGGTTGCCGCCGATGTCGATGTTGCTTCCCTCGTCGAAGGCCAGGAAGTGCTACTCAACTCCGGCAACGTGGTTGTGGCTGCGCAACGCTTTGAGAGTGCCGGCGAGCTCGCGACGATCGAACTCGTGGCTGGCGATCGCGCACTTGTGCGCCTGGGCGATGCCTCGAAGCGCTTGTTCCACCTCACCAAGCGCACCGACGCCGGAGAGTTTCGCAGCGGTGATCTCGTGCTCGTTGATGCGAAAAACGGCTTCGTGCTTGAGCATGTAGAGCGCCCCGACGTCGAGCACCTGCTCTTGGAAGAAATCCCCGACGTGTCGTATTCGGACATCGGTGGCCTTGGCCCGCAGATCGAGGCAATTCAAGACACAGTGGAATTGCCGTTCGAGCAGCCGCAACTCTACCGGGAGCATGGCCTCAAGCCTCCAAAGGGTGTGTTGCTCTACGGCCCTCCAGGATGTGGAAAGACCCTCATCGCGAAGGCGGTTGCTACCTCACTGTCGCACAAGCTCTCGTCCTCGAGCTCTGGGCGTTCCTACTTCATTAACATCAAAGGCCCGCAGCTTCTCGATAAGTACGTGGGTGAAACTGAACGTCAAATCCGCGAAATCTTCTCGCGTGCTCGCGACCGCGCCGCAGGAGGCGTTCCGGTCGTCATTTTCTTCGATGAAATGGAGGCATTGTTCCGCACCCGTGGAAGCGGAGTCTCCTCCGACGTCGAAACCACCGTCGTCCCGCAATTGCTCGCGGAAATTGATGGCGTAGAAAAGCTCGACAACGTGATTGTCATTGGCGCCTCAAACCGTGAAGATATGATCGATCCGGCGATTTTACGCGCGGGCCGCCTCGACGTGAAGATCCGCATCGAGCGCCCAAAATTCGCCGGCGCAATCGAGATCATGGAAAAGTACCTCACGCCCGATCTGCCGATCCACGAGGAAGAAATCGCGAGCGCAGGGTCTGCTCAGGCCGCCGTTCGCCATATGATTCGTGCGGGTGTTGAGGCGCTATTCGCGAAAACGCCTGAGAACGCGTTCGTTGAGGTGACCTATGCCGACGGTGAAAGCGAGATCCTCTACATTAGCGATTTCGTCTCAGGAGCGATGCTTGCCGAGATCGTCGACCGTGCGAAGAAAGGCGCCATCAAGGATTTGCTTGCTACAGGTGAGCGGGGAATTCGCACGCGGCATCTCATTGAGGCGACACGCGAGGTAGCACGGGAAGATGAATCTGTTGGCGCGATTCAAAGCCCCACCGAATGGGCACGGGTCAATGGGCGTAGCTCCGACCGTCGCATCACATACGTCAAGAAGCTCGGCGCAATGGGTCAAGCGCAGGGTGCCGACCCCGTTCCACATGGGATCCCCGACGTCGAAGCGCCACAGTCGGACACCGTCGTCGATCCCACAACAGTTCCAGCTCGTGGCCCCCGTGCCGTCACCGATTTCTCGCGAACTTTGAAGGAGGGCTTGCTGTGAGTGTCAAACGCATCATGGGAACGGAAACCGAGTTCGGAATCCTGAGCGTGAATGAACCCGCCGCGGATCCGGTGGATTTGTCAACCGAATTCGTTTCGGCTTATCTAGCTCAGGGAGCATCAGCGGGTCCACGTGGTGGAGTGATGTGGGACTATCAGGGTGAAGACCCGCTCAACGACGCCCGCGGATTCCGTTATGACCGCGCCGACGTCGATCCTTCGCTCCTGACTGATGATCCTGATTCTCCTGCACCATCGGGTCCGGGCCTGCAGTCGGTGCCCCGCCCGACGTCGGCCCAGCTTACGGCTCCTCGTGCGGCGAACGGCGTCCTGACAAACGGTGCCCGCTTGTACGTCGATCACGCCCACCCTGAATATTCCTCGCCTGAAACGGCAAACCCGCGCGAGGCTGTGTTGTGGGATCGGGCAGGAGAGCACATCGCCGTTGAGGCTCTCTCGCTCCTTGCGCATTCCGGGAAGAATTTCGCTATTTATAAGAACAACGTGGACGGCAAGGGTGCTGCCTATGGCAGCCATGAGAACTACGCGGTGTCGCGTAGCGTCGAATTTTCGGATATTGTCCGCTACCTCACGCCGTTCATGATCACGCGCCCCGTGATCTGCGGTGCAGGTCGTGTTGGCATCGGCCAGAAGTCGGAGTATCCGGGGTTCCAAATCTCGCAACGCGCCGACTATGTGGAGACGCCGGTGGGGATCGAAACCACCTTCAGGCGGCCCATTATCAACACTCGCGATGAGCCACACGCCGACCCTGCTCAGTTGCGTCGTCTGCACGTGATTGGGGGAGATGCGAACCTTTTCGATGTGTCGAACGTACTCAAGATCGGCACCACCTCGCTGGTGTTGTGGATGCTTGAACAGGACGCTGTGCCGCTCGCACTCGAATCGGTGGTGATGCACGATCCTGTGATCGCCACGTGGAATGTCTCCCACGACCTCACGCTTACCGAGCGCCTGGATCTCAACGAGGGAGAGATGACAGCGCTCGACATTCAAGAGATTTTCCTTGAGTCTGTGCGTGCGGCGGTTGATACCCACGGCGAGCCCGATTTCGATACTGCAGAGATTCTACAGTTGTGGCAGTGGACGATCGATACGCTCCGTCGTGACAAGTTCGATGCGGCGAGCTCCATCGAATGGGTCGGTAAACTCCGCCTGTTGGAACAGATGCGCGAGCGTGGGGGTTTGAGCTGGGATAACGATCGGCTCCGCGCACTGGATCTCCAGTGGCACGATCTGCGCCCCGAGCGCTCGATCGTTGCCAAGCTTGACGCAGCCGGCAAGGTACGCCGTCTGTTTACCCCATCTCAAGTCGCGTGGGCGGTGTCAAACGCCCCGCGCTCAACCCGGGCTTTCGTCCGTGGCGGCCTGGTCGAGAAGTTCGGGCCCGACGTCGTTGGTGCGAGTTGGTCGTCGGTGATTCTCGACGCCGGTGAGCCACAGTTAGTGCGTGTGCCGCTGCTCCATCCAAACCTTGGTACCGAGGCCCTCGTGGGGGATATCCTGGAGAAGTCGGCAACGGTCGCTGATTTCCTGTCGCAGGTCACGAAAGAGAAATGAGGAATCACATGTCGCAAGAATTTATTCGCCCGAACGCGGCGCAGGAAGAGAACGTTGTAACGCCGCTCGAACAACCGCAAGTGACCGACGTCGATTCTCTCCTCGATGATATTGATGCGATCCTTGAGGACAACGCGGCTTCCTTTGTTGCCGGATTTGTCCAGAAGGGCGGCCAGTGAACCGCCGAATCATCGGGATCGAGACTGAATATGGGATTACGGCGGCCGCGCTCAACTCTTCTGCCGCACCGGTCGAGGCTGAACAGGCGGCCGAGCTGCTGTTCCAACCCGTCGTCGAGACGAACGGGAGTACGAACGCTTTCCTGACGAACGGAGCCCGCCTCTACCTCGACATTGGTGCACACCCGGAGTACGCAACAGCCGAATGTGATTCTGTGCGCGATCTGTTGCTCAACGAACGCGCCGGCGATCTGATGCTTCGCGACCTTGCGCGCACCGCGAATGCGAAACTTGAGCAGGCGGGCGTGCCTTCGCGTATCCATCTGATGAAGAACAATCTTGATTCGGCAGGCAACTCCTTCGGATGCCACGAGAACTATCTGGTGCGGCGCCGGCCAGATTTCACCGAGCGCGTGGCGTGGTTGATCCCGTTCTTCACCACGCGCCAGATTTTGGTGGGCTCGGGCCATATTCGCCGTAGTGAAGCCGGCACGAGCTATGAGCTCTCCCAGCGTGCGGACCAGGTGTGGGATTCGATCTCGAACGCATCAACACGCTCGCGTCCCATGATCAACACCCGCGATGAGCCGCACGCGGACGTCGACCAGTATCGCCGGATGCACGTGATCGTGGGCGATACCAATATGCTCGAGCCGACGATGGTGCTCAAGGTTGCCGCAACTGAGGCGCTCCTGAACGTCGTCGAATCGGGAGTGCGCTTGCCGAGGCTTGAACTTGTGGATCCGCCCGCCGCATTGCGAACGATCTCGCGCGATCTTACTGGCACCGCCCCCGTACCGGTCACGGATGGCACGGCGATGAGCGCGCTCGATATCCAAACTCAGGTTCATGATTTCGTTCTCGGGCACTACGAGAAGGAAGGTTGGTTGACGGGTCTCGATCCGATCCGTGCCTACGGGCTCGATTTGTGGACACGCGGGCTGGACGCGTTGCGCGCCGGTACGATCGACACTCTGGCGAACGAGTTAGACTGGGTGGCAAAGAAGCGCCTCCTCGAGCGTTACTGTGATCGACTTGGAACCGATCTTTCCGACGTTCGCATTGCGCGCCTCGCGCTCGCCTGGCACGACATCACCGACGCCGGTCTCCTGTCCAAACTCGAAGACGCCGGTGCGGTTTCCACCCTGGTGCCTCGCTCCGACGTCGAGAGCGCACAGACGCTCGCCCCGCAAACTACTCGCGCCGCGCTCCGCGGTCGGTTCATCGAGGAGGCGTTGCGGCGCCGCCGCGGGTTCACTGCCGACTGGACTACGCTGCGCCTAGCCGACGCCGGGCAGACGGTTGCGCTGAAAGACCCGTTTGCGTCGGTTGACCCGCGCGTCGATGAGCTGATTGGGGAGATGTCGTGAAACGTGAGGTTTCTCGTTTCGTGCTCGCCGTCGTCGTGGGGGTTGGGCTGGGTCTGCTCTTTCCCTGGCGCATCTCGACGGCGGCCGAAATTACGGTCTCGGGGGAGCTTGGCGCTCCCGTCACTGTGGTCTCGACGGGCAATACACTCCCGGCGGATTTTTCGCGAACAGAACGGACAGGGGATGGTCGAGCGGTCACTGCGGGCGGTCAGGTCCTCTTCACAGCAACGTCGTTCGACCTAGCCTCAGGTGCTCTCACGGCGGCGCAGAACTCTGGACAAATCCAGGCCCTGCCGGCCACAAAAGAGGCGTTGGGGCAGCTGTATTCGTCGATCGTTGGCACGAAGGAGGGCTCGCGTGTTGTCACAACATTCACGCGCTCGGGGCGCACAGAGGTGGTAGTGATCGACGTTCTCCCGACTGTTGCGAGTGGCGAGCCCGCGGATGCTGGCGTTCTCGCTCAGCGTTTTACCTACGCTAACGACCGCGATGGTCGGCCGATCGCGAAGGGGAAGTCGGCTGCTGGCAACGACTTGGATATTCAAGTATTGCGCACTGGAAAAGGTGTTCAGGTGACAGGCTCCGATGTGGTCATCGGAAACTATCGCATGTTTGATCCGAACGGAAAAATAATTGAAGACACCTGGGCGACTGATGCGCCCGCGCGCGTGACGATGGCCGAGGTCTACCCCGGGCTCCACGATGGGCTACTGGACCAGCGTGTCGGTTCGAGGGTTGCGCTGACCATTCCTCCTCGTCTTGCTCAGGGCAAGGTGGCGGCGTTTGTCGTGTTCGATATTCTTGGGGTGTTGCACCCGCTCAGCGGTGAGACTGCAAAGTAAGAAGGAAGTATTATGAGCATTTTTGCGTCGATTCCCTCGCCCTCACAGGGCGTGTGGTATCTCGGCCCGCTCCCGATCCGAGCCTATGCGTTAGCGATTTTGACGGGAATCATCGTGGCGTACTGGCTGTCAAACCGCCGCTACATTCGCAAGGGCGGTGGCGAGGAAGTCACCATCGACGTGGTGGTGTGGATGGTGATCGTCGGTATTCTAGGCGCTCGCGTCTACCATCTGATGACCAGTCCTGATGCGTACTTCGGGGCGGGTGGCGACCCGTGGAAGGCTTTGCGGATCTGGGAAGGCGGGCTCGGTATCTGGGGTGCAGTTGTGGCGGGTGCGGGCGCAGCTTACGTCGCGCTTCATCGCCGAAACTTGCGGCTGGCTCCGTTCGCCGACGCCGTTGCGCCTGGTTTGGTTCTTGCGCAGGCGATCGGCCGGTGGGGGAATTACTTCAACCAGGAACTTTTCGGGCGCCCGACAACGTTGCCGTGGGGTCTGGAAATAGACGCGGCTCATCTTCCTGCTGGCTACGCGCCAGGGACGCTTTTCCATCCAACGTTCCTGTACGAGTCATTGTGGAACCTCGGGGTCTTTGCTCTGCTCCTGTTCGCGGAGAGGCGTTTCCGACTTCGTGGTGGACAGGTCTTCGTGCTGTACGTCATCGCGTATACGGCGGGCCGCGTGTGGATCGAGGCACTTCGCATCGATGAGGCGCATTTCTTCCTGGGCCTGCGCTTGAATGTATGGACGTCGATCATCGTTTTTGTTGCCGCCTGCGTCGCGTTTGCCCTGCTCACACGGCATCTGCGGGCGCATCCCGAGCTTGACGATATTGTGCTCGATCCTTCTCAGGACGCGCCGACCGCGCCCGGATATGTCAATATTTCGTTGAACGATGGCGAAGGTGGGACCGAGGACTCGGATACCGCCTCTCAAATCAGGTAAAGTAGGCACCATGCGTAGAGCTAAAATTGTTTGTACACTCGGCCCCGCAGTGGGTTCGAAAGAGAAAATCGTTGAGCTCGTCAAGGCGGGCATGAACGTGGCGCGTATCAACGCCTCCCACGGCTCTCACGAGGAGCACGAGGAGCGTATTGATTGGGTTCGCGAAGCAGCGAAGGAACTCGGTGTTCCGGTTGCTATTTTGTGCGATCTTCAGGGCCCGAAGATCCGCCTCGGCCGTTTTGCCGAAGGGCCAGTTCTCCTCGAGAATGGTGATATTTTCACGATCACCACAGAGGATGTTCCGGGCGATAAGGATCTCGTCTCCACCACGTTCAAGGGCCTTCCGGGCGATTGCAACCCCGGCGATCTCATCCTGATCGACGACGGCAAGGTCAAGGTCAAGGTTCTCGAGGTCAACGGCCCCCGAGTGAAGACCGAAGTTGTTGTCGGTGGCCCGGTTTCGAACAACAAGGGCGTGAACCTTCCAGGCGTTGCAGTGTCGGTTCCGGCCCTGTCGGAGAAGGATAAGGAAGATCTCGAGTGGGGTCTTGGCTACGGCTGTGATCTCGTGGCCCTGTCCTTCGTCCGCTCGGCTAAGGATGTCGACGATGTTCACGAGGTCATGGATCGCGTTGGGCGCAAGGTTCCGGTCATTGCAAAGATCGAGAAGCCACAGGCTGTGGACGCGCTCGAAGGCATCGTTCGCGCGTTTGATGGCATCATGGTTGCCCGTGGCGATCTCGGTGTGGAGCTCCCGCTGGAGCAGGTGCCGATCGTGCAGAAGCGCGCCGTGTCGCTTGCCCGCCGTCACTCCAAGCCGGTGATCGTCGCCACCCAGGTGCTGGAGTCGATGATTAACGCTCCAACCCCGACGCGTGCAGAAACCTCTGACTGTGCGAACGCCATTCTTGACGGCGCTGACGCCGTCATGCTGTCCGGCGAGGTTTCGGTTGGTAAGTACCCGATCGAGTGTGTGCGTACGATGGCCTCGATCGTGGAGTTCACCGAGGAGCATGGCCTTGAGCGCATTCCGAAGGTGGGCAACCTTCATCGTACGCGTAACGGCGTGATCACTCGCGCAGCCCTTGAGGTTGGTGAAGCTCTCGGTGTGAAGTACCTCGCAGTCTTCACCGCTTCCGGCCAGACTGCTCGTCGTATGTCCCGCCTTCGTGGTCGTATCCCGTTGCTGGTATTCACTCCTTCGGAAGAGATCCGGCAGCAGCTCGCTCTCACCTGGGGCGTGCAGACGTTTATGGTTCCGAACGTGGCCCATACGGACGACATGGTGGAGCAGGTGGACGAGGCTCTGCGCGAGAACAACATGGCTGTTGATGGCGATCAGGTCGTGATCGTCTCCGGTATGCCGCCGGGGCAGTCGGGCTCGACGAACTCGATCCGAGTTCACAAGGTGGGTGAACTTCTCATTCACCGATGAATTCGGGTATGGTGTACCGGTGGGCTTCGGCCCGCCGGTATGCATTGCTCCTGTGGTGGAATCGGTAGACACACCGCACTCAAAATGCGGCGCCCATAAAGCGTGAGGGTTCGAGTCCCTCCGGGAGCACTATTCGTTTGACAAGCGTCTGCAGCGAACACCGGTTTGCTACAGTCAGGTAAGCGAACCAAAGGAGGTGTCGTTTATGTCCCAGGCGGAAAATGTTCGGGACTTGGAGGTCGAGGTCATCCCCGACAACAACGATCCGTCGACGATCACCACGATGGTGGTCGAGGATGAAACTCTCATCCGTTTGGATATCGTTGAGACGCTGAAAGACGCCGGTTACGACGTCGTCGCCGAGGCTTCCAGCGGCGAAGAGGCGGTTGAGCTCGCCTCGGAGCTTGAGCCGCACTTGATCGTCATGGACGTGAAGATGAACGGCATGGACGGCATCACCGCCGCAGAGAAGATCCTCGCCGAGCACCAGTGCGCAGTGGTGATGCTCACCGCTTTCTCTCAGAAGGAACTCGTGAACCGCGCACGGGATGCTGGTGCGATGGCCTATGTTGTGAAGCCGTTCACACCCCAAGATCTTCTCCCGGCAGTCGAGATTGCGATCTCACGGCATCTCGAGATCGTCTCCTTGGAGAATGAGGTCGCCTCGCTTGCGGAGCAATTCGAGACGCGTAAGCGCGTGGATCGCGCAAAGGGGCTCCTGCAGGAGAAGATGGGTCTGACTGAGCCCGAAGCCTTCCGCTGGATTCAAAAGACATCTATGGATCGCCGTCTGACAATGCGCGAGGTTGCCGACGCTGTGCTGGACCAAGTCGGCAAGTAGTTTTTATGCTCTAGATAAGTGGCGATGGCACGCGGTGCCATCGCCACTTATCTATTTCGCAACGTAGACACATGTGAGTCGGCCTACCGCCGTCGTCACTCCGCCATCGTTGACGATCACAGAAACAACGCAATTTTTCTTTCCGCGGTGGAGCAATTCGGCGCGCGCCCGCACACGCCCTCCTCGAGCGCTTCCGACGTGCGAAACTGACAGCTCGGTACCAACCGGAACCGTGCCGTCGTCGCCAAGAGCAAGTGCCAGGCGCGAGCCCGCCTCTTCGATGAGCGCCGCGCTCGCCCCGCCGTGCAGGATTCCCACTACTTGCCGGTTTCCTTCGACAGGCATTTCCATCTCGACGAGCTGCGAGGATTCCGTAACAACACGGAAGCCGAGCTTTTCTCCAAGTTCAGTCAACATAGGCCTAGGATACCGCGCGAGTGACGCGAAACAGATAGGGTGGGAGTGTGAATACTCTTCTTCTTCTCGATGGCCATTCGCTCGCGTTCCGTTCCTTCTTCGCCCTCCCTGCGGAGTCGTTCAAAACCGCGCAAGGAAAGTACACGAACGCGGTGCACGGATTCCTCTCAACACTGCTATCGCTTGCTAAGAAGTATCAGCCCACGCACGTTGCAGTAGCGTTCGACCTTCCGGGTGGAACGTTCCGCACGCGCGAATACTCGGAATATAAGGGCGGTCGTGTTGCCACGCCCGAGGAGTTTAAAGGGCAGATCGAGCTGATTCAGGAGGTCCTCGACGCCCTCGGGGTCATGTGGCTAACAAAAGAAGATTTTGAAGCCGACGATATCGTGGCAACGTTGGCGACGCGTGGCGAGGCTGAGCATATGCGCGTCTACGTGGCCTCTGGCGACAAGGATTCGTATCAGCTCGTCAACGATAACGTCACGGTGCTCTATCCGATGCCGCGTTCGGTGATGCTTGAAATGACTCCCGATGTCGTCAAGGAGCGCACGGGTGTGTTCCCGCAGCAATACCCAGACATGGCAGCGCTCGTTGGTGAAGGCGCCGATAATCTCCCCGGCGTTCCTGGCGTGGGGAAGAAGACCGCCGAGAAGTGGATTACCACGTATGGCGGATTGTCCGAGATCATCGCGCACGCGGGCGAAATCAAAGGAAAAGTGGGGGAGCGGTTACGCGAAAATCTTCAGCAGGTCAAGCTCAACCGCGCTCTCAACGAGCTCGTGAGGGATTTGGATATCGTTCCGGATATGGCCGCGCTTGAGATCGCGGGCGCCGAGCCTGAGAAGGTCCACGAGCTTTTCGATGTCCTCGACTTCACGCAACTGCGCACCCGCGTCTTCGCTGAGTGGCCGACGCGCGAAGGGACAGCTCCGATTGTGGCGGATGCGCAGTTACGCGAGGCAAAAGTCGTCGCAGATACCGAGTTCTCGGATTTCGTGGCGGCGCACTGCGGTCCGTACGCTCTGTTTGTGCAGGGGGTGCTGGCCCCGGCGCGTGGCCGGATCGATGAGTTCGCAATCGCAGCAACCGACGGAGCAACGTTCGCGTCGTCGTTTGGTGAACTGACCCCAACGTCGGAAAAAACTCTCGCAACGTGGTTAGCGGATCCGGGCGCGAAGAAGATCGGCCACGGCACGAAGGGGATCTCGCACGCCTTCGCTGGCGAGGGGATGATGGTGCGCGGGTGGAGTGTTGATACCGAAATCGACGCCTATCTTCTCCACCCTGACCAGCGCAAGTACGATCTTGACGAGCTGGCGATGCGCTACCTTGGGCTTGAACTTGCCGCCGACGACGGTGCGCTTTTTGCGTTGGATGGCTCAGCTGCGTCGATCGCCCCGCGAGCTGTGGCGGTGCTTGATCTTGCCGAGGCTCTTGGTGCGCAGCTCGATCAGCAGGAGGGCTCGGATGCACTGCGCGATCTTGAGATGCTGGTTTCGCGGGTTCTGACAGACATGGAGGCGCGTGGCATCGCGGTAGATGAGGCAGCGCTCGAGGATCTGCGTGCTCAGTTTGACGCGCGCGTGGGCAACGCGGCGTCCGCTGCGTGGGATGCAATCGGCGATGACTCGGTGAATCTTTCGAGCCCGAAGCAGCTTCAGGCGGTGCTTTTCGACCAACTGGGCTTGCCGAAGACGAAGAAGACGAAGTCGGGATACACGACGAACGCGGAGGCACTCGAGGGGCTTTTGGCGAAAATCGCGAACCGTGAGGACGCTGATGGCATTGCTGGCCAGAACTTCCTCGCCGCTTTGCTCGAGCACCGCGACGCCATCAAGTTGCGCCAGTCGGTGGAAGGCCTCCTGGCCTCGATCCAAGACGACCGCCGCATCCACACCACCTACCAGCAGACTGTCGCCGCAACCGGCCGCCTGTCGTCGACGGATCCGAATCTGCAAAATATTCATGCGCGCACCGAGGAAGGCCTGCAGATCCGCTCGGTGTTTGTGCCCGGACAGGGCTATGAATCACTGATGACGGCGGATTATTCGCAGATCGAGATGCGTCTCATGGCGCACCTTTCCGGCGACGAATCGCTGATCGAGGCGTTCAACCAGGGGGCCGATCTTCATTCGTTCGTGGCGTCACGAGTGTTCCACATTCCGCAAGATCAGGTCACGCCGGCACAGCGTTCGAAGATCAAGGCGATGAGCTATGGCTTGGTGTACGGGCTGAGCGCCTACGGGCTGTCGGCCCAGCTGAGGATCTCGGTTCCTGAAGCTCAAAACCTGATGGACCAGTATTTCTCCCGGTTCGGGAAGGTGAAGTCGTATCTTGATTCGCTTGTTGTCCAGGCCCGCAAGGTGGGCTACACAGAGACGATCATGGGCCGGCGTCGTTATCTTCCGGAGCTGACAGCTACCAACCGGCAGGTGCGCGAGGCGGCGGAGCGCATGGCGCTCAACGCGCCGATCCAAGGCTCGGCAGCTGACCTGATGAAGGTTGCAATGTTGAACACTGAGGAGGCGCTGCGCAACGCTGGCGTCGCTTCGCGGATCCTCCTCCAAGTTCACGATGAACTTGTGCTCGAGATCGCTCCCGGCGAGGCGGAGCAGGTTGAGCAGATAGTCCGCGAACAGATGGGTAGCGCTTTTGAGCTGTCCGTTCCGTTGTCGGTCGGCGTGGGCATCGGCCCGGACTGGCGTTCGGCGGCTCACTGATGACGTCGGCGCGCGCGGTTCGCGTCCGCTAGCCGCGTGCGACGACGTCGGGCAGGTGTGATGCGATGATGAGCGTCCCGGGAATATAGGGAGAGCGCTCCGGCCCCCATCCTCCCCAGACGACGTCGCGCCCAGCTGGCCACGTGGGCTCGATGACTTCGTCCACGATAAAGCCTGCGTCGGTCAGAGCATTGATATGAGCTGAGAAGGTGTGGTGGAACTCGACGTAGGCGAGCCGGCCTCCGTCGCGCTCCTGGTAGGGAGTCGCGTCGAAGTAGGAGTTGCGCACTGTCATTCCCGCCGCGGTTGGATCGTCGGGGAACATCCAGCGCGCCGGGTGAAGGGCCGAGTAGATCCAGCGCCCGCCGTCGCTCAGGACGCGCGCGATCTCGCGGTGAAGTTCTGAGAGGTCAGGAACAAACGGAATCACTCCGAACGAGGTGAACACGGTGTCGAATTCGCCGTCGGGGAAGGGGAGCGTCAGCGCATCGGCTTCGATCACTGGGAACTCGACCCCGGTGCGCGAGTTGAGTTCACGTGCAGCTGTGACCATCCCAGGCGCAAGATCCGTTGCAACGACGTCGGCGCCGAGGGACGCGAGATAGCGCGAGCATTGCGCGGCGCCAGCGCCGACTTCCAGGATGTGGTGATCGGGGAGCTCCTGTGGGGGAGCGATCAGTTCAATCTCAGCCTCGCGTAGGCCTTCAGGGCCCCAAATGAAGTCGGAATCGCCCAGGGTTGGCCCGTGTTGCGCAAGGTACTCCCCGGCGTGGTTGGTCCACCACGTCCTGTTTGCCTCCAGGGGGCTGTCGGTTGTGCGTAACGGAGTGCGTCCGGCGTCCATCTTCGTCCTTTCTGTGGCGTAAACAATGGAAAAACACGCGTTTTGCGGCTTGAATCCAGCTCGGAAGACCCGTAGACTGTTCGATTGGTATGGGTCAGCCATGCCATGTCCATTATCCAACACTATTTACGTAAGCGGAGTCACCAACTCTATGACTGCTAACAACACTACGACGACCCCCGAAGTCGCAATCAACGATATCGGCGATGAGGCAGCCCTCATTGCAGCGGTTGATAAGACCATCAAGTACTTCAACGACGGGGACATCGTCGAAGGCACCGTAGTCAAGGTCGATCGAGACGAAGTTCTCCTCGACATCGGCTACAAGACCGAGGGTGTTATCCCCTCCAAGGAACTGTCCATCAAGCACGACGTGAACCCTGATGACGTCGTCGAAGTTGGTGACCAGATCGAGGCACTCGTCACGCAGAAGGAAGACAAAGAGGGTCGCCTTCTCCTGTCGAAGAAGCGTGCACAGTACGAGCGCGCTTGGGCGAAGATCGAAGAGGTCAAGGAAGCAGACGGCGTCGTTACCGGTACCGTCATCGAGGTTGTCAAGGGCGGCCTCATCCTCGACATCGGCCTGCGCGGCTTCCTCCCGGCTTCCCTCGTTGAGATGCGCCGCGTGCGCGATCTCGCGCCCTACATCGGCCGTGAGCTCGAGGCGAAGATCATCGAACTCGACAAGAACCGCAACAACGTTGTTCTTTCCCGCCGTTCCTACCTCGAGCAGACCCAGTCGGAGGTGCGTTCGCACTTCCTCGGCACCCTGCAGAAGGGCCAGGTCCGCGAGGGTGTTATCTCTTCGATCGTCAACTTCGGTGCGTTCGTGGATCTCGGTGGCGTGGACGGTCTCGTTCACGTGTCCGAGCTCTCCTGGAAGCACATCGACCACCCGTCGGAGGTTGTCGAGGTTGGCCAGCACGTCACCGTCGAAGTTCTCGACGTTGACTTCGATCGTGAGCGCGTCTCGCTGTCGCTGAAGGCTACCCAGGAAGATCCGTGGCAGACCTTTGCTCGTACGCACCAGATCGGTCAGATCGTGCCGGGCAAGGTCACCAAGCTCGTTCCGTTCGGCGCGTTCGTTCGCGTTGAGGACGGCATCGAGGGCCTCGTGCACATCTCGGAGCTCGCTCAGCGCCACATCGATCTGCCTGAACAGGTCGCCAAGGTTGGCGACGAGGTGTTCGTCAAGGTCATCGACATCGATCTCGATCGTCGCCGCATCTCCCTCTCGCTCAAGCAGGCGAACGAGGGCGTGGATCCGAACTCGGAGGATTTCGATCCGTCGCTGTACGGCATGACAGCCGAGTACGACGAGAACGGCAACTACAAGTACCCGGAGGGCTTCGACCCGGCCACCAACGAGTGGCTTGAGGGCTTCGAAGAGAACCAGGCCGCTTGGGAGGCCGAGTACGCCAAGGCTGAGGCTCGTTGGCAGGCTCACAAGGCACAGGTTGCGAAGGCCATCGAGGCCGACGCCGCTGCTGCCGCTTCGGCTCCGGCTTCGGCCGCTGCTGAGGAAGTTCCGGCGTCGTACTCCTCGGGTTCCGAGGCTGAGGGCACGCTCGCTTCCGACGAGGCTCTCGCGGCTCTCCGCGAGAAGCTGACCGGCAACTGAGCCTAGTCGCTGAATAAAGCTCTGGTGTGGGCGGAGGATTTTCCTCCGCCCACACCTTTATCTTCGCTAGAATTTCCCTCGGGAGGTTGGCAGATGATCGTGGTTGTGACGGGCGGAATCGGCTCAGGGAAGTCGACGGTTGCGCGGTTGCTCGCTGAACACGGCGCATCCGTGATTGATTACGACCAGGTTGCCCGCGAGGCTGTTGAACCCGGAACGCCGGCACTTGCACAGATCGTTGCGCAGTGGGGGAGCGATGTCATCGGTCGCTTTGGCGCGCTTGATCGCGCAACGCTCGCGCGGCGCGTCTTTGCGGACCCGCTGCAACTTCAACAGCTCAACAGTATTGTCCACCCGCGTATCGGCCAGATCGTTGCGAAGCGCGAATCTGCGATCCTTGAGGCCGATCCGGGAGCGATTATTGTGCGCGAGGTTCCGCTCTACACGCCTGATTCCTTTGCAGCCACCGGAGTAGACTTCGTGGTCGCTGTGTCCGTACCTGAAAACGCCCGGATTGCACGCCTCGTGGAACAGCGTGGAATGTCTGAATCCGACGCGCGTGCCCGCATCGCGAACCAGCTGCGCGACGAAGAACGCGAAGTTTTCTCCGACGTCGTGATTCACAACGACGGCAATCTCGACGCACTCGTGGAGCAAGTTGACACGCTGTGGGCATGGCTTCGCCGTGAGCAGGGACGCTCGCCGCACACCGACGTCGGAGAGTAGGCTTTTCGACATGCGTCCAGTTTCTGATCTCGTTCGCCAGGAAAATCCGTTCGAAGTTATCTCGCCGTATACGCCCTCAGGCGACCAACCCCAGGCGATCGCGGAGCTCGCCGAGCGCATTAACGCAGGTGAGGCGGACATCGTGTTGCTCGGTGCAACTGGAACCGGTAAATCCGCTACGACTGCATGGCTGATCGAGAAGATCCAGCGCCCAACCCTCATCCTCGAGCCGAACAAGACCCTTGCCGCGCAGATGGCGGCTGAGTTCCGCGAGCTCATGCCTAACAACGCCGTTGAGTATTTCGTTTCCTACTACGACTACTACCAGCCGGAAGCCTACGTTCCCCAAACGGATACGTTTATCGAAAAGGATTCGTCGATCAATGACGAGGTGGAGCGGCTGCGCCACTCGGCAACGAACTCCCTGCTCACCCGCCGCGACACGGTGGTGGTGGGCTCTGTTTCCTGCATCTACGGCCTGGGAACCCCACAAGAGTACGTGGACCGGATGGTCCGCCTGGAAGTGGGGCAGGAACTCGATCGCGACGAGCTGCTTAAGCGCTTCGTTGGCATGCAATACACACGCAACGACATGGCATTCACGCGGGGGACGTTCCGCGTTCGCGGTGACACGGTTGAGATTATCCCTGTCTACGAGGAGCTCGCGATCCGGATTGAATTCTTCGGAGACGAGATCGATTCCATCAGTGAACTTCACCCCCTCACTGGAAACGTGATCCGCGAAACCACGCATGCGCACATCTTCCCCGCTACTCATTACGTGGCTGGCCCAGAGCGAATGGCTCGCGCAATCGAATCGATTGAGGCTGAGCTTGCTGATCGGCTCGAGGAACTTCGCCGGCAGAACAAGCTTTTGGAGGCGCAACGTCTCGAGATGCGCACCACCTACGATCTCGAAATGATGCGAAACATCGGCACGTGCTCGGGCATCGAGAACTATTCGCGCCATATCGACGGGCGCGGCCCCGGCACGCCTCCGAATACACTCCTCGATTACTTCCCAGAGGATTTCGTGTTAGTGATCGACGAATCACACGTGACAGTGCCACAGATCGGCGCAATGTATGAGGGAGATATGTCGCGCAAGCGCACCCTGGTGGAGCATGGATTCCGTCTGCCAAGCGCGATGGACAACCGTCCGCTGAAGTGGGAGGAGTTTCTCGAGCGTATCGGGCAGACTGTCTATCTGTCTGCGACTCCCGGCAAATACGAAATGGAGAAGGCCGATGGGTACGTAGAGCAGATTATTCGCCCCACCGGGCTCGTGGACCCGGAAGTGATCGTCAAGCCGACAACGGGCCAGATCGACGATTTGCTCGAGGAGGTCCGAAAGCGCACTGAGCGTGACGAACGCGTGCTCGTCACGACGCTCACGAAGAAGATGGCGGAGGATCTGACGGATTACCTCGCCGAACGCGGTATGAAAGTCGAGTATCTGCACTCCGACGTCGATACACTACGTCGCGTGGAGTTGTTGCGTGAGCTTCGACTCGGCAAGTTCGACGTGCTCGTCGGCATCAACTTGCTGCGTGAGGGCCTGGACCTTCCAGAAGTCTCGCTCGTGGCAATCCTCGACGCCGATAAGCAGGGTTTCCTGCGTTCGACGACGTCGCTGATCCAGACGATCGGCCGCGCGGCTCGTAACGTTTCGGGCCAGGTCCACATGTACGCTGATTCCGTTACGCCCAACATGCGTGAGGCGATCGACGAAACCAACCGGCGTCGGGAAAAGCAGATGGCCTACAACAAAGAGCACGGAATCGACCCGCAGCCATTGCGTAAGAAAATCTCTGACGTGACGGACATGCTCATGCGTGAAGACATCGATACCTCCCAGTTGCTCGAGGGCGGGTACCGTAAAGAGGCAAAACCGACGCCCAAGCGTGGCGACGGCGCAGAGATCGCGGCGCTTATCGAAGAACTTCAGGCACAGATGCACCTGGCAGCTGAGCAGCTCCAGTTCGAGCTCGCGGCTCGCCTGCGCGACGAGATCGACGACCTAAAAAAGGAGCTGCGCGCGATGCGTGCTGCCAAAGCCTAGCGTTCGCTGGGCGCGCAATGTGAGATTTAGTGCCCTGTGTTCTCGTTGGGAATTTCAGGCGCTAGAATGGCAAGGCCATGGGGAGTATTCCCACCAATTCCACGTCGTCATCACGATTCGTCTATGAATCCGGCGTGGAAGCCAGCGTTGCTGGCGGGAAGAGACCGCGGTACCTAATGACTCGTACCAAAGGAACTGTATGTCTCTCATGACACTTCTCCAGGTGGGCTCGAAGCCCGCCGCCAGCGGAAATATGCACGTCGACATGTGGGAGTGGATCGTCCTCGGCGCAGTTGTGATCGCGCTGATTCTCTTCGATCTGCTGGGCCACGTCCGCAAGGCTCACGAACCAACCGTTGGTGAGGCCGCGCGCTGGACAGCACTCTATGTCTCGCTCGCCGTGGTATTCGGTGTGATGACAATCGTCCGCCACGGTGGCCAGTTCGGCGCCGAATTCTTCGCTGGTTATCTCACCGAGTACTCGCTATCGCTCGATAACATTTTCGTCTTTATCATCATCATTGCGGCCTTCCGTGTTCCCCGCCTGTACCAGCAAAAAGTGCTGATGTACGGAATCGTCATCGCCTTGGTTTTGCGCTTCGTCTTCATCCTTCTTGGCGCCGCGATTATCGAGCGCTTCGTGTGGGCGTTCTTCTTCTTTGGCGCCTGGATGCTGTGGACTGCCTTCAACCAGATCAAGGATGGCATCGAGGAAGGGCGCGAGCGCCTCGCAGGGGAATTGGAAGAGGAAGAGTTCACCCCGCCACTCATGTCGCGCATGATGTCCAAGTGGTTCAACGTGACCGAAGGTTTCGTGGGCGCAAAACTCGTCACTCGCCGTCACGGAAAAACGTGGATCACGCCGCTTCTTTTGTGCATCGTCTCGATCGGCACCATCGATCTGCTCTTCGCGCTCGATTCGATCCCCGCGATCTACGGCCTCACGGCCGAACCGTTTATCGTGTTCGCCGCGAACGCCTTCGCGCTCCTCGGTCTGCGCCAGCTGTTCTTCCTCGTGGACGGCCTCCTTGAGCGCCTCATCTACCTCCACTACGGCCTGGCCGTCATTCTCGGCTACATCGGCTACAAGCTGATCGTGCACGCCGCTCACGGCTACGAGATGGCCAGTTTCTTGCCGGAACCGGGGATCATCTTCTCGGTGGCCTTCATTATCGTCACGATCCTCGTGACAGTCATCGCGTCGATTATCGGCGCACGCCGTCTCGAGGCACGTGGCATTGTGCTCAACAAGGATGCGGACGAGATCGACGATATCGAGCCTCGCGAAGCTCCACACTACGACCTGGAGAACAAGCGGAACTAGTGGTTCCACGTCGTTCGCTGCGGGCCGAGGAGTATCTCGGCCCGCAGCCTTTTACTCGCAGGCATTCATGGATAAGGTGAGACAGTGCAAAATTCGATTCATGTTCAGGGCGCTCGCCAGCACAATCTGAAGAACGTCACTGCCGATATTCCTCGCGACAAAATGGTGGTTTTCACCGGCCTGTCAGGTTCGGGAAAGTCGTCGCTCGCTTTCGACACGATCTTCGCCGAAGGCCAGCGCCGGTATGTGGAGTCGCTCTCGTCCTACGCTCGCCAGTTCCTCGGCCAGATGGACAAACCGCACGTCGATTTCATCGAGGGGCTTTCTCCTGCAGTGTCGATCGACCAAAAGTCCACGAACCGTAACCCGCGTTCCACGGTTGGTACGATGACGGAAGTGTACGACTACCTGCGTCTGCTCTACGCGCGCGCTGGTACACAGTACTGCCCAGTGTGCGGCGAACGAATCGAGGCCCAGAGCGCCGAGCAGATCGTCGATGCTTTGCTCGCGTATCCGGAGCGTACGAAGTTCCAGATCCTCGCGCCAGTCGTTCGCGGCCGTAAGGGCGAACACGTCGATCTTCTCGAGAACCTTGTCAAGGAAGGCCTCGGGCGCGTGCGTGTGGATGGCGAGATATACCGGCTGGGGGAGGTACCGCCTCTTGCGAAGACGAAAAAGCACGATATCGACGTCGTCGTCGACCGTCTCGCAATTCGCGAGGGCCTCGCCTCGCGTCTGAACGACTCCGTCGAAACTGCCCTGCACCTCGCAAACGGGATCGTGATCGCAGACTTCGTCGATGAACCAGCAGATTCCCCCTCGCGCGAACGGAAGTTCTCCGAAAAGCGCGCCTGCCCGAACGGCCACGAACTCGAAATCGACGAGATTGAGCCACGCACATTCTCGTTCAACGCTCCCTATGGCGCGTGCCCGGCATGCGATGGCATCGGGTTTACCACACAGGTCGATCCGGAGCTCGTCGTTCCCGACGACTCGCTCTCAATTGCTGACGGCGCAATCGTCCCGTGGTCAGTGACGGCTTCTGCCCAGGCTCGCGACTACCACATGCGCCAGCTGCAGGGACTTGCCGATGAGCTCGGCTTTTCGCTCGACACCCCGTGGAAGAAGCTCGACGCCGGGGCGAAGGACGCGATCCTGTCCGGCAAAGACTACAAGGTGAAGGTCAAGTACAAAAACCGTTGGGGGCGGGAGAAGATCTACTCCACCGGTTTCGAAGGCGTTCTCACCTTCGTCCAGCGTAAGCACGACGAGACCGAATCCACATGGTCCAAAGAACGCTACGCGGGCTTCATGCGTGAGGTGCCGTGCGCAGTGTGCCACGGTGCACGCCTTCGCCCCGAGGTGCTCGCTGTGCGCGTGGGCGATCTCAACATTTCCGAGCTCACGGATCTGCCCATTGGCGAGGCCCTCGAGTACTTGAGCGCCCTCACTTTGGGGGAGCGCGAATCCAAAATCGCAGCCCAGGTGATGAAAGAGATTCTCGAACGGTTGACATTCCTCGTCACTGTTGGCCTTGACTACCTCACCATGTCACGGTCTGCCGGAACGCTCTCTGGCGGTGAGGCGCAACGCATCCGCCTGGCGACCCAGATCGGTTCCGGGCTCGTCGGCGTTCTCTACGTGCTCGATGAGCCATCGATTGGCCTGCATCAGCGCGATAATGATCGTCTGCTCGGCGCACTCAAGCGCCTGCGCGATCTCGGCAATACCCTCATCGTCGTCGAACATGACGAAGACACGATCCGCCAAGCTGACTGGCTCGTGGATATTGGCCCGGGTGCGGGCGAGCACGGCGGGGAGATCGTCTACTCCGGCCGCCCTGCGGATATCGTGCGCGAAGAACGCTCCGTCACTGGCGCATACCTTGCCGGAACCCGCCAGATCGTCGTCCCCACACAGCGCCGTAAGGTCAAGAAAACTCAGGCGATCGGCGTCGTCGGAGCCCGCGAAAATAACCTCAAGAACGTCTCGGTGAAGTTCCCTATCGGAGTCTTCACCGCCGTCACAGGCGTGTCCGGTTCCGGAAAGTCCTCGCTCGTGAACTCGGTGCTTTACCAAGTGCTTGCCAACGAGCTCAACGGCGCGCGCTCGCTCCCTGGCCGTCATACGAAGGTGACAGGCCTGGACCAGCTCGACAAAGTGGTTCACGTGGACCAAAGCCCCATCGGGCGCACTCCGCGCTCGAACCCAGCCACCTATACCGGCATGTGGGACAAGATCCGTACCCTTTTTGCCGCTACTCCGGAAGCGAAGGTCCGCGGCTATGGGCCAGGGCGCTTTTCGTTCAATGTGAAGGGCGGGCGTTGCGAGGCCTGCTCAGGCGACGGCACGATCAAGATCGAAATGAACTTCCTCCCGGATGTGTACGTGCCGTGCGAAGTCTGCCACGGAAGCCGGTACAACCGCGAAACGTTGCAAGTGCACTACAAGGGCAAGAATGTGGCCGAAGTACTCGACATGACGATCTCGGAGGCACGCGAGTTCTTCGGCGCTGTCACGTCGATCACGAAGTATCTTTCGCTTCTTGAAGACGTCGGCCTCGGATACGTGCGCCTCGGGCAGTCTGCAACGACGCTCTCCGGTGGCGAGGCTCAGCGCGTCAAGCTCGCCTCTGAGCTCCACAAACGTTCTACAGGAAAAACGGTGTACGTTCTCGACGAACCCACCACCGGACTCCACTTCGAGGACGTGCGCAAGCTCCTCGGCGTGCTCCAGGGCCTCACAGACAAGGGCAACACCGTGATCGTCATCGAGCACAACCTCGACGTGATCAAGAGCGCCGACTGGGTGATCGACCTCGGGCCGGAAGGCGGCAAGGGCGGCGGCGAGGTGATCGCTGAGGGCACGCCGGAAGACGTGGCCCTCACGCCCGGCTCCTACACGGGCAAGTATCTGCTCCCCATCCTCAAAAAGGCCGGCACGCTCAGCGGGCTGCGGCAGGGCAAGGCGAGCAAGTGAACCCCGCCGACTACCGCCCGAAAACCTCGGATATTCCTCGCGATCCGGGAGTGTACCGCTTCCGCGACGAGGAAGATCGGATCATCTACGTTGGCAAGGCGAAGTCGCTGCGCCAACGCCTGGTGAACTACTTCCAGGATCCGGCTCTCCTGCATCCGCGCACGCGCCAAATGGTTTTCACGGCTGCTCGCGTTGAGTGGGTAGTTGTGGGCAACGAGATCGAGGCGCTCTCGCTGGAGTATTCGTGGATCAAAGAGTTCGCGCCGCGGTTCAACGTGATGTACCGCGACGACAAGTCCTACCCGTATCTCGCCGTTACCCTCACCGAGGAGTATCCGCGCGTGATGGTCACTCGCAATGCTCACAAGCGCGGAAACAAGTATTACGGGCCGTATACGAAGGTCTGGGCGGTGCGCGAGTCGCTCGACCAGTTGCTTCGCGTTTTTCCGATGCGCTCGTGCACGAAGGGCGTGTTCAATAATGCCCAGCGCACGGGCCGCCCTTGCCTGAATGGCTATATCGATCGGTGCGCCGCTCCGTGCGTGGGACGTGTGAGCGCGGCAGAGCACCGGCATATTGCCCAGGCCCTTGTCTCGTTTATGGACGGAAGCGGTGAGGAACTGATTGCGGCGAAGAAAGCCGAGATGATGGAGGCGGCGAAGGCACAAGAGTTCGAGCGGGCAGCGCGCCTTCGCGACGACGTCGCCGCATTGACCACCGTCGTCGAAAAGAACACGGTTGTGCTTGACATGGATACCGACGCCGACGTGTTCGGCCTGGAGTTCGACGAGCTGGAAGCGTCGGTTCAAGTGTTCTTTGTGCGTGGCGGGCGCATTCGTGGCCAGCGTGGCTGGGTGACGGAGACAGTCGCAGATCTCGAAGCGCCAGGTCTGGTGTCGCAGATGATTTTGCAGGTGTACGGCCAGTATGCGCCTTCCCGCGTCGGCGCGAAGCGTTCGAGCGCGAAAAGCGTCGACGACGTCGCACACACCTCAGCAGACGCGATCCCGCGCGAAATCTGGGTTCCGGCCCTTCCTGACGACGCTGAGGCGCTCGAATCGTGGCTCGGTGAGTTGCGCGGCGGCTCGGTTCGCATCCGCGTGGTCCAGCGGGGCGCGAAAGCACAGCTTGCGCAAACCGTTCACACGAACGCGGTCCAGGCCCTTCAACGCCACAAGTTGCACCGTGCGGGTGATCTCACGGAACGCTCGAAGGCACTGGAGGAGCTGCGTATGGGCCTCGGTTTGGACCGTGCGCCGTTGCGCATCGAATGTTACGACATTTCGCACACGCAAGGGACGAACCAAGTTGGCTCGATGGTGGTGTTCGAAGATGGGCTCGCGAAGAAGTCCGATTACCGGCATTTCATTGTTCGCGGCCCGGACGGCAACGGGGTTCCCGACGACACCGCAGCGATGGACGAGGTGCTCCGCCGCCGTCTGACGCGGCTCGTTCAGGGCCATGCCGCCGACGACGCTTCCGACGACGAACCGACGTCGGGCCCGATTGACCTAGCCACGGACGCGCCGCGCCGCTTTGCATACAAACCGGACCTCATCGTCGTCGACGGCGGCCTGCCGCAGGTGAACGCGGCGCAACGCGTCGTTGAGGAGCTGGGCGCCGACGTCAGGATCGTCGGCCTCGCGAAGCGTCTTGAGGAGGTGTGGATCCCAGGCGAAGAGTTCCCGCTCATTTTCCCGCGCACCTCGCCCGCACTCCATCTCCTGCAGTATTTGCGTGACGAATCGCATCGGTTCGCCATCACGTTCCACCGTAAGCGACGCGCCAAGGCGATGACCCGCTCCGCACTCGATGCGATTCCCGGCCTCGGAACGGCAAAACAGACCGCGCTCCTAAAGCATTTCGGCTCGCTCGCCAAGATTAAGGAAGCCGATCTGGAGGCGCTTGAGGAGGTCAGCGGCATCGGACCGCGCCTCGCACAGACGATCGTGGAGTTCCTCCACCGCGAAAACGAGTAGCGAACGCGCCGCGAGGCTGGGAAGATGGAGCCATGAGCGACATCAACGACACCTCTGCCATCCCGCTGAACGAGATCCTTGAACTAGACAAGGCTGCGACACTCCCTGATGCGGACATCCCTGAGATCGTAATCATTACGGGCATGTCCGGTGCTGGTCGGTCGCGTGCCTCGGCAGCGCTGGAAGATCTCGGCTGGTACGTGGTAGATAACCTTCCGCCACGTTTGCTGGGTGCAATGGCCGGTTTGGTGACGTCCGGCGGCGGAGTTCAGCGTCTCGCCGCTGTGGTGGATGTGCGTTCGCGCGAATACTTCCAGGAGCTCTCGAGGGTCCTCGATTCGCTCTCAGAGGCGAACATCGCCTACCGCATCATGTTCCTCGATGCATCGGATGCGATCTTGGTGCGCCGCTACGAGCAAGTGCGCCGCCCCCACCCACTTCAAGGCGACGGGCGTCTCATGGACGGGATTGCCAAGGAGCGCCAGCTCCTCGCTCAGTTGCGTGATCGTGCCGACGTCTACATCGATACGTCAACGCTGTCTGTTCACGATTTGGCTCGTAAGATTCGCAACAATGTGGCATCCTCGTCGGATTCGGCAATCCACTTGACGGTGATGAGCTTCGGCTTCAAGTACGGGATCCCGCTCGACGCCGATCACGTGGTCGACGTTCGCTTCCTGCCGAATCCATACTGGGTGAGCGAGCTTCGCCATCTCACTGGAAAAGATGCTCCCGTAGCCAATTTCGTGTTGGCTGTGGACGGAGCACGCGAGTTCGTCGATTCCTATGTCAACATGCTCGCCCCGATCCTCGAGGGCTATGTTCGTGAGCTCAAACCGTACGTCACTGTGGCCGTCGGGTGTACCGGCGGCAAGCACCGTTCCGTGGCGATCGCTGAGGAGATTTCTCGCCGAATGCGCGAACGCGGTGTGACAGTGAAGACTCTGCATCGAGATCTCGGGCGCGAGTGATGCGCGACATCGGATATGCAGGGCGGCGTGTGGTCGCCTTCGGCGGAGGGCATGGCCTGTACGCCACACTTTCTGCGTTGCGGATTCTGACGCGAAACATCACTGCGATCGTCACTGTGGCCGACGACGGCGGCTCTTCTGGCCGGTTGCGTAACGAGATGGAGATCTTGCCACCAGGGGATCTGCGCATGGCTCTGTCGGCGCTTTGCGACGATTCTCAATGGGGGCTCACCTGGCGTAGCGTGCTCCAGCACCGTTTCACGACGTCGGGGGAACTCAACGGGCATTCCCTTGGCAACCTGCTGATCGCAGCTATCTGGCAGGAGATCGGAGATCCTGTTGCGGGCCTGGATCTGGTCGGCCAGTTGCTGACCACTCACGGCCGCGTTTTGCCGATGAGTGCAGTGCCGTTGAGCCTCACGGCACACATCGAGCGCGACGGCGTCGTCGAAACGGTTCACGGGCAGTCAGTGATCGCGAAGTTGGGAGAGGCGATCTCACAGGTCTCGCTTTCTCCGGCAAATCCTCCGGCGCGTCCGGAAGCGTTGCGGGCAATCGACGAGGCGGATTGGGTTATTTTTGGCCCAGGTTCCTGGTATACGTCGGTGATTCCACATTTGTTGGTTCCCGAACTCCGCGGCGCTGTGGCACACACGGCTGCCAAGCGTATGCTTGTGGTCAATCTTGCCCCTGATCTTGAGACTCGCGCGATGAGCTCGGCAGATCTGGTGCGTTCATTCCATGCGCATGCTCCGGATATGGCTCTCGACATTGTGTTGGTCGATCCGTCGGTTGTTGGCGACCATGCGGATTTGCGTGAAGCGGTTCGAAGGTGTGGTGCGGAGCTTTTGGTGTGGCCAGTCAAGCGCGACGTCGCCAAGCACGATCCGCTCACACTCGCTGCGGCGCTCCGCGAGGCATTCGAGACCGCTTGACATCCCTGCCTGCCCTGCTCGGAGAGGCGCGATTGCGATACGATATTTTCTCGACGTCGGGGTTCACCCGCCCGTGTCTGAAGAAAGGTTGAAGTTTATGCCAGCTCTTACTGTCGCTGTACAGGACGAACTTTCGGGCGTGTTTCCTCAATCTGCAACGTCGGCTATCGCCGAGATCGCGGCGATGTTTCGGTTTTCCGGCGGGTTGGAAATCAATAACGGCGTCGTCACGCTCGAGGCTGAGCTATATCACCCAGGCGCGGTGCGCCATCTTGCGCATCTGATCTCGCGCATCTTGCGAATCGAGCCTGAGATCCTCACAGTCAAGTCGAAGACTCGCGGCCAGAACCAATATTTTTTGAGAATCAACCGCGACGGCGAGAAGATCGCCCGTTTGCTCGGGCTCCTTGATACTCATGGGCGGCCGGTGCGCGGCTTGCCTCCTCAGATCGTCGCCGGTTCGAAGGCTGACGCAGCGGCAGCGTGGCGAGGGGCTTTCCTTGCGCGTGGAACACTCATGGAGCCTGGGCGTAACGGCGCACTCGAGGTCACGTGTCCGTCACTCGAAGCGAGCTATGGTCTTGGCGGCTTGGCCCGCCGGCTTGGGATTACTTACCGTGCTCGGGAATCGCGTGGGGCTCAGCGGGTTGATATCCGCGAGGGGGAACAGATCGCGCAGATTCTGATTCGAATGGGAGCAACACGCACCCTTGCCCAGTGGAATGAGCTCCGTTCCGAGCGCGAAGATCAGGGACAGTCGAACCGGCTAGCGAACTTCGACGATGCGAACATGCGCCGCAGCGCGGATGCTGCGGTGGTTGCAGTGATCCGCGTGCAACGAGCGTTTGAGATCCTCGGCGATGCGGTTCCCGAAAATCTTCGGCAAGCGGGCGAGTTCCGGATCAAGTATCCTCACGACTCGCTCAATGTGTTGGGGGAGAGGCTCACACCTCCCGCAACCAAAGATGCAGTGGCAGGTCGCCTGCGCCGTCTGAACACGATGGCTGACAAACTCGCGGAGCAACAGGGGATCCCGTCGACGCTCGACGCTGTAGCAGAGGCCGAGCGCCAAACGCATCCGCTCTGCGCTGATTGAGAAACCTCCCAATAACGGACCTTAGACCGTGCTTCAACGTTGTTCAGGCGTTAGAATGTAAGAGCATTGGAAACCTGAGTTGCGGGTAACCGCGCCAGCTTCCGAGATACGAGCGTGACGCTCGTATGAGTCAAACCGTGTGCTACGCACACAAGGAGGAAATAGAGTGACAACTCGCGTTGGAATTAACGGCTTTGGCCGCATTGGTCGTAACTTCATCCGCGCCGTCTACGAAGCCGGTGCTGATGTTGAGATCGTTGCAGTGAACGACCTCACTGACAACAAGACCCTCGCTCACCTGCTCAAGTACGATTCGATCCTCGGCCGTTTCGGTCACGAGGTTTCCTACACGGACGAAGCCATCGTTGTTGATGGCAAGGAGATTCGTTCGTTCGAAGAGCCGGATCCGTCGAAGATTCCGTGGGGCGAGGTTGGCGCAGACGTCGTCATCGAGTCCACCGGTCGTTTCCGTGATGGCACCAAGGCCCAGGCTCACATCGATGGTGGCGCCAAGAAGGTCATCATCTCCGCTCCGGGCAAGAACGTTGATCTCGACGTCGTCATCGGCGTGAACGAGAAGTCCTACGATCCGGCAAAGCACAACATCGTGTCGAACGCTTCCTGCACCACCAACTGCCTCGCGCCGGTTGCCAAGGTTCTCCAGGACAAGTTCGGCATCGTGAAGGGTCTCATGACCACCGTTCACGCTTACACCGCTGATCAGAACCTGCAGGATGGCCCGCACTCGGATCTCCGCCGTGCACGCGCCGCTGCGCTCTCGATCATCCCGACCAAGACCGGTGCCGCTCAGGCTGTTTCGCTGGTTCTTCCGGAGCTCAAGGGCAAGTTCGACGGCTTCGCATTCCGCGTTCCGACCCCGACCGGCTCGGTTGTGGACCTCACCTTCCAGGCTGAGAAGGAAGTTTCCGCCGAAGCAATCAACGCTGCGATGAAGGAAGCTGCTGAGGGCGAGCTCAAGGGCATTCTGGCTTACACCGAGGATCCGATCGTGTCGGCTGACATCGTCACCGATCCGCACTCGTCGATCTTCGATTCGGGCCTGACCCGCGTCATTGGCGATCTCGTGAAGGTCGTTTCGTGGTACGACAACGAGTGGGGCTACTCGAACCGCCTCGTTGATCTCGCTGTTCTCATGGGCAAGGGCCTCTGAGAGTAGATTCTCATGAATCACGTGCCCGCACATGCTCCGGTGTGTGCGGGCACGTGCACGAATTAGGCAAAAATTTTCCTGCACTGCCCGTGCAGAAAGAAGGTTGTAATTATGATGAAGACCATCGATACGCTCGGCGATCTCGCCGGCAAGAAGGTGTTCGTGCGTTCGGACTTTAACGTTCCGCTCGATGCCGACAAGAACATCACTGATGACGGCCGTATCCGCGCCGCTCTGCCTACTCTGACCCGCCTAGTGAAGGCTGGCGCCAAGGTGATCGTCGCTGCTCACCTCGGTCGTCCGAAGGGCGAGGTGAACCCCGAGTTCTCGCTCGCTCCGGTTGCCAAGCGTCTCGGCGAGTTGCTCGGCCAGGATGTCACCCTCGCTAAGGATACCGTCGGCGAGGACGCTCAGCGCCTCGCTTCCGAGATTAAGGACGGCGAGGTCGTTCTTCTCGAGAACGTCCGCTTCGATAAGCGTGAGTCGTCGAAGGTTGATGAGGAGCGCGAGTCGCTCGCAAAGGAATACGCAGCTCTCGCCGACGTCTTCGTTTCCGATGGTTTCGGCGTTGTGCACCGCAAGCAGGCTTCGGTGTACGACATCGCCAAGGAACTTCCGTCGGCTGCTGGCGAGCTCGTCTTCAAGGAGATCGATTCGCTCTCGAAGGCAACCGCGAACCCTGAGCGCCCCTACACCGTGGTTCTCGGTGGCTCGAAGGTGTCGGACAAGCTCGGCGTGATCGACAACCTCCTCGAGAAGGCAGATCGACTCCTCATCGGCGGTGGCATGGCATACACGTTCCTCAAGGCCCTCGGCCACGAGGTCGGCACCTCGTTGCTCGAAGAGGATCAGGTTGAGACCGCTAAGTCCTACCTCGAGAAGGCAAAGGAGAAGGGCGTCGAGCTCCTTCTCCCGGTCGATAATGTGACTGCTCCGGAGTTCAAGGCAGACTCGCCGGCATCGGTTTATGCCGCCGATTCGATGCCTGCAGGCGAGATGGGCCTCGATATCGGCCCGAAGACCCGCGAACTGTACGCGAAGGCGATTGCCGAGTCGAAGACGATCGTCTGGAATGGCCCGATGGGCGTGTTCGAGTTCGAGGCGTTCTCTCAGGGCACCCGCGCCATCGCGCAGGCCATGCAGGATGCGGAGGGCTTCACGATCGTTGGCGGCGGCGATTCCGCTGCGGCCGTTCGTACCCTCGGCTTCGACGAAGCTAAGTTCAACCACATTTCGACTGGTGGCGGCGCTTCCCTCGAGTTCCTCGAGGGCAAGACCCTGCCGGGCATCGCTGTTCTGGAGGCCTGATGTCGCGTACCCCGATTATTGCTGGTAACTGGAAGATGAACCTCGACCACGTCGAGGCAACCTCCGTGGTTCAGAAGCTCGCTTGGTCCTTGAAGGATCTCGGCCACGATTTCTCGAAGGTTGAGGCTGTCGTGATTGCTCCGTTTACGGATCTTCGCACGGTTCAGACTCTCGTGGAGGCAGACGAGCTCGAGATCAAGTACGGCGCTCAGGACGTGTCGATTCACGACAACGGCGCCTACACCGGCGAGATCTCCACGGCGATGCTCACCAAACTCGGTGTGAGCTACGTGGTGGTTGGCCACTCGGAGCGCCGCGACTACCACGGCGAGACCAACGAACTGATCGGCCAGAAGGCGAAGAAGGTTCTCGATGCCGGCATGCTCCCGATCATGTGCTGTGGCGAAAAGCTCGAAGTCCGCGAAGCGGGCACCCACGTCGAGTTTGTCCTCGGCCAGGTTGAGGAGATGCTGCAGGGCCTTTCTGCTGAGGAGGTCGCCAAGTCGGTCATCGCCTACGAACCCGTGTGGGCTATCGGAACCGGAAAGGTTGCAACCCCGGCAGATGCTGAAGAGGTTTGCGCAGCGATCCGCGTCAAGGTTGGTGAGCTCTACGATGAGGCGACGGCCGAGGCTCTTCGCATCCAGTACGGCGGCTCTGTAAAGTCGTCGTCGGTTGCTGAGATCATGGCTCAGCCCAATGTGGACGGCGCCCTTGTGGGCGGCGCTTCGCTGAAGGCCGACGAGTTCGCAAAGATCGTTCACTTCTGATCTTCACGTTCCGTTGACGATCCCAGAATTTGGGGCGGTGCAGTTTTGCACCGCCCCAAATTCGGCTATACTACTTGGGAAATCTGTTCTCTATGCTGGAGATTAATCACGTGAACACTCTGCTGACCATCTTGACGGTGCTTCTCATTATTACGAGCCTTCTGCTGATTGGCGCGGTCCTGCTGCACAAGGGCAAGGGCGGCGGCCTGTCGGACATGTTCGGCGGTGGTATCTCAACGTCGGCACGCTCCTCAGGCGTGGCAGAGAAGAACCTGGATCGCTACACGATCTGGCTTTCCGTGGTGTGGTTCATTCTCATCGGCCTGATCGGACTCATCGTCAAGGTCATGAACTAAGCTTTTTCTTCACATATCGTGGGTGGGAGCTAAGGCGAATGCCTTAGCTCCCACCCACGATATTTTGTGGCCGTGCTTTCGTGTCAGCGTCGTTTCTGCAACTGGCCAAGTACCTCTCGGTATTCGCGATCTTCACCCATCATTCGCAGCTCCTCGATCAGCATCGCCTGCGAGCTTCGAAGTGGCATCGTCACCTCGAGGTCCTTACGATTCGGGCGCCGGATCACCGCATGCTCGCTCCCTGCTGGACGTTCAATAGCGAGCTCACCGTCCGCGCGAACAAGAGTCACTGAATCAATTCCCGCGCTTTCGGAATGAACCAACTCCAGCTCGACGCCAAGGCGTAACTCAAGCCATGCGCCCAGAAGGTGGGCGCCACCACGGTTCAGATTGCCAACAATCCTCGCATGTGTCATCTGCTCATGCGGGGGCTCGTCAAGAAGCGACGCCAAATGCCCCCGCCAGATCGTCAACCCTGCCCAGGTGAGATCAGTATCGCCAGGGGAGTAGTGTTCAGCAAGCGTACCGAGGGCTTTGCGAGGGTTTGCGGTCGAATTCGCGTGCGTGATGCGGCGTTGTGCAACCTGGCCAATGCTGGTTTGGGAGGGCGAGGCCGGCGCATCCTGCGGCCACCACGCAATCAACGGGGTATCTGGGAGAACGAGCGGCATCACGAGGCTACCAAGATCGGTTCCTGCGCCACCACTCGGGCGGAGAATGACGATCTCTGCAAGGCCAGCTGTATCTCCGAGAATCATCTGCGCATCTAGGTTCGGCTGAGTGGCTGCTACCCCTGCGGCGACGTCTGGGTCTTCCAGGACGACGATGATACGTGCAGGGTGAGCTCGAGAGACCTCGAGCACGGCATTGATCACTTCCGCGACCGACTCTTCAGACGGGCTGACCGCGACCAACGTAACCACGCGCGTGAGTGACGAGGATCCATCAGTCGTGCGCTGCCCCTCAAGCCACCTGCTCACATAGGCGGAGGTGGTTCCTTTCAGTTCATACATCTTTTCTCCTTACGGGCGGCGCCACACGCGTCCGTCGAGTGCCAACATGTCGTGTGCTTCTTGGGGGCCCCACGAGCCAGGAGCGTATTGGGGGATCTCACGATCGGTGTGCTCCCAATAATTTGTCGCCTGATCCACCAGCGCCCAAGAAAGCTCGAGCTCGGTCTGCTGAGGGAAAAGTGGTTCCTCTCCCATGAGTACATCCAGGATCAACCGTTCATAGGCTTCGGGCGTATATTCCGTAAACGCGTGGCCGTAACCAAAATCCATCGTGACGTCACGCAACATTGTCTGTGTGCCCGGCACCTTCGATCCGAACTTGAAGGTCACACCTTCCTCCGGCTGGATTCGAATCACAAGCGTGTTCGCATTGACGTTTGCCATCGCCTCGTTCGAGAAGAACTGGAACGGGGGAGTACGGAACGTGAGGGCGATCTCCGTCACGCGCCGCCCGAGCCGCTTACCAGCGCGCAAATAGAACGGGACTCCAGCCCAACGGCGGTTGTTGATCCCCAGTCGGAAAGCTGCAAACGTATCCGTTCGCGAATCGTCGGCGATGCCCTCTTCGCCCCTGAAGGACGTGACATAATCGCCTCCCTGCCAGCCGGCGTCGTATTGGGCAAAAACGGAAGATTCCTCGACGGAGCCGATGAAGTGCGTTGCCGACAGCACCTTCTCCTTCTCCATGCGCAGCGCTTGTGGCGTGAACGCCGTCGGCTCTTCCATTGCAGTCAGTGCGAGAAGCTGGAGCAAGTGGTTCTGGATCACGTCGCGAGCCGCGCCGACGCCGTCGTAGTATCCGCCTCGGCCGGCGACGCCGATATCTTCAGCCATCGTAATCTCGACATGATCGATGTGGGCGTTATTCCACAGCGGTTCGTACAGCTCGTTGGCAAAACGCAACGCAAGGATGTTCTGCACGGTCTCCTTGCCCAAGTAGTGGTCGATTCGGAAGATCTCTGAAGGCTCGAAGACATCGAGCACGACGTCGTTGAGTTCCTTAGACGAGGCGAGATCGTGCCCAAACGGCTTCTCGATCATGACGCGGCGCCACCCCGAATCCTCGTGGCGGTCAAGGCCAGCAGCCTTCAGTTCCTTCAGGACGTGGGGGAAAAGCTTTGGAGGAATCGCCAAATAGAACGCGTAGTTACCTCCGGTGCCACGCTCCGTTTCCGCGCGAGCAAGCTCCTCGCTCAGCTTCGCGAAGGTCTCTTCTGACGTGTAATCGCCGATGACTTGTCTGAACCCGCTCATCAACTGCGCGAGAACACGCTCGTCAATTCCGGTATTCGCTCCTGCACGAATCGCTTCCTCAGCCATCTTTGTGAAATCGTCGATCCCCTTCTTCGGACGCGCCACGCCGATCAAGGTGAACGACGGCGGAAGAAGGCCACGATGCGCCAGATCGTAGATCGCGGGAAGAATCTTGCGCTTCGACAAATCTCCCGTGAGCCCGAACAACACCAAACCGGCCGGACCTGCCACTCGTTCCAGCCGGCTATCCCACGGCATGACGAGCGGATTTTCCCAATGACTCATCGAATCTTCCCTTCACTGACCAAAAATTGGCACGCGAACAGAACGCGTGCCGTGTGTTTAGCATTCCACACTTCGCCCCAAAAGCTCGGAGACGAAGTGTGGGGTGAGCAAGCAACCGCTCACCCCACACATTGGTTACTTCGCCGCGGCGATTGATTCCTTTGCGGCCTCAACGACGTGTTCAGCGGTCATGCCGAACTTCTCCATCAGGAGAGCTCCGTCTGCTGAGGCGCCGAAGTTGTCGATGCCCACGCTGCGGCCGGCGTCGCCAACGATGCTTGCCCAGCCGAACGTCACGCCTGCCTCCACCGAAACGCGTGCGCGCACTGACGTCGGAATGACAGACTCGCGGTACGCTGCATCTTGACGGTTAAACCACTCCACCGACGGCATCGACACGACGCGCGCACCGATCCCGTCTTGGGCGAGCTTCGCGCGTGCCTCGAGCGCCAGCTGCACTTCAGAACCCGTTGCGATCAGAACGACGTCGAGCTTGTCTGCATCGGCGAGGACATAGCCTCCCTTGAGCGTGCCTTCAGCCGAGGCGAGGACATCACCGTGCGCCTGGCCCTCACCACGTTCGAAAACGGGAACACCCTGACGGGTGAGGACAAGACCCGCCGGGTTCGACGTGTTCTCAAGGATGCCACGCCATGCCCAAGCGGTTTCGTTTGCGTCCGCTGGACGTACCATGTCCAGCCCAGGAATCGCGCGATACGACCACATGTGCTCCACTGGCTGGTGGGTGGGGCCATCCTCGCCCACGCCCACCGAATCATGTGTCCACACAAAGATCGACGGGATCTTCATAAGAGCCGCCAAGCGAACCGGGGGACGCATGTAATCGGCAAACACGAGGAAGGTACCACCGTAGACACGGGTCAGGCCCTCCAACGTGATGCCGTTGAGGATCGAGCCCATTGCGTGCTCGCGAATACCGAAGTGAAGCGTACGTCCGAACTCATTCCCGGGGAACTTCTTCGAGCTACGCTCGGAAGGGATGAACGACGGTTCGCCGTCCATCGTGGTGTTGTTCGACCCTGCAAGATCCGCTGAGCCGCCCCACAGCTCCGGGAGAACATCCTTCAGAGCATTGAGCACCTTTCCCGATGCCGCGCGGGTCGCGATCTTCTGACCGGGCTCGAACACAGGGAGCGCCTTCTCCCAGCCCTCGGGCAGGGAGCGAGTGAGCAGACGCTGGTACAGCGCAAATTTCTCCGGGTTGGTGTTCTTCCACGCCTCAAACTTCGCGTCCCACACCTCGTGAGCCGCCGCGGCGCGAGCCGCAACCTGGCCGCGAGTGTATTCGAGAAGGCCATCGGGCACCTGGAACGTGAGATCCGGGTTCAGGCCGATCTTCTCCTTCAGCCCGCGGATCTCCTCATCCCCGAGTGCGTTTCCGTGAGCGCCTGCCGAGTTCTGGATGTTCGGGGATGGCCAGGCGATGATGGTCTTGAGCTTGATGATCGAGGGGCGATCAGTGACCTTCTTCGCCTCCTCGATCGCGTCAAAGACGGCCTGCAGGTTCTCGTGGTAGTTGCCGTTGTTGCGGAAATCGACAGTCTGGGTGTGCCAGCCGTAGGCCGCATAACGGGCGAGTGCATCCTCGGTGTAGGCGATCGACGTGTTGTCTTCAATCGTGATGTCGTTCTCGTCATAGAGGACGACGAGGTTGCCGAGCTTCTGAGTTCCGGCGATCGACGACGCCTCGGAAGCCACGCCCTCCTCCAAATCACCTTCACCGGCAATCACGAACGTGTAGTGATCGAACGGAGAATCGCCGAGCGGAGTATTCGGGTCGAGGAGACCGTGAATCCGGCGGGTCGCCATGGCCATACCGACGGCGTTCGAGATTCCCTGACCAAGCGGGCCTGTGGTGGTCTCAACACCGCGCGTGTGGCCGTACTCCGGGTGGCCGGGCGTGAGAGATCCCCACTGGCGCAACCCCTTAAGATCATCGAGCTCAAGCCCGGCACCAGCGAGGAAAAGCTGGTTGTACAGCGTCAGCGAGGAATGACCAGCCGACAACACAAAACGATCGCGTCCCAGCCACTGATCGTCGTTCGGATCGAAGTTCATGACCTTCTGGAACAAGGTGTAAGCGACGCCCGAAAGCGAGATAGCGGTACCAGGGTGTCCGTTCCCGACGTTTTGCACGGCATCGGCAGTGAGGCCGCGCCCAACCTCGACAGCGAGCTGATCGCGCTCGGTCCAGTTGAACTCAGACATATAAACGTTCCTTCTTTCTCCATTCGGAAGACATGTCAAACAAAAGTCTAACCTGTCAAGGGCGCGTTTTAATCCCGCACCCGCATGAGGAAAGATGAAAAAATAATGAAAAATCGAGGAGGGTGTGTGGACCAAGAACTACCAGCGGCGATGGCTCGCCAGATGGAGCAGTACCTGACGCACCTACAGGTGGAGCGTTCGGTGTCGCCCCATACGCTAGCCGCCTATCGTCGCGACCTCGACAAGTACGCCGCACACGTCGCCTCGCGTTCGATTTCAAGCTTCGCCGACGTCGGTGAGGAGGACGCCGCATCGTTCGTGGACTACCTCCGCGCCGAGTTGTCACTGGCTGTGTCGTCGGTTGCACGGATGGTGACTGCGGTGCGCCAGTTTCACACGTTCCTTCTCGATGAGGGGATCGCGGCGACGAATCCCACTGCAGATCTCCACCCGCCGAAGATCGGCTCGCGTCTACCGAAAGCGATCACGGTGGGGGAGATGGCTGTACTGATAGAGGCCGCGTCGGTTGGCGATACCCCAGTTGCCCTCCGCGATCGCACACTTCTCGAAGTCCTGTACGGAACGGGCGCGCGAATCTCCGAGGCTGTTGCACTGACCGCCGACGACATTTCGTTCGAGAGCGCAACGATCCGTCTATTCGGCAAAGGGAGAAAAGAACGTATCCTTCCTCTTGGAAAGTATGCGCTCGACTCGCTGGAGGCGTATCTCGTGCGCGGGCGGCCTGCCCTCGCAACGAAAGGAACGGGATCGACGTCGTTGTTCCTCAACACACGCGGGCGGCCACTGTCGCGCCAAAGCGCATGGGGAATCATCCAACAGGTCGCCGAGCGTGCCGGGGTTGGACACATTTCGCCCCACACGTTCCGCCACTCCTTCGCTACCCACCTGCTCCAAGGCGGCGCGGACGTGCGCGTTGTTCAAGAAATGCTCGGGCATGCCTCAGTCACCACAACTCAGATCTACACCTTGGTTTCGGCCGATACGTTGCGGGAAGTGTATGCGAGTGCTCACCCACGTGCGTGGCACGAATGATTTTCCGGTAGATTTAGTTCTGTGAGTGCAGAACAGATCGAGCTTTTTGATAACGGTGAAAAAGACTTCCCGCTCCCCAGCGAGCTGGAGGCACATGGCCCTGCGCGCATCATCGCGATGTGCAACCAGAAGGGCGGCGTGGGAAAAACGACTACCTCGATTAACCTCGCGGCATCGCTGGCTGGTTATGGCCGCAAGGTACTCATCGTCGATTTCGATCCGCAGGGGGCTGCGTCGGCCGGTCTGGGTATCAATGCCAATGCGCTCGATCGCACGATCTACGATGAGTTATTGTCGCTCAAGCCCGATCCGTACCGAATTATCCAGCACACGTCCGTTGAGAACCTGGATATTTTGCCGGCCAATATTGAGCTCTCCGCAGCCGAGATCCAGCTGATTAACGAGGTGGCTCGCGAACAGGCACTCACGCGCGTTCTCACCCCGTGCCTGAACGACTATGACGTGGTGATTGTCGACTGTCAGCCGTCGCTGGGCTTGCTCACCGTCAACGCTCTCACTGCTGCGCACGGCGTGATCATCCCGCTCGAAGCAGAGTTCTTCGCGATGCGTGGCGTGGCTTTGCTTGTGGAGCAGATCCAGCGCGTCCAGGATCGTCTGAACCCAAAGCTCGAGATCGACGGCGTTTTGCTCACGATGGTCGATACGCGCACCTTGCACGCTCGCGAGGTCATCGCCACAATCGAGGCGCAGTTCAATGAGAAGGTGTTCGATACGAAGATCTCTCGGACCGTGAAGTTCCCCGATGCGACGATCGCTGCCGAACCGATTACCTCCTTCGCCCCCAATCATCCAGGCTCGCTGGCCTACAAGCGCCTGGCACGTGAGCTGATCGCGCGTGGTGCATCTGCCTAATGGAGCAACCGAGCCTTCTGGAGGAGTCTGCTGGCGGCTTCGCCGTCGAACTTGACGCCTTCTCTGGGCCTTTCGAGGTGCTCCTTACCCTGATTGCCCGCAAGCGACTCGATATCACGGAGGTCGCGCTCGGCGCTGTGACCGATGAGTTTTTGGCGTTCGTCGCAGCCCAGGACGAGGCAGATCTCTCTCAAATGTCAGAATTCGTCGTGGTTGCCGCTACTCTTCTCGATCTGAAGGCAGCCCGGTTGCTGCCGAAAGAGGATCGCGACGACGACGACAACTACGAGCTGTTGGAGGCCCGCGATCTCCTGTTTGCGAAGCTTCTTCAGTATCGCGCTTTCAAGGAGGTCGCAGCGGTTTTTGCTGCTCGGCTGGCGTCCCAGTCGCTTGCCTATGCGCGCGATGTTCCCCTCGAGGAGTACTTTCGCAGCCTCCTTCCCGAGGTCCAGTTGCGTGCAACAGCCGCCGACCTTGCACGGATCGTAGCTGGCGCTTTTTCGCGTACCCCGCCTATTGTCCGGCTCGACCACCTCCACGATCCTCTCGTTCCTGTTGAAACCCAGGTCAGCTACATTCGTGACAGGCTGATTGCTGGCGACCGTGTCTCGTTCGCGTCGCTGTGTGCCGATGCTGAGAACATTCCAACGATCGTTTCGCGTTTCATGGCGGTTCTGGAGATGCTGCGCGACGGCGAAGTGCGGGTGGAGCAGGAAGCGGCGCTCGCTGCGCTCATCATTACGCGCGTCGCGCCTGGCAAGTCTAAGCGCGGCGTCGTCGTTTCAAACTCAGGGCCCACCGACGTCGGCGGGGGAGCCGAGGGAAGTTCTGCCGAAACACACCACACGCAACACATGGAAGGAGCAGGCGATGCGTGAATCCGCACAGCGCAAGGGGGCCCTCGAGGCGATCCTCATGGTGGCGAGCGAACCCGTCCCGCTCAAAGCCCTTGCCTTCGCCATCGATACTCCTGAGGGGGAGACGCTCGAATTGCTACGTCAGTTGCAGAACGAGTACGCCTCCGATTCCGATGCGCCTCGTGGCTTCCAGATCCGCGAAGTTGGCGGGGGCTGGCGCTTCTACTCAAACCCGCACTACGCCGACGTCGTCGCGGGATTCGTCACAGCAGGTACGAGTTCTCGCCTCTCGCAGCCAGCCTTGGAAACGTTGGCCGTTATCGCGTATAAGCAGCCTGTCACGCGCGCCCAGATTGCCCAAATACGCGGTGTTGAGGTAGATTCTGTTGTTCGGACTTTGCAAACACGCGGTCTCGTTGAGCAAATCGGAGTGGCCCCAGCCACCGGTGCTGGACTTTACGGGACAAGCGAGCTTTTCCTTGAGAAGATGGGCATGAACAGCCTCGAGGAACTTGCGCCGCTCGCGCCGTATCTGCCGGGCGATGATGAACTTGAAGAAATTGAGAAGGAGCTGCCATGAGACAGCAAGATATGCATAACCCCAATGGCGAGCGCCTACAGAAAATTCTGGCACACGCTGGTGTTGCCTCGCGGCGAGCTGCCGAAGAGCTGATCGCGGAGGGCCGCGTTGAGGTTAATGGTCAGGTGATCCGCCAGCTCGGAATTCGAGTGGATCCCACCCAGGTGTCGATCCATGTCGATGGGATGCCGGTGCAGCTGGATCAGTCGAAGCTCACAGTTGCGGTGTACAAGGAGCCGGGTGTTGTCTCGACTATGCACGACGACCAGGGCCGCCGCACGCTCGCTGAGTACATACAAGATCGTCCCGAACGCCTGTTCCATGTTGGCCGTCTCGATATCGACACCGAGGGTCTGATTCTTCTGACAAACGACGGCGAGCTGGCGCACCGCCTGACCCACCCGAGTTACGAAATCCCGAAGACGTACATTGCACGCGTTGAGGGGACGGTAACCCGCGGTTTGGGCAAGGTCCTTGAGAAGGGCATTACCCTTGAGGACGGACCGATTCACGTCGATAAGTTCGTGCTCCGAGAGGCCCAGCGAAAGAATTCGATCATTGAGGTGACGCTTCACTCGGGCCGCAACCGCATCGTGCGCCGTATGATGGAGGAGGTCGGTCACCCGGTGATGGAGCTTGTCCGTACTCAGTTCGGCAACATCCAGGTGGGCCATTTGAAGCCGGGCCGCTACCGCCAGATTGCGGGAAGCGAGCTCGGAGCACTCATGCATATGGTGGGGATGTAAATGATTATTGCGATTGACGGGCCGTCGGGCTCCGGGAAATCAACGGTTTCGAAGCTCGTGGCACAGCGCAACGGCCTTGCGTACTTGGATACGGGTGCGATGTTTCGCGCAGCAGCGTGGTGGGCGCACCGCGGGGGTATTGATCTCGATGACCAGGCGGCGGTCGAAGAAGCGACCAAGGAAATGCCGTTCACTCCGCCCCTCGATCCGCTCGACCAAACTTTCGTTCTCGACGGAGTCGATATTACGTCCGCGATTCGCGAGCCGTCTCTGTCGCGTGTCGTGTCAAAAGTCGCTGTCAACCTGGGCGTCCGCGCTGAGCTGTTGCGCCGCCAGCGTGAGGTCATCGCCGCCGAGCAGCGCGGAGGTTTCTCGGGAGGCGCGGGAATCGTCGCGGAAGGACGTGACATCACCACCGTCGTCGTGCCGGAGGCAGATGTGCGCGTCTTGCTGACCGCCTCGGAAGAGGCCCGTCTTGCTCGCCGAGCACGCGAGGTCCGTGGCGACGCTTCCGACGCGGCAATCGAAGCCACCCGAGCCGAGATCGTCGACCGCGATAAGGCGGATTCCACTGTTTCGGAATTCATGCACGCTGCCGACGGCGTTACGACAATCGACTCGTCGGCCCTCACCATCGACCAAGTGGTCGATGCTATTCAATCTTTGATGTAAGGAACACACATGACTGAGAAGTACACGGAGTTCGAGGACGACGCACAGCGCGTCGAAATGTTGCGCTCGTTCCTGGACGATTACGAACTCGAGGAAGAAGATCAAGCGCTTCTTGAGCTCGCTGACTCCGACGAGATCGTCGAGCGCCCCGCCGGCTACCCGGTGATCGCGATCGTTGGCCGCCCGAACGTCGGCAAGTCCACGCTTGTCAACCGTATCGTTGGTAAGCGCGTGGCTGTGGTCCAAGACCGCCCAGGCGTCACCCGTGATCGCGTGCGTTACGACGCCGAGTGGAACGGAAAGAAGTTCACCCTGCTCGATACTGGTGGCTGGGAGCCCGATCTCGACGGCATCGATAAGTCAGTGGCGGACCAGTCCGAGCTCGCGATCCGCGAGGCCGACGTCGTCGTGCTCGTTGTGGACGCAACTGTGGGGGCAACAAACACAGAAGAGTTCATCATCGAGTTGCTGCGGCGATCGGGCAAGCCGATCGTTCTGGCTGCGAACAAGGTCGATGGCCCTCAGGGGGAATCTGACGCGGCGATGCTATGGTCGCTCGGCTTGGGAGAGCCGTTCCCTGTCTCCGCACTTCACGGGCGTGGAACCGGCGATCTTCTCGACGAAGTGACCCGCGTGATGCCGGAAAAGTCCGCGACCGCAACACTGCGCCCTGGTGTCGGGCCTCGCCGAATCGCTCTGGTTGGCCGTCCAAACGTCGGAAAATCGTCGCTACTGAACCAACTCGCGGGCGAGAACCGCGTCGTGGTCGATCCTCTTGCTGGCACCACTCGTGATCCTGTCGACGAAGTGGTCATGCTCGACGACCAGCCGTGGACGTTCGTGGATACAGCTGGCATCCGCCGTCGCGTGCACCTCACGCGCGGAGCCGATTACTACGCCTCTCTGCGCACGCAGAACGCGGTGGAGAAGGCCGAACTCGGCCTCGTCCTTATCGACGCTTCGGTTCCGCTCACTGAGCAGGATATCCGCGTGATGCAGCAGGTGATCGACGCCGGCCGCGCCATGGTTGTGATCGCCAACAAGTGGGATTTGGTCGACGACGAGCGCCGCTACGATCTTGATCGTGAGCTCGAAAAGGAACTCGTGCAGATGCCGTGGGTACGCCGTGTGAACCTGTCGGCAAAGACCGGCTGGCACACGAACCGCCTGACGACGGCGATGAACGAGGCACTCGAATCGTGGGATAAGCGCATCACTACGGGCAAGCTCAACTCATTCCTCGGGGAACTTTCTGCGGCTCACCCGCATCCCGTCCGCGGAGGGCGTCAGCCTCGCATCATGTTTGCCTCGCAGGTATCGAACCGCCCGCCGCGTTTCGTTCTCTTTGCCACGGGCTTCCTCGAGGCCTCCTATCGTCGTTTCATCGAGCGCAAACTTCGTGAGCGCTTCGGCTTCGAAGGCACGCCGATCGAAATTTCCGTGCGAGTGCGCGAACGCCGCAAGCGCAAGTAGCCCAGCACGATCACGAGACGGTCTGTGGGATGGAGATTTTCATCTCCATCCCACAGTTGCATCTGTGATGACAAATCCGCGTGCTAGCCTGGAAAACAGGCGACAATCCCGCCTGCGGACGAGGGAGCCGTACCCGCATCAGACCGACGGCCAGGAAGGATTGTCATGGCATGGATCATCTTGCTCGCCTCCGGTGTGATGGAGGCAGTGTGGGCGATCGCTCTGTCAAAATCGGAGGGGCTGAAAAAGCTCTGGCCCTCGGTGATATTCCTTGTGACGAACGTGCTGTCCCTGATCGGGCTCGCCGTTGCCATGAAACACCTGCCGACTGGCACGGCCTACGCAGCGTGGACTGCCACGGGCGCCTCCCTGACCGTTGTCTACGCGATGGTCAGTGGCGAAGAGAAAGCGACACTCGTGAGAATTGGAGTGCTACTCGCCCTAGTCGCGTGCGTCGTTGGCCTGAAGGTGGTGGCATAATGGCGTGGGTCATTCTGATTCTGTCAGGCGTTTTCGAAGCTGTCTGGGCTACTGCACTCGGAATGTCACACGGCTTCACGATCCTCGCTCCTACCATCGTTTTCCTCGTCGCAATGGCGATCTCGATGGTGGGACTTGGCTGGGCGCTCAAACGAATTCCAGTGGGCACGGCCTACGCGGTGTGGACTGGAATCGGTTCGGCACTCACAGTCATTTATGCGATGGCCTCGGGGAACGAGCCGTTCTCGGTTCTCAAGGCCGTCTTCATCACAGCGATCATCGCCTGCGTGGTGGCCTTGAAACTCATTAAGGATCCAGTCAGTGACAAGAAAGGACATGAGCGATAGTGTTCACGCAACGCCAGGTTTCCGGCAACAAGGGGAAGTTCTTCTCGGCGCCGCACACCTTTTTTCTTGTGGTGTTGTTCGCCGGTCTGGCGTTGCGGTTCGCAGGAACCCCGATTGTCTCTGCCGACATGAAGTGGTTCCTGCTCCCGTGGTTTTCGCAGATTGAGCCCGAGGGGTTCGGCTCGCTTGCACACCAGGTAGGCAACTACGGCCTGCTTTATCAAACCCTCATCGCGCTACTGACGTACATACCGTTGCCAGCAGTGTTCTTGTACAAGTTCGTCTCCGTCGTGTTCGACGTCGCCCTGGCGTTTTCGGCAGCGCTGATCGCGAGGCGCGTCACGGGAACTGGGTGGCGGGAGAAACCCGCACGCATGGCGTTTCTTGCGATCATGTTTCTCCCGCCCTTCGTCATCAACTCGGGCTGGTGGGGCCAGTGTGATTCCATGTACTCGCTCGCGGCGTTGTGGGCGCTCTATTTCCTTTACGAAAGGCGTTACCCGGCCACCGGCGTCGCGCTCGGGTTTGCCTTCGCACTCAAGTTGCAAACGATCTTCATCATGCCGCTTGTCGTGACAGTGTATGTGCTCCGGCGTCGGTGGCCGTTCCCTGAACTCATTTACGCCGCCGGCGTTTTCTGGGGTACCGGCGGGCTCGCGTACGCGTTTGGGCGTTCCCTGCTTGCCCCGCTCACCATCTACGCGGGCCAGACCGGTGACTTCCCGAAGATGGTCGTCAACGCCCCGAGCTTTTGGTACTTTTTCCCGGATAACTTTGCACTACTCGCCAAGCCCGCGGTTGTGGTCTGTGCGGCGATCCTCGCCATCGGTTTTTTCGCAATCATCCTCAAGAAAATCTCCATCGACTCCTGGCAACAGTATCTTGCCACCAGCGCCTGGATGATCTGGACCTGCTTCCTCTTTCTGCCCGCGATGCACGAACGCTACTCCTATCTGTTGCAGGTTGTCCTCATCCTCCTCGCAGTCGCATTCCGTGGATACTGGCCTTACCTCGCAGTCGAAACCGCGGTTACGTGTGTTACCTACGCCAAGTTTTTCCACCTTGGCCCGGGGGTAGTCGCGCCGCTCGTCGTCGCGGAACTTGCCACATGGGCCACGTTCACCTCTCTCATCGTTCATCGAGCCCATCTCAACTCGCTCATCGCTGATAAGTAAAGGAAAACTATGAAGGATAACCGTTCAGTGCCACGGGTGTGGTTCGTCATCCCGTGCTACAACGAAACGGAGGCGCTCGCTCTTTCCACGGGTGTGTTCGTGGGCGAGTTGCGTTCACTCATCGACGCTGGGAAAGTGGCTCCCGAAAGCTCTGTCTGCTTCGTCAACGATGGCTCAAGCGACGGTACATGGGAGTTGATCAACGAGCTCGCGGCCGAGAATCCACTTGTGCGAGGCATCACGCTCTCACGTAACCGCGGGCACCAGCATGCGCTTTTCGCCGGTCTCATGGAGGCCTATGAGCAGGGTGTGGATGTAACGATCTCGATGGACGCCGACGGCCAGGACGACGTCCACGCTGCCACCGCGATGCTCGACGAATACACGAAGGGCGCAGACGTCGTGTACGGCGTTCGCTCGAGCCGCGAAAAGGACACTTTCTTCAAGCGGTTCACGGCAGAGAGCTACTATAAGGTCCTCGGCCATATGGGGGCCGAGGTGGTGTTTAACCACGCCGATTATCGTTTGATGAGTTCTGACGCACTCGCCGGCCTTGCAGAGTTTTCTGAGCGCAATCTGTTCCTGCGCGGAATGGTTCCGTTGGTCGGTTTCAAATCCGCCCAAGTCGAATACGAACGTGCCGAGCGCGTGGCGGGGGAGAGTCACTATCCTCTCCGCAAGATGCTCGCCCTCGCTTTCGACGGCATCACCTCGTTTTCGGTCAAGCCCCTCCAGTACGTCACTACGCTCGGGATGCTGTTCTCGTTGCTAGGCTTTGTGGGAGTGGCGTGGGCACTGATCGCTTTCTTTACCGGGCATGCAGTGGCGGGATGGGCATCCACGATCGCAGTGCTCTCGATCATCGGCGGTATTCAAATGCTCGCCCTTGGCGTGATCGGCACGTACATTGGCAAGATATATATCGAGACGAAGCGCCGCCCGCGCTTCATTATCTCCGAGCGCACTTGGGAGTGACATGGCGATGAGATGGTCGCGGGCGGAGAAGCTCGCATGTGTGATGGCAACGCTGGCGGTGGTGATCGCGTGGTCGATCCACCTAGGAGCCAACGGTTACGCGAATAACTTTTATTCGGCCGCTGCATGGGCCGGTTCGCAATCGTGGAATGCGTTGCTGTGGGGTTCGGTCGATCCGGAGGGGTTCATTAGCGTGGATAAGCCGCCGCTCGCGCTGTGGGCTCCTGCACTCTTGATCAAGGTTTTCGGTCTTCACCCGTGGTCGGTGATCCTTCCGCAAGTGTTGATGGGCGGCGCGAGCGCGGCACTCATTTTCGCGATGGTTCGCGGAGCGCTCACCCAGTTTTCGGTACAGTTGCGGCTCGCAATGGGAAGCCTGGCAGTGTTGTTCTTTGTGCTCACTCCCGTTGCGGCTTTGATGTTCCGGTACAACAACCCCGATGCACTACTTGCACTGTTGATGACCGGCTCGGCTGGCGCCGCTTTGCGGGCGATTGCGCACGGACGCCTCCGGTGGCTCGCCGTGTCGGGTGTCCTTCTCGGGCTTGGCTTCCTCACCAAGCAGCTGCAGGTCGCACTGATTTTCCCCGCGCTGTACCTAGCTGTTGCGTTGTACTTCGGCGCCTCCTGGCGACGCCGGGCTGCCGGGCTCGCTACGCATTTTGCGGCTTTTGTGGGAACGCTGGGGTTGTGGGCAGTTCCCGCAGCTCTGGTTTCGCCGGCGTCGCGTCCGTTCTTTGGCGGTAGTAAGGCAAATTCGTTCATCGAGCTCACGCTGGGTTACAACGGGCTTGCTCGTGTTTCCGGACATGGCAAGGACAGTAGCGGTATTCTCGGGATGCTCACGGATCGAGTGTTGTCATTGGGCCGTTTGTTCGCACCGACCAACGCGTTGCAATGGTCCTATTTCGCATTTGTGGGGCTCGTGATTCCCGTCGTCGCGTACATTGTGCTCGTGCGCAAGTTGCGGCAGACGACGTCGGACGCAACGTTGCGCACGTTCGTTGCGAATCCTTCGGAACGTGATGTACGGGCCACCCACGCAACACTGGTGCTTGCGTATGGCTGGTTTCTCACGTCGTTCTTCATCTTCTCGTGGATGAAAGGCATCTTCCACAGCTACTACCTGGTGGGGATGATGCCTCCGATGCTCGTGGCAGTCTTTGTCGGGCTCGGCATAGTTGTCGCGTATCGCGAGGAACTCACACGCAGAGCCTGGATCGGCCTCGCTGTGCTGGCCGTGGTGACACTCGCGTGGCAGTACGTGCTGATGATCTTTGCGAAAGGCTGGATGCGGACGGGTGCGATCGTTGCCGGGGTTGCAGTGGTGATCGGTGCTCTCCTCCTGACTCGTGGGAAGGTGGGGCTTGCGTACGGATGGAACACCGGCGTCGGGAAAACGGTTGCCGCACTCACTGGAGTCGCTTTCCTTGCGATTCCATTTGCTGCCACTGCACAGACGAATGCTCTCCCGCACAAGGGGAGCGTGCCGAAGGCGCCGTACGCCCTGAAGTCTGCACGCAAGGGCCTGCCCGATCCGTGCGAACCTGATTTCTCGAGCACTGGCGCAACCAAGATCGAATCCGGGTTCGACGGGCTTCGGGCAATCGCAACCTCCGACGCAGCGCGCTGGCCACTCGCCACAGTGAGCTCGTATTGCGCATCGTTGTACGAGCTCGCAACCGAACGCCCCGTGATGGCGATCGGCGGCTGGGACGCCGTGGACCCTGTGCCGACGTTGGACACGTTCAAAGACCTTGTCCGCAACGGTCACGTTCGGTATTTCATTCCACGGTATCCGACGCCAGGCGGCGAGTTCTTGGGGAAGGTATCGCGCAAGGACAAGCCAGGGAATGCGCAAGATATCACGACGTGGGTGATCGACAACTTCCAGTCACAAGTCATCGATGGGCTTTCAGTCTTCGACCTCAGCGTTCCAAAGAAGTAATACGTACTTGGATACCTCCCTTGAGCTGAGAAAAGCAAAACCCCGAGATATCAATCGTTGATATCTCGGGGTTTTCGTCGGGCTAGCGGGATTTGAACCCACGACCCCTTGACCCCCAGTCAAGTGCGCTACCAAACTGCGCCATAGCCCGTTGCGTATCCGATAGTAGCGCAGAATCATGAAATGTCCCAATTCAAGTGGATGGTGGCGCTTGCCACAACGCCACCGTCCGGCACGCAGACGCTCGTAAGACAGACGTCGAAGTCCGTCATCCTGCCTCGAATAGGCACAGGTAGTCACGCGTCACCGCGCCAAGAGCAGGGGAGAAGCTGTCGCGGTCGTGCACCCCCGAGACCCACCGGCAAATATTTGCAATGCGCGCCGGCGACGAGTTGAATAAGAAGTTATGACTGAAAATCTGCAACGCTCAGAAGCGATGGCACGCTCTGCCGCGCTCGAGATCGCAACGTACCGCGTCCACCTGAATCTCTCTGAGTCCACCACCGACCAGAAATACTTTCCCGTGAGCACGGTCGTCCAGCTGACCGTCCACGAGGAGATCAGCACGTTTATGGACTTCATCGGCGAGTCTGTGACGTTCCTGCGCGTCGATGAAGAGATCCTGACACCACATTTCGACGGCGCACGAGTTACGTTGCCCACCCTGTCCGTGGGCGACCATGAGATCGAGGTGCGCGGGCACGCCCTCTATTCTCGCACCGGCGAAGGCCTTCACCGATTTGTCGATCCGGCCGACGGCGAAACCTACCTCTACACCCAGTTCGAGCCGGCAGACGCTCGCCGCGTTTTCCCGAACTTCGAGCAGCCAGATCTCAAGGCGAGTTTCCTCATCGGAATCACTGCCCCGGCGTCGTGGGCGGTGATCTCGAACGAACGTCAGGTGACGGAGCACCCCGCGGGCGAGAACTCGCAAGGCACGCCTCTAGCGCGTTTCGGCTTCCAGGACACAAAGCGTATGTCCACCTACCTCACGGCGTTCATTGCGGGCCCGTACACGCGTTTCACAGACGAATATGAGGGCATCAAGCTCGGCTTCTACACGCGCAAAACACTGGCGCCGCACTTCGATTCCGACGCCGTTGCGCTGATCACGAAGCAGGGCCTGGCAACATTCCCCGAGGCTTTCGGCATGCCCTACCCGTGGGGAAAGTACGATTCCATTTTCGTTCCCGAGTACAACCTCGGCGCGATGGAGAACCCCGGCGCCGTCACTTTCAACGAAAACGCCTACATTTACCGCGGAGCAGCAACTCGCGCCCAGTACGCTGGACGCGCCAACACGATCCTTCATGAGATGAGCCACATGTGGTTCGGGGATCTTGTCACGCCCAAGTGGTGGGACGATTTGTGGCTCAAGGAGTCGTTTGCAGAGTTCATGGGCGCGTGGGCATCGGTTGAGGCGACCGAATTCACCGAGGCGTGGTCGAACTTTGCGGGCGCGCGTATTTCCTGGGCAATGGCGAACGATCAATATCCCACTACTCATCCGATCGTAGCCGATATTGTCGATCTTGAGGCAGCTGATCAGAACTTTGACGGCATCACCTACGCGAAGGGTGCAGCCGTGCTCCGCCAGCTGGTGGCCTTCGTGGGTCAGGAGGCGTTCTTCGCCGGTGCTCGCACTTATTTCCAGGCGCACAAGTTTGGCAACGCAACGCTGAAGGATCTTCTTCACGAACTGCAGGTTGCCTCGAACCGCGACCTGTCCGAGTGGGCACGCCAGTGGCTCCAGTCGACGTCGGTCTCAACGCTTCGTGCCGAGCGCACGGACGCGGGTCTCCGCCTCGTTCAAGAGGGTACTGACATCAACGGTAACGCGATCACCCGACCGCACCGTTTCTCGGTGCGTTCGTTGCGTGCCACCGACGGCGTGCTGAGCACCGTTGCGACGGAGCAGGTGGAGCTCACCACCGACGTCGTGATCCCCTGGGAGAAACTCGGCGGAGCCGACGTCGATGCCGTCGTTGCGAACTCCGGTGCGGAAACGTACGCAAAGATCGCGCTCGACGAGCGCTCGCTGGCATCTGTGCTTGCCACCGACGTCGACGACGACCTCACCCGCTCCGTCATCTCCACGGCGCTGTGGCAGATGGTTCGTGACGCACGCCTCGACCCGCGCGAGTACGTCCACTTCGTGCTTTCGCAGCCACACGCCCAACCGGCGTTGCTCTCGCAGCGCACGACGGCGGCGCTGTCTGTTTCGCTTGACCTCGCGCATCCGCACCTTCGCCCCGGTCTGGCTCGTGAAATGTTCGAGGGCGCACGCGAGATTCTTGCAGACCTCGAGCCTGGAACCGATACTCATACCACATGGTCGCGCACCTTGGCCCGCGCCGGCGCCATGATGCCCGAGAGTGTCGACACGCTCCGCACCCATCTCGAAGAATCGTCGGATCAGGATCTGCGCTGGGGGTTCCTTAAGGCGCTTGCAGCGCTCGGGGTTGCGGGTGAAGCTGAGCTTTCCGCCGAACTTGGACGTTCTGGCACCTCTGCCGACAAGGTTGCACACCTCGAGGCTCTGTCGCTCCTGCCGGGCTCGCGCGCGGCGACGCTGGAGAAGTTATTGGGAGGCGAGAACTCTAACCTCGAGGCCCAGGCCCTGATCGACGGATTTTCGCATCCTTCGGGCGCGGACGAAGCGAAGGCCGCCTACCCAGACTATTTCGCTCACGCAACCGAAATTTGGGAGAAGTTTTCTCAGGAGATCGCCGAACGCATCCTCTACGGCCTGTATCCGGCTACGGATCGTGGCGAAGGGGAGGGGCTCACACCAGCTCAGGAATGGCTCGCGCAGAACGAATCTGCACCGGGCGCTCTTCGCAAGCTCATCTTGGACGAGGCCGACGACCACGCCCGCAAACTGCGAATCCAGGAAGCCTTTAACTGATTTCGCGGGGTGTGTGCATGTCCATGGCTGTCGCGCGTGCGCACACCCCACCGATCGGCTAAAGTTACGTTTAGATAACGGAGGGGGAAACGCACATGTCCGAATTTTCGAACGACCCAAGCCAGACTTCCAAGTTCTCGGCTATTGTTTTGGGCTCGCCCACTGAGCATCCGCAGCTTCGCGCGCTCAGCGGAGACGATCGCGTTGCCATCTCCAACCTGCCAATCGATTCGGCGCTGTTGATCGTCTTGTCGGGCCCAAACGAGGGCGCTCGCTTCCTTCTCAACTCCGATGTGACGACAGCAGGGCGTTCCACGCGCCAAGATATCTTCCTCGACGATGTCACTGTCTCCCGAAAGCATGCCCAGTTCGTTCGTGAGAATGGCGAGTTTTTCGTGCGCGATTCCCACTCGCTCAACGGTACATACGTCAACCGTGAGCTTGTCGATGAGGCGAAGCTGACCGACGGCGACGAGGTACGAATCGGCAAGTTTGCTCTCACTTTTTACGCGTCTCCGCTTAAGGGCGCCGCACAGTGAACGCGCAACCACAGGTTGCGCCCGAATCACTGGTCTCCTGGCCACAGGAGGTTTCTCACGAGCCCACCTTCAAGATTGGCGAAGTTTTGGATTCGCTGGCGAGCGAGTTCCCGTATCTTGCCGCGTCGAAGCTTCGATATTTCGAAAGCCAGGAGTTGCTCGCGCCGCACCGCACGCCGTCTAACCAGCGCATGTACTCGGCAGCAGATGTGGAACGCCTGCGCTTCATTTTGATCGAACAGCGCGATCGCTACACCTCCTTGCCTCAGATCAAGGAAATGCTCAAGCAACTTGATACTGGACTGGTACAACAGGCACATCCGGGCCGTATGCGCGTTCTGGCGGATAATGAGGTTGTCAAACCACAGCCTGGAACTCGCCTACACAAGGACGAGCTGGCACAACTGACAGGTGCCTCGATTGCCGAGATCGAGGCACTCATTGACGCCGCGCTATTGACTCCCGATTCGCGTGGTCGTCTTACCACGCATGCAGTGGACATCGTGCGTTACGTCCGTATGCTGGGGGAGAAGGGGCTCGATCTGCGCAAGATTCGCATGATCCGCAATTCGGCTCGCCAGCACGCCGTGAATGCTGTCGCGACCTTGGAATCGGACCGCTCAAAGTCCACGCCTGTTTTCCGTGAGCGCGTCGTCGCCGAGGCAGGGGAACTGGCCACTCTCATGTCGAATGCGTATCGGGCACTGCTCCTCGAAGGGATCGACGTCGAGCTGCGTTAGTGCGATTGGTGTGAAAGTTCAAGCACAACTTGAGACACGCCTGTAAAACACGCCGTTCACACCTCAAGTAGTGCAAAAGCGCTACACTTGACGCTGTACCTGAAAGAACAAAGGAGGCGACGTGAGCGAGGTTCACCCGCAACGGGCGCAGGCGATGCTTTTCGGCGACACGCTACCGGATCTGGACAACGAGACCGGCTACCGTGGCCCAGCTGTTTGCCGTGCTATTGGTATCACGTACCGCCAGCTCGATTACTGGGATCGCATCGGCTTAGTTGAGCCGTCGATTCGCTCAGCATCGGGATCCGGTTCACAGCGCCTATACTCGTTCCGCGACATCTTGGTGCTCAAGGTCGTCAAGCGCCTCCTTGACACGGGCGTTTCCCTCCAGCAGATTCGCATCGCCGTGGATCAGCTCGGGGAGTACGGCGTGGAGGATCTTGCAGCCGTCACCCTAATGTCGGATGGCGCCTCGGTGTACCTGTGCACCTCAAACGACGAAGTGATCGACCTGATCAACGGCGGCCAGGGCGTATTCGGGATCGCTGTCGGCCGCGTGTGGCGCGAAGTTGAAGGATCGCTCTGCGAGCTCCGCCCTGAGTCGCTTGATCACTCGTCGATTGTCGACGAACTCGCGGCGCGTCGGGCAGCGAAGCGTTCACACGCAAGCTAACCGACGACGTCGAAGAAGCAGTTTTTATCAGGCGCAACTGGGGAAGTACTCGAGTTGCGCCCGTCTTTTCACCACCCCGCTGTTTTGACATAATGTACATTATCGGCCTTTTGGAGAGTTCTCAGGAAATTCGTCAAGCACCGGCTTTCGGCATGTTTGCGCTGTTTAGCCCTCCACCCGGCCGGCCACTGCGCGCCCGCGCGATAAAATTATTGCGGATAAAATCTTTAGGGAGGTCAACATGGCAGAACGTTCACTGCGTGGAATGAAAATTGGCGCTAACTCGCTCGAGTCCGACGCCGGCGTCGCCTTTGTGGAGCGTCGCGAGGAAGAATACCTGTGCCCGAACGGTCACCGTTTCTTCGTCACGCTCGCCGCTGAGGCCGAGGCTCCTGCCAAGTGGGAATGCAAGTGCGGCCAAATGGCTGATCTCGTTCGCGGCGGCGGCGTAGAAGAAAATAAGAAGGTCAAGCCGGCCCGCACCCACTGGGATATGATCCTCGAACGTCGTTCGCTCGACGAGCTCCAGGTGCTTCTCGATGAGCGCCTTGAACTTCTGCGCGCGGGCAAGTTGCGCTCACGCCGCCCGCAGCACTGATCAGTATTTTTAGCGACATTTCGCCAAAAAAGTGGCGCTGGAGCAATTCGCCTCAGCGCCACTTTTGACATAATATATTCCCGCGTTTACTTCTGACGCAACTTCGAAACCAGTGCGCGCACTTGCTCTGAGCGATGCGCAATTCCCAGCTTCGTCGCGCGAATCAAGGCCTCCTGGACGATTGATCCGCTCATCTTCGATACACCAGCTTCACGCTCATGGAACGAGATCGGCACCTCGACAATCTTTCCACCCAGGCGGTGAATTTTCTCCGTCATATCCACCTGGAAGAAATACCCCGCAGATTCGACGGAATCAAAATCAATCTTCGCAAGCGTATCGGTGCGATACACGCGGTATCCGGCAGTTGCATCCTTTGCAGGTAACCCGAGCCACAGCTTGATGTAGAGGTTGCCTCCACGCGAGAGCACTTCCCTGCTCTTGGGCCAGTTCACAACTTCCCCACCGTGCGTCCACCGCGAGCCAATCACGAGATCCGGCGCATCCGAGGCGTAAGCGCGCTCGAGGAGCAACGGGAGTTGCTCGGGGCGATGAGAACCATCCGCATCCATCTCCACCACGTACTGATAGCCGCGCTCGAGCGCCCACGAGAATCCGTCCAAGTAGGCCTTCCCCAGCCCGTTCTTCGATTCGCGATGAAGTACGTGGATGCGCGGATCCTCCTCGGCGAGTCGGTCTGCGAGCTCTCCCGTACCGTCCGGTGACGCGTCGTCGATCACCAGGATCTCGGCGTCGGGAACTGCGCTGTGGGTGCGCTTGACGGCCACCGGAAGGGATTCGATTTCGTTATACGTCGGGATACAAATCAGTACGCTCACTGTCTCGTCCTTCTCTTTTTACTCAATAGTGCTCTAACAGCAAGGATACCGCCCACAGCCCCCAGCGCGTATGTCACGGAAACGCGAGTGGGCTCGGTGCGAGTTGAGAACGTCTCTGCATCGGCCAACTGCACGCGCACAACGCGAGCATCGGGCACGTTATCGATCACTGAGTATGCAACGTTTCCCCGTGGATCGATCACACCTGTGATCCCCGATGTCGACACCTGCACCACCGAGCGCGCCGTTTCGATCGCTCGGAAACGAGCGATTGCGAACTGCTGGTGCGGCTCCCCTGTGCCCTGGAACGTCGCATTGTTCGTTGGAGCGACGATAAGCTCAGCACCGAGCCGTACCGCTTCAGCAACGACGGCGGTGTCGGCAATCTCGAAACAGATCGGAGTGGCGAGCATGACATCCGCTTTCCCCACCGGCACACGAATCGCCGCAGGGTCACTCCCTGCAATCATGTCCACGGCAACTTGATCCACCGACCTGGTGATCGCACGGATCTGCTCGCGCCACGGAATATACTCCCCAAAGGGAACGGGGTGTTGTTTCGCGTATGTAGCGGTGACTTTGCCATGCACGAGCAGAATGTACTCGTTCAGTCGGGTGTTGCCCGAATAGCTCTGCGATCCGAGCAAAATCGGAACGTCGGTAGCGGAAGTTAATCGCTCAATGAGCGCACCGGCGTCGGGATCACGGCGGAAGTCGAGGTCGGATGTGGACTCCGGGAGAAAGATCACGTCCGGGTTTTTCTCAAGCACTCCGAGAGCAGCCTCGACGTGGTTGCGCGTGACGGTCAGCGCGCGATCCGGCCCCGGAGGTGACGGAACTGACCCCTGAACAATCGCGGCGTCGAGGTGGCCCGACGGCGCCGCACCAATCGGCAGGAAAACGCTCCCCCCAACGACTCCCGCACCGACGACGACGGCGCCGGCGATAGCAACTTTTCGACGGGAGCGTAGCGCCTGTGCCAACGCGATCGACACGCCGACTGCGACAAGCGAGACTAGCTCAACCGAACCGTAGGGCGCGAGACGCACCAGAGGCGAATCGACGAACGTGTACCCGACGCTCCCCCACGGCATTCCACCAAGTGGCCACGTGGAGCGCACATACTCGACCGCCACCCAAATCACCGCAGCGAGAGGAATGGCCGCACGACGGTATCGACTCGCACCGTTCCACAAAAGAGCCACGAGAGCAACGAACATCGCCTCAACCGCGGCAAGTCCAATTTGAGCAAGCACAGTGTGAGCAGCGCTGGCCGCCCAGTCGAACAGGAGAAGAAAGTAAGAACTTCCCCAGATGAACCCCCACCATGCGGCTGCGCCTGCACTCGCTCGGGTACTGACCCCCCAGAGGGCAGCCAGTCCAAAAAATCCAAGCGGCCACCAACCGAGAGGCTCACCGGCACACCATTGCACGACGCCCCCGCCAACGGCAAGCAGAACTGAGATGAGTATATTCTTCACCCTTCAAGAATACGGGCCGAGCGCAACAAAGGGCGAGCCCCACCATGTTCCTCGGGCCGTCACGAGACGAAGATTGTGCGTGAACGTTTTCTATCGAACAGGGTGGGACTCGCCTTACAGCTTATCGCGTAGTACTACGGTACGATCTGTGTGCCCAACACGCAAACTCTGTCCGCACTGTCTCTATCTCCATCGCGGTCTTTCCCACACAGCCCAGTCACTATGTCGTACGACACATTTAGAGCGTCGGGGTGTTGCGGCGTGTCGGGCTAGAGCCAATCCCAACGCTTGATGAGACGCTTCGCTTCAGCTGCACGTTCACCGAACCATACTCCGTTCCCGACAGCCTCGATTTGCCCCAAAAGGTCGATCAGTCGACGCATTGCGGAAATGAAATCGCCAACCACGAGATGCCCCTCGCGTAGTACCCGCTCCAGATCGCCTCCCTCAGCCCAGCGCGTCACTGCACCCATAGCGCCAGGGAACGGATCCGGCGTCCGTGTAATCCCTGCGTCAGCCTCCAGTGAGAGCAGATAGTCCACATTCACACCAATCATCCGCCATGAATCGCGTAGCTCCCCCGACGACGGCGGGCGCGAGCCGAGACGACGATCGCACAAGAAGGCGCTGACCGCTCCAGCGAATTGAGCTGGGCTGAGCTGACGGAGGTTCGGTGCGGAGAGAGCCTCGCACACGAGCAGATCTGCCTCATTGTGAATTCCGCGCAACACGTCAGCACCCGGGCCGAGCAGGATCGTGCCATCGCGGCGCTGAAGATATCCGATACGCTCAAGCACAGACGCCGTCGCGTCGAACTCTCGCGCCACCGAATCGTCGTAGGAGGCAACCATCTGCTCAAGTTCGGCAACTCGCGCGTCGAGCGAGACAAGCTCTTCCCCCTCTCGCAGATGCTGCGCCAAATCCGGGCAGGTGTGCACTGGGTGGGCGATCAGTTCCGGGCTCTCGCGCACAGCAAACCGATCCCACGAGCCCATCAGGTCGCGGTCCACTCCGAGCTCACTGCGCTCGTCTACCGCGTCGATGATCGAATCCGCAATCTGCTCACGCACCTCGCGCTCTTTCAGCGAACGACCAAACGGAATTGCGATCTCACCAACGAGGCGCATCTGCGCAGACAGATCGTCCTCGCGAAGCCAATACATCTCGCCGAACGCGTTAATAACACGCAACTTGCCGTTGCCCACCGACAGCACGAGCGCATACTCGAGCTCGCCGTCAAGCGCATACGCGTAGAGCATCCCCGTCGCCGCCTGCGCAAACGAATCGCGAATCCGTGCATGATACTCAGCCTTCGCACGCTTGCGCTGCGCTTTCGAAGCTCGGGCAGCACCGGCGCGAAGGCGGAGATATTCAACGAGATTTCCACGCTCACACTTTCGCGCCAACTCTTCTTCGACGTCGGCGAGCCGCGCGCGCACGCGCGCCAACCGGCCTTGGACCTGACCGAGATCGGCGTTGCGCTGATACTGAGCGAACGACGTTCCCATGATCTCGCGCGCCTTGCCCGGCGAGTAGTTCGCGAGCAGGTTCACCACCGTGTTATACGACGGGAAAAACGCGCTCATGAGCGGCTCTGACTGCCCCTTGGCAACTTCGCCCAGCACGTCCATATCGAGCTCGTCGGTGTCGATCACGACGGCGGTGCCGATCGTATCCTTTCCGCGCCTGCCCGCTCGCCCAATCAGCTGGGTGTACTCGGTGGCCGTGAGGTTGACAAAATCCTCGCCGTTGAACTTACGCAACTCATCGATAATCACCGTTGAGACAGGCATATCGATGCCAAGCGCAAGTGTGCCTGTCGCAAAAACGAGCTTCAACAGCCCCTGATCCATCAACGATTCTGCAAGCTCCTTGAGCACGGGAAACATCCCCGCATGATGGGCAGAAAAGCCACGCCCCATCGCTTTCGCCCAGAAGCCCCAACGCACAGCCTTCGCGTCCGAATCGCTGAGCGTTTCGCGGACCTTGCTCACCTGGCGCCGAACCTCACGCTCGGCCTCGGGCGAATTGAGAAGGACACCAGAATCGAGGAAATCCGCAACCGCCTGATCACAACCCTTACGAGAGAAAATAAACTCAATCGCAGGGAGCAGCCCCCGCTGGTTTAATGACTCCACAAGCCGGCGACGCCTCGCTGGGCTCACTGCTCGCCGCTCCCTCCTGCGAAACTCCCGCTCCTTCGTGCGGCGCGGAGCGGGCATGCCGTCGTCGATCGAAATCAAAGAGCGCCCCCGTGCCAGGAACTGTTGTAACGGAACCGGGCGCACGGTCGAGACCACCACCGCCGTCGGGCCGCGCACTGAACGTAACCAGCCGGAAAACTCCTCAATATTCGCCACAGTCGCGGACAAAGAAACGAGGCGCACGTGAGGTGGAAGCTGCAAAATCACTTCCTCCCACACAGGGCCACGCGACGGATCCGCTAAATAGTGCACCTCGTCAAGCACGACGTATCCGATGTGGGCCACCCCCGGATCGCGGGTGAAGAGCATATTGCGCAGCACTTCCGTGGTGACAACGATTATTGGAGCGTCGCGGTTGATGGTCACATCGCCCGTCAGGAGGCCCACGTTTTCCTCGCCCAGCCGCTGTGCCAAATCCTTGTACTTCTGATTCGACAGGGCCTTAATCGGCGCTGTGTACACGCAGCGTGCCTCACGCGCAAGGGCCATCTCCACGGCGAACTCGGCCACCACGGTCTTTCCTGACCCCGTTGGTGCACACACGAGCACGTCGTGGCCGCGTTCGAGCGCGTCAATCGCCTCACGCTGGAACGGATCAAGAATAATGCCCCGTGCCGCGTAGTTATCGGCGAAATTCGATGCAATCAGGCTCACTGTGTTCTCTTTTCGAAAGTTTCTTCCGCATCTGGCCAGCGCTCCAATGCCCGCGAAAGCCGACGCCGGCGCCCTGCCTCGCGTTCAGAGCGGATGCGTTCGCGGTCGGCGCGTGCCGCCGCCCGGCGCTGGCGCATATCGCCACGTTCGCCACTCCCCCGCCCCTGCGCATGCACATCGCTCAGCGCATCCACGAAACCAGAAATCGCCGCGAATACGCCCTTACTGCTACGCCAGACCCTGCGAATCGATGCCACGAAGTACAGCGCCAGGAGCACAATTCCGATCCAGAAAATCCACCAGATCACTGGCCCTCCTCGTAGGCTCGCAAGATACGCTCGAGGTTCGCTTTCGCTGCCTCCGACGACGAGGCAACCAGATCCTCTCCCAAACGCACAAGTAACGTACCCAGCCAGAAATCGCGCGCATTGAGAGTCACAACGAGCGGGTCAGCCCCTTCAACAGATTCAACGGGAAGTGACTCGGCCACCCAACGAGCCTTCGAGGACACCACGATCGCCGACGACGGACCATACGGATTCTCCTGCACTGACGAGTTACGGGTCGCAGCCTTCGCATCCCGACCCGAGAATTTCGTGTTCGTCACTTCGACCCGGCCAACCCGATCCACGCGGAAGAAGCGCAACGACGAATCCCCCACATCCGCCGTCACATACGGCGTGCTCCCTCCGATGACGTCGATCACGCCGGCGTCGTACTCCTTGGGGCGCGCACGCACACCATCGGACACCCAGTACTCAAGGCGCACTCGTTTTTTCATCTGTTTCGCCCGCGCGAGCTGTGCCATGACCTCAGGCAGTGCGTGGCGTACCGGCGCCGGCCACAGGGCCGACTCGTATCCAGCGTCCACCGCGCCCGCGACGAGGCGCTCACGCAAAGTGAGCAGATTCGCCGCGGTCGCCTCGTCTGCAACCTCCAACAGGCCGTCAATGAGCGCAACAACCGACATCACTTCCGCAAGCGAGAGTGCAGGCGCATGAATCTCGCCCTCGATGAGGCGAACAGGTTCGCCGTCGTCACTGGGGACGTCGACAAAAAACGGGCTGTATACGCCCCCGGATTCATTAATCTCCACCACGTTCAACTCGGACAATACCTCGCGCATCTGCGGAACCTTCATCGAGAAATGAGATGCGAGTTCGCGAAGGGACGAAGAATTCGCGGAAAGGTACGCCAACACCGCTAGTTGGCGAGAGAGCCCGATGTTCATTGACTCACCTCGATCGCATGGGTGAGGCGCGCAAGGAAATCCTCCCGCGCCTCCAACGGCGCAACAATACGCGCGTCAATTCCGTAAAACATCAGCAACTCGAAGAGCTCGTCTCGTGCAATCGTTTCGAGTGTGAGGCGATCCCACCCGTGAACCTGGGAAGGCTCGAAGCGCCCGTTTGCGCGCGCATACAGCGGCCGGCACGTGCCGGCTCGCACATCGACCACAGCATCGATCGGTGAAAACACGCTCTCGCTCGGTACCGGCGTCGACTCGATTCTCGTGCCCAAAATCTCAACCTCATCGACGATGCGATCCAGCTTAAAAATCCGAACCCCGCTCGCACGCCGACCAGCCAGACTCACCTGCTCGCCGCGCACGTAAAACGCATCGAAGTGCACGCTGATCTGCCACGGTTCGAGCACGTACCGTCGATCCCCGTGGCGCGAACGGTACGTGAATGCAACACGCCGTTGGCGCGTGATCGCGTCGGCAATGGCCACCACCTGGTTCCCGGACGGAACTCGAGCCTGATAAATCCCCTCAACCGTGGCATCGGCGTCGGCAAGGAGCTTATGGATTGCTGACTGGGCGAAAGTCTCCGGCAACTCGCCCCGATGCACGTCCAGGAAAGATCTGAGCATGCCAAGCTCACAGCCAAAACCGGACACTGTGATCATCGGCGACTGATCCAACACGTAGCGAAAATCGCTCGTGACATCGATGCGGTACCCCGATTGACGTAACTCACTGAGATCGCGCATAATCATCCGCTTTAAAGTTTTTTCTCCCGCGGAGTGAGCGTAGAACGGAAGCCGCATCAACTCTTTCATCGTGGGGTGGGTCTGGCGCAAGTAGGTGAGCAAAGCGATATGCCGCTCCTTCGTGGACCTAGTGTTGGACATGGAATCCACTTTAGTGCACTAGTCTTAGAGACGTGATGATGTGGAGAGAAGGAATAGTGGTGGCCCTGCGCAAAGCGTGGGGGCCAGCAATCGAATACACGGTGCGGCTCGCCGACGGCGGCGAGGCACGCGCGCTCGCATACGCGCCTCAGGTCGGTACTCCCGACGTCGGGGAACGCGTACTACTGTCCGCTTCCGCGGTGGCCCGCGGGCTTGGCACGGGCGGCTACATGATGATTGTGGCGGTGCCTGATCGTCTGCCGGTCGATCCTCCGCCCTCCCCTGGACACATCATGAAGGCGCGTTACACGCCCATGCAGTACATGGTGCAATCGGTCGACGAACAGGAATCGCCGTATTTCGAGATTCTCAAAGACGCCGACTCTATCGACGGCATGCCGGTGGTCGTTGCCGATCTCCATTCCGCTCTCCCTGCGATCGTTGCCGGGATCCACAAAGCAGAGCCGGCGGCCCGCATCGCTTATATTCAAACTGACGGCGCAGCGCTTCCGGCCTGGTTCTCCCAAGCCGCCCGCTCGATGACCGACGCCGGTCACATCCTCGGAACAATCACCGCCGGCCAGGCCTACGGCGGAGAGCTCGAGGCGATCAACATCCACACTGCGCTCCTCGCCGCACGGCTCGTCTGGAACGCCGACGTCGCCGTCGTCACACAAGGGCCTGGCAACGCTGGAACCGGAACCAAATGGGGATTCTCCGGCACCCAAATGGGCGAGGCGATCAACGCGGCCGCCGTGTTGGGCGGCCAGCCGATCGCGTGCCTCCGCGCCTCAGACGCTGATCCGCGCGAACGCCACCGCGGCATCTCGCACCATACAATGCGCGTCCTCACCGACGTCGTGCGCGTGAACGCGATCGTCTCCGCTCCGCGCTTCGATACCAGCGATCCGCTGATGGCTGGCATCGACGCCGACGTCGCCCGCAAGATGGAAGAACAGCTCGAGGAGCTTTCGGACCTTTTCGTCATCGACCGGATCAACACGAATGGGCTGGTTCGCGTGCTTGAAAACGCCCCCGCTCCCCTGCGTTCCATGGGCCGCGGCCTCGCCGAAGATCCGCTCTCCTTCATCGCGGCTGGTGTGGCCGGCGTCAGCGCGGGCAAGCGTGTGCCGCGCAAGCCCGAGGGAAGTAACGCCATCGGGTAGTTCGTGGAGCAAGCCGGCAAGAGGATCTTGCCGGCTCGCTCCACTTTTCAACACATGTGAAGGCTATTTCACCTGTGCGAACGTAGCCTTCGCGTCAACTGGCTTCTTCAGCACGCCAGACTTTTCAAGGAACGCGACCATGTCAGACCACTTCTGGGGATCTTGAGAGCCAAACGCACCGCCGTTGTAGAACTTCATCGTTTCCGCAAGCACATTCTTCGCGTTCTCACGCTGGGCTGGATCGACCAACGCGGTCACATACTTCGCGGTAATATCCAATGTTTCCTCAGGGCTCTCCGCAGCGAACTCCGCCCCCTTCTCCAGCGCCGTCACCAGCGCCTTCTGGGTTTCAGCCGGAACCTTACCCGCAAGCGAGCCGAGCCCCACCGAGATCAGCGGAAGATCTCCGAGCGAAATGGTTCGAACTGGGAAGCCTGCGTGCTCCATCGACACCGCATCATTGTTGGCGTATCCAAGCACCGCATCAACCTTGCCCGAGGAAAGCGCGGCCGTCTGCGTGTAGCCAATGAATTCAGCCTTCGCATCAATCCCGCGGGCCTTCAGAGCAAGATACGCAAAATAGTTCTCGCCGTAATTACCCGGCATTCCGATCGTCTTCCCGTTCAGATCCTCGAGTCGGGTAATCGGCGAGTCCTTCCCCACGATCACCACAACCGGATACTTCTGGTACAACGTCGCAAAATTGACGACGTCGGTGCCGACGCTCCGAGCCACGAGCATTTCTGACGCGCCAGCAAACACCACATCTTCCTGACCAGCGGCCAGTGCACCGAACAGCGCTTCTTGCGCGCCGTGATGACGCAACGTCACGTCCACACCGGCGTCGGCAAAAAAGCCTTTCTCCTTCGCCACGTAGACGGGCGCGAACTGAACATCGGGGATATAGGTCAGCCCGAAAGTCACCTTGGCGTCCGACGTCGACGACGACGTCGGGGCAGGCGACGCGCAACCGGCGAGGACCGCCAGCGCAACAACAACCACGACAATGATCTTCTTCATCATTCTCCAAACAGCACGCGAGCAAGGTTCCGTTCCACACCGCGCACAACTAGATAGATCGCGATCGCAATGACCGCCAAAATAGTGATGAGAGCAAACATTCCAGGCACGTCACCGAGGTTCTGCGCCGACACAAGATTGATGCCCAGGCCAGTTCCTCCGCCGATCACCATCTCGCCGACGACGGCACCCGTCATCGACAAGGTGGAGCCCGTACGCACTCCAGCCAAAATCCCCGGTGACGCCAGCGGAAGCTGGATATGCCACCACAGTTTCAACGAGCCGGCACCATCGACGCGAGCCGCGCCCATGATCTCCGGATCCACACGCCGCGCGCCCACCGCCGTTGAGACAATAATCGGGAAAATCACCATGACAACCACGAGCGTCACGATGGACACCGTGCCATAGCCCACCCACGTCACGAGGATCGGCGCAACAGCAACCGCAGGAATTGCCTGGGATGCAGCAAGATACGGCTCGAAGATTTCAGAGACGATTTTCCAATTCGCGATCGCGAAACCGATCGGGATTCCCACGCCGGCCGCAATCAGCGAACCAAAAATGGCCTCGGACACCGTATGGAGGGACATGGGAAGATAAATGCCTGCCGCAAAACCGGCCACAAGGCGCCGCGCCACTTCGATCGGGTTCGGGAGCGCCCACGCCCCCACCATGCCCGTGAACGCAACGATCCACCAGACGAATAGTGAGCCCACACCAAAAGCGATTGGGGCTATCCAGCGGCGCATCGTATTCCTCCCGAGCATGCATACCCGGGGTGCGCGCCCGCAACGGATGAAACGGGCACATGCTCCTCCCATCCGGACTTTGACCGTCGGTCGAGGAATTTCACCTCGTCAACCCGCGGGTGCGGGCTCGCGGACTTTCACCGCCGGTTCAGACTTACACTGACCCCCGGAGCATTTGCTTCACCGCTAGTTATAGCACACGTCGAGACGTTCGCGTGCCAGTTTCGCCCACAGCGCTCCGACGGTGGGAGTGCAACGTGAATCAGTGGCGATGATCCTGTGCCAGAGAACGCAATGATTCGATCTCAGCAGCGGCATCCTCGGCACCGAAAACAGCCGAGCCTGCCACAAACGTATCGGCTCCAGCACTCGCTGCCCGCTCGATCGTCGAACGGGAGATTCCGCCGTCCACCTGAATCCACACGTCCAGCCCGCTCTTATTCACTGCCGCACGCGTGCGCTCGACCTTTGCCATCATCGACTCGATAAACTTCTGGCCGCCGAAACCCGGCTCAACCGTCATAATCAAGATCATGTCGAACTCGGCGAGAATATCGAGATACGGCTCAATCGCAGTAGCAGGCTTGAGACCGATTCCGGCTCGTGCGCCCATGGCACGCAGTTCACGCGCAAGACGCAACGGCGCTGCGGCAGCCTCCGCATGGAAGGTGACGGACTTCGCCCCCGCCTCAACGAACGCCGGCGCCCAGCGATCCGGATCCTCAATCATCAGATGCGCGTCAATCGGCAGATCCGTAGCACGCGCGATCGACTCCACCACCGGCATCCCGAGCGTGAGGTTCGGGACGAAGTGGTTATCCATCACGTCCACGTGTGCCCAATCCGCGTTCGAGATTTTTGCCAGTTCGCTACTCAGGTTCGCGAAATCCGAATTGAGGATCGATGGGCTAATCCGAATACTCATGCTTTCTCCTGTGACGGCTTGGTGATCATTGCAAAGAACATGGCATCGCTGTGGTGCAGGTCCGGCCATAGCTGAACCATCTTGTCGGTGGAATCGATAGCTACCTTTGCCTGCTGGGAGGCGAGCGGACCGGCGTCAATCAGCTGGGCATCAGTTCGCTCGAGGAACGCCTCCACTACAGCGCGCGTCTCCACCAAGTACGGCGAACACGTGGAGTAACACAACACACCACCCTCGCGAAGGGCTGCATAGCCCGAATCGAGTAGATCACCCTGGAGAACAGAAAGATCCAGCGCATCCCCCGCTTCCTTACGCCAGCGAGCCTCAGGACGACGACGGAGAGCTCCGATCCCCGTGCAAGGAGCATCGATGAGCACACGATCGTATGCGCCCGGCTCCTGAGAACCGATCTCAGCGCCGTCGCCTAGCCTCAGATCCACGATATTTTCAAATCTGCGCACCGAATCAGCGACAAGATCGAGGCGGTGCTCGTGCAACTCGTTCGCGTGGATGCGTGCCCCGCGCTTGGCCGCATACGAGGCGAGAGTTGCCGTCTTGCCTCCGGGGCCGGCACACATATCGAGCCACAACGAATCTCGTCCCTCGATCGGAGCGTTGGCAAGCGTGCGTGCGATGAGCTGGGAGCCCTCGTCCTGAACGCCGGCGAGGCCGTCTTTGATCGCGAAGACACGATGGGGCGCACCGGACGTCAGGAGAACAGCAGAATCGACCAGAACGCCGGGGGCAGATGTCATCGATCCACGTTCGATATCCGATTCAAGATCACCGAGTGAAATATCGCGGGCCACCAACGCCACATGGGCAGGCGTATTATCCGATTTCAGCACCGACAAGATGTCCTTGTGAGGGCGCCCCGACGCCATCAGTGCCTGCGATAGCGCGCGAATAATCCACGCGGGATGCGAAAACCAACGCGACAGGAACGCCACGGAGTTTGCCTTGCCACCGGCGTCGGCACGAATGACCTCCTGCCATTCCTTTAAACTCCGCTCAGAAACTCGATGTAAAACAGCGTTGACGAACTTCGAAGCGCCCGTTCCTACCTCGTTGCGCGCGAGAGTGACAGTCTCGTTCACTGCCGCATGCGGAGCCGTGCCAAATTCCAGGAGCTGGTGTGCTCCCATGCGGAGCAGGATACGCACCGGGAGATCTGTCTCCTCGATCCGACGCCCGCCCATACAGTGTTCGAGGATCGCATCCCACCGACCCTGCATGCGTAGCGTGCCGTACGCGAGGTTCGTGGCGTATGCCGAATCCCTCCGCCCGAAATGCCATGCGCGAAGCTGCTTGGGCAACACGATGTTCGCGTACGCGCCATCTGCCTCCACGGCCATCAACACGTTGAATACTGCCAAGCGTGCCTTGTCCGACGCTGACCTGCCCGGTACCCAGTTCGCGGGACGTTCCTTAGACATCTTTCACCTCGAATTGAGTACGTCCGCTGAGCCCGCGGAGCCAATCTGCTGCAGGCATGTGTTTCTTCCCTGCGGGAGCAACCTGCGTCAGCTCGACATCGGTGGTGCCCGTACCAGCGAGAGCCTTCTTACCGACGAGTGCGACTTCTCCTGGTGCGAGCGAGGTCGACTCGATCGCGAGAACGGGGCCCAACTTTACCCGGGTACCACCCACGGTTGCCCACGCCCCGGGCGCCGGCGTCGTGCCGAGGATCAGATTCACGACCTCTGTGGCCGGGCGAGCAAAGTTCACGTGCGCGTTCGCCGACGTCAGCTGAGGGGCATGGGTTACCTCCCCCTCCTGTGGGCTCGCGACGGCGGTGCCGGCAGCGAGTTCGTCGAGCGTGCGTGCAAGGTGTTCGGCACCCGAGACCGCGAGCATGTTCAGGGCCTCGCCTGCCGTCATTGACGGATCACGAGGGAAGGTTTCAATCGAGAACACGTCTCCCGTATCCAAGCCGGCCTCGATACGGAACGTTGCGGTGGCGATCTGCGGATCACCCGAAATGATCGAGTACTGAACCGGTGCAGCTCCGCGCCAGCGCGGAAGCGCCGAAAAGTGCAGATTGATCCAACCGTGAACGGGGACATCAAGCAACGCTTGAGGGATGATCAACCCGTAGGCGACGACGGCGACCGCCTCAGGTACGTAGGCAGCGATCTGCGCCTGAACCTGCGGATCTTTCAACGTCGACGGCGACAAAACTGGCACACCGAGTTCCTCGGCGACCACCTGAACGGGCGACGGGGTTAGCACACGCTTACGACCAACAGGCGCCGGGGCGCGGGTGAGCACAGCCACCACCTCGTGGCGCTCGGCCAGCAGACGCAGAGCAGGGACAGATGTTTCTGGAGTTCCAGCAAAAATGATTCGCACGGACCCCATTCTACTGCCACCTCCTGCCTTTTCTGACGTGCATACGACCGGTAACGGCGTGAGATCGCTCCCCCGCGATGCCATCACAGCATCGAATCGACCTTCACTCGAACACTTGGCGCACTGTGATCCGCGGCAACCTCGCGAAGAGCCGCCGCGATCAGTGCCGTACGTTGCACACGATCCGCCTCCTCAAACCGTAAAAACACCGTGAGATTGTTTCCCTTCGCCGGTTGCGGACCTAGAACGCTCATTCCCGGAATAACCCCGTGGGCGCCACCGGTGAGCACCGCCTCCAATGGCACCTCGCTCTCCATTGCTAATCCCGATGCAAGGGCACGGTTGCGCAGTGTGGCCAGGAAACGCCGCAGATCATCCCATTGCCCCGTCACTTCGCACCACACCGACAGTGGTGGCTGCCCCAACGACGCTCGTTCGCGCAGTTGCTCTGCCTGCCACTCATCCCACGGCGCATCCACAAGCTGAACGAGTTCGCGCGGCGCGTTGCCGACGATCAGGAGTTTACCACCGTCGCGACGGGTGCGAATGCGTGCCGCCGTATGAGCGAGCGAGCGAAGGAAGTACGTGTGGGCATCGAGATGTGCAGAATGCAGGAGGTAGCCGGAATCGATGATAACGCCAGCAGAATATCCGCCAACCAGGCTCGGCTCAGCGCCAGGCGTGGAGACGACGATGCGCGGTTTGGAATCGATCGGAGCCGGCGGCGCGCCCACGCGCGGAAAGTGGATGGGGACATCGCGGAAAGCGCGGCCGATCTCTTGTGCTGTGCGGTTCGAGCCAATCCTGACCGCTCTGAGCTTTGTAAACCCGCAATGCCGGCAGACGAACGGATCTGCAGGTTGACCGCACGTCGAGCATCGAGGTGGCGCATCAGGAGAATCGATCCCGAGCGTGCCACCGCATTCCGTACACTGAGCAATATTTCGACACCTCGCACACGCGACCACCGGGATATATCCGGCGCGGGGAACAACCACCAGGACGGGCCCACTCTCAAGGCCTTCACGGACAACCGCGAAAAGTGATGAGGGCATGCGCGACCATGGCGCAGATTCGAAGGCGAAATCCGCGGCGTTGAGAATGTGCGGAGCGCTTGAGTGGTTCCACACTCGGGGAACAATTTGATCCACATTGCGTGTTGCTGCTAACGGAAGCGACGGAGCGTAGCTCAGCGCAATAAAAGCGCAGCCTTCGAGCTCACTGCGCGTGCTGAGAATTTCGCGGACGTGGACATACGGGCTACGAGGCTCGCGCATCGCGCTATGGTGCTCGTCCACCATGACCACGCATCCCAGGTTCTCGACCGGTGCCCACGCAGCGTTTCGCGTACCGACGACGATGCGCGCATGGCCGAACCTCACTGCGAGGAACTGTTGATAACGTGCCGCGTGGTCCGATTGCGCCACCATGGTGGCAACAGGCTCTCCAAGATCGCTCAGTTGCTGCGCGAGAGCATGGGCAGTTGCGGGAGTCGGAACGACGACGAGGGCGCTCTTCCCTACTGCCAGGCTCGCCTCGATCACTGGGCTGATGAGCCCGATGAGCCGGTGGCCCGGTGCTATCCGTACGGACGCAATGTACCGCCCGCCTTCCGCAAGATGAGAGAACAGTGCTTCACCGCCTGCGTATTCACCCCAGATGCCCATCTGCGCCTTTTGCGTACGCAACGGGAAACGTGGAGCGAGGGATTCGTCGAATTCCTTCTCGGTTCGGGCATGGCGTTGCGGAATCGCGAGCCTGAGACAATCGGAAACAGGTGCCGCCTGGCGTGCCGCAATCTGTTCACACAGCCGAAGGACTTCGGGGCTGAGCACAGGAACATCCGAGTACACCCGCGAGATGGGGCGTAACGCGCCGGCCACAGTGGTGACGGAATCACGAGCAACAATGAACGCATCAACTTTCCGTTGCCCCACCGGGACCACGACGCGTGCACCGACGCGAACCGAATTGAACTTCTTCGGAATCTCGTAATCGAAAATGCGATCCATGTGAGGCTGGGGCATATCCAACCGCACATGAGCAACCGGAGATTCGACCTCACCCGTGAGGGTACGATGCACAGGCTCAAGAGCAAGAAGCTGCTCTTGAGCCTGTGCATCACCTAACGTGAAGAGATCGTCCATACCGTTCATGCCAAAATTGTGGCACACGGGTATGACAATTTTTCGCGATCACTTTTACAACGCGGCAAGAAGATCCTTGACTCGATCCGTACGCTCCCAGGTGAACTCGGCGTCGTCACGGCCAAAGTGCCCATATGCGGCCGTCTCCTTGTAGATCGGGCGCAAGAGATCCAGATCACGGATAATCGCTGCCGGGCGTAGATCGAATACCTTATTCACGGCAGCAGCAATGCGTGCCGGATCGGCCTTCTCCGTGCCAAAGGTTTCCACGCGAACCGACACCGGGTGCGCGCGGCCAATCGCATACGCCACCTGCACTTCGCAACGGTCAGCCAGCTCGGCAGCAACCACATTCTTTGCCACCCAACGAGCTGCGTAAGCAGCAGAGCGATCCACCTTCGACGGATCCTTCCCCGAAAAAGCGCCGCCGCCGTGGCGAGCCATCCCGCCATACGTATCAACGATAATCTTGCGCCCGGTCAGCCCGGCGTCGCCCATCGGGCCACCCACAACGAAACGGCCAGAGGGGTTGACGAGAAGCGTGAAATCGTCGTCGGCAAAATCGGGAGCATACTTGGCAAGCACCGGAAGCACAACATGCTCGCGAATCGCGTTCGACAGCCACTCCTGGCTCACATCCGGATCGTGCTGGGTGGAGATAACAACAGTCTCCAACGAAACGGGACGGCCGTCGTCGTAGTTTACCGTGACCTGGGTCTTGCCATCGGGGCGAAGGCCCGGGACAACGCCGTCACGGCGCACCTTCGTGAGCCGTTCGGCAAGACGATGCGCCAGGAAAATCGGCATCGGCATAAGTTGCGTTGTCTCGTTCGAGGCGTAGCCGAACATCAGGCCCTGATCACCGGCACCCTGACGGTCCAGAGGATCCACCTCACCTCCCGAGCGCGCCTCGAGCGAATCGTGAACACCGCCGGCGATGTCTGGCGACTGAGCGTCGATTGAGACAGATACGCCGCACGAGTTGCCATCAAAACCGACAGCCGACGAGGTGTAGCCAATCTCGGTGACGACGTCGCGAACAATCTGCGGGATCTCGACGTATGCCTCTGTGGTGATCTCGCCGGCCACGTGTACCTGGCCGGTCGTCACGAGGGTCTCAACTGCCACGTGAGCCCTCGGATCTTCAGCCAGAATGGCATCCAGGATCGCGTCCGAGATTCGATCGCTGACCTTGTCGGGATGTCCTTCCGTCACCGACTCCGACGTGAAAGGCTGCAGTGCCATATTCTTTCCTCGTTTCCGTTAAAAATTCGCCGCAACAAGCCTACCGCGCCCCGCGCAGCTTCTCCACGATCGCATCCGCAATTGCGGCAGTTACCTCAGATTTTGCGCCCTGGGCGCGAGCAATTTCGTTGCCGATAGAATCAACGATCGTCACCAACGTCTCGACCTCGCCAAACCCTGTATCTCTGCCGACTTCGTTGATGACTAGCAAATCGGCGCCCTTGCGCTGAGCCTTCGCGATTCCGTACTCGAGTGCAGTATGCTCACCATCGCCAGTTTCTGCGGCAAAACCGACCACGACTTGACCACTGCGCCGACGATGGTGTGCCAAATCTGCAAGGATATCTGGGTTTTCTTCGAGTTCGAGTGAGAGCGCCCCTGACCGCTTGATCTTGGTCTCAGACGCCGCGACCCGATAGTCCGAAACTGCTGCCGCCATGACGACGACGTCGGCCTGCGCGGCTAGGTTCTCCATCGCAGCTGCCAGCTCCCGGGCCGTTTCAACGCTGATGATCGTTGCGCCAGGAAGCTCATCGGCGGCACCCGCAACGTTCGCGGCAACGAAGGTCACAGCCGCGCCGCGCGACATCGCGGCTTTCGCGAGCTCAAGCCCCATCCGTCCAGACGAGCGGTTACCGATAAACCGCACCGGATCGATGGGCTCGCGTGTTCCCCCAGCGGAAATCGCCACGCGCATTCCGGCAAGCTCCGACGACGTGGCCCCACTAAAACCTCGAGAAACGAGGTTCTCGATCGCGAGGAGAGCGATCGCTTCTGGCTCCATCATTCTGCCTGCGCCAGAATCCTTGCCCGTGAGCCTGCCAGAAACAGGGCCAGCAAAAATGACGCCACGCGAGCGTAACGTCTCGATATTCGCCACCGTGGCAGGATGCTCCCACATTTGCGTATGCATGGCTGGAGCGACAATCAGCGGGCACGTGGCAACAAGTGCAGAAGCGGTGAGCATATTATCGGCAATGCCAGCAGCAAGCTTCGCAATCGTATTGGCCGTGGCAGGCGCAACGATGAAAAGATCTGCACCAGCTCCCGTACGCACGTGCGCCACCTCATCGGCGGCTTCGGGAACGTGAACATGCGCCGGGTGGCCCGACAGTGCCTCCCACGTGGTCGCACCGACCATCTCCAGCGACGCCGGAGTGGGAACCACGCGCACGTCGGCGCCCCATTCCTTCAGCCGGCGAAGCAGAATTGCCGCCTTGTATGCGGCAATTCCGCCACTGACACCAAGTAGCACTCGAGGTCGAAAAACGCCTCCCAGTTGGGAGGCATTTTTGTTCACATTCGCCATAGCGGAATTACTTGCCGTCCGACGACATGTTGAGCTTATCTTCCACGATCTCCTCAAGAGCGAGTGAGAGCGGCTTATCCTCAGGGACCGATGGAACCAGCGGGCCGACGACGGTGATGTTGCCATCGCCGGACTTGAGCTCCTGGCGGTACTCGTTGATCTGGCGTGCGCGAGCTGCACCATACACGGCGAGCGTGTACTTGGAATCCACGCGCTCGAGCAGATCGTCAATAGCCGGCTTCGTAATGCCCTCAGGGTTTGGGGTCGTTCCGTACATCGTGCCTCCTTCAGTCAGCGAAACTTAAGTCTACTCGTCTACGCCAAGAATTTGCAGTAGCTCATCGGTGGCCTGAGCCACTGTATCGTTCACAACGATGTAATCGAACTCAGACTCCGCAGCGAGCTCGACCTTGGCTGTTTCGAGACGACGTTGCTGATCCTCCTGGGTTTCCGTTCCACGGGCGCGGAGCCGGTACTGCAGATCTTCGAACGACGGCGGTGCGAGGAAAATCTGAATCGCCTCGGGCATCGATTCGCGAACCTGACGCGCGCCAGCGAGATCGAGTTCCAAAATGACCGTTTTTCCTGCCGCGAGAGCATCTTCAACAGGTTTGCGCGGAGTGCCATACCTGTGCATGCGATGAACGACAGCCCATTCGAGCATCGAACCAGATTCGACCATCTCATCGAACTGTTCATCACTGACGAAGTAGTAATCGACACCGTCGCTCTCCCCTGGACGTGCCGGTCGGGTAGTTGCAGAAATCGAATACCACAGCTGGGGAGCACGCGCGAGGAGTTCCTTGAGCACAGTCCCTTTACCCACAGCAGTGGGCCCAGAAATCACAAATGCTTGCATACGATCAATAGTGCCACGTTCATCGCTCACACCAAGAAAAATACGCGGTGGCGGTGAGAGACTTCACCGCCACCGCGTATTTCACGAGACTGATCAGCCAAACAGTTCGACCAATGCTTTCGCTTGATGCGGCCCAAGGCCGCCCACTCGACGTGAGGGAGCGATGTTGACAGATTCCATGATCGCTTGCGCCTTTGCATCGCCGATTCCCGGCAGCGACATCAGCAAAACAGACACTTTCAGTTTGCCTGCGATAACGTCCGTCTTTGCAGACTCGAGCACTGTGGACACCTTCACTTCACCAGCCTTCAGCTTTCGCTTGAGCTCTGCACGTTGAGCGCGGACCGCCGCCGCCTTTTCCAACGCTGCCTTGCGCTGTTCAGGGGTGAGTACGGGAAGAGCCATCATAGCCTCCTGGAAACAAATAGACGCGAAGTTGTTTGTTACATATCTTATGGAGATTAAGGGCGTCATGTGGCTGTTCAGCTTGGGTAAATGTGCCCACTGTGAATTGCAGGAACGTTTGCGCAGGTCAGCGCGACGAGCCATGAAACAACTTTCACGATTTTGCATTCCTCAGGCTGTTGCAGCGTCCACATTTTGAGACAGTCCAAAAAGGCTGGGTGGTCGCAAAAGCAACCACCCAGCCTGCAAACTCACAAAATGAGCGAGGTTTTAGTTCTCCTCAGATTCGCGTCCAGAGTTTTCTAGCTCCCAGATCTCTGCGACGCGGTTGAGAATACCCATCGTAAATGAGACCGACTTTTCGGTTGAGAACTCGCGAGCAAGTGACGCAACTTCGTTGATCACTACTGGTCGATCAACATCGAGGTTCATTAGTTCCGTTGCGCCCAATCGCAACAGGTTGCGATCCACAATGGCCATACGATCTAAAGCCCACGAACCCGACGCCGCCTCAATCATTGAATCGACGTTCTCAGCGTTGTCAAGGTAGGCCTTCACAATCTGAACGCCATACTCGCCAATCGGAACCTGATGAGTCGATTCGACCTTGCGCGACTCCAACAGATCGAGCGCCTCACCGGCTCTCATCTGCTTGAAATCGATCTCGAACAGCACATCGAGTGCGCGCTGACGCTGCGCGGACCGTCCCTTACGCCGCCCGTCGCGGCGAGACTTCGGCTCCGACATCAGGCGCGCGTCAGGTACTCGCCAGTGCGGGTATCGACCTTGATCTTGTCGCCTTCGTTGATGAAGAGCGGCACCTGGACCTCGTAGCCGGTCTCAACAGTAGCCGGCTTCGTGCCCGCGTTCGAACGATCACCCTGCAGACCCGGCTCGGTAAACGTCACTTCGAGAACAACCGACGCCGGAAGCTCGATGAACAGCACGGTTCCTTCGTTAGTTGCCACGACGGCGTTCTGGTTCTCCAGAAGGAAATTCTTGTTGTCGCCAATGACCTCAGCCGAGATCGGGAGCTGCTCGTAGGTATCGAGATCCATGAACACGAAATCCGTGCCGTCATTGTAGAGATACTGCATGTCGCGGCGATCGACCGTAGCGGTCTCAACCTTCACGCCCGCATTAAAGGTACGATCCACATTCTTGCCCGAGAGAACGTTCTTCAGCTTGGTGCGCACGAACGCCGGCCCCTTACCCGGCTTGACATGCTGGAACTCAACAACCTGCCACAGCTGGTTGTCGATCTTCAGCACCATGCCATTCTTCAACTCGTTTGTTGTTGCCACGTGAACCTTCTTCCTGGGAACCAAAAGTATTGCCCGATAATCATACCGCACGCGCCCAAACTCTCTCAGAAACAGCGCGAAGTATGAGCGATCTTACGCCAATAAGGCCGCGACCTGATCAGCCGTCATCTCAGACGTATCCACGGTTTCAGACGCCACCGATTCAAACACGGCCCGCTTCGCATCCATCAGCTCACGGAAATGACGACGTGGCATGACAATCGCACCCGAATGTTGCCCAAGCATCCCGTTACGTCGAACTAGGGACGAAAGATCCGCAGTCAACCACACGACTCGCGCTCCGGCGTCGCCGTATGTACGCAACGCGCGCACGGCCTCGCTCCCCTCCCACAGCGCTTCACTTGACACCGCGATTGCGAACTTCCCTTCAGGGCTCGCGTCATCAAGCAACTCGACAAGCACCTGTTCAGAAAGCTTCCGGCGACGCTCCGGCTCGACGAGGACATAGAGATCTTTGCCTGTAACTGAGGCGCGTTCGGCGACGATCTGATCAGTATCCGCCGCCACGTAGCCCCGCGCCTGGAGCTCGCGGGCAACGCAGGTCTTGCCCGAACCCGGGACTCCAATGAGGACGACAGTCATTTCACTCCAATCGCACCGAACGCCCGATCCAGGTGGTCCGGCGCCGTCAAAATCTCTGGCACACCGACGTCGCGAAGCACAACGAAACGGAGCACGCCATCGCGAACCTTTTTGTCCGAACGCATGAACTGCATCAATTCTTCGCGCTCGAAGCCGGGCGCGTCAATCGCAAGCCCGACAGCCGAAAACGCCTCACGATGAAGTTCAACCAGCTCACGGTGTGCAATCGAATTGCGAGCGGCCAGCTCGGCAGCGAATACGCACCCCACAGCCACTGCTTCTCCGTGTGGCATCGTGAACCCGCTTGCCGCCTCAAGAGCATGCGCGAGGGTGTGTCCGTAATTGAGGATTTCGCGTTGGCCCGACTCGCGCAGATCTGACGAGACGACACGAGCCTTCAACGCAATCGACGCTGCCGCTACCTGGGCGAGAGCCGATGAGGTAGGGTCGAGGATCCGTTCGCGCTGGGCAAGCACTGTCTCAACGATTCCCGACCCTCCGATCAGCCCGCACTTAACCACTTCTCCCATCCCCTCACGAAGAGTACGCAGCGGCAAGGTTGTGAGGACATCAAGATCGGCGAAAACTCCTGCGGGCGAGTGGAAGGCCCCCGCAAGGTTCTTTCCCGCCGTGGTATTGATACCGGTTTTGCCTCCGACCGCGGCGTCCACCATGCCGAGGAGGGTGGTTGGAACCGCAACCCACGCAACTCCCCGGAGCCATGTGGCGGCAGCGAAGCCAGCGACGTCGGTGGTGGCGCCACCCCCAACCGCAACGACGACGCCGTCGCGCCCGATCTCCATTTGCGCAAGTTTTTCCCACAGAGACTCGATGACAGCCGCTGACTTTGCGTCCTCCGAACGCGGCACCGTGACGACTTCGGCACGAGTCCCCAAGTTGCGGATCGATCCCGCAAGCTGCGTGGCAAGACCGACAACGTCGGGCGAGGCGACAACCAGCGCGGCGGAGTAGCTCCCCGCAAGACGCGAGGCGAGCGGAGCTACGGCGCGACCTACAATGACGTCATAAGGGCGCTCGGCTCTCACAGGGATGGTCACGGGCGGGTTCAGCAGGGCTGCCACGACGACGTCGGTGGTCTGGTCTCGTGAAAAAGCTGACGAATCGACAACGACGTCGGCGACATCAAAATACAGCGCCGCACGCTCGTCGCGCAGCCGCGCAATCTTCGCACCGACGTCATCTATCAACAAAGGACGAACACCGCGCCCGTGCGTCACGCGCGCCTCAAGAACATCATTCGACGCATCCACCAACACAACAGGGATGTCGCCAAGTAAACCTCGGGTAACGGCGTCGAGAATCGCTCCACCACCAAGGGAAAGGATGCCATCGAACTCGCTGATGGCTCGCCGAACCACCTCGGATTCAACTGCGCGAAAATGTGCCTCTCCGAGCTCGAATAGCTCCGCGATTTTACGCCCGGTCGAACGTTCAATGAGAGAATCCGTATCTTCAAATCCGACACCCAGGCGGTTGGCAACGCGTCGGCCAATTGCGCTTTTGCCGCTACCCGGCATACCGATGAATACTGCGCGAACCATCAGCGGCGAACCTCCGGAATCGAGCGAAGAAAACCGTGAAGATTCCGGCGCACTTCCTCGAGCGAATCACCACCACACTTATCGAGCAACGCATCAGCCAAAACAAGGGCGAGCATCGCTTCCGCAATCACCGCCGCAGGCACAACTGCGCAGGTATCGGAACGCTGATGGTTCGCGATCGCCGGACCACCGGTGTCGGTATCGATCGTCTCGAGCGCTCGCGGGACCGTCGAAATCGGCTTGAGCGCGACGCGAACCGTGATCGCCTCCCCGTTTGAGATGCCTCCTTCAATCCCGCCAGCGCGGTTAGTACGCCGGCGGACAGTACCCTCACGATAGATGTCGTCGTGCGCCTGGGATCCGCGCCGCGCCGCGGATGCGAAGCCGTCCCCGATCTCGACGCCTTTCGCCGACTGGATCGACATCATCGCACTAGCTATCCGGGCGTCGAGACGTTCGCGATCCACCGCGTACGTGCCCAGCCCCTGTGGGACATTCCACGCCGTCACCTCGACCACTCCCCCGACGGTATCGCCTGCGAGTTTCGCCGCATCAATTTCCTCCACAAAACGCGCTGCCGCTTCCAAGTTCAACTGGCGCACCGAAGATTCATTCAATTCAGCCGCCTCCTGCGCCGATGCCGGGGCGACATCGGCGCGATAGGCGCCAATCTGCACCACTTGCGACACGATCTGGATCCCAGCTGCCTGCTCGAGTAGCGCGCGCGCGATCTCGCCCAGTGCCACACGCGCAGCGGTTTCACGCGCGGATGCACGCTCAAGCACGTTGCGCACCGAATCGAAGCCATACTTGTTCATGCCCACGAGATCCGCGTGGCCAGGGCGGGGCTTTGTCAGACGCTTGTTTCGCGCAAGTTCGCGCTGATCTCCGCGACCATCACTGCGCATCAGTTCAGCTTGAGAAACCGGAAGCGGCGACATCACCGCATTCCATTTCGGCCATTCAGAGTTTGCGATCGTGAGCGCGATAGGCGAACCGAGTGTGCGGCCGTGGCGAACTCCCGAAAGCACTTCGAGAACATCCGCTTCAAATCGCTGGCGTGAACCGCGTCCATACCCTGCGCGTCTGCGCGCAAGAGCCGCCTCGATGTGTTCGATCTGGATCTCGACGCCCGCTGGGACGCCTTCGATGAGCGCGACGAGCGCCTTGCCGTGAGATTCTCCCGCAGTTGACCAATGCATGCGTCCATTATCTCACGCGAACAGATCAGTGCACGCGCAGCCTGCCACGAGCGCTGGGCCAAACGGGAGGGTGTCGGTGAATCGCACTCCAGACGTGATGGCTTTGACAGCGAGCGCCACCACTTGGACAAACAAGGCAATGCAGATCGTCCACCACACCCGTTCCGGGGCAACACTTCCCTGCCACACCGCGAGAGCAGCGAGTAGGCGTGCATCCCCCATCCCGATGAGCCGGCCACCGCTCAGAAAGGACGTCACACCGACACCCGCGGCGAGACCGATGCCCCAAGCGAGCCCCGACAGGGGAAACGGATTCACTGTTGCGCTTATCAGCGCAATAATGATTGCCGCGTTCGACCACGCCACACGCAGTGTACTCGTGAGAAAATCATGGCGAGCATTCGCAACAACAGCAATATAAAACGGCGTAGCAAAGAGCAGGCGCGGCATCGGTACACCAAGTGTGGCAAGCGCCGCGAGAAGCAAACCAGTGAGAAGAAAAGACATACTCCCACGGTAGCCGGAATCCTCAATTACACCGCGAAGTTTTCCACAGCCTGCTCAATCACCCGGAGATCGGGGTTGACCCCAGTGAGAACACGCTGTGCATCCTCGATCTGGCGGGCAAGAACACTGTGGTACGCGACCTGCGCTGGCGCGTAGGGTGCGACAGCCACGATAGCGACGCCGGCGTCGCGCAACTCATCGTCCAGCACGTGTGGCACCTCTCCGCACACGAGTACAGAGTCGAACTCGCGAAGATGCCCACTCAGTTGTTCCACCCGGAAGGACTGAACGTTCACCCCCAGGCGATGTGCCGCCGAAATCGCAGAGCCAGGGCCAACAACATTCGACGGCGCAAGGGAAATTGACCGCGCCTTAAGCTGCACTGCGGCCGCCAGGGCGCTCGCTGCCCGCTCGCGCCCGCCGAGGATGAGCGTGGAACCGAGCGGTACTCCAACCGCCTGTGTGGCACGCACAATGCCCGACGTCAGCGTGTTGAATCCGATCAGCATGCGGCTGGAGCCAGTCGGTTGAACCGCGACGACGGCGCGAACAGCAGTTTCCTTGGCGAGGCCATCGTCGAGATCGGTGACCCCGGCAACGCCAACCGAAAGATCCGGGTGTAGCTCCAGCCCGACGACGTCGGGAGCTAGCTCGGTAAGCAGTGAAGGAAGCTCGCTCGCACTGGCCTCAATCCCGTACGCGTCTGCTCCGGCTGCCCGATGCGCCGCGACAACAACGTCGCGCCACGGCGCGGGGCCAACAACCGCGATCGTCACTTCTTATCCTGCGGATGCGCCTCGACCCACTTGCGGAACTCGGCAACGTTTGCGTTGTGGTCATCGAGGTTATCGGAGAACTTGGTCTCGCCGGTCTCCAGGTTCACCGTCACAAAGAACAACCAGTTACCTGCGGGAGGCTTCAACGAATCGCGAATCACGTCCTTTGAAGGATTGGAAATCGGCGCAGGCGGCAACCCCTTGTGAATGTACGTGTTGTACGGGTTGTCGTTTTTGAGATCATCCGCGGTTGGAACGCCGCCGGACTTCCCGACGCCGTACAAAACGGTCGAATCCATCTGCAACAGACCGTGCGAGACCGACTTATCATCCAGACGGTTCAAGATCACTCGTGCCACCTGACCGCGATACTTTTCGAAGCTCACCTCGCGCTCAACAATGGAGGCAATAATCAGCTGACGTTGCCATTGATCCTGCGCAATTCCGAGCTCCTGAAGCTCACCGACACGTTTCGCGATCATCTTCTTCAACGCATCTGTCGCTGACGTACCCGGATCGAAATTGTAGGTAGCAGGAGCGAGCCAGCCTTCAACATTCCCCTTCGCCACTTCGGGCAGTCCGATCGCAGCGGAATCCTTTGATGCCGCAACGATCTTCTCCAGCGGGATGTCCATTACCTTCGACATGCGATCGAAGACCTGCTTGGCGGTGAATCCCTCGACGACCGTCACGCCCGAGTTCGCTTTCGCAGCCGGATCGAGAAGGCGTGCAACCGCGCTGGCACCCGACATCTTCTTTCGCATCACGTACGATCCCGGCTGAATTTGGGACGCGCGTGGAGAATCGCGGAATGCGGTGACGAAAGCGCCACTCGAAGCTACGACCCCGTTGTCCACAAGAATCTGAGCCATCGCCACACCCGAGGCACCCTCCGGAATCGTCACAACGACCTCGCCACTGCCCTCACCCTGGTAATCGGTGGCGCTGGTGGCAAAGAGGGAGTTCTTCACCCACGGAACCACCGCAAACCCAACACCGGTCACAAGCATGACGGTCAAAAACAGAGCAATCGCAGTCTTGATCTTGCGACGGCGGGTACGCTCCCGACGCTGAGCTCGGTGGCTCTCGGAAGCGCTCTGCTCACCGAAGAATTCAGACATGGGGTGTCCTTTCAATCAGTTCACCAGGTTCGCGCCCTGTGTTCTTTTCAAACTGTAACGCTGACTCAAGAATAACGACCGCGGCCGCCTGGTCAACAACCGCACGATGGGAAATCTCCGCACGACCAGCTTCGTGAAGCTGGCGATGCGCGGTCACCGTGCTCATCCGTTCATCAAACATGCGGATCGGCACGTCAACCCGCTTGGCCAGACGCCTCGCCCACCGCCGGCACTCTTTGGCAGATTTGCCTTCCGATCCGTCCATATTGAGTGGGAGTCCGACAATCACCTCGATCGCGGAAAATTCGCGCACCCACTGTGCCACTTGACCAAGGTCGTTTTTTCCTCGAGCCAAGGTCGCAATTGGGGTTGCGAGGATCCCGGCCGAGTCGCACTTAGCAACACCAACGCGTGCCATGCCGACGTCGACCGAGATCCTCACACCCACACGAAACTCAGGCAAGAGCGCCCCGAATCGCTTCGAGCGCAGCATCGATCTTCGCGACGTCGGTGCCGCCACCCTGCGCAAGATCCGGCTTTCCGCCGCCGCCACCGCCGAGAGTCTTCGCAGCGAGCGAGACGAGGGCGCCTGCCTTGACGCCTTCCTTCTGCGCGGCCTCGTTCACCGCGACAACGACCGACGGGCGGCCGTTTGCGACGCCGATGAGGGCAACGACGCCGGCGCCGGAGCCAAAGCGGTTTCGCAGATCGGTTGCTGCGCTGCGCACTTCGTCTGCCGATGCGACTTCACCGATGTTTGCGATTACTGCATCGACACCGCCAACGCGAGCACGTGAAGCAAAGAGCGAATCGAAGGACGAGGCAAGCTTCTCATAGCGCAACGCCGCGATCTGCTTCTCAGCTTCCTTCAGGCGAGTCAAGAGCGAACCGATCTGCTCCGGAAGCTCCTCCGGACGCACCTTTGTCAGCGACGCGAGATGAGAGACCATCGCGCGCTCCTTGGCACCTTGCGCGTACGCGCCCGGGCCCACAAGAGCCTCGATGCGGCGCACTCCCGAGCCGATCGACGACTCGCCGAGCACCGAGACAAGGCCGATATTGCCCGTCTCAGGAACGTGGGTACCGGCGCACAACTCGCGCGACCAGTCGCCACCAATAGAGACGACGCGCACGCGCTTACCGTACTTTTCGCCAAAGAGTGCCATCGCGCCAAGCTTCTTTGCCTCGTCAAGATCCATGATCTCGTCGTTCACAGCGAGGTTCTCCTGAAGGCGCTGGTTCGTGCGCTCCTCGATCTCGTGCATCGTGGATGCAGGAACCTGCTCCCCGTGACGGAAATCGAAACGCAGGCGCGAGGGTGAATTCTCTGAACCTGCCTGGGTGGCCTGATCCCCCAGATACTCGTGGAGCACCTTGTGCACCATGTGGGTGGCAGTATGCGCGCGAGCAATCTCCTTGCGGCGCTGAACGTCGATCTGGGAAAAGACTGAATCGTCAAGAGCGATCGAGCCTTCTGTCAGTGTGCCACGGTGAACGAACAGGCCCTTGACCGGCATTTGAACATCGTCGACTTCGAACATGCCACCGCCTGCGACCGAAATGGTGCCGTGATCAGCGAGCTGGCCGCCCTGCTCAGCCCAGAACGGTGTCTGGTCCAGAACAATATCGACTTCTGCCGGAGCCTCAACTGCCGGAACCGGCTGACCGTCTTTCAAGATTGCCACAACCTTGCCGTCCGCCGAGTAATCCGTGTAGCCAAGGAAGTGGGTGTTTCCGCCTTCCTTCGCTTGGATCTCGTGGTAGACGGTGGCATCAACGTGGCCGGTCTTCTTTGCGCGAGCATCCGCGCGCGCACGATCCTTCTGTTCCTGCATCAGCGAGCGGAACTCGCCTTCATCGACCTTCACACCCTTTTCAGCCGCCATCTCGAGAGTGAGATCGATCGGGAAGCCGTATGTATCGTGGAGGGTGAAGGCATCCGAGCCGGACAGTACAGTGCCTGCCTTCGCAGCCTTTGCCACGGCCGCATCGAAAATCTGTGTGCCTTGGTTGAGGGTGCGGCGGAATGCCTCTTCCTCACCGTATGCAACCTTCGAGATGCGATCGAACTCGGTTTCAAGCTCCGGGTACGACTCTTTCATTGCGTCCTTCGACGCCGTGAGAAGAACCGGGAGCGCGACGTCGTCGTAACCGAGCAGGCGCACGGAACGAACCGAACGGCGGATCAGGCGGCGAAGCACGTAGCCTCGGCCATCGTTGCCGGGCAGGACGCCGTCGGCGATCAGCATCAGAGACGAACGCACATGATCGGCGATGACGCGCATCTGGACGTCGTCTTCTTCGTTATCACCGTACTTCTTGCCCGTGAGCTTCTCGGTTGCCTCAATCACCGGGTAGACCTGATCGGTCTCGTACATGTTCGGCTTGTCCTGGAGGATGAACGCCAAGCGCTCGAGGCCAGCGCCGGTATCGATCGCAGTCTGATCGAGATCGCCCAGGAGCGGGAAGTTCTTCCCCTCGCCCTCACCGCGGAGGAACTGATCGAAGACCAGGTTCCAGATCTCGAGGTAACGATCGCCACCCGGATCCACTGTGCCACCAACAGCTTCGGGGCCATACTCCGGACCGCGATCGTAGTGAATCTCCGCACACGGACCCGCCGGGCCGGGCTGGCCCGTGGACCAGAAGATCTCCTCGCGCTTGAGCTTGACGATGTGCTTCGGATCCACACCCACCTTGACAAGCTCGTTGTATGCGACGTCGTCTTCTTCCCATATCGTCACCCAGAGGCGATCGATCTCCAGCCCGTAACCGCCGTCCTCAAGCGAGGAAGTCAGCAGGCCGAACGCAAGATCGATTGCGCCTTCTTTGAAGTAATCACCAAACGAGAAATTGCCACACATCTGGAAGAACGTGCCATGACGAGTGGTGTGGCCAACGTTTTCGATATCGTTCGTACGAATACACTTCTGCACAGAAGCAACACGCGGATACGGGGCCTTTTCGGTGCCGATGATATAGGGAATAAACGGCACCATGCCAGCGATCGTGAATAGGATCGACGGATCTGGCGAGACAAGCGAGATCGAATCCTCGATCTTGTGATTGTGCTTGTCGAAGTACTCAAGCCAACGACGGCGGATTTCTGCTGTACGCATTCTCTTCCTTAGTTTTCCTTGTCCTCGCTGCGCGAGAAGGTGGTCTTGACTTTCGCTGCCCCCTTGCGAAGCGCAACAAACGGCGCACCGACTGTAGAGGTGACGAGGGTAGTCATGGCGGAAATATCTTCTGTAGTCCGAGCAGCGGCTGCCGTGATCTGATCAAGACGCTGCACCTGATCGTTTGCACCGGCGACAGTCTTCGCCGCCTCGTCGATCGCGGGGAGCGTATGTTCGGTCAGTTCCTTCAACGATTCAGCGAGACGATCGAGCGCCCCCGACAGCTTATTGAGCGGGCGAATCGAGAAATACACAAGCGCGAGAAAACCAAGCGCTGCGATGAGCGCGGCAATCTGCCCGAGAGACACAGGTTCCATGGTTAGTAGTTTACCTGAATACAGCAACGCGCCGCGGTGAGCCGCGGCGCGTTGCGAGCTTAAGATCAGCGCGAGTAGTGCTCGACGACCATCTGGATCTCGCAGGTCACCGGGATTTCCGGACGCAGCGGGAGACGGACGTACTCAAAGCGCAGCTTCTCGAGATCAACCTTGATGTACTCCGGGGCAGCCGGGAGCACGTCTGCGTGCTGGCCCTGCGCGGCGGCGAGGAACATCGGCGAGGTCTGAGACTTCGGCTTGACCTGGACAACCTGGCCCGGCTTCACGCGGAACGACGGACGATCAACGTGCTTGCCATCAACGAGGATGTGGCCGTGAACCACGATCTGGCGAGCCTGCGCAATGGTACGAGCGAAGCCGGCGCGCAGAACGAGCGCGTCGAGGCGCGACTCGAGGAGGGCCATGAGGTTCTCACCCGACATGCCTTCCATCTTGCGAGCTTCGTTCCAGATCTTACGCAGCTGTGCCTCGCGGATGCCGTACTGGGCGCGCAGACGCTGCTTCTCCTTCAGACGAATCGAGTAATCGGAATCCTTGACGCGGCCGCGGCCGTGCTCACCCGGACGGTACGGGCGGCGCTGCATGTAGCGCTCAGCCTTCGGGGTGAGGGCGATGCCAAGGGCACGGGACATACGCACGGACTTGCGTGCGCGGTTCTTCGAAGACATGTTTCTCCTGTCGACTATTGGCACGTTCCGCCGGATTTCGGCGAAAACGCGGGGCCAACCAGGTTCGGCTAAGACCCCAGGTGTTGCATGCGCAACTTGATAACTATAGCACTACTTGCCCTGCAATTGGCGAATCTTGGCCATTCTCGCCGTGATCTGCGCCTCGAAACCGCGCTCAAGAGGCTCGTAGTACACCGTGTCCTTCAACTCATCCGGAAGGTATTGCTGCTTCGCGACGCCGGTGGGCAGGTCATGCGGATAGATATACGGCACGTTTTTCCCGGTTTGCTCCGCGGCGATCTTCGAGGCCTTCACACTTTGGTCGCGCAGGTGAACGGGCACCGCACCGATTTTACCCGCCCGCACATCCGCGATTGCTTTGTTAATCGCTAGGTAGGCTCGGTTCGACTTGGGCGCGGTCGCAAGGTGTACCACAGCCTCAGCCAAAATAATACGAGCTTCCGGCATACCCACAAGCGCCACGGACTGGGCTGCCGCCGTCGCGGTTTGCAATGCCGAAGGATCGGCCATACCAATATCCTCTGCGGCAGAAATCATCAGACGTCGAGCAACAAAGCGCGGATCCTCCCCCGCCTCCAACATGCGCGCCAGGTAATGCATGGCCGCGTCCACATCGGAGCCGCGAATCGACTTGATGAACGCCGAGATGACGTCGTAGTGCTGATCGCCGTCGCGATCGTAACGCACCGCGTAGACGTCGACCGCCGCTTCGACGTCGGCGAGCGTGACTCGTTTTCCCCCACCGCTCGCTGCCGCTTCGAGGATCGTCAGTGATCGGCGCCCGTCGTGCCCAGCAAGGCGGATGATCGCCTCGCGAGCGTCGTCGTCGAGAGAAACTCGCCCGCCGAACCCGCGCTCGTCGGCCAGAGCTCGGTCAATCAAGGCTCCGACATCGGCTGACTCGAGCGGGTGGAGCGTGAGCAGAAGCGAACGCGACAGCAACGGAGAAATCACCGAAAACGACGGGTTTTCCGTTGTTGCAGCGATAAGGACTACCCACCGGTTCTCGACCGCGGGGAGCAACGCGTCCTGCTGTGTCTTCGAAAAACGGTGAACCTCGTCAACGAACAGCACTGTTTCTTGCCCGTCGGAAACGAGCCGGTGCTTGGCCTCGTCGATCACAGCGCGTACTTCTTTCACCCCTGCGGAAACAGCAGAAATCTCCACGAAACGCCGGTTCCCGGCGCGCGCAACCAGGTACGCGAGGGTGGTCTTGCCGATCCCGGGCGGCCCCCACAAGAACACCGACGACGCAGCCGAAGAATCCCCCTCAATCATGCGCGTCAACGGTTGGCCCGGACCAAGCAGGTGCCCCTGCCCTACGACCTCGTCGATCGATCGCGGGCGCATGCGTACGGCCAGCGGAGCATGTGCATCCACTGGAGTACCAACATCGTTTACTGAAGCGCTGTCAAAAAGATCCACGCCCCCATCGTAGGCGTTCACGCGCGATTTTCGTGGGGTCGCGAGAGAGCTCACGCCCGAGCGTTCGCCGTGGAGAAAACTCCCCAAAAGACGATCGATTGAGTGACATAATTAACATATGTTTACCGGTACTGCTCGTCTCGTGAATCGCTTTCCACGATCGATGATCGCCGCCTGGACTGCGGTGGTCGCGCTCGCGCTCGTCGCGGCAATCTGGGGATTCTCAGCGGGCAACCTGTTTACACGTATGGCCACAACCGAGTCGCTCGTGCCCGGCTCGCAGTCCGACGTCGTCCAGTTGGCCGGAGCCTCCGACGCCAACGCTCGAATTCTCGTGTCCGTCACCGGAACCACGGCGCAGGCTACCCAGACTGAACTCGCGAAGCTACGCACCGACGTCGCGAAGGTTGCAACAGTGAACGATCCACTCTCCGTCGCGCAGACATTTGCGAACGAAACTGCAACCCAACGTGAGAAAGCCGTACGCGAAGCGATCACCAAGCACGCAGACGATATCGCCTGGGCACAGGAACGTGCAGTGAGCCAAGCGGGTCCACAACTCGATTACCTTCCTGAAAGCCAGCGCGCCGGCCTCGAGAAACAGATTCGTGCCGAAGCGAAAGCCCAGGCCGAAAAGAAGATCGCTGACGAAGCGCGCAAAGCCGCCGACGCCGAGATCGCGAAGTTGAAGAACCCCGCCCGCGATTTCGCCAGCGAGGGCGGGTTCGCCGTCGTTATTACAATGAGTGAGCCCTCCAAAGAGCAAACCGTGACCGACGCCCTCGCCGCTTTCGATGCCGCGATTGCGCCCGCGCATGCCCGAGCAGTCTCGCCGCACTTGTTCGAGGATGCGGCCCTCAGCCAGGTCACCGCAGACCTCGTCACAGGAGAGACGATCGGCTTGCCCGCAGCTCTCATCTTGCTCATCATCATCTTCGGCGGGTTGCTTGCCGCCGGCCTTCCGCTCGTCACCGCGATCGTGTCGATCCTCATCGGCATGGGGGAAGTGTGGGGCTTGACGTTCGCGACCACCGTTGATTCGTACATCCTCAACGTGTTGTCGATTATCGGTCTCGCCCTTTCGATTGACTACGGACTCCTCATGGTCTCGCGTTACCGCGAGGAAATTGCTCGGGCGCTGGCGCAGCGCGGACTGCCCACAGACGGGAGTGAACGGCCCTCCGACGTCGGAGTGCTCGTTTCGCAAGCCGTCACGGCAACAATCCTCTCCTCGGGCCGCACAATCGCCTACTCGGCGCTGACGATCATCGTCTCGATCGCGGGTCTGCTCACGATGGCTCCGCCGATGATCAAAATGATCGGTGCGGGCGCCATGCTTGTCACGTTTGTCGCCGTCGCCTCGGCGCTCACGCTCCTGCCCGCAATCGTCGTCGTCCTCGGCGAACGCCTCGTGAAGCCGTCGGTGCTCACACGGATTCCCGTGGTGCGCCGCGCACTTCGCGGAGTTGGCGACCAGAGTGAGGACCACGGAGTCTTCTCGCGGATCGCCGCCTGGGTGCATGCGCATCCGTGGCCGGTTCTCGTCGGCACCGTCGCGGTTCTCGCTGTTGCCGCACTGCCGATCGGCTCGTTGCAGATGCGCTCGTCGTTCATCGAGAACGTGCCCCAAAGCTCCGCCGTGGTGATGGGATACGACGAGATCCAGGCCAACTACCCGGCGTTGCGAGCGCCCGAAGCGACGGTGCTATTCGCGAAGGGAACAACGGCAGATCCCGACGCCGTCGCGGCGGTTCCCGGCGTTTCGAGGATCGGCGAAGTCCGGCACATGGCCGGGCTCGACGCCGTCGACGTGTACGTCAGCGCAGCCGACCCCGTGGGACGCGAAGTGACCGATGTCGTCACCTCACTGCGTGAGGCGTTCCCGAGCGCCGACGTCGGCGGCGCAGCTGCAATGCAGGCGGACTTCAACCACGCCGTGATCAGCGCAGCACCGCTCGCAATTGGCATTATGGCAGGGTCCGTTTTGATTTTGCTCTTCCTCATGACGGGATCCTTTGTCGCTCCGATCAAGGCCCTCATCATTAACTCGTTCTCACTGATTGCGGGCATGGGGATCACCACGTTCCTCTTCGAGCATGGCCTCCTTGGTTTGCCGGTCAGCCACGGATTACAGACATTTGTGGTGGCGCTCGCGTTCGCCTTCGGGTTCGGGCTTGCGATGGACTACGAGGTATTTCTGCTGGCGCGTGTGAAAGAGTTCTGGGACGCGGGCGAAAGCAACGATCGTGCAGTCGAGCTTGGGTTGCAGCGTTCCGGGCGGATCATCACCTCAGCCGCTGCCATTATTATCGCCGTCTTCGTTGGGTTCATTTTCGGCGATATGCTCGCGATCAAGCAGATCGGCGTGGCTCTAGCGATCATCGTCTTCCTCGACGCCACGATCGTGCGCATGTTGCTCGTCCCCGCGTTTATGACGCTGATGGGCCGTTGGAATTGGTGGGCGCCTGCGTGGGCGCAAAAGTTTTACGAGAAGTTCCGCCTCGCAGGATAAGAAACGGGCCGACGACGCCGGTGGGTGCGGTGCGTCGTCGGCCCAGTTCCACAGTTTGAACTAGCCAAGCTCAACGAAGGGTTCGCGCCTGCCTTCGATAAGGTGGGCGTCATTGATGAGGCCAACCCGCTTGTAGATCCGGCCCGCTCCTTCGTTCCATGCCCACATGCCGAAGTGGATCGCATCGTGGGTTGTGAGCGCGAGATTGACAGCGCCGACCATGAGGAGCGACGCGTAGCCACGTCCGCGGAATTGTGGCAACGTCCCGAGCCCATGAAAGTAGGCGAAATCCTTGCCCTGGGAGTGAAGGGTTTCGTATCCCATGACGGCCGCGACCTCGTGTTCCTCCGAGAACGCGACGAACCAGGACAGTTTGTCGAAGTTCTCGTTTGCATCCGAGATCGGGTTCGATGCAGCAAGAGCAGCTCGGATCTGCTCAGCATGCTCAGCGAGCTCGTCCGTGCCTCGCGGAAAAATCGCTACACGCTCGGAGCCTGGAAGCTCTGCGAGCGGGCTCTGCGCGTACCAAAACTCCCACCGGTAGCCCCACTCCGGGCCGAGAAACTCCGCAAGGTCCGGATCAAGCGCCTGCCGAATCTGCGTTGTGAGTGTCGAGATGTCGGGACGTTGATCCGCGCGAAGCCGTCTGATCGTCGCGATGGCGAGCGTTGGATCGCCCGTCGCGATCAGCTCACGCTCTCCATTTTTCTCGACCAAGCGTACGCCGAACCGGCGGTCGGACTCCTCAACGAGGATCCGACCGCCGACGCGACCTTGCACGGTCAGCTCCCAAAACTTGGAGCCCAGATCATGCGCTGTCAGTTTTCGTCCTTCTTCTCAGCCTTCTCAGCAGCCTTCTTCGGCTTGGCATCTACGCCAGCCTCCTTGCGCTGCTGAGCGGTGATCGGCGCCGGAGCATCCGAGAGCGGATCCCAGCCGTTGCCGATCTTCGGGAACGCGATAACGTCGCGGATGGACTTGGCGCCCACCAAAAGCGACACAATACGATCCCAACCGAAAGCGATTCCGCCGTGGGGCGGCGCACCGAACTTGAACGCGTCGAGGAGGAAGCCGAACTTCTCCTGCGCCTGCTCTTCATTGAGGCCCATCACCTTGAACACGCGCTCCTGCACGTCGCGGCGGTGGATACGAATCGAACCGCCGCCGATCTCGTTGCCGTTGCAGACGATGTCGTAGGCGTAGGCCAGGGCGTTGCCCGGATCCTGATCGAATGCGTCAAGCCACTCGGGTTTGGGCGAAGTGAACGCGTGGTGCACAGCCGTCCATGCACCGTCGGAAATCGCCACATCACCCTCGGCAACCGCGGCCTTCGCCGGCTTGAACAAAGGTGCGTCAACAACCCAGACGAACGCCCAGTCACCTTCCTTGATGAGGCCGCAACGCTCGCCGATCTCGAGACGGGCCGCGCCGAGAAGCTCACGCGACGCCGTCGGCTCGCCAGCCGCGAAGAAGATGCAATCGCCGTTCTGGGCGCCGGTAGCCTCAAGCAGGCCCTCTCGCTCGGCGTCGGAAATATTCTTCGCCACAGGGCCACCAACCGTGCCGTCTTCTGCAACGGTCACATAGGCCAAACCCTTGGCGCCTCGGGCCTTCGCCCACTCCTGCCACTTGTCGAACGTACGACGCGGCTGAGAAGCGCCGCCCGGCATCACAACGGCGCCCACGTACTCATTCTGGAACACGCGGAACGGGGTGTCTGTGAAGTACTCGGTCAGATCAATGAGCTCCTGGCCGAAGCGCAGATCCGGCTTGTCCGAACCGTACTTCTCCATCGCATCTTTGTACGTCATGTGCGGGATCGGGGTGGACAGATCGTAGCCGATCAGGGCCCAGATCTCCTTGAGAAGATCCTCGGCCACCTTCATCACGTCTTCCTGCTCCACAAAGCTCATCTCGATATCAAGCTGGGTGAACTCTGGCTGACGATCCGCGCGGAAATCCTCATCGCGGTAGCAACGAGCGATCTGGTAGTAGCGCTCCATACCGGCAACCATCAGCAGCTGCTTGAACAGCTGAGGCGACTGCGGAAGCGCATACCACGAACCCGGCGCAAGGCGTGCCGGCACGATGAAATCGCGTGCACCCTCAGGCGTGGAACGAATCAGGGTTGGGGTTTCGATCTCGACGAAATCGTGGCCGTCGAGCACGCGGCGTGCCGCCTGGCTCACCTTTGCACGCAGGCGGATCGCCTTCTGCTCGTACGAACGGCGAAGATCGAGGTAACGGTACTTGAGGCGAGTCTCCTCGTTCACGGAGCCGGCATCTTCAGCGTGGTCCGACACCTGGAATGGGAGCGGCGCCGACGGGTTGAGGATCTCAAGCGATTCGGTCTCAACCTCAATATCGCCAGTAGGAAGATTTGCGTTCGCGTTACCCTCGGGGCGCTCACGCACCACGCCAGTGACCTTCACAACGAACTCACTGCGGAGCTCATGAGCCACTTCCTCACGAACCGTGACTTGGGCGATGCCCGAAGCGTCACGCAGATCGATGAACGCGATGCCACCATGATCACGGCGACGATCCACCCATCCGGTGAGGGTCACTGTGGAGCCGATATCTTCTTTGCGCAGGGATCCTGCCATTCGCGTGCGAAGCACGTGTCCTCCTTATAGTTTTGTCTACACCCGCGAGACGAGCGGGCGGCACTTCGCGCGAGACGGGCGCGGAGCGCCCTACAAGTCTACGCCCCTTGCTCGCCGGCCCGTTCCCCGCACGCCGTGAGCAACCACTCAACTCGCCCTCAACGTCGGGTGTGCACCTGTCGCCGACGGCGGACGCGGGCTTTCGGACGGAAGTCCCGCGCGCACGCTCCCCCACCCTTTAAGATAATCGGGCTAGCAAACCTCCCCGGAAGGACAACCAGTGAGCATCACCGAATCCATCGCAACACAGGCCAAAGTCGGCCTTGCGAAGTCGAATAAAGCCCACCACGTCGGCGGATATCTCACCGGAGGCGCGCTCGCGGGCGCATTCGTTGGCATCGGATGCCTGATCATGTTCGCAGGTGTAGCCAAGCTGTACGTTGCCGGGTCCGCAGTTTCTGGGCTGATGATGGGTCTGACATTCGGCATTGGCCTCGTGCTCGTGGTCTTCGCCGGTGGCGAGCTCGCCACGTCGGGCATGATGATCATGCCGCTTGCGGCGCTCAAGCGCGCGGTGAGCGTTGCACGCGCATCGTGGCTTATCCTCTTTATGCTCATCGGCAATCTGGTGGGTTCGATTGTGATGGCGGCCCTTTTCACGTTCGCGAACGTGTTCGGGAACGATAGCCCAAACTGGCAGATGCTCGACGCCGTCGTCGCCGGAAAGCTCGCCAAGGGGGCACCGGAGGTCTTCTTCCGGGCCGTAATGTGTAACGTCATGGTCTGCCTCGCGATTTGGACGATCGGACGCATGAAGAATGAAGTGGCACAGATTATCGTGATCGCGTGGGCGATCACCGTTTTCGTTGCGGCCGGTTTCGAGCACGTGGTGGCCAACATGACCATCTTTTCCCTCGCTCTCATGAACGACGCCGGTGGCGCAACTTTCGCCAACGTGGCGCTCGCTTTGTTGCTTGCAGGCCTGGGAAACCTCGTCGGCGGAATGGTCGTGGTCGGAGGAACGTTTGCACTTGCCTCGACGATGGAAGAGTAGGCCCACAGTCGTAGCAGATCCGGTGCCACGTTTCATACGTGTCGGTCTTGCACTTTCCTTGAAATTCGCGAAAACATGGGTAAGTGAGCATTAAGGAAGAATTTACACAGTCCCAGAGCGAGTACTGGCTGAAGATGATGTCTGTCATCCTCATCTCGCTCATCGCCTTCGAAACGATCGCGGTAACCACCGTGATGCCGTACGTGGTTGATCTCCTCAACGGGAAGAATCTGTATGCGCTGGCGTCGGGAATTACGCTCACAACACAGCTCATCACCACAGCGCTTGCCGGGCGTTGGGCTGATAACCGCGGCCCGAACCAGCCGCTGCTGACCGGCGCCGCACTGTTCATCGCAGGCCTGCTCATCATTTCGGTCGCGCCGACGGTTGAAGTTGTCGTGCTCGGGCGCGCCGTGCAAGGCCTCGGTTCCGGTCTTGTGGTTGTTCCGCTCTTCGTGCTCGTCGGGGCACACGTCCCCTCACACCGTCAGCCAGCCCTCTTTGCCACTTTTGCCGCTGCCTGGGTTGTGCCTTCCCTGCTCGGCCCTGCCATCGCAGGCCTCATGGTTGAGTACCTGCACTGGCGTGTCGTGTTCGCGGCTGTCCCGCTCATTCTTCTCGCGATGTTCCCAATGCTCGTGTCGAAGCTACGCCAATTCCCCGACACCCATGACCCACACAAACGATTCCGCCTGGGGGACACGTTCACCTTCGCGCTTCTTGTGGGCATTTCCGTGGGCGCTCTTCAGATGCTTTCCGCCCTCGGCGACGACGGCTTTAAGACCTGGGCACTGGCAATGATCGTGATCTGTTCGGCGGCCGCATTCTTCTTCGTTCGCCCACTTGTCCCCCAGGGCACTCTCTCTGCCCGCCGCGGCGTGCCTTCTATTGTGCTCCTCCGTGGCATCGTGTATGGCGCCTACTTTGCGGTGGAAATTTACCTGCCACTGATGCTGAAAAACGTGCACAACTGGGGGCCGAAGCGCGCCGGCCTCGTACTCGCTGCTGGAGCAGTGACCTGGGCGCTTGGCTCGTACTTGCAAAGCCAAGCGAGCGAAGAGCGGCGCAAGCACATCCCGACCATCGGCTTGGTGCTCCAGCTTGTGGGGTCTGCAATTTCGATCGCCGGCTCGTTCCACCAGATCACCGGCATCGTCGTGATTCTCGGCTGGCTCATCGCCGGGCTCGGTACGGGCCTGACCTACCCTCTTCTGCTTGTTTTCGCCCTCGGCCGCACCCCGAAGAGCCGCCACGGCAAGATCTCGGCAGCAGCCCAAATCGCGGATAACATGGGCGCGGCCGCCTGCATTGCCTACGCGGGTATCGCGTACTCGATGGCTGTGGATCTTGGGCATTGGGCTTTCCTTGCCGCGATCTCAACGATGGTTGTCCTCCTCATCGCAGGCCTGGTCGTCTCACGCCGCCTCGGGCTCAACGATCCGTTGCCCGAGGAGATGCGTGGCGAGCTCGCGGCCGAAACCGCTACTTCTGCCGAAAGCGCGGATTCGGAGCCTGTGTTGGAAAGCACCACAGGCGATCCCCACGATTCCCCCGAAAACAAGTAGTGTGGAAGAAGCGGCCGAGCCCCACTAGTTCAGATGTGTTTCCGGGGATGGCCGAGGGGCCGATTCCCCAGATTGGAAATTTTTGTGACCACATTTTCTGAACTTTCCCTGCCCGAAAATATTCTCAAAGCGGTGACCGAACTTGGATTCACCGAGCCTACCGAGATTCAAGAGCAGGCAATCCCCCATCTTCTCCAGGGACAGGACGTCATTGGAGTAGCCCAAACAGGCACCGGAAAAACCGCGGCCTTTGGGCTCCCGCTTCTGACCCACGTCGACCCGGAAAAGGACGAAGTCCAGGCGTTGGTTCTTGCCCCCACACGCGAACTCGCGATGCAGGGAGCCGAGGCTATTTCAACGTTTGCTGCGCAGATTGGTGGGCTCGAGGTCGTCTCCGTGTACGGCGGCTCGCCCTATGGCCCGCAGTTACGCGCACTTGAACGCGGCGCACAGGTGGTTGTTGGCACTCCGGGCCGCATCATGGATCTGATTGATCGCGGTGCTCTCAAACTCGAGCACGTTTCGTACTTTGTTCTTGACGAGGCGGACGAAATGCTGAGGATGGGTTTCGCTGAAGATGTCGACACGATCGCAACGAATCTTCCCGCCGAGCGTATTACTGCCCTGTTCTCCGCTACCATGCCGAACTCGATCCGCAAGGTTGCCGAGTCGCACATGAGCGAGCCGGTCGAGGTCACGGTGACCCGCCCGGCGTCGACCACCGAGACGATCCACCAGACCTACGCCGTCGTCCCCTCGCGCCACAAGACGGGCGCCCTTGCCCGGGTACTCGCGACCACCGACGCCGACGCTGCCCTCGTCTTCGTCCGCACCCGTGCTACCGCCGAGGATCTCACCATCGAGCTGTCAACGCGTGGCGTCCAGGCCGCGGCACTTTCCGGCGACGTCGCGCAGAAGGATCGCGAGAAGCTCGTGAACCGTCTGCGCGAAGGAACGATTGATGTTCTCGTTGCCACCGACGTCGCGGCCCGCGGTCTCGACGTCGAACGCATCGGGCTCGTCGTCAACTACGACGTCCCGAAGGAAATTGACACGTACGTTCACCGTATCGGCCGCACTGGCCGCGCGGGCCGCGAAGGCACGTCCCTCACGTTCGTCACGCCGAAGGAGAAGTTCCGCCTGCGCCGGATCGAAAAGACGACCGGCGCACAGATGGAAGAAGTTGAACTCCCAACGCCAGCCGAGGTTTCCGCTCTTCGTGCATCGCGCCTGGTCGATTCTGCGATCGAGCGCGTCGGCGTGGGCCGCCTGTCCGTCTACGAAAAGGCCGTGGAGAACTTCCTCGCCGCCCAGGCCGAGGCCGACGAGCCAATGAGCCTCGAGCAACTCGCATACGGCTTGCTTGCGCTTGGGGTACGAGACCCTGGCCCGCGCGCCGACGACGAGCCCGAGCATCTGTCCATTCGCGGCGGGCGCGAAGATCGCCACGAGCGTTCAGAGCGCGGCGGGCGCGGGCGCGAAAAGAGCGGACGCAAGACTTTCGACCACGCCGGTACCATGTACCGAGTTGAAGTTGGTAAGAAGGACGGCGTGGCGCCAGGCGCGATCGTTGGAGCTCTGACGAACGAAGGCGGTTTGACCGGCTCCCAACTCGGCAAGATCGACATCTACCCCACTTTCTCGATCGTGGAAATCGAGCATGAGCTCGACGAGCGCACACTTTCGAAGCTTTCGCGCGCCCAGGTTTCGGGCCGTGAGCTCGGTATTCGTAAGGATCGCGGCCCCGCAAAGAGCGGACACAAGCCGTTTAAGCGCGACGGCGGTTTCGGCAAACGCGAGAGCGGGTTCTCCAAGCGGCGCAACCGCGATGGTGATCGGCGCCCCTACTTCGACGACTACGACCCACGCGGGGCGCAGTCGCGCCGCGACCGTGAGCGTTCCTCACACGATTCCTACGAGTTCCGAAAGGCTCGTGCCGACCGTGCCTTCGGTGAGAAGAAGGCCCGCGAGGGCCGCAATGGTTTCCGCAATGCCGGCTTCACAAAAGGTGGTGCCAAAAAGGGAGGCTTCCGCAAGGGCCGGTAGCAAAAAGTAGTGACAATGAATGGGCAGGCTCGTGGGAACCACGAGCCTGCCCATTCATTGTGCATTCTTACGCTTGCGCCCTGCTCATGAGTTTGACGGCGTCAATGAATCCTTCGTACACATGGCGTTCGCCCGTCAGCGGCGCAAGTATGGTTTCTTGCGCGGCCCCGCCGACGGCGGTTTCGATTCGCCGACGCACCCGTCGTTGCGCACGCTCACTGCCCCTCCCAACGAACCATCGGGAAATCGCCGCGAAAAGAAGCCCCGCAATCATTCCGCCGGCGGCCAGGAGCAGAGGGACCTCAACAATTCCGACTCGTGGAGGATCGGGAAGAATAATTCCGATCATCGGCCCGAGGATTTTGAGTCCAAGCCACACATACCCAACAAGCGCGACAGCGGCGAACAGCCATTGAAGCACGTTCACGATCCGCCACCACAACGGCGTACGTTCGTACTCAACGTCGACAGTGCCAAGCAACGGATCGACGTTCGCGAGAAAACCGTTGAGACGCTCCTGGGCACGGTGTTCAACGTCGCGCGCCCACTGCCGCGGCATACCGGCAACGGCGGCGCTCGCGAAGCGTCTGCCTGCGCCGTCGGCTACGGCGAGATGCGCAGGCGCCGCGACGACGCCGGTGGTCGGCGCGACCGTTGTGGGCGCCTTGTCGAGATGAACAAGTTTGAGAGGGTCGCGTTTATTGTGGAGCCATCGGGTGAACCACCAGCTCGTCTTTCTCGTCCCGCGCACCCGGTAGCTTCCGCCGGCAGCCGAGGAGACGGCGTCGGCTCCGCTCGCCTTCGCTACCGCGGCCACGACCGGCTCGAAAGAGGGCATCGCCCCCAGCTCATACTTGCCGTGATCAGCAACCACCCACGCACCGAGACTCTTTGCCACAGCCCGCAGATCCGCCGCGATCTTCACTCGAGCCGCATTTGCCGCATCCATTTTCTGGCCGATACGGCTCGACAGATACTCAATCCCCTCCCCTGTTGCGACGGAGACAGGCACGATGTCGCAATGTACGCCGTCGTTGCGCAGGAGCCGCTCGAGGTCGTCCTCAACGTGGCCACGCTCCGCCGCAGAGAGCAGATCGATCTTATTGAGCGCCACGAGGAGCGAATCTGAATGTTCCCCCAGGTGCGAAAGATAGTCCTCGTGCACGATCGCATCCGCATACTTTTGCGGATCAAGCACCCACACCGTCAAGTCCGCCCGTTCGATGATCGCATGGGCGCGGCGCTGGTGGGCGATCTGGATCGAATCAATATCGGGAAGATCGATGAGCATCACTTTGCCCGAGGAGGAGAAGCGTTGCGCAAGGGCAGCGTTCACGTGGCGCTGAGAGACATCGAGCCAGTCCAGCAACGCCGGCTCGGAATCGGTGCCAACTGCGAGAGGTTCCGACGTCGTTGGGCGAAGCGCGGCAACCCGCGCGAGTTCCTGGCCCACCAACGCGTTCAGTAGCGACGACTTGCCCGAACCCGTTGCGCCAGCGAACGCGATCACGGTGACGTCGTCGCCAACTTGGGTACGTGCAACCGCAGAATCCAGCACCGCACGTGCGTCGCTTGCCACGCGATCGTCAACGAGATCGCTGCCCACCTCCAGGACGCTCCTGAGTGCTCCAATCCCTTCCGCAACGCTGGTCATCGATCCCTCCGGTTCTTCCGGGCGGCGTCGAACGCTTCCGCAAGTTCCTGCGCAACCAGCACGTCCACTCCGCATTCGGCCACAGCTGTATCGAAAACTCCACGGTCAGCCGCAATAAACTGTTGCACGCGCTCGTTCAACATCTGCTTGGCACGTTTGGCGAGCCTGCGAACAGCGTCCTCACCGAAAATTGCCTCGAGCAGTTTCTGAGCGACGACGGCGGTGCCGCCAGCAACCGCTATCTCACCGCCGACCAGCCCTCCCGTCGAAGCAAAAATCACCACAATGAGAGCCACACCAACAACATTGACCGAGGTTGCAAGCACACGCGCCGTGGTTTTCTTCGACGCGCCCTGATCACGCACGAGAGCCAGCACATCGCTTCGCCAATCGTGGACAAGCGCCGCACCGGCAGCCTCTCGATCTGCGCGAGAGCGCAGATCCGACTTGACGCGATCAACCAGCGGTTGCGCCACGCCGACAGTCTCCCAAGCTCGCAGTGATTGCGCGATCGCAGCATCCGTGCGTTCCACAAGCAGCGCAAGGAGGCCGTCGTCGATCGCATCCTCAATGTGAGATGTCGACTGGCCCGCGGAGGGCTTGAAATACCCAGCGATCCGATCGCGCAACGCGCTGACGCCACTTTCGAGCTTGCGCATCCATTCCCCAGCGCCAACCACATCTTGCCAGCGGGTGAGAACCTCACCGCGAAGCAATGAACCATCGACCAGATTCTCTTTGAACTGTTGGTCCGCAGCGTTGAACGCAGTCTCGACGTCCCAGCGGAGCGCGTCGCGAGTGGCCAGTTGGGCATCGTAGCCTGCGCGCACAGACTCCCCTTGCGCAACGAGCGCGCTAATCGCCCCCTCAAGAGTCTGGCGAACGACGACGGAGCGGGCAGCTTCGTCGTCGGCGATCGAGGAGAGAAATGCGCGAAGCGAGGCGACGTCGGCCGGATCGATTCGCCCATCGTTGAGCTCTTGCTCCGCGATCATGAACAGCGGAGCCCGCGCAAGCCCCCGCTCCTCGAGACGCGACACCAAATCTGCTCTCACCTCTGCGCCGACGCCAGGAGGCACACGGTTGAGCACTATCCCGAGAACGATGTCGCGCGAGGCTGCGTCATCGAGCATCGCCCACGGGATTGCGTCACCGTAGCGCGCTGCTGTCGTGACAAAAATCCACAGGTCCGCTGCCGCGAGAAGCTGCGCGGCAAGCCTGCGGTTTTCCTCGACCACCGAGTCGATGTCGGGCGCGTCGAGCAATGCCAAGCCACGAGGCACAGCCTGGGAAGCGATCAGCTCAAGCTCGCCGGCAGAATCCCCCGCGACGTTGCCACTAACTCGGGCGAGCTCCGGCAGCACGCGCACCGACGCAAACGCCTCAGCATCAGCTGGATTGTGCACGAGCGCAGGACGGCGGGTTGTGGGGCGGATCGCGCTTGAACGCACCACGTTTTCGCCGATCAACGAGTTCACAATGGCACTCTTGCCTGCGCCAGTTGACCCTCCGATCACGCATAAGAGCGGCGCATCCAGATTCTGTAGGCGCGGCAGAACATAATCACGCAGTTGGGCCTCAAGATCAGCCACCAGATCGGCGGTATCCTGCGCACCTGCCACAGAGAACGGAAAGTGCACGCGCTCCAGCACTTCCCCCAGGCGGGTCAGGCGCTCAAGGAGATCAGAACCGGGGCGCGGCAAATCATTCATGAGAGGCACTCACCAACTGTGCCACCAGATCCTCGGCCGGAGGCATCCACGCGTGCTCGTCCGCCGCGACCTGCTCGCCTGAGCGAATGTCCTTTACCTGCTCGCTCACGGCCCCGGATTCGTCCTGGGTGAACCAGACAAACGGGATTCCGCGGCGCTCCGCGTAGCGAATCTGCTTGCCAAACTTCTGGGTGTTCGGGGAAACCTCGGTAGCGATCCCGCGCGAACGCAGGGCCATCGCGATCTTTTCCGCGTGACGGCGCTCATCTTCGTTGTTCACAGCGACGAGCACCGCCGTTGGAACCTGACGAGACGCGCTCACCAGCTCCTTGCCGATCACACGCGCAAGGATACGCGAGACGCCAATCGACAGGCCAACGCCTGGGAACGTGCGCTTGCCGTCGCTGACAAGAGAATCGTAACGCCCGCCCGAGCATACCGAGCCGAGATCCTCGTGGCCGATCAACGTCGATTCATAGACCGAGCCTGTGTAGTAATCCAGGCCGCGGGCGATCGACAAATCGGCAGTGACTGAGCCTTCAATAAGCTCGTTCGCACCTTCGATGAGGCGAACAAGCTCGTCCAAGCCTTCATCCAGGAGCTCGTTGCGGAAACCAAGCGCCAGCACGGCGTCGGCAACCGACGCATCGTTTCCGCGGATTTCAGCCAGCTTCAGTGCGAGCTGCGCCTGTTCCTCGGTGGCTCCAACGTTCTGGGCGAGAGTTTCAGCCACACCACGCGGGCCAATCTTGTCCAGCTTGTCCACGATGCGCAGAGTTTCCTCAATGTCCTCAATGCCGATCGCGTCAAAAAAGCCTTGAGCTACCTTACGGTTCGAGGCGCGGATCACTACGCGCGGGATCGGTAGCTTTGACAGGGCATCGACCATCACCAGCGGAAGCTCAATCTCGTGGTGGAACGCAAGCGTATCGGCGCCCACAACGTCCACATCCGCCTGCACGAACTCGCGGAAACGGCCATCTTGCGGACGCTCTCCACGCCAGACTTTCTGAATCTGGTAGCGACGGAAAGGGAAATCGAGCTTGCCAGCATTCTCCAGAACGTAGCGCGAGAGCGGGACCGTGAGATCGAAGTGCAAACCGAGCTCCGCATCCTGGGAATCGCCGCCCTGGAGGCGATTGAGCAGATAGATTTCCTTCGAGGTTTCTCCCTTTGACAGCAGGCGCGACACCGGCTCGACGGCGCGGGTCTCGATACCAGAAAAACCGTGAAGCTCGAAGGTGGAACGGAGCGTATCAAGGACGCGCTGTTCCACAATACGATCTTGGGGAAGCCATTCAGGGAAACCAGACAAGGGTGCAATCTTCATAAAGCCTATTCTTTCACGTATTTGCGGGCATGGCCCAGTTCAGTCGAGGAACATCCGCAGATACGGGTTCGAATTCACCTCGCGGTCCAGGCGGGTTGCCGGACCGTGACCGGGGAACACCCACGTCTCGCCCGGAACTTCACGCACGATCGTCTGCAACGATTTCCCCATTGCACGAGGATCCGATCCGGGCAGATCGGTGCGTCCGATCCCGTTGTTGAACAGCACGTCGCCCGAGAGCATCATGTGCCCACCCTGCCCCGGCGCGAGCGGGAGTTCCTCGCCGTCGTCGACGACGCCGTCGAAGACAAAGACCGTCGATCCTTCCGAGTGGCCGGGCGTCGCAATCGCACGAATCGACACTCCGGGAACGATCTCTTGTGCGCTGCCATAGAACGACGTCGGCAGGATCTGGGCGTTCGTTGGACGCACCCACGACGGCGAGCCCACGGCCTGGAACGCGGCCGCGAGTTGCGGCAACGCTGTGCGAGAGAGCGGATCGTCGAGTCGGTAGAAATCTCCGGCCGGGATATACACAGGAGCATCCCCGGCCACAGCCGCACTGTCCCAGACATGATCGGCGTGCCCGTGCGTGAGCAGAACCGCCCCCAACGTCAGGCCACGCCGCTCGAGGGCCGGCCCTACCCAACGGCTCGCCCCAGCCCCCGTATCGACAACCAACGCAACTTTCGCTCCGGCGTCGGCGAGAACGTAAGTATTCGCACCGATCACTGTTTCACTAAAACGCACAAAAATCATGCATCAACTCTACCGCAGGCGCGTAAAACCGCGAAAAATCGGGAGCATTGCCGTAGAGTGGTGCCGTACGAATACGTGAACGGTATCAATTACCCCGTCTGAAGGAGTCCTCATGTCGGATACCATGCCCACCCCGGCCAGCAACGACGCAGCCGAAACCACCCAGAACACTACTGAAACCACCACACCGACCCCTGCGTCGGCGCCTACCCCGTCCACTCCAGTTGCTCCCGCTCCCCTCACGGAAGCTGAAGCCACTGAAGCCGCCAAGTGGGGCCGAGTCGACGACGAGGGCAACGTTTGGCTTCTCGACAGCCAAGGAAAAGACGTCCGCATCGTTGGTCAGTACACTGCTGGCGGTACAGCAACTGATGCGCTCGCGCTGTACGCGCGCAGGTTCCTCGATCTGCAGTCGCAGGTGGCACTTCTCGAGATGCGCATCAACACGATTTCCCCTGAGGAATCGCGCAAGTCGCACAAGCACCTTGCAGCGCAGCTCGAAGAGCCTGCAGCTATTGGTGATATTGCCGCGTTGCGCACCCGCGTTGACGCCACGCTCCCACTCATTGAGGAGCGAGCCACTGTGGTCGCCGAACAGCGTGCCGAGGCCAAGGCCAAGGCCCTAGAAGAGCGCGAAGCCATCGTGGCGCAGGCCGAGAAGATCTCCGGCCAGGATCCCGCAAAGACTCACTGGAAGAACTCGCGCGCGCAGCTCACTGAACTCCTCGAACAGTGGAAGCATGCGCAACGCCATGGCGCACGCATCGATCGTCCTACCGAGGAAGCCCTGTGGAAGCGATTCTCTTCGGCTCGCACGCAGTTTGATCGCCACCGCCGTCAGTACTTCTCCGAGCGTGATAAGGCAACAAAGGCAACCGTGAGCGCGAAGGAAGATCTGATCCGCCGCGCAACCGAACTCCAGAATTCCACTGATTGGGGCGCCACCTCCGCTGCATACCGTCAGCTCATGAGCGAGTGGAAGGCCGCGGGTCGCGCCGGCCGCAAGGAAGACGACAAGCTCTGGGATCGTTTCCGCGCCGCTCAGCAGGTCTTCTTCGACGCCCGTAACGCCCACAACACCCAGGTTGACGAGGAGTTCGGCGAGAATCTCGCGAAGAAGCTCGAGCTCTTGAAGGAAGCCGAGAAGCTGGTGCCGGTCAAGGATATCGAGGCCGCTAAGGCCGCGATTCGCGAAATCGGCGAACAATGGGATCAGATCGGCCGAGTTCCGCGAGCCGATGTGGGACGCACCGAAGGACGTCTACGCGATATCGAGCAGGCGATCCGTGATGCTGAATCCGAGCAGTGGCGCAAGTCCGATCCTGCGGTTGCCGAGCGTTCGAACGGCATGGCCGCCCAGCTTGAGGCGCTCATCGCAGAGCTCGAGGCCCAGCTCGCTGAGGCGAAGGCGGCCGGCAATGAGAAGAAGGTCAAGGAATACACCTCGGCCCTCGAAGCGCGTAAGCAGTGGCTTGCAGCCGTTCAGGCAGACTGAGTTGATATAGCACACAAGTGCTTCACGGGGTGGGGGATTTCCACAGGTGTGGAAATCCCCCACCCCGTTTTTGCGTGATGCCCCATGCTTGGAACATGGTTGAACTGTTCATGGATATCCCCAAGCGCCAACGCCAATGTTTTGAAAACGAGGGCCTCGTTGTGCAGGTCGGAAATCTCGGGTTGGTCGGGAGCGATCTTGTTGCCACGCGCACCGACCGCGCCCGGATCGTTGCCCTTGCCTACGGCGGAAATATCGCGATCCGCCACACTGCCTTGTGGATTTATACGGGAAACGTGACGCCGAACTTCCACGAGCATGTCGAAACGATTGGCGCGCACAGTGATATCGCCAAGCGCAGAAAATACGCCCCGTCGGATCTGGTCACGATCGGCTCGTTACTGGTCACCACGCCGGAACGCACCCTCATCGACCTTCTTCTCGACGACGTCCCGTGCGCGCTCGCCAACATTCATTCACTCGTACGCGCAGGGTGCGATCTGACTGCTGCGGCACGCCGAGCCGGACAGATCGAAGGTATTCACGGCATCGCACGAGTACGGACGATCGCACGTCAGTTGCCAGCGTCAGTAGTGACGCGGCGATCAGACTCACGCTTCGACCCCACCACTCGATAGGCGTCGTACACGCCATCGATCTTGCGTAGCTCCTTCAAAACCACCGTGAGGTGGCGAGGATCGCCCATTTCGAACTGGAAAGTGGAACGAGCCACTCGCTCCTTCGAGGTACTCATCGAGCCCGAAAGCATGTTGATATCGTGGTCCGAGAGGACCTTCGAGATATCCGCGAGGAGGCCGCGTCGATCGAGAGCCTCGATCTGTACCTGAACAACAAACACAGCGTCCTGAGCATCCGCCCACTCGATCGCGATGAAGCGATCGGGATCGCGTTGCAAACTTGCCACGTTCGGGCAATCCTTGCGGTGCACGGAGATACCATTGCCACGCGTGATGAACCCGACGATCGGATCCGGTGGCACCGGAGTGCAACACTTGGCAAGCTTGACTAGCACGTCGGCATCTTCAATCGACGAGACGACGACAGCCGAGCCAGCCTCCCCCGAACGCCGCGAAATACGCGTCGGCGTGACCGCCTCCGCCATCGTTTCCTCCGCGCCCGCGAGCCCTCCCTGCGAGGAGATCAGCTTCCGGACCACAGACTCCGACGAAATGTTTCCCTCGCCGATCGCGGAATACAGATCCGTGACGTCCTTACGGTTGAGATCCTGAGCGACGGCGCGGAGGGTCTCGTGAGACATCAGACGCTGCACGGGCTGATTCTTGCGGCGAATCGCCTTTGCGAGCTTCTCCTTGCCCTCTTCGATTGCTTCCTCGCGGCGCGACTTCGTGAACCACGACTTGATCTTCGCTCGCGCACGAGGAGTAGCCACAAAATCGAGCCACCCGCGCGAAGGCCCCGCATCGGACGACTTCGCGGTGACAATTTCCACGGTGTCACCTGATTCCAGCTTATGATCGAGAGTCACGAGGCGATCATTAACCTTGGCGCCCACAGTGCGGAAGCCGACCTCGGTGTGCACGGCGAAAGCGAAATCAACAGGCGTGGATCCGGCCGGAAGTTCCATCACCTCGCCTGCGGGGGTAAACACATAGACTTGGTTACCCGACATCTCGTAACGGAGCGAATCAAGGAACTCCGACGGATCAGCAGTATCACGCTGCCAATCAACGAGCTGACGGAGCCACTCCAGCTGAGCGTCCTCCTGCTTCTCGTGGCCAGTGCCCTTGGTGGCGTTGGGATTCTCCTTGTAGCGCCAGTGAGCGGCAACGCCGAACTCAGCGCGCCGATGCATCTCGTAGGTGCGGATCTGCACCTCGACGGTTTTGCCACCTGGGCCCATCACCGTTGTGTGGATCGACTGATAGAGATTGAACTTCGGCGAGGCGATGTAATCCTTGATACGACCCTGGATTGGAGTGTATGCGGAGTTAACGATGCCAAGCGTGGTGTAACAATCCTGAACCTCGTTGACCAGAACTCGCACACCAATGAGATCGTAAATATCTTCAAAATCTCGGCCGCGAAGGATCATCTTCTGATAGATCGAATAGTAATGCTTCGGGCGCCCAGAAATCGTACACTTCACTCCGGCCTTCGCCAGCTCAGATTGGATCTTCGCCTTGATGTCTTCCAAGAAGCGTTCACGTTCTGGCGCGCGCTCCTGCACCATCTGCTCGATCTCCGCATACACAGCAGGATAGAGCGTACGGAAGGAGCGATCCTCGAGCTCCCACTTGATCGAATTCATGCCCAGGCGATGAGCGAGCGGAGCGAAAATCTCGAGGGTTTCGCGCGCTTTGCGCTGTGCCGAGCCGGCCTCCACATAGCGCCATGTGCGCGCATTATGCAGACGATCACCGAGCTTAATGAGCAAGACGCGGATGTCTTTCGACATCGCGATCACCATCTTGCGCACAGTTTCAGCGGCAGCAGCCTCACCGTACTCGACCTTGTCGAGTTTGGTGACGCCGTCGACCAACAACGCCACCGTTTCACCGAATTCGCGGGAAAGCTCCTTGAGTGTGTAGTCGGTATCTTCAACAGTATCGTGAAGGAGCGCAGCGACAATCGTATCTTCGTCCAACCCGAGCTCTGCCAGAATAGTGGCGACGGCGACCGGGTGCGTAATGTAGGGCTCGCCCGACTTACGCTTCTGCCCACGATGCTTTTCTTCAGCGACAACGAAGGCCCGCAAAATGCGTTGCTCGTTGAGCCCGCGGCCTTCGATCGCAGCCATAATCGGCTCGAGAAGAGCAGGGACCTTCAGTGACTTCTTACCGCCCAGCCACGCAAAACGCGAACGTAAACGTGTAGGCACTGCACCAGTGTTGTCGCTCATACGCAGATTCTACGACATAGCACACCATTCATGCGTAGCGTGGTCAGCTGATGGCACAAGAAATGTGGGGAGCGCTTTGCGCTCCCCACATAACGTTCACAACTCAGTACGCGATAACAGAGTCGATCGGAATATCTCCGCCGAGGCGTTCACGGCCGCCAAGGTCCTTGAGCTCGAGTAGGACGCACAGCGCAGCTGGAACAGCTCCCGCCTGTCGAATCAGATCGAAAGCGGCGCCTGCAGTACCACCGGTGGCAAGGACATCGTCGATGACCAAGACGCGGTGCCCATCTTCCACAGTGAACGGCTGGAGTTCCATTCGCGCCGAGCCATACTCGAGATCATAATCGACGCCGACGACGGGGCCAGGCAGTCGCCCTGCCTTACGGACCGTCAGCATTCCGACGCCGAGAGCAACAGCGAGCGGGGCGCCGAGGATGAAGCCACGAGATTCGAGGCCGGCAACTGCATCTACTTTGCCACGATAGTGATCCGCCAGCATATCAATCAATGCTTTAAAGCCCTCAGCATCGGCAATGAGCGGAGTGATATCACGGAAGAGCACTCCACGCGCTGGGAAATCCTGGACCTCGCGGACGTGCGAGCGCACGATCTCAACGGTGTCTTTCGGGAAAACTTCGGACATCACTTCTTCTTTCGTTTCTTTGCGCCGCTTTTGGAGCGCACGTGAGACGACTCAATGTTACCTGAGTTCTCATCTGTTGAGGCCAAGTTCGCGGCCTTGTCTCGTGATTCGGACCGCATCTTGAGCACCGCCGCGGTATGTTCTTTCACCGCGTCGTTTCGCATTCCCAGAGCAACCGCGAACGGCGCCGCAAGGAAGATCGATGATAGCGTCGACAGGATCATACCCACGAACATCACGAGCGCGAGATCGCGCAGCGTATCGGCACCCAGCAAGTACACGCCAACGAAAAGCACGCTCATCACCGGTAGCAGACCCGTGATCGAGGTGTTCAACGAACGAATCAAAGTCTGGTTGATGGCGAGGTTCGCCGACTCTTCGTACGTCATGTCGTTCTGGCCGCGCAGCTCGACGGTATTCTCGCGAACCTTATCGAACACCACCACGGTGTCGTAGAGCGAGTAGCCCATGATGGTCAACAGACCAATCACAGTTGCCGGAGTGATCTCGAAACCACCGATCCAGTACACACCGAGCGTGACGATAAAATCGTGGAGCAGGGCGCCCATCGCGCCGACAGCGATTGCCCACGAGCGAAAATAGATGGTCATGATGAGCGAGACGATCACCATGAACACGATCATTGCTCGGATGGCCTTCGACATAATGTCCGCACCCCAAGACGGGCCGATGAACGTCGATGTTACTTCGGTTTCGCTCACTTTGTAGGCGCTTGCCAATTCGGCTCGAACCTTCTGAGTTTCCTGATCGGAGAGCTGGCCAGTCTGGACACGGATCGTATCGCTGCCCACGTTCGTCACGCGCGGGGCGGAATCCTTACCGATTTTGGTCACGACGTCGGTGGCGGGCTTGAGATCAGTGACTGCGGTTCCCGAAACGGTGAACTGCGAACCACCTCGGAACTCGATACCGAGGTTCGGCGTGATCGTCGCAAACGAAATCAGCGAAACCAGCACAAGCGCAATCGCAGCGCTAAACCAGTACATGCGCTTCTGGATTAGCGGGTAGGAGGTCTTACCCGAGTAGAGGTTATTTCCCCAGGAGTACATTGACATCAGTTCTCCCCTTTCGCTGCCTGGCGCTGCTGGCGACGTTCACGTGCCCGCAGTTGCGCAAGTGATTCTCCATCGCGGCGCTCAAGGCGCGATGTTTTCTTCGCCGTCGAGTGATCGGAGACGAAACGCTCATCTGGATATTCGTCAGCAGATAGCGCACGATCTTCCAGACCAGTCACGCCGGCGCGTGCCTTCTTCTTAGGCTCAAACGAGCGGACACGACCTCGGCCCTGGTACAGGGCCGGCCCCTCGAGCTTGGCTGTGTTAAGGCCCGAATACGGCTTGCCCTCACCGAAGAACTTCGTCCGCCCTAAGTAGTGCATGAGCGGGTAGGTGAACATCATAACGACGATCAGATCGAGGACCGTGGTGATGCCCAGGGTGAAGGCAAAGCCTCGAACCGAGCCAACCGTCAGGATGTACAGCACGATCGACGCAAGGAGGTTCACTGCGTCGGAGACGATGATGGTACGCCGTGCGCGCAACCAGCCGTGCTGGATCGCACCAGGAACGGTACGACCATCGCGAATCTCGTCCCTAATGCGCTCAAAGTACACGATGAAAGAATCGGCTGTCACGCCGATCGAGACGATCATTCCGAGCACGCCAGCCATCGACAATCGGTACCCCATCGCCCATGACAACAAGGAGATCACGAAGTAGGACAGGCCTGTAGACAGGAGAATCGAGATCACGGAAACCACGCCCAACGCGTGGTACTGCCACACCATGTAGGCGACGATGATAAGCAGGCCAATGAGACCAGCGATCAGACCCGACTGGAGCTGATCAGTACCGAGGGTCGCGGAAATCTGCTCCTCAGACTGAACCTGGAAGTTCAACGGAAGCGAGCCGAAGCTCAGCTGGTTCGCCAGCGCCGCCGCTTCCGGTGCTGTGAACGAACCGGTGATCTGAGCACCACCCGAGATTCGACCGCTCGGCACCGGCGCAGAAAGCACCTTTCCATCGAGGACGATCGAGAACTGGTTGCGCGGGCTCTGAAGCTGCGAAATGCGGGCGGTCGAATCGGCAAACGCCTTCGAGCCTTCCGAGTTGAACTCCATGTTCACCGCGTATCCGCCACTCGGCGTGCCCTGCGCGTTCAGCGCCGGGCCAGACGTCGCCTGAGTGATCTGCCCGCCTTCAACCTCGGCAGGGCCAAGAATGTACTTTGTGGTGCCCGTAGCATCACACGCCACGAGTGCCTTCTTGGGATCGTCGCCTGTGGCCGCGAGCTGAGCCGCCTGTGAACCACACTCCAGAAGGTACATATCCTGCGTGGTCTTCTCAGTGATCCACGCGGTATCCGACGGATCTGCCGGCTTCTTTTCCGGCGCGTCAGAAATCTTGCCGTCGCCGTTGATATCGGCCAGAGCAGCGATATTCTTCTTGATATCTTCTGGAGTCATCGCCTTGTCTGTGCCTGCAACGAGCTTCTTACCAGCCGTCTTCATGGCCTGGGCGATCGCCGCAGCGTCAAGCTTCTGGCTTTGCATGATCGCGAGGACTGGGCGCATACGCAGCACCGCCGAGGTGCGAACAAGATTCAGGGTTTCCTTGGAGGGGTTTCCCGGAAGACCGACCACGATATTAGAGCCGCCCTGCGAGTTAATCTCTGCTTCAGCAACGCCTGAGGCGTCGACTCGCTGACGGATAATTTCGATCGCCTGGGACACGTCGTCTGCAGTGACATCGCGCCCATCGGTTGCAACCGGGGTGAGGATGATCTGCGTGCCGCCCTCAAGATCGAGAGCGAGATCAGGAGTGAAACGATTCTTGTGGGTGGTGAGCGTGCCGTACGCGAGTGCACCCACGAGAGCCACGATCAACACACACAAGGCCACGAGTGGCTTGTAGAGCTTAGGTTTCACTGCCGCGTGAGAGGAGTGAGACATTGAACTTCCTTTACTGAGGAGTTTACTTGGCCGAATCCGGCTCAGAGAACGGCCCGTTCTCCTCCGGCTTTTGCGAGAACGGGGAGGGGGCGTCGACGTCGGACCCGGGCTCGTCGTCGGCGACGTAGCCGAGCGGCAGATCCATCTGCTGAAGGATCGCACGCTTCATCCACACGGTCTCATCCCCCGACGGAGACTCAAGCGTGACGGCGTCGCCGTCGATGTCGACAATCCGGCCAAAAAATCCGGACGTGGTGACGACGTTCGTGCCGACAACAAGCGCCTTTTCACGCTCTTCAGCCTGCTTCGCTTGGGCCTTACGAGCACCGCGCGACATGAACCACATGAGGGCAACCATCACCAGCAGGATGATGATCAGCTCGAAACCACCAGGCATAAATAAATCCTTCAATCAGACAGCGGCCGCACTGGCCATAACGGATAAACTCTACCCGAGTAGCGGGAAAATCACAGAGAATTCCACACAATAGTAACGAGATACTCACGTCGAATCGTCTCGTGAAGCCGAATGATGGACGGCGTTCAGCCCAAATATCGTGGAACCGCCTCGACGACCGCACTGATTCACACCGAACGAGTGAGCGCACCGCGGTTCAGCTGAAGAGTGTGCCCTCTTCAGGAGGCGTGAGCCCAAGGTGTGCCCACGCCAGAGGCGTGGCCATACGGCCGCGCGGGGTACGAACAATGAATCCTTCGCGCACCAGGTACGGTTCGGCGACAGTCTCCACCGTTTCCGGCTCCTCTCCAACCGATACAGCGATCGTTGCGAGGCCGGCAGGCCCCCCATTGAAGCGTCGGCAAAGCACATCCAGCACGGCGCGATCGAGCCGATCGAGGCCGAGCGAATCGACCTCGAACACATCCAGCGCCGCCTTCGCCGCCGCGAGATCGAGCACGCCAGAACCTCGGACCTGCGCCCAATCTTGAACTCGACGAAGGAGACGATTGGCAATTCGCGGGGTTCCGCGCGAACGCGAGGCGATCTCGTGGGCTGCCTGCGTATCGATCTGCGCATTGAGTTTGAGCGCGTTCGCACTGACAATCTGAGCAAGTTCATCGACCGTGTAGTAATCCAGGTGAGCCGTGAAACCGAAGCGATCTCGAAGGGGTGCCGGTAACAGGCCAGCGCGCGTGGTAGCCCCAACGACAGTGAAAGGAGGCAATGGGAGCGGGATCGACGTAGCGCCCGGCCCCTTCCCTACCATCACGTCCACTCGAAAATCCTCCATTGCCAGGTAGAGCATTTCCTCAGCGGTGCGGGCAAGGCGGTGGATTTCGTCGATGAAGAGAACATCGCCTTCCTGCAATGCGGAGAGCACAGCAGCGAGATCACCAGGCTTTTGGATCGCTGGCCCAGAGGTGAGACGCAACGAACCCACCACCTCGGCCGCAATAATCATCGCCAGAGTGGTTTTCCCCAAACCCGGAGGACCAGAAAGCAACACGTGGTCTGGCGATTTTGCGCGCGCGATCGACGCATCAAGAACGAGCGAAAGCTGGTTGCGCACTGTTTCTTGACCAACGAACTCACTCAGGCGCTTCGGCCGGAGCGCGGCCTCCTGGGCGCGCTCCGTATCGATGGCATCCGGCGCCATATCGAACTGCGACATCCTTACCTCCGAGATCCAAGCACTTGCAGCGCGGCGCGCAACAACTCCGGAACACTCGAACCTGCGCCATTTTCGCGTGCCGCACGGATAGCTTCTTCGGCCTCCGATTCACGCCAGCCGAGCGAGATCAAGCCTTCGAGAACAGCCGGGTCAATTGCCTCACTAGTTCCACCAGCCGCTGGAGCCTCTCCCAACACCGGGCCAAGCTTATCGCCGATTTCGAGGATCATTCGCTGCGCGCTCTTCTTTCCGATCCCTGGGACACGCCCAAGTGCCTTCTCGTCCCTTGACGCGAGAGCACGCCGAAGTTCATCAGGCGTGAATACCGCCAGTACGGCTAGCGCAATCTTTGGGCCGATCCCCGAAACGCCGGTGAGGGTTTCGAAGACGGACTTTTCGTCCGTTGATGCGAAGCCAAATAAAGTCATCGAATCTTCGCGGACCACCAGTGACGTCCAGATATGAACCTCGTGCCCGATCTGCAAACGCGACAGCGTGTTCGGGGTGGCGAGAACCTGATACCCGACCCCGGCCACGTCGATCACTGCGCTCGAGATCCCAACCTGTAGTACTTCACCACGAAGAGACGCGATCACCACTCCACCTTTCGAACGTTTGTACGATTGTATCGCATGCGCCAGTCATTACGTGCAACAACACCGCCAGCTCAAGTGCCCTTGCTGCGAGTACCGACGACGTTGGCGTGACACTTCCCGACAAGGGTGCGCCTCACTCTGGGGCAACCGCGCCGTGACGACGGGCGAGGCGTTCGGCGTCAGCCCACATTTTCTGGGCGGGTGTGAGCCCTGGCCCCGCATTGTCGGGGAGCATGCCAGCACCGCCATGCTGGGCACGCGTTGTATCGACCATGTGGTCCGCTCCCCCGCGCCACGCCTGCGTGATCGCGATTGCCAAAGCGTCGGCCGCATCCTTCGGACGTGGAAGTTCTGGCAAGCCGAGGATGCGTTGGACCATCTGCTGGACCTGAAGCTTTTGCGCCCGGCCGTTACCCGTCACCGCCGCTTTCACCTCCGACGGTGTGTGGGAACCGAGCGCTGTTCCAGCACGGGCAGCGGCCAGCAGCACGACGCCAGCGACCTGCGCGGTGCCTGTCACTGAGCGCACATTCTCTTGAGCAAACACACGCTCGTAGGCGACCACGTCCGGATGGAACCGAGCGATTTTCTCCTCAAGAGCGTTGAAGATTGTCAATAGACGCCGATGTGGCGCGACCCTGGGATCGGTTCGCGCCACATCAACGTCGAGCATTCGAACGCGACGGCCGCCTTCGGCTTCAATCACGCCAAGGCCGCAACGCGTCAATCCGGGGTCGACTCCCAGAATGATCATTTACTCGTCCGACTCCATTTGAGCCGCGATCTCCTCAGGGATATCGAGGTTCGAGTAGACGTTTTGGATGTCGTCGATATCGTCGAGGGCATCGATCAGGCGAAGCACCTTGTTCGCCGCCTCGACCGAATCCACGCTGACCTTCACGTCCGGCACGAACTGGACTTCAGCGGAGTTGTAATCCATGCCAGCTTCCTGCAACGCGCTACGGACGGCAACGAGGTCGTTCGGCGCAGAAATCACCTCGAAAACATCGCCTTCCTCATTCACTTCCTCAGCACCGGCGTCGAGGACAGCCATGAGGATGTCGTCTTCCGTGTTCCCCTCAGCGGGAACCTCAACAACGCCCTTGCGGTGGAACATGAACGACACCGAGCCCGGATCCGCGAGGGTGCCGCCGTTGCGGGTCAGGCCAACACGCACGTCCGAGGCTGCGCGGTTACGGTTGTCGGTCAGACATTCGATCAGCACGGCAACTCCACCCGAGGCGTAGCCTTCGTACATGATGGTTTCGTAGTTAACGGCATCGGCGCCTTCACCCGAACCACGCTTGACTGCACGATCGATGTTATCGGCCGGAACCGAGTTCTTCTTCGCCTTCTGGATCGCGTCGAACAGCGTGGGGTTACCAGCGGGATCGCCGCCGCCCGTACGGGCCGCAACTTCAATGTTCTTGATCAGACGCGCAAACAGCTTGCCGCGCTTGGCATCAATCGCCGCCTTCTTGTGCTTCGTGGTTGCCCACTTTGAGTGTCCGGACACAGATTCTCCTTCGTAAGTTCACAAAATTCCGTGTCTATAATAGCGCGTCCTCGCCTCCCGACACCGGTAGCTCGCTCACAGCCTACGCTTCCGTGATCTCCATCACCGTGCCATCCCAGTTGGCCCAACCTCGCGCAAACCCAGCCAAGCCTTCAGGGTAAAACGGCACACCGGCGTCGGCGGACTCTATTTCCTCCGGCGAAAACCAGGCATAATCGTCAAGAAGTTGTTCCTCCAACGCCGTCAGCGACGTCCCACGCAACTCGTCGATACGCGCACGCTCTTCCTCACTGACGTGGAGAATGAAAAACTCTTCATCTTGTTTGCGCGTCTCGAGGGCAAAACGAAACGTGGCGTGGCGAATCAACACCGGGCCCACCAAACGCACCGGGTCCACCGCGAACCCCGTCTCCTCACGGAGTTCGCGAGCCGCACCGTCGGCAGAGCGCTCCCCCGCCTCGAGCCCACCACCTGGCGTGAACCACCAGCGGTGATCAGGATCGTCGAAATCATGGCCGAGAATCAAGAAAATCCGCCCCTGTGGGTCGACGACCACCACGCGCGCCGCCGAACGGTGCGGGAAGCCATCGCCGTCAAGTGGCCACTCGGCGGCCAACTGCCGTGCACTTTCGTCAGACGTCTCGCTCAAATGAAGACCTCCCTCAACTTCTGAATATGTGCCAAGTGCTCAGCTTGCGCCAACTGCACGCTCCGGCGGCTCTCAGTGCCGCGCCGGATCGCCCGCGCCCGAAGATGCCCAAGTTTAAGCAGTTCCCGGTGCATCTGCCGCATCGCTGCGGCTCCTGAATCCGCAGAATACCCCTTCGCTTGCGCTCGCTTCGCCGCCCATTCCTTCGAACGTCGCCGCTCCGCGAGAGTCATCGTGAATGCCAGCTCCGTCGCAGCTATCTGCCCGGATTCCACGAACGGCGCTAGCCCGGAACGTACCGACTCTTTCTCTTCACGGTGAGCGTAGAGCACCATCACCACTGCGATCAGCGCGATCGGCACCGTATTGAGCAGCTTGTACATGCCATACGTCATCCCGTGCCAGCCAAGCGCATTATTGTTGAGGAAGTGGAACACCCACGCGCCCACCAGGCCTGGGATCGCCCACACACCCATCATGATCCGCCGCCTGGAATACTCCGCGAACCCCAGAAAAAAGCCGAAAAATGCTGTGTAAGCGTCGTGCGAAAGTGGCGAATCAAGGAAGCGAACCTGGAACGTGTTCGACAGCGTGGCCGCATACTCGGTGAAATACAAAACATTTTCCGTGAAAGCGAATCCCGCACCGATGAGTGCGCCGTACACGATGCCGTCAGCGGGCCCGTTGAAGGCACGCGAAAAAGCCACGAAAATAATCATCACGCCAAGCCCCTTGATGAGCTCCTCGGACAGTGGCGCTCCGTAGGAGGCCACCCAGGCGGTCACCTCGAACTCGCCGGCACCCTGCGGTAAGAATAGCGGGGCAATCCCCTTTGACCAGGCGTTCAGGAACAACGCGCCGAAAACCGCAGCGCCACCTCCCCAGGTGAGTGCCACGAAGTAGAGCGCACCGGGCTCGGGCTCCCATGAGTCGATCACCCACACAAAGACCAGCGTAAATGCCAGCGGAATCAGCGAGATCGCCACCGAACGCGCTACATCCACGTTCGCGGCGTGCGCGAAGAGAACGGGCCATGCCCAGGTAAGCGCAGCGACCGACGCCAGGACGAGAAGAATGACAACCACGGCATCGCGGGGACGTACCCGCACCGGCGACTTCCACGCTTTACGAACCTCCGGACGCGCCGGGATGTAGCTACTGATCATGGCACCGCCTTACTCATCATCGATATCGACAGTGACGGGTGCGGGCGCTGAGCCGTGCAGGTGGAATACACGAACAAGCAGGTTTCCTCGTACTTTTCGCGCACGCGAGACTTTCGAATTGTGGAACCTACGTGCCATCCTCACGCGGTCGCGCGCCTGTTCAAGCGGCGCGATCGAAGTGTCGAGCTCGTCGACAGTGAGCCGCAGCGCCCGTGACAGTTCCGATTCCAGGGCCAGCCGGTTAGCCGACGTCGGTGGCTGGGCGCCGTCGATCGAGATCGCGTCCAGCCCGTCGTCAACGATCGGAAACATCGTGGCGTCAAGGACGTTCGTGGCGGCGTCGGCGAGGACCATCGCGCCGGCGATGTCCAGTTGCCCGGATTGCGCAGCGGTGAGCGCCGCGTGCGCGCGTTCATTGAGGGCGTTTTCGAGCACGCGCCGGCTTCGAGTGACGGCGCGGTTGAGGTTATCGAGTTTGCGGGCGCGGAACACGACGGCGACCGCGAGGACGACGACGATGACGGCGATCGCAATGAGCCACTTCATGGGCGAGTCTTCCCTTCTGCCGAGGCGATCGCGGTGTCGTACACCGAGAGAATTTGGGACGCAACGGAGGACCAGTCGTAGCGCCATGCCTCCGCTTTCGCAGCCTCGGCAATCGAGGCACGCTGGGCAGGAGCGGCGAGAGCCTCGACGAGAACCCGTGCGAGATCGGCACTGTTCTCGTTCGCAAAGTGCGCACCGAATTCGCCCTCGCCAAGGACAGCCCGGAAGGCTGGAATATCCGAAGCGACGATGAAGGCTCCGGCGCTCATCGCCTCCACGAGGATGATGCCGAAGGACTCGCCTCCCGTGTTGGGCGCAATGTACGCATCCACGGACGCAAGGAGCGCCGCTTTGTCCGCGTCGGAGACGGGGCCAAGGAACGTGACGGCGTCGCGATCCGATCCGAACAGCTCGGCGGCGGCGTCGGAGTCGCCTTTACCCGCAACGAACAGACGCACGCCCGGGAAACGCGCCCGCACCTGCGAGAACGCTCCAGCAAGCACACCGAGCCCCTTGCGCGGCTCGTCGATGCGGCCAAGGAAGGCGAGCGTTGGCTCGGTAGAAGAACCAGTGAAGCGCTGGTCACGCTCCGCCTCCAGATCGCGCACGAACACTCCGTTGGGGATCACCCAGGCGTCGCCGCCGAGGTGCTGAACCATCGTGCGCCGCGCCTCCTGCGAAACGGCGATACGGGCCTCAATCTTGTCCAGGAGCGGCACAATGAACGGCGAAGCCAGAGCGAGCATGCGCGATGTGTCCATCGCCGTGTGGAACGTCGCCACCACCGGGCACGATGCGCTCATCAGCGCCAGCATCGACACTGACGGCGTGAACGGCTCATGCACGTGGAGCACATCGAATTCGCCGTCGCGCAGCCAGGTACGCACGCGGTGGTTGACTTTCGGGCCGAACGCGAGGCGCGCCACGGACCCGTTGTATTTGATCGGGATCGCACTTCCCGCGCTAACGACGAAGGGCTCGAGTTCGGCGTCGGGGCCGGCGGGCGCGATGACGGACACTTCGTGGCCACGCGCGATCAGTTCCTTCGCAAGGTCGCGAATATGGAACTGCACTCCCCCGGGAACGTCCCAGGAGTAGCCGCATGCGATGCCGATCTTCAACGTTCCCTCTCTTCTTCTCGTGCGTGACGCCGGGCGAGCCGGGCCTGGTCTAAGTCTTCCACAAACACTTTCTGGAGCATATGCCAGTTTTCTTCGCGGCCGGGCAAGTACGCACCGACGGCGTCCATCCAGGCCTGGTTCATGCGGGCAAGGTCTGTTTTTTCGTCGAGGGCGAAGTTCGGCTCGATCGACTCTCCGACGACGATGTGGATTCCTGCGGACGTACCGGCCCGACGTCGGCGCGCACGATCCGCGATACGTTCCGATTCGATGAACACGGGAAACATTGGCACGCGACGCCGGCGCGCGAGGAGCGCCGCGCCGACCGCTACCCTGATTGGCCGACCGAGCAGATTGACCTCGATGCCTTGAGCCGACAGATCACGATCACACAGAAGTGGCACGAATGTTGGACGCGCCATATCGGCTTCGAGGGAGTGAATCGCACCTTGTCCCTTGACGCCGTGGTAGATCGTCATTCCCATGTTTCGCCGAAGATCAAGGAAATAGTTGGCTACTTCGGGCGGCTCCAGTTTTTCCGCGATGGTGTGAACGGGGGCAAGGTTGCGCGTGGCCCATGCACCGGCGAGGTCCCAGTTTCCCATATGAAGCAAAGCCGCGGGGATGGCCACTCCTGAGTTGAGGTACGCGGTGAGGCGTTCCTTGCCGGAGATTCGCACGCGTGCGTCGATCTGTTCGCCGCTTAGGTGCGGCAAGCGGAAGATCTCATAGTAGTAGGCCATATAGGAGGCCATCGCACGTCCACCGCGGGCGCGCTGTGCGAGCTGCGAGCTGAGCGGACGGATGCGTTGGAGGTTACGCCTCAGCTGGCGGGCGCCGGCCATGTTTGACCAGCCGATGAGCCTGCCGGCAAACCGCGCAGTGAAACGCCCGAGCGGCTCGGGGATCACCCGAGCCGCTCGGGTCGCACGCTCGAATACTTTAACGCTCGCCACGTTTTCCGCCCGCGGCCTCCTCGGCCAAAATCTGGGAACGCACGTACATCATGCGCTGGCCAACCGTGAAAAGTGAAGCGGCCGCGATGAGCCACATCCCGGCCACGAACAGCCAGTGGCCGAACAAGAGCGAAAGGATCAGTGTGACGCCGACCGCCACCAAGCGATCCGCTCGCTCTGCCAGCCCGACGTCGGCCTTCTTCCCGATCGCCTCCGCACGCGAACGCGCATACGGCACGATTGACCCGATCAGCCCCGCTGCGATCGCACCTGCGATCCCCCACGGCCGCGCACCGGCGTCGGCGTGCAGGTACGCCCACATCGCGAGCGAACCAAAGATCGCGCCGTCAGCGAAGCGGTCCATCGTCGAGTCCAGGAATGCTCCCCAAGCGGAGGCCGTGCCCGTCGCTCGCGCGATCTGGCCGTCGAGGTTATCGAAAATCACCAGGATCGTGGTGACCACAATCCCCCAGATGAGATGGTTCGTGGTGAAGAATGCCAGCGCCGACGCCGACGTGGCAATTCCGCCCACCAACGTGGCCGTGTTCGCCGAAATTCCGAGTTTCACCGCCGCCCGCGCAAACGGTCCAAAGATCACCTGCGCGAGCGGACGGCCACTGCGAGAAAGCATGCGCGCTTCCTTACTGGTTCTCGTGCGAGTCGATTGCCGAAACGATGCGCTCCACGGCCTCGTCGATTGCGATGCCGTTGTGCTGGGAACCATCTCGCAGGCGGAATGACACGGCACCAGCCTCAGCATCCTCGCCACCGGCAATCAGCACGAACGGGATCTTTTCCTTCGAGGCGTTGCGGATCTTCTTCGGGAAACGATCGTCGGAGGTATCGACTTCCACTCGCACGCCCTTCGCGCGCAACTTCGCAGCAACATCCTCCAGGTAGCCGACGAACGGCTCCGCCACCGGGATGCAACGCACCTGAACCGGGGCGAGCCACGCCGGGAATGCGCCCGCATAGTGCTCGGTAAGAACGCCGAAGAAGCGCTCGATCGAGCCGAAGAGAGCGCGGTGGATCATCACCGGGCGCTGGCGCGAGCCGTCCGGAGCCGTGTACTCGAGTTCGAAACGCTCCGGTAGGTTGAAATCGAGCTGGATCGTGGACATCTGCCAGGTGCGGCCCAGGGCGTCACGCGCCTGAACCGAGATCTTCGGGCCGTAGAACGCCGCGCCCTCCGGATCTGGAACCAGATCGAGGCCGGACGCATCCGCCACTTCCTGCAGGGTGCGGGTGGCTTCCTCCCAGATCTCGTCGTCGCCAACGAACTTCTTGGGATCCTTGGTGGACAGCTCAAGATAGAAATCGTCCAGACCGTAATCCTTGAGCAGCGAGAGCACGAAATCGAGGAGCGAGGTGAGCTCGTCCTTCATCTGCTCGCGGGTGCAGTAAATGTGGGCGTCGTCCTGCGTGAAGCCACGTGCACGGGTCAAGCCGTGGATCACGCCCGACTTCTCGTTGCGGTAGACGGTACCGAACTCGAACAGGCGCAGCGGAAGTTCACGGTAGGAGCGTCCACGGCCGCGGTAGATGAGGTTGTGCATCGGGCAGTTCATTGGCTTGAGGTAGTAATCCGCGCCCTGCTTGGTGATGTTGCCCTCGGTGTCGCGCTCTTCGTCCATGTGCATCGGAGGATACATACCGTCCGCGTAGAAGGAGAGGTGGCCGGACACCTCGAAGAGGTTCTGCTTGGTGATGTGCGGGGTGTTCACAAAGGAGTAGCCTGCCTCGAGGTGCCGCTTGCGCGAGTAGTTCTCCATCTCCATGCGGATGATTCCACCCTTGGGGTGGAACACTGCCAGTCCGGAGCCGATCTCGTCCGGGAACGAGAACAGATCGAGCTCGGCGCCGAGCTTGCGGTGATCGCGGCGCTCCGCTTCCTTGATGCGCTCTTGGTAGGCAACCAGTTCGTCCTTCGTGGGCCATGCGGTGCCGTAAATGCGCTGGAGTGAATCGTTATTCTGATCCCCGCGCCAGTAGGCGGCCGAGGAACGCGTAAGCGCAAAACCGTTGCCGATGAGCTTGGTGGACGGCAGGTGCGGGCCGCGGCACAGATCGCTCCACACGGTTTCGCCCTTGCGGTTCACGTTGTCGTACATGGTGAGCTCGCCGCCGCCCACCTCGATCGAGGCGCCATCGGCGTGAGAATCGTGATCGCCCTTGAGGGAAACGAGTTCGATCTTGTACGGCTGATCCGTCAGCTCACCGAGCGCCTCCTCTTCAGAAACAGCGCGGCGCACGAAGCGCTGGCCTTCCTTGACGATGCGCTTCATATCCTTTTCGAGGTCCTTGAGCATCTCCGGAGTGACCGACGGGATGTTGCCAAAGTCGTAGTAGAAGCCGTCCGTGATGAACGGGCCAATGCCCAGGTTCACTTCAGGGAACTTGTTCTGAACAGCCTGCGCGAGCACGTGCGTGGTGGAGTGGCGAAGAATGTTCAGGCCATCTTCGGAGGCGATATCCACACCTTCGATTGTTGCGCCGTCCAGCCCCTCGAGCGACGTGTACAGATCCTTGAGCGTCCCATTCACGCGGATCGCCACAATATTCTTCTGCCCCTCGAAGAGGTCTGCACCGGTCATTCCCTGCGAAATCTCGTGAGACTGCCCGTCCAACATGATGTGTGCCAATGGATTCCTCCTGGTAAAGCCCCACGCCATACCGGGGCGCCGGGCATTTTTGTGATAGCGAAACTATCCTACCTGCTGAGCTGCGACATCGGCGCTTCACCTCCCGCGCGCTTGCTCACCTTTTCGCGAAACCCGCGCACCGACGTCGCGAACGTGGCTCCCGACGTCGGTGCCACCCGAGCCTGCGTCCCACCTGCACACGCTCGCGAAAACGCGTTACTCTTTCCTCATGGCTTTGAGCGTTTTCGATCTGTTTTCTATTGGCATTGGCCCGTCGTCTTCGCACACGGTTGGCCCGATGCGCGCGGCCGCGATGTTCCTGGAGTCGCTGGGCGATCTGACGCAGGTGGAGCGCGTGGAGTGCCGCCTGTACGGCTCGCTCGGCGCAACGGGAGTTGGCCACGCTACCGATAAGGCAGTGATGATCGGCTTGATGGGCGAACAGCCGGAAACTGTGGATCCCAAGCGCGTCACTCCCCTCGTGCACAAGGTTGAGGAGGAACTCGCCCTGAACCTGGGCGGGGTGAAGGTGATCGATTTCCCGCCCCAGCGCGACATTATCTTCCTGGGACGCGAGGAGCTGCCCGGGCATCCGAACGGCATGACGCTCGAGGCATGGAACGCGGCCGGAGCGCGACTTGCGTTCACGACCTACTATTCGGTGGGTGGCGGTTTCGTCGTGGAGGGCGACGTGACGCCGGACGAGCCCGTGATTGCCGACGAGCACCCCGTCCCCTACCCGTTTAGTACCGCGGCTGAGTTGCTGGAGATTTGCGACCGCGAGAACCTCACGATCGCGCAGGTCGTGATGGCGAACGAGCTCACCTGCCGGACGGAGACGGAGGTTCGCGAGGGCCTGATGGAGATTTGGCAGGTGATGAAGGATTGCGTGACCAACGGCGTCACCTCCGATGAGGGGATTTTGCCGGGGGTTTTGCGCGTACCGCGGCGTGCGCCAGCGCTCGCGGCGAGCCTGAAGGAGCGCGACGACGCCGGTGATCCGCTTCGCGGGCTCGATTGGGTAACTCTGTTCGCGCTTGCCGTCAACGAGGAGAATGCGGCCGGTGGGCGCATCGTCACCGCGCCGACCAATGGCGCCGCCGGGATTATTCCGGCCGTCCTGCACTATTACATGAGTTTCTGTGAGGGCAGTGACGAGGGCGTGATCGAGTTCCTACTGACGGCTGCGGCTGTGGGCATGATCGTGAAGAATAATGCTTCGCTTTCCGGCGCCGAGGTGGGGTGTCAAGGTGAGGTCGGTTCGGCCTCATCGATGGCTGCGGGAGGAGTGACAGCGGTGCTCGGTGGCACGCCGCACCAGGTGGAGAACGCTGCCGAGATCGCGATGGAGCACAACCTCGGGCTCACCTGCGATCCGATTGCGGGCCTGGTACAAATTCCGTGCATTGAGCGCAACGCGGTGGCGTCCGTGAAGGCGCTGACGGCAGCTCGTACCGCGCTGCGCGGCAACGGCGAGCACATGGTGTCGCTCGATGAGGTGGTGCGAACGATGAAGGAAACCGGGCGCGACATGCAGGTGAAGTATAAGGAGACCGCCCTCGGCGGGCTTGCAGTTCACGCGGGAATCCCGGTCTCGATTGTGGAGTGCTGAACTGACCGATTTTTATTGGGGTGCTGGTTGAGGCGAACCAGCACCCCAATTGTTCACCCATGATCCGCGCCACGTCATCCGAAGTCCGTATACCACGCGCATCCCATTTCCGTGCCATAGATGCACGCCAGCCGCGCAAGTCTTCACCCCTTGCGCTTCATCTCGCTAAAGTGCTAAAGTGGCACGCGTTGAGCAAACCGAGCTCCGACGTCGGCGGGAAACCGCACTTACGAAAGGCAACCTATGGAACGCAAAATCGGCCAGCTTTCGCAGGCAATCGCGGATCTCGAATCTGCCGACGCTGTGCGCGCGTTCCTTGAGGACCTGTGCACGATCCGCGAAATCCAAGACATGGCCCAGCGCCTCGAAGCGGCCCGCATGCTTGAGGACGGAGCGTCCTACCAGGAGGTCAGCGACGAGCTCGCGATCTCTTCGGCAACCATCGCCCGCGTGAATAAGGCTCTCCACTACGGCGCCGGCGGCTACAAGGCTGTGCTCGCCCGCCTCGGCTCGCAAAAGTCTCGACACGAGGGCTGAAACCTGCATACTGCACGGGCTGGCACTGTCCCAGCCCGACGCCGGTGTACCCGATTCACCTCCCTTCCCCACTTTTTCTCGTTAGGACTTTTCATGAAATTCGCAAAGCTCGCTGTCCTCGCAGCCGCTGCACTCCTCGCCCTCGGCGCCTGCAGCCAGAGCGCCACGACCAATTCCTCTCCCGAACCTGGCATGGAGTTCGCCGTCGGCTTCGATCAAAGCTATCCACCCTACGGCTTCATCGGCCCGGACGGCAACTACACCGGATTCGATCTCGATCTCGCAGCAGAGGTTGCCAAGCGCAACGGCTGGACGTACAAAGCCGAACCTATCAACTGGGATACGAAAGACGCCGAACTCGAGACCGGCGCGATCACCGCAATCTGGAACGGCTTCACCATGGAGGGCCGCGAAGGCCAATACACCTTCTCAGATCCCTACATGCTCAACGGCCAGGTGGTCGTGGTCAAGGCAGGATCCGGGATCAAGGATGTCGCTGGCTTGAAAGGAAGGAACGTGGTCACCCAGGTCGATTCGGCCGCGCTCGATGTCCTCACTGGCGCCCAGAAGAAAATCGCAGATACCTTCGGTTCCCTCCAAGAACGCGACAACTACAACACCGCGTTCATGGAGCTCGAATCCGGCGCTGTAGACGCCGTCGCCTGCGATCTTTCCATCGCCCAGTTCCAGATGGCCGCGAACCCGGGAGCCTACTTCCAGCTCCCTGATCCACTCTCATCCGAGCACTACGTGGTGGCGTTCAAGAAGGGGCGCACGGAGCTCGCCGCCGCCGTCACGAAGACTCTGCGCGAAATGGCAGCCGACGGCACCGTGGAAAAAATCGCGAAGAAGTACGAAAAAGACGGCCTGTCTGACAAAAACTGGCTCCTGAAGTAAGCCCCGCATCGAGCGCGCGCCGTGCACCGGCGTCGTCGTTCTCAACGAAACGAGAATCCCCCATGACTATCTCAGTAATGCTCACCGGCCTGTTGCAGGGCCTGGGCCTGTCGATCGCGATCTTCGTGCTCACGCTGATCGGTGCGCTCCCCCTCGGAATCCCGATCGCGTTCGCACGCATGAGCACGATCGCGCCGCTTCGGTGGCTCGCCCGCGCCTATATTTCGATTATGCGCGGAACGCCGCTCATGCTGCAGATGCTCGCGATCTATTTCGCGCCGTACTACGTGTTCGGGATCGAGCTGAACTCGAACTCGAAGTTCATCGCGGCCGTGGTGGCGTTCATCCTCAACTATGCGGGCTATTTCGCGGAAATCTACCGTTCCGGTTTGGGATCGATTCCGCGCGGGCAGTGGGAGGCTGCCGACGTGCTCGGCTATACGCGCGCCGGTGCGTTCCGGCGGATCATTTTCCCGCAGGTGATTCAGCGCATTCTGCCCGCCACGGGTAACGAGGTGATCACGCTGGTGAAAGATACGTCGTTGGCGTTCTCGCTGGGCATCTTGGAGATGTTCTCGATTGCGAAGGCGCAGGCCGCGGCGAGCGCGTCGATGCTGCCGTTTATCCTGGCGGGCGTGATTTATTGGGTGGTCAACTTCGGCGTGGAGATTGCGCTGGGGCGGATCGAGAAGCGTTACAACTACGAGATGGTGTGAAAAATGAGCGTTGTTTCTGTACGCGATGCGCGTAAGCGGTTCGGTTCGCAGCCGGTACTCAAGGGCGTGAGCCTGGAGGTGGCCGAGGGCGAAGTGGTGGCGATTATTGGACCGTCGGGTGGCGGAAAATCCACGTTGCTGCGTTGCCTCACCCTGCTCGAGCGGCTCGATTCGGGCGAGCTAACGTATGGCGAACTCGAGGTGGCCTCCGACGACGCCGGTGGCGCGCGTTACGCCGACCGCTCGGTTCTCGCCCAAGCGAAGGCGCGTTTCGGGCTGGTGTTTCAAAACTACAATCTCTTCCCGCACATGAGCGTGCTGCAGAACGTGATGGACGCGCCGATCCACGTGGCCGGGCGCGAGAGGCGCGAGGTTGAGGTGCAGGCGCGTGCCTTGCTGGCCCGGATGGGTTTAGAGGGTGCGGCTGAGAAGATGCCGAGTCAGATCTCGGGAGGGCAGGCGCAGCGCGCGTCGATTGCGAGGGCGCTGGCGATGCAGCCGGACGTTCTCTATTTTGACGAACCGACGTCGGCGCTCGATCCGGAGCTGACGGCAGGCGTGCTCGGCGTGATACGCGAATTGGCCAAGGAACGAATGACGATGGTGATCGTGACCCACGAGATGGCATTCGCACGAGAGGTGGCCGACCGCGTGGTGTTCCTCGACGGCGGAGTGATCGTGGAGGAAGGCACGCCGCAGCAGGTGTTTGATGCCCCGCGCGAGGCCCGCACAAAGGCGTTCGTGGCAGGGGCATAGCGCGCCGCGGTAGCATCGTGGGGTGACTACTCACCACACTCACCGTTCTCGTTTGCCTGAAAATACCGAGGCTCAGCGTCGCGATTGCTGGCGCCGTCTCGTTGTGATTGGCGCGATCCTGATCGCCCTGGCGACGGGATGGGGCGCCTCGCTCCTGGCCCAGCAGTTCGCGCCGGAGCCGGCTCCCCTACCATCGGCGTCGTCGTACTCGCATGAGGAGTACGCGAAACTGGAGTGGAAGTACGAGAGCGCCCAGCTGTGGATTGCGCGGCAGGCTCACGCGACGGGGATCCTCGCGGGAGGCATCGCGCTGGTGCTCGCGTATGTTGGCCTCGACGCGGCACGCCAGAACGCGATCCAGCGACGCCGGTTCCTGGGCCTCGCGGCGCGCTCCCGGCGCGAACGCCGCGCGGCTCTCGCCCGCGCACGCAGGCAGTTTACGCAGGCGAGCTCACAGATAGAGGAGCTGAGTTTCCTCCCGATCTTGCCGAATGCGACGAGCTCGGTGGAGGTTCGCGAGCGGGCACTTGCTCGTTGGAACGCCCGTTACGTCGAGTTTGCGCGCGCGATGTTCGCGGCGAACGAGTTTTCGGATCGAGAGCTGATCTCCGATCGTGAGCTCGCGTTGCTGACGAGGATCGTTTCGCTCGCGGATCTCGTCGAACGCACCACCGCGGATCTGCTGGGCGGCAATGAGGTGGCGCCGGAGCTGACGACGCCGCCCGAGCCCGTTTCCTCATCAGCAGCGACTGTGCCGGGCGCTCCTGAGCACGTACCACCAACGCCTACAGCCGAGCAGACGACCGATGCACCGCACCCGGCCACGCCGATGCTTGCGCCACCAGCCGACGGCGCCGGCGCACCGCCGTCGCTCCTCATGCTCCCCTCCGCAAAGTTCTCGCTCAATCCGCGGGTTGTGGCGTGGGCGTTTCCGCTCGCGGTCGCGTTCGCGGCAGTTGGGGTTTTCGTTGCGCCGGGCGTGTTCACTCCGCGCCTGTTCCCTCACTTCCCCACGTTCGTTCCGACCGATCCGAATGCTAGATTCCACGCCACTTATCCCGCAGCCGTGATGGTGAGTTCCCTATGGTTCTACTTCCCCGCGCTGGCCACGTTGGGCGTGGTGAGAGCGGTGGTTGGTGCTGTTCGCCGCAGGCGCGCGGAGCGGGCGGAGATCGCGACGACGCTGACCGCGTTGGCTCTGCAATACGATTCGCTTCAGCTCGAGGGCCTGCGTCTCGCCGTCGACGCCGGCACGTACAGTGCGCAAGCAGAGCGCCGGTTTTCGATGTGGCCGACGTCGTACGTGCGCGGCGTGCGTATCGCGAACGATCCGGATTCAAGCCATCGCAGGAAGCTCGCCGCGGTTCGAATGCTTCGTGCACAGGCGGAGAGCCTGTGGCGGATCGGGCCGATTCTCGACGGCGAGCTCGAGGCATCGCGTCTGCTCGACGACGAGGTCACCACGATGTATGCCCTGCTCTCGGCGGTGAAGTCTGCGCAGGTTTCAGAGCTGCTTGAGTTCGCGAACCGTCGTACTCACGTGAGCCTGGATCCGGCGTCGGCGCTGACCGAACTGGATGCGATTGCGCGCGAGGAGGGCGTGGCCCGCCTGTGGCGTCAGCTTTTCGTGGCCGAAGATACGCTCTACAAAGCCTATATTGATCGGCTGGCCTCGAAGCGTCACGCGTTGAGCGGGCGCCGCAGGGAGGCGATCTCGGAAGGTTTTGCGCGCGCCTCGCTGATCGGGCGCGATTCGCTCACGCAGCCGCGGCTTGTGCGCGAGGAGCCAGAATTTCGGTATTCAGTGCGCGAGTTGCGCGGGCCGTTGCTTGCGCGCCTGGCCGCGCGATGGGCCGCCTGGCGCACACGCCACGCCGCCGCCTCCGAGCTGATCATTTTTCTCGTGTGGTGCGCAAGCGGTCTGGTCTTTATGATCGCCGGATACGCCACTCTTGCCCTGTTCCTTGAAGCCTTCGGCTGACGCTACGCCTGCACCAGCCGCCGTGAGCTCTCGTTACACCAACATGAACGCATTGCCTAAGCTTCGGTCTTCGTTAGCCGACGATACGCTTTCACAAACTGTTTTGCGAACGAAATCCGGTACGTCACGGAGCCCCCCCCGGGAGATTAGGCAGACGTGGAGCTGTGGAGGAAAGCCAGTGCATCGTCGATGCAACCGCAATTCTGGGTAGCGCCCTGATGGCAATCACGTTCAAAGTAACCGAGCCGCTGTTGGATCACCTGACAGATAACAGCTCACACGATTCATGATGCCTTTTGCCAAGAGATACTTAACTCAAGCTCTGCGCCGTTCGCTTCGATCACGGCTCGCGAGCTGCGGCTTCGTCGTCGGCGGAAAGCTCGCGCAAAACCAACGTCGGCATCTCTGGTTACGCTTCTTTCGTCAACTGGCCAGCACGCTGGTAAGAGACGCCGAGCAACATCCCGATGTCACGCAACGTGATGCCCTCTTCCTGCAAAACGCGAGCGGCCTGGCGGTACTCACGAGCGCTACGAGCATTGGCTTCCTCAGCGACACGACGCGATTCTTTTGCGCTCTCCATCGCATCCGTGAAAGCACGCGGCAAGCGCGGAACAACATGAATACCAACTTGGTCTTCTGCCACACCTGCAAGGTAAACGATTGGTATGACAAACCTGCGGCCGCAGCAGCAGCCTTGCGGATTTTGATCACTTGCCTACGCTTCGTCTGAGAATTCCACCCCGAGAGAGACACGCAATTCTAGAGCAGGGTAGAACTCCCATGGCCGAATATGCTCACTGCTCGTTCCTCTCCGCCGTCGCTTAGGCGATCGGCGATTGCCGTCCCGTTGTCGGATCGGTGACCATCAGCGACGAGATTCCGAAGGCCTGAAGCTCGCATCACAACATTTCCATCTGCGGGATCCATATCAACCAAAATGTCAGTATCGCTTTCAGGCCCGGCCGGCCCCCGTGCCACGGAGCCAAACAAGCGAGGGTTAGTCGCATGGTATTTCTCAAGAAGCATGCGAATCTCATCTGAGCGCGACTCGAGACTCGCGCGTAACGCCCGAGTCTGAGAAGTTACAAATCCATCGCCTATACGGCAACAATATCGAACCGCTTGCACACTGACAACGCCGAAGAACCAACAACGCCCCGCGTCGCAACGTACGGTGCATATGGCGCAGGTAAGGGCTCGTAGCATAAAACCACCCCAGCGGCGTTCAGCTTGTGCTACTCGGACGTCGGTAGTCCAGCTTTTTAACCGGTGGAATTTATCGAATCGATTACCGCCACATTTTTACCGCCACATGGCGGTAAAAATAGAATCGCTACGAAAAGTAGCTACCGCACGGCTTAGCGGTTGACGGCGTGGTTGTAGAGCTCGAATAGGTGGGCGACGATCTGCTCCTCGCTCACCCCCGGCTCGAATCCGTAGGCGGCTTCCACGGCAACGTCGAGACGGCGGTGAGCCGCGACGAGCTGCGGGAACAGGAACTTGTGCTTCGGATCGTACATCTGGGCAATAGTCGAGTCCGGGTAGAGAGCGCGAGCGTCGAGAACCGCCTGCCCAGCCGCTTCGATCTCCGCGCGTTGCTCCGACGACGGCGTTGGCCAGATGAAGTTGTTGTAAACGACGCCAGCGGAATACCGATAATCACTCTTCAGCCTGCCTGCGACGGTGCGCATCCACGCGTTATGGACACGGGACTGTAGCACGCCGAAATGATAATCCTCGGCATCCTGGATCAAAAACACGAGATCACTGGCGAAAGTCCCCTCTTCAAGTATCCCCATCGGGATGTAATCGCGCCGTTCAGAAGACACTTTCGGCACAAGAATCGAGCGGCCAGACGGAATGTTTTCCACATGGAAACGAGTTGGAGTGTCGGCGATTTTTCGCGTTGGAGCACTCTTGGACTCAAGACGATACTGCCGCACAGCCTCTACCTGCTCCAAAACTCGCGGCATCGACAGCAAATCAGACGGCGAACAGTCCCCCGCCCACAGCACCCATCGCTCGATCCCCTTGATAAATTCCTGTGAGCCAAACCAGCGATGGAACAGCGACACAGCTCGAGGCTCTTGGCTTAGAAAGTCCGCTTTTTCGTCGGGTGTAAACAGGTAGAAACCTCCATCAATCGGCTTATTCCCAATCCCCATCGTTGGCACGTCACACAGCGGTTTGCTCCGGCTCCATACAAACACATCCGGAGCGTCCTTCAGGTAGGCGTTGAGCTGCGCCGGATACGCCAACTCGGGCACCGCCGTCGGCGAGGCGTAGTGCCACAGGCGCTTTTGCCCGCTGAGCTTCGAAAAGCCAACAATCACGCAGAAAACCGCTGCAGAATCCGTCGATTCGTTTGTCCATTTAAAGGTATCGTGAGCGAAATCGATTCGAACGCCCAGATCGTAAATCGGGCTCCATACGTTTGCCACCTGCTCACCTTGGCAGATCGAGTTGGTCGAGACAAAGGCAGCTCGAACCGGATGCTCACCCATGTACTGAGCCGCTTTCATATACCAGCCAGCGACATAATCAATATTTCCAGCATTACGCTTGCCCGAATACACCGCCTCAAGCTCGGCCTTTTGTTCCTTCGTCTGGTAACGCGCACCGCGAAACGGCGGGTTGCCGATAATGTAGCTCGCTTTGCTGGGCGGGAGTACACTCTCCCACTCCATCTGAAGAGCGTTACCCGCAACAATATGAGCCTTGTCGGCAAGAGGGAGATCCTCGATCTGCTGGGTCACGATTGTTTGCGCTTCGGCGTTGGCCTGAAGCTCCGCGATCCACAGGGCCGTCATCGCCACATTCACCGCGAAATCATTGATCTCGATCCCATAGAACTGGTCCAAGCTCACCTTCAACGGCGTGCCGATCTCCTCGAACACCAGCGAGGTCTGCTGATGAGCCAACTCCGCGAGAACCTTGTTCTCCAAGCGGCGGAGCCAAATGTACGTCTCTGTCAGGAAATTTCCACTGCCACAAGCAGGATCGAAGAAGGTCAGCGAGCCCAATTTCTCGTGGAAACGGCGCAACTCGCCGTTCCGCTTCCTTTCTGACGCACCGGCGTCGGCGAGGATATCATCCAGCTCTGCCTTCAAGCCATCCAAAAACAGCGGGTCGATCAGCCGGTGAATATTCTCTGGGCTCGTGTAATGCATACCGCCGCTACGGCGAGTCTGAGGATTCAGGGTTGACTCGAAGACGCCACCAAAAATCGTCGGCGAAATCTTCGACCAATCCGTCCCGCGGCTCACCTCGTTCAAAAGCACCGCTAGAATCTCGTCCGTGAACGGCGGAACCTCCACCACTTCCTCGAACAAGCCACCATTGACATACGGGAACGCCTTCAACTCGTCTGAGGCGTACGGATCGCGATTCTCGGGCTTCGTCCGCAAATATACGAACAACTCCTTGAGCGCACCGCGCACCGAACGCGCCTGCAAGCCATCCAAATAACGGAAGAAAGCATCCTTCGGGAATAAACCCGCATCCTCCGCGAACAAGCAAAACACCAGCCGCACACACAACACATTGAGCGAATGAAGATTCGCCGGCTCATCCGGATCCGCAAACTGCCCACGCAGCAAATCGTAGACCTTACCAATCAGCGCACCGGCGTCGAGAGAAACCCGTGCCTCGCGCTCGATTCGCCGACGCTCCGGATCCTTCAAAAAATCCAGCAAATGAAACTGCTCGGGAAGCTCGTCCAGCCGGAACGACGTGTAATGGTTCGCCGGATCCTCCACATCCAAATCGTGGATCCGGAACTCTTCAAAATTACACACGATAATGAAATCCGGGCGCTGCGAATTCGGCAGCGTATCCGCATATCGCTTCACCTGCTCGAACGGCGTCACCATCACGTTCTGGCGCAACTCCGGCTTATCCAGATCCACACCCAGCGACTTCTGCTCGATCATCGTCTTCGCTTCAGGCACCCACACGTCAATAAATCCGCCGGCACTAGTGCGATGCTCGAAGCTCGCCGACGTCGTCGTATCTTCCAAGCCCACAACCGTGCGCAACAACTCGAGCCAGAAGGAGTGCGTATCGCCCTTCTCATAGCCGCGGCCCGCCCACTTCTCCGCGAAAGTAGCAGCTGCCGCCTTCCGAGCCGCCGATCGCGCGGCCACGCTCAACTGAGGCTCTTCACCGGTAACGCGTACGGACATGCGGGATCCTTTCGATGTGGAACGCGAGGCTCATTCCTCGCGTGTCCTATTTTATTGCACGAGCGCGATCCAGTACCTGCGCACTCGTTCGCCGTCGAACTCGCGCACGTCTTCTAGCACGCCGCCGTTCGCTTCGATCACGGCTCGCGAGCCGGCGTTCGTTTCGTCGAAGGTCACGAGCACACGATCGAGCCCGAGTTCGCTTGCGCAGTAGCGCAGCGCCTGGGCGAGGATCTCGGTTCCATAGCCCCGACGTCGGTGCGCGGGCAGCACTGCGTAGCCGATATGCCCGCCGCGGGCGAGCAGGTAGTCGTTCAACTCGTGGCGGACGCTCACGCGCCCCACGAGCTCGCCGCCCACAAACGCACCAAAAAACGTTGCAGGAACGAAACCGTCAGGAAGATTAATACCCCGCCTCATCTCCTCAAGCTCGTGCATATACTCGACCCACGGACGCGAGGAATCCCCCAAAAGAAACTCGAAATCGTCCCCCAACAACTGGGCGTGGGCGGCGCGAGCAGCCGCTTCGTCGTCGGCGGAAAGCTCCCGCAAAACCAGCTTCAGCATTGAACGCCTTTCTCTGTGTCTCGAGCAACTCTCGAAGACGCGCTCGTTTGCGCAGGCCGAAACTTCGTCGGCCACTCACGGAACCGAATCGATCGCTTTCTTTGCCGTCACCAGATCGGCCCCCGTGCGCACCCTATACGCCTTGATCGCCTCAACCTGACGCCCTTGCATCGCGAGAGCACGTTCCTGCGTCGTCACCGCGTACGGATCCTTCTCCGGCCGCATGCCTGCTTTGTTCATCTGTACAAGCAGACGCTCAATCGCCTCGCGCTGACGGACAACCTCCGCTCGAAGACGTTCGATTTCTCGTGCTTGATCAAACCACTTGCCCATCGGTGTTCCTCTCGCAGTAAACAATGAAGTATTAGCTACTGTACACCGAGGAGCTTGTTGAGTTTCTTATCGAACGTAACGATACGCTCAGCCAAAACGCGCGAACGCGCAACCAGAACCGCATCAACAAAATCGATGCGATCTTCCGCAAATACCCGCAAGGCGACGAGCACAACCGCTCTGTTGTCCACGTCCACCTCATCAAGAAGCTGCGTCAATGCCTCAGCAATGTCACGCCGCGAAAGCTCGTAAACTCCAGACAGCACATAGACAACTTCAGCAACGACCTCGTCGACTGTGTATGCGCCAGCACGAATGGCAGCCTGTGCACGCTCAGCCTGCTCGGGGACATCGTCAAGGAGGTACCTCAGGATAACATTCGCATCAACGAGCACCGGCATGCTTTGCCTCCATGGCGGCCTCGAACGCGTGCGACTCCTTGGCACGCTTGGCGGGATCGGCAGCTGCGCGGAGAATCCCACGCGCACCCCCAGTCTGTTCGCGTGACGCATGTATAGCGAATGGGTATCCCTGTGCGTTGATCGACTGCACAGCAAACACTCGAACTGCTTCGGCGAAGCTCGTTCCAAGCCCCCGATAGAGCTCCTCCACCCGTTCTTTCACTATTCCGTCCATTCGAACTTGTAGCGTTGATTCTTTCGCCATCAACTCCCCCTTTCCAGATGAGACAAATATAATACGGCGTAATGCAAACGTAAATAGCCGGGCAGGGAAACCATCCAGAACGACAGACAGAAGATGACGGCGCCGCAGAGGAATACGAAAACAGCCGAAGAAGGCGAGGAAGTAGCGGGCACAAAAAATGACGATGCGCATAGGTTAAACCAAAGGAATATACACAACACTGTGCGAATAAAAAGAGAGCGGATGACGGGGCTCGGACCCGCGACCTCCACCTTGGCAAGGTGGCGCTCTACCAACTGAGCTACATCCGCAGAGAAACGCCGCCGAAGCGGCGTTTCAGTGGGCGATACTGGACTCGAACCAGCGACCTCTTCCGTGTCAAGGAAACGCGCTAACCAACTGCGCCAATCGCCCATATTCAATTGAGAGGTGGGTACGGGATTCGAACCCGTGTATACGGCTTTGCAGGCCGCTGCCTCGCCTCTCGGCCAACCCACCAGGTGGTTGAAGCGGTTGCCCGCTTTGGCCATCGAGCGGATGACGGGGCTCGGACCCGCGACCTCCACCTTGGCAAGGTGGCGCTCTACCAACTGAGCTACATCCGCATTGCTTTTTGGGGAACACCCCGCAACGAGTAATTAATTTACACGCATGTAACCCAATCGTCCAATCCGCGTTCCGTGACCTGCGCCACGCGGTTTCAATTTGATCGAGGGGTGGATTGTTGGCTATTCTTTTCGAGTGCCCAGCAAGGGGCGATTAGCTCAGTGGTAGAGCGCTTCGTTCACACCGAAGAGGTCACTGGTTCGAACCCAGTATCGCCCACAAGGAGAAGCCCGAACGGCGTAGCCGTTCGGGCTTCTCCTTGTCTTCTGGAGCCGCGCTCGCGCGAGCGGAAGAATGACACGGCAAAGCCCGCGCTGACGTGAAACGTCAGTGAGGGCGCCGAACTTGTGCGTAAAATCCGCAGGATTTTACAAGCACCGCAAGAGATCGTCGCATATGCGACGATCTCTTTTCGTATGCGCATGCCCCGAAGGGTTTTGCTGGCACGGCAAGGTCCCCTAGCTTGCGAGCACGCCGTCGGCGATGCGGACCACACGGTCGGCGAGAACGTCAGCTTCGGCCGGATCGTGCGTAACGAACAGCGCTGTGGTGCCGTGCCCTTTGAGAATCTCGCGAATCTCCACAGCGAGCCGGCCGCGGAGTTCTTGATCGAGTGCGGAGAGCGGCTCGTCGAGGAGCATGACGCGCGGGCGCGGAGCCAGTGAGCGCGCCAACGCCACGCGCTGGGCTTGCCCGCCGGAGAGTGTGGCGACGTCGCGCGGCCCGTATCCTTCAAGTCCAACGAGTGCGAGCATTTCTTCCACGCGCGCCTTGCGCTCACCGGCATCGACGCCGGCCATCTCGAGCCCGTACGCAATGTTGCGTTCGACGCTGCGCTGTGGGAAGAGGAGCCCGTCTTGAAACACCATCCCCACCCCTCGCTTGTGGGTGGGCACTCCAGCTACGGATTCGCCGTCGATCAGCACATCGCCGGAAGCGATCGGTTCGAGCCCCGCAACAGCGCGTAAGACCGTGGATTTTCCGGAGCCGGACGCGCCGAGCAACGCAACGATTTCGCCGGGAGCTGCGCTCAGCGAAACGTTTTTCAGCGCCTCGTACCCATCCGGGTAGACGAGCGAAATATGGCGGATGTCCAGGCCGACGGCGGTGTTCATGCTCTCTCCTTTCGTTGATTGCGCGCGGGCGCGCTGGCTCGTTCAACGCCAAGCATCACCAGACCGGTGACCACGCACAACAACACAGTGCCAGCGTAGGCCATGCCTTGATCGGCAGCACCTGCGCGGGATACGAGCCGGTAGATCATGACGGGAAGGGTCGGATCGCGCTGGAGCACCAGGAACGACGTGGCGGAGAACTCCCCGATGGAAATAGCGAATGCGAAGCCTCCAGCGACGCCGAGTGCGCGGGTCACTACCGGCCCCTCCACGACCCAGAACGCACGGAAACGATTCGCGCCAAGCGTAGCGGCGGCGTCGTAGAGGCGCCTGTTCACTCCCCCGATCATTGGCACGCAGGTGCGCACAATGATCGGGATGGACACGAGCGCCTGCGCGAGCGGCACAAGGAACGCTGAATCTGCGAGAAATCGGAGCGCCCCTCCGAGCGCCACGAGCATGCCGAAGCCGAGCGTGACCGACGAGATCCCAAGCGGGGCAACGAACAGGGCGTCGTAAAATGCGGTGACTTTCTCGAACGCGGCTGCGTGGCGGCGGAATTTTCGAGTAACGAGAAGCGACACGGCGAGCCCAAGTGCCACGGCGATCACGGTGGCGAGCACAGCCGACTGGAGCGACTCGAGGATCGAGGCGAGTACCGGAGCGTCGATCCCTTTCGCGGCTCCGGGAACCGTGAGGTCGGTGAAGTTCGCGAGCGTCCACTGGCCGTTGCGGCGCAGCGAGCGCACGAGCACCTGAACGAGCGGCGCAACAATGAGGAGTGCGACGACGGCGACGACGACGCCCAGGAGCGGCAGTTGCGAACGAGTGAGCCGACGCGGGGCACGAACGTAACGCGATGCAGCTTCGGCTTTCTGCCCGCGCTGGGCACGCCGAGACACCCACAGGGCCATGATCACGACGATCACCTGGAGGATCGAGAGCATGGCCGCAGCACCGAGGTTGAGAAACTCCGAGGTTTGGCGGTAGATCTCGGTTTCGATAGTGCGTGTGCGCGCGGTTCCGAGCACCATCACGAGCGAGTAGGACGTGGCGCAGTACAGGAAGACAAGCGTGGAGGCAGAGGCGAGCGCTGGCCGGAGCCTCGGCCATGTGACCGTCGCAAATGCGCGCAACGGGCTGGCTCCGAGTGTGCGCGCCGCCGCCTCATAGTTCGGGTTGAGCGCGCCCCACGCGGCGCCCACGGTTCGCACAAACACCGAGATGTTGAAAAACATCATGGCGAGCACGATGACCACGGGTGAGCCTTCCCAGCCGAGGGAGCCGAATGTTCCACCGGCGTCGTACAGGGAGCGGAACGCCATTGATACCGCGATCGTGGGCAAAACGAAGGGGAAGACGATCAGGAAACGCAACAGGCCGCGCCCTGGAAAAGCGGTGCAATAAAGAATGTACGCGGCTGGCACGCCCACTATCGCGGAAAGAACCGTGCCCGCGAACGCGAGGCCGAGCGTCGTGACGAGGGCTTGGCCGGCGTTGGCCATGACAAGCAGGTCCGCGAGCGCGCCGATGCCCCCGGCGCCCCACGCACCTGCGATTTGTTCGAACCCGAGCACACTCAGATCCCACACGGGAATCACGAAGAACAGTACGAGGAACGCCGCGGGGATGATGGCCAGGAGGGCCCACACGGCGTGTGGGCCCTCCTGGCGTATCCGGCTACGCGAATCAATCATGTCCACGAATTACCTTTCTTGGCTCCGGGATCACCGAAACGCACAGCGAGAGTGTGATGCGCGTTTCGGCTTCACACCAAGCGGGGCATGCAATCAGAACAGCGCAGTGACCGCGGTGATCCACTTTTGCTTGTTGGCCTTGATGAGTGTCGGATCGAGCGGATCGCCAGAGTTCGGGCGCGGCGCGAACTCGGCCATTCCCTTGGGGAGCTCGACCGATTCGTCAATGGGGTAGGTAACGTTCTCCTCAGCATTCGCCGCCTGGGCCTGCGGGGTGGCGAGCCACTCGAGGAATGCCTTCGCTCCTGCGGCGTTCTTCGCGCCCGTGAGTACGGCGCCGTATTCCACCACCGGGTAGCAGCCGCCTGCAACGTTCGCGGTTGCCGAAGCATCGCCTGCCTCATTGATGGTCCAGAACGGCGAGGAGGCATACGACATCACGATCGGGTACTTGCCCTTGCCTTCACCCGCGGTGAAATCCACCTGGTAGGCGTCTGTCCAGGAGGCATCGACCTTCGTGCCGTTGCCCATGAGCTTAGTCCAGTAATCCGTGTAGCCATCTTCACCGAACTTCACGATTGTGGCCGTCAGCAGCGCGAAACCGGTATCCGACTTCGACGGATCCTGGATCACAGTAAGCCCCTTATATTCGGGTTTGATCAGATCCTCGAGGCCGGCGGGCGGGGTGAGGTTCTTCTCCTTGAACCAGGCGATGTCGTAATTGAAGCAGGCATCCGAACGATCCAGGGCCACCGCGCCTTCAGCTCCTGCAACCGCGTATTTTTCTGCGCCCGTGGCCGGCTTCGGAGCCGATTCCTTGTCGAAAACACCAGCTTCGCCCACCTGGAGCACGTTATTTGCGGTGAGGCCAACGACTGCATCGCCCACCGGGTTCGCCTTGGTCAGAATCAGCTTCGAATCGAGCGTGCCCGATTCCTCGCCGTTCACCAGCGTGACCTTGTAGCCAGTTTCCTTCGTGAACTTCGCAAGCGTTTCGTCCTTGAGCTTCCATGAGCCATTGGTGACAACCTTCACATCCGTGATTTTCTCAGCTGCGGCAGACGAGCTGGCCGAGGAACCCGACGTCGACGACGAGGTTCCGCACGCGCCCAGTACGAGAGCGGATGCGGCTGCCACGGCGGCAAACTTGACAAACTTCATTTTTCCTCCATGTTTAGTGGAGGGCCTACCTGGGCAGGTAGGGAGAGACTTCACTTCCTCCGCCGGCATGACCCGGATCAGGTGTGAGGGTCTGCGGACCTTTCCGCACTCTCAGCGCGCTCGCGCTCCCCTGTGACGCCCACAATTTTATCAGGAGGAAAGTCCCGGATCGCTCATTGATTGTTGACGCTCGCCACATATTCATTCAGCCCACAGCGGCACGCGCGGACACATCGAGCACGATCTGTGTGCACGTGGCATATTAAGCACATGGAAATTTGGCCAGGAAAACCCTATCCGCTCGGCGCAACCTACGATGGCGCCGGAACGAACTTTGCCATCTACTCATCGGTGGCTGAGAAAATCGAGCTCTGTCTCATTGCAGACGACCTCACCGAAACACGCGTGGAGCTTCGTGAAGTCGATGCCCACGTCTTCCACTGCTACCTGCCCGGCATCCGCCCGGGACAGCGCTACGGCTTCCGCGTCTACGGGCCGTACGATCCGGCGTCGGGCAACCGATGCGATCCGTCGAAGATCCTCCTCGATCCGTACGCGAAAGCGATCGACGGCCAGGTGGAAAACGATCAGTCGAACTTCTCCTATGATTTCACCAACCACGAGGAGCGCTCGGAGCAAGATTCGCTCGGGCACACTATGCTCTCCGTGGTGATCAACCCCTACTTCGATTGGGGCCACGATCGCCCGCCGCGCCATCCCTACCACAAGTCCGTGATCTACGAGGCGCACGTGAAGGGCATGACCGCCACCCACCCGGGCATCCCGGAGGAACTGCGCGGCACCTACATGGGCATGGCGCACCCGGCGATGGTGGAGTACCTCAAGGAGCTTGGCGTCACTGCCGTCGAACTTATGCCGATCCACCAGTTCGTCAACGATACGGCCCTCATCGACCGCGGCCTGTCGAACTACTGGGGATACAACACGATCGGCTTCTTCGCACCGCAAAACACGTACGCCGCCGCAGGAACCCGCGGCGAGCAGGTGGACGAGTTCAAGGCCCTCGTGAAGGCCTACCATGCGGCTGATATCGAAGTGATCCTCGACGTGGTGTATAACCACACGGCCGAGGGGAACGAGATGGGCCCGACCCTCTCCTTCCGCGGAATCGACAACGCCTCGTATTACCGCTTAGTAGACGGCGACGAAGCGCACTATTTCGACACCACCGGCACCGGCAACTCGCTCAACATGCGTTCACCGCATTCGCTCCAGCTGATCATGGATTCGCTTCGTTACTGGATCCGTGAGATGCACGTGGACGGATTCCGTTTCGATCTCGCCTCAACTCTCGCGCGTGAACTCCACGCCGTCGACCGCCTGTCCTCCTTCTTCGATATCATCCAGCAGGATCCGGAGATCTCGCAGGTCAAGCTCATCGCCGAGCCGTGGGATGTTGGCGAGGGTGGCTACAACGTGGGTGAGTTCCCGCCGCTGTGGACGGAGTGGAACGGAAAGTACCGCGACACGATGCGCGATTTCTGGCGCGGTGAGCCATCGACGCTCTCCGAGTTTGCTTCCCGCCTGTCCGGTTCTTCGGATCTGTACGCAAATTCGGGCCGCCGCCCGTTCGCGTCGATTAACTTCGTCACCGCCCACGACGGCTTCACGATGCGCGATCTCGTGTCCTACAACGAAAAGCACAACGAGGCTAACGGTGAGGATGGGCGCGACGGCGAATCCCACAACCGCTCGTGGAACATGGGCGCGGAGGGCGAGACCGACGATCCGCAGATCCGCGCGATCCGATTGCAGCAGATGAAGAATTTCTTCGCCACGCTCCTGTTCTCGCAGGGCGTGCCGATGATCTCCCATGGTGACGAGATTGCGCGCACACAGGGCGGCAACAACAACGTTTACTGCCAGGACAACGAGATCTCCTGGATCGACTGGCAGATCGACGACGCTAAGCGTGATCTTTACCAGTTCGTCCGCTCCGCGATCGCGTTGCGCAAGGAGCACCCGGTGTTCCGCCGTCGTCGCTTCTTCAAGGGCGACGCCGATCGCGGCGGTACATCCGAGCGCGGCGACATCGAGTGGATGCGTAACGACGGCCAGGTGATGGGCGACGGCGATTGGGGCACCTCCTACGCGCGATCCATCATGGTGTTCTTGAATGGCGATCGCATCGCGGAGCCAGATCTGCGCGGCGAGGAGATTAAGGATGACGATTTCATTCTCGCGTTCAACGCCTCTGATGAGAATCTCTCCTTCCATCTGCCTCTCAACGAGAACACTCCCGAGGGCGTGTGGCACAAGGTGCTCGCAACGAACGTGTCGCTCGAGGTGCCCAGTGAGATGAACGCTGGCGACGAATTCGAGGTCGCCTCGCGTTCGCTCGTGGTGTTGCGCCGCGAGCGCCGCACCCCCGTGGCTGTGAACACGTCGAAGGCAACGCTCGAAGAACTCACGAACCTCGATCCGGCACCGTTCGAGGAGGAAGAGGCTCCTGCCTCCGATCCGTCCTGATCACGGCATACGATGAAGGCCCGGCAGCCCCGCTGTCGGGCCTTCATTCTTTTCAACAATCGCACAGCTATGCGTTCAGCCATGCCCCGGCGTCGGCTGATCGCGTAATCGGACCCGCACCACCGGCGTCGGTTCCCACGCCCGCGTAGGGTAGGACGCATGAGTGAAAATACCCGCCATCACACGCACGTTCCCGCCACCGGTCGGCGCACACCGGTCACGTCCTATCGCCTCCAGCTCAACGCGGACTTTACGTTTGCCGACGCCGAGTCGATCATCCCTTACCTCTCCTCGCTCGGTGTGACGGACGTGTTCTTCTCCCCCATTCTTCAGGCGGCTCCCGGTTCGACTCACGGCTACGACGTCGTCGATCACTCGCGTATCTCCGAAGATTTGGGCGGTCGCGCGGCATTCGAGCATGCGGCACGCGCCTTCCACGAGGCGGGAATGGGCGTGATTGTGGATGTGGTTCCGAACCACATGGCGGTGCCCACTCCCCTCTACAAGAATCCTGCCCTGTGGTCGATGCTCCGCGACGGCCACGATTCTCCTTACGACACGTGGTTCGATTTCGAACCGAGCGAAGCCGGCGATGGTCTCCTCCTCGCCGTGCTCGGAGATCGCATCGGCAACGTGCTCACCTCCGGCGAAATCACCGTGGAGAACATGGTAGTTCCCGGCTTCGAGGCCGACGGCGAAGTACCGGTTTTGCGCTACTACGACCATGTGTTCCCTGTGCGGGCCGGTACCGAATCGCTACCACTGGCCGAGCTCATCAACCGCCAGTACTACCGGCTTGCCTACTGGCGCGTGGCGAACGACGAGCTCAACTACCGTCGTTTCTTCGACGTCGATACTCTCGTTGCCGTTCGCGTGGAAGACGACGCCGTTTTCCGCGCCTCGCACGCGCTCCTCCTGGAGCTTTTCGATACCGGTTTGATCGACGCGTTCCGCATCGACCACGTGGACGGCCTGGCCGATCCGCGCGGCTACCTGCGCCGCCTCAACGAAGCGACCAGCGGGGCGTGGATCGTTGCCGAAAAGATTCTCGAAGGCGCCGAGCAGCTCCCCTCCGATTGGCCGATTGCCGGCACCACAGGCTATGACACACTCCGCCACGTGGGCGGGGTACTCACCGAGCCCGCTGGAATCGCCCACCTGATCCAGATCTACACCGAGGAATCAGGGCGCCCGCAGTCACTCGCCACGATCGAGCACGATGCGAAACGCCAAATCATCAAGGAGTCCTTGTTCTCCGAAGTGGACCGGCTCTCTACCCTCATCTGGGAGATCTTCCACGCGGACGTGCGCCTGCGAGATCACACCTTCCGCTCTATTTACGAGGCGATCGTGGAACTCGTGGTCAACATGCCGCGCTACCGTGCCTACGTGGTGCCTGGCGAACGCCCAGATACGATCGACGAGGAGTTGCTCCGCTCGGTCGCACAACAGGCTGTAGCCAACCTGGACGAGTTCCGTAGCGAAACGCTCTCCGTCGTCGTCGAGCTCCTGCTCGGGTACGAGGTCGGCTCAGCGGGCCGCACCCACGAAGACAAGCGCAACGAGGCAATCGTGCGCTTCCAGCAGGTAGCCGGAGCAGTGATGGCCAAGGGCGTCGAAGACACCACTTACTACCGCTACACGCCGCTGACCAGTGCAAACGAAGTCGGCCACGGGCCGGCCCACATCGTCGCGTCCACCGACGCATTCCACGCGTTCGAAAACCACTTGCATGAAGCGTGGCCGACCACGATGAGTACCCTGTCCACACACGATACGAAGCGCGGAGAAGATACCCGCGCCCGAATCGCCGTACTCTCCGAGTTCGCCACCGATTGGGGCGCAGCGCTCACAGCTGCTCGAACCGCCGTCGCCGAAGAGTGCCCTGCAGAGCTCGACGGCCGCTTCGAAAACCTCATGTGGCAAACGCTTCTCGGCACCTGGGTAGGCGGCGAACCGATTGAAACGGATCGTCTGCGCGCCTACTTCCTCAAGGCAGCACGCGAACAGAAATCCTGGACGACATGGACCGCTCAAGACGAGGGCGCCGAAGCGGACATGCTCGGCTACCTCAACGCGATCCTCAGCAATGACGAGGCGCGCACCATCCTCACGGACTTCGCCGCGCACATTGCTCCGGCCGCGCGCAGCTATCTCCTCACATCGAAGGCGCTCCAACTCACTGGCGTCGGGGTTGCTGATATCTACCAAGGCGAGGAAATCACCCAAACGTCGCTTGTCGATCCCGACAACCGGCGCCAGGTCGATTTCCCAGCGCTCGCGGCCACGCTCGAGGCTCTCGATTCCGACGGCCTGCCCTCCACTCCCACGCTCGACGAAGAGAAACTCTTCCTCACCTCGCGCCTGGCCCGGTTGCGCCGTGAACGGGCACTTTCCGACCCCAAGTGGGGCTACCTTGCGCTCCCGGTTTCCACCGGTCACGCGCTCGCCTTCGCCCGCACCGACGCCGACGGCGAGGCTCAACTCGTCACCGTCGGCACGCGTTTCGCCGGCTCACTCGAGCGCAACGGCGGCTTCGCGGCCCACACGGTGGTCCTTCCGCAGGGCAACTGGCACGACGTTCTCACGGGCCGCGACATCGCAGGCGGCGTGGTCAAACTCGACGATCTGTTCACCGATTTCCCTGTGGTGGTGTTGGAGCGAGCATGAAACTTTCCCTGTGGGCGCCAAACGCCACCGACGTCACGTACGAGACCAACCACGGGCCCATGCCGGCGGCTCCAGCCGAGAATGGCATGTGGGAGATCGATCTGCCAGTGGACGAACGCTACCAGATCCGGCTCGACGGCGGCATGCCGTTGCCCGACCCGCGCTCCATGTGCCAGCCCGACGGCCCGCACGGCGTGAGCGAGGTGGTCGATCCAGCGAGTTTTGTTTTCCACCACGATCGCGACGCCGGTGATCTCACGGGGCGCGTCTGGTACGAGCTCCATGTGGGCACGTTCACGGAGGAAGGAACGTTCCTCTCGGCGATCGAAAAGCTGGATGCGCTCGCCCAGCTGGGGATCGACGTCGTCGAACTCATGCCCATCGTGCCGATCCCAGGCAAACGCAACTGGGGCTACGACGGCGTCTCCCTCTTCGCGCTCAACCCCGCCTACGGGCGGCCGGAGGATCTCGTTGCACTCGTGGATGCCATCCATGAGCGCGGAATGGCAGCCGCCCTCGACGTCGTGTACAACCATCTCGGGCCCGACGGCAACTACCTTGCCCAATTCGGCCCCTACTTCACCGATTCGCACCACACGCCGTGGGGCTCGGCTGTGAACATGGACGCTCCCGGCTCCGAGCACGTGCGCCGATACGTGGTCGACAACGCGCTCCAGTGGCTCGAGCACTATCACTTCGACGCGCTTCGCCTCGACGCGGTGGACCACCTCAAAGACGATTCCCCGCGTCACATCCTCGCCGAAATCTCCGATGCCGTCGGTGAGGCAAGCAGGCGAACCGGGCGAACGTTCACTCTCGCCTACGAATCCGACGCCAACAACCCGCGCACCATCGCACCGACGTCGGCGGGCGGGCGCGGAGCAAACGCACAGTGGGCCGACGACGTCCACCATGCCCTGCACGTGTGGCTCACTGGAGAAACGAACGCCTACTACCAGGACTATGCCGAACCCGGAACCCTTGAGAAAGCGCTCGTTGACGGCTTCACCCGAACCGGGCAAGTCTCAAAATTCCGAAAGGTGGCATGGGGACAATCTCTGCCCGCGGACGTCAACGGGCACGCGCTAATCGTCTTCGACGAAAACCACGACCAGGTAGGCAACCGCTACCTCTCCGACCGACCAACCGAAAAGCTCACCCCTGGCGAGGTAGCAATCTCGCGCGCGCTCATCCTGCTCTCCCCCTTCACGCCCATGCTATTCATGGGCGAAGAATGGGGCACGAAACGCCGCTTCCCGTTTTTCACCAACTTCGGCAACGACATCGGGCAACACATCCTTGCCGGGCGCATGAACGAGTTCAAAGACTGGGATTTCGGTAGCACACACGAGGACATGCTCGACCCGCAAACCACCGAGGCTTTCGAGGCGGCACGGCTAGATTGGAGCGAAGCAGACTCACCGGAAGGCTCGCGAATGCGCACCTTCGTTCGCAAGCTGATTCGCTTGCGCCACGCAAGCCCCGACGTCGCAAGCGGAAACCGAGTTGAAACCGAGGCGCACGTCGGAGCCGACGGCGGCTGGTTGCGCCGCGGAGAAACGCTCGTCGTGTTTTCCAAGGTAGCCGGCGACGTCGCCGCCCCGATCGACGGACGCGAACCAGTCCTCGAATGGGAACCGGTGCGCGCCGAAGCGAACTCGGTAAGGTTCAGCGGGAGCGGGATCGCAGTTTTTCAATAAGGCGGCGCTTCGCTTTCAATCCTGCCACCAGGCCGCGGTAGAAAAGCGGGCGCAAGGGGTAATCCCATGCGCCTGGGATCTCAGTGATCTCTTCGGAAAACTTCGTTTTAAAACCACGAACTCCCGCAAGTTGTGGTGCGCGATCGGAATCGATCCCCATCAGATCAAACACCTGCACGCCCGATTCCTTCAAGAACTTCGCCATCGACCACACCAAAAGATCCGGGGCGCCGCTCTTGCGGCCCTCCTCGTTCGACGCGGCGTAGTAGTACGAGGCGTGCGCACCGTTGACGGTGCAGATCCCCCAGCACAGCGGGCGGCCCCCGCGACGCACAGTAAACAGGCGCCCATGCTGCGGGCCGAGTGCGCTCAACATCAGCTCATAGGTTTGCCGTGGCGCGATCCCGAACTCGTCGCGTGCGCCGGTCTCAACAAGCAACTCGTAGAGCTCGCCGAACACAGCTGACGCACTCGCGGTTTCCTCCGCCGCGACCATTGTTTCGTCCCTCAGGGCCTTGCGCACATCGCGACGCCCACGCTTCTTCATCGCATTCATTCGCTCCTCGTCACTGGGTGTGAGATCAAGCACAACAGTGCGATCGTAGGTCACAGACTGGAGCAAATCCACCAAATCATCCGCAGGCTCAGCATGAAGACGAATGAACGCGAGCGACCGATCAGCCTCACGCACGATCGCCGCAAGCCCCTCGCGGAACTGACGTTCCATCGTCGGAGTTGGCGCGGTGAACCACACCGGCCCGTGTTTCGCCCACAAGTAGGTAAAACCGCGCCCCTCCAGCGCCGAGAGGGAAATCACTGCCACGGGATCACCGTCGAGAATCCACGCGAAGCGCCCCCAGGGGCGACGCCCAGCTACCGCCTCATCGAACGGATCCCATGCCCCCGACTGCTCGAGCGGCAACGGAACACCAGCACTCTTCGCCAGCTCATCCAACTCGGCGGAATCAATTCGAACAAACTGCGAACGGCTCATCTCATTCCTCTCATCGTCATGCGGCTTCTATCCTACCCGGCGCGCCATATGACACTCGCCCCACTCGCCATTTAGAGTTTTTATATGCAAACGCCCCAGGAATTTATCACAGCCCTCGATTCGCTTCGCGGGCAGAAATTCCGCCCCGAGTTGCACGTGGTCCAGATTCCCCCACCAACACACATTGCACCCTGGACAGTTGCGCTCCAGGCGGAGGTCAATACGTCATCCGATCTGGATCCAGAGTTTTATCTTGGCGAAGCCAAGTTCGTGGTACTCCACGATCCTCAGGGCCAGCCAGCGTGGAACGGAAACTTCCGCGTCGTCGTCCATGCGAAAGCTCCGATGGATTCCGAGCTCGCTGGAGATCCCCTACTTGGCGAGGTTGCCTGGAGCTGGCTTGCCGAGTCACTGGACCACCAGGGCGCCTCCTTCCATACACTCGGGGGCACCGTCACGCGCGTCTTCAACGAGACTTTCGGTGGCCTCACGCTCGGAACGTCAAAAGTCGAACTTGAGTTGCGCGCCTCGTGGACTCCCCACACCGAGTACCTCACCGAGCACCTCCTCGGGTGGGCAGATTTCGCAGCGAAACTTGCAGGGCTGGGCCCGTGGGAAGAGAACGTCTCCAGCCTGCGCAGAAAGGTAGAAACAATTTGAGCGAGGATATCGACGCCCGCCCCTTAAACGAACCATTTGACGGGATTCCCCCGATTACCCACGACGACGTCGCCACTGCCGTTGCTACCCTTGCACAGTCGCCTGGGAAGGTTTTTGCACTCGATACCGAACGCGCAATGGGAATCCGCTACTCCGACCGCGCCTACCTCGTGCAGGTCAAAAGCGAAAATTCACCAATTTACCTCATCGATCCGGTTGGTGTTGAAGACAAACTCGGTCCTCTCGCTGATGCACTGTCCGGCGAATGGATCCTCCACTCTGCTGATCAAGACCTCCCGTCGCTGCGCGAACTCGGCCTTGAGCCAACCAAAGTGTTCGACACCGAGATGGCAGCGCTTCTCCTGGGCTACGATCACACCTCCCTCCAGCACCTCGTCGCCGATCTTCTCGGCTGGTACTTGGCGAAAGAGCACTCAAACGCCGATTGGTCGGAACGTCCACTCGGGCCAGACCTGCGCGCGTACGCAGCGCTCGACGTCCAGTTGCTCCACGAACTGCGTGATTCACTCACTGAGATGCTCAAGAATGCTGGCCGGTTCGACTGGTTCGAACAAGAGTGTGAAGAAATACGCATGCGCCCTCCGAAACCGCCGAAGGCACAGCCGTGGCGCCGAGCCGCGCGGCAAGCTGGAGTAAAGGACCAGCGCGCCCTGGCAATGATCGAGCAACTGTGGAAGGTTCGCGACGAGATCGCGAAATCTCGCGACCTCAACCCCTCGAAAGTGTTCCCCACCAAGCTGGTGGGCGAGCTTGCCTCACACAAGCTCCGCTCCTATGCGGACCTGAAGCGTTCGCCTTTGCTTCGTCGACGCGAGCGCCAAAAGCTAGTCGCCCCATTCTGGGAAGCAATCGACGCCGCATGGCATACTCCTGAATCGGAACTTCCTGCGCGGAAGTTCCGCGATCCGAACCGTGACCCATTCCCTCCAACGAACCGCTGGGACTCCGTGAACCCCGAGGCTGGCCGCCGGTGGCACGCAATACGAGATCGCATTTTCTCGCTCGCTGACGAACTCGGAATCCGCCAGGATGTGCTCCTCAAACCGATAGTTCAGAAGACCGTCGCATGGAACGGATGGAGCTCAACCTCGGATCTTCACCGTGCACTCACCGCTGCAGGCGCACGGCCGTGGCAGATCGAGCTCACCGTGCCGGTTCTGGCACAGACCGCGTAGGTCAGTTCAGCATGCGCCGAGCTGCCTCGACAACGGCGGCAGCGTCCATCCCCTGAGCCGTCAAAATATCCTTACGCGCGGCATGCAGGAGGAATTCTTTCGAGATGCCGAGCGTCTCGATCCGCACATCGGAACCAGCTTCGCGAACACTGCGCGCAATCTCGGAGCCAATACCGCCGTCGATCAGTCCGTCCTCGAGGATGACGGCACCTCGCGAGGAAGCGATCAACTGCGCCAGTTCCGTCGGTACTGGCAAAACCCACGTCGGATCCACAACGACCACAGGGGCATCGATGCTCCCTGCTGCGTCCATCATCGTGTGAGCGAGAGCACCGACCCCGACGAGCACGAGTGGGCGAGGATCGTCTGAATCGAGGAGAATTTCGATCGTTCCGATTGTTCGCACAGCGGGCAACGCCGGCGGCATCGCACCTTTCGGATAGCGGAGAAGCGTGGGCCCCTCGCTCGCGACGGCGGTGCGAAGTTCTGCTCTCAAGGTCGCTTCATCGCGTGGCACGGCAACCTTGAGCCCTGGAATCATTGCGGCGAGCGAGAGATCCCACATGCCGTTGTGGGATGGGCCGTCGTCGCCCGTCACTCCCGAGCGGTCGAGCGAAATAGTGACGTTCTCACCGTGGAGCGCCACATCCATCAACAGTTGATCGAAGCCGCGATTCATGAACGTTGAGTACAGTGCGAGGACTGGGTGGTAACCGGCGTGGGCGAGGCCTGCGGACATTGTCATCGCGTGTGCTTCCGCGATTCCGACGTCGATCACGCGCTGAGGGAACGCTTCCTTGAGCGGTTTGAGGCCCACAGGGTTCATCATCGCCGCAGTGACTCCGACAACCCTCGGGTTCTCCTTCGCGATCGATGCGAGCTCGTCCGCGAACACACTGGTCCAGCCAAACCGTGACGGCGCAATCGGCAGGCCCGTCTCTGGATGGATCTTCCCGATCGCGTGGAAGCGATCGTCTTCGTTCGTCTCCGCAGGTTTGTACCCGCGGCCCTTCTCGGTGATCGCATGCACCACAACTGGGCCACCGAAATCGCGTGCCATTGTCAGTGCTTCTTCGAGCTCTCCAATATTGTGGCCATCGACAGGGCCGATGTATTTGAGGCCCAAGGTGTCAAAAATGCCCGCATCGACAAGCATTTCCTTCATTCCGCGTTTGAATCCGCGCAACGCACCGTATGTGAGCTGGCCGGGAAGACCGCCCGCCTGCAAGGTGCGCTTGCCCCAGTTGAGGAAGCTTTCGTAGTTCTTCGACACGCGCATCGAATCGAGCTTCCTGGCCGGATCGAGCGACCGAATCACGCCACCCACTGTGGGCGAATAGGAACGTCCGTTGTCGTTAAGCACGATCACGACCGGACGGTTCGGATCCTCAGCAACATTATTGAGCGCCTCCCATGCCATGCCGCCCGTCATCGCGCCGTCACCAATGATCGCTACCGCATGATTTGTTGAACCTGACAGCTGGAAACCGCGCGCGACGCCGTCCGCCCACGAAATGGCTGTGGAGGCGTGAGAGTTCTCCACGACGTCGTGCTCGGACTCCGCTCGCGACGGATAGCCAGACAGGCCGCCGGCCTGACGCAGATGATCGAAATCGTGACGACCGGTGAGGATCTTGTGCACGTAGCTCTGATGCCCAGTGTCGAAAATCAGTGGATCGCGTGGAGAGTTGAACACGCGATGCAGAGCGATCGTGAGCTCGACGACGCCCAGGTTCGGACCGAGGTGCCCTCCTGTGGCTGCAACATGTTGAACGAGAAAATGGCGAATCTCCTCACTCAGGGTAGCGAGTTGCTCCTCGCTCAGCGTGCTGAGATCCGCCGGGCTTGTGATCGTTTCAAGAATCGACATGCACTACTCCTCGCTTCCATGCTGGCGTCTATGCCAAAGGACCTACCCAGCAATCTTACGTGGCATCGCCGCCTGGCGCTCACTCAAAAACGCTGACAATCTCGACGTGATGGGTGTGCGGGAAGATGTCGCGAGCCTGCGCTGAGACGAGTTCACGCCCATTTTCAATGAGTGCCTGAGCGTCTCGCGCCATCGCTGCAGGATCACATGAAACAAGCACGATACGGCGCGCATTCGAAGTAGCGGCAGCCTGCGCTTCAGCCTTGCCTAGCCCCGCACGCGGAGGATCGGCGATCACGACGTCGGCGCCTGAGGCGAGCTGGGCAACTTCTCTCACTCCGATCTTCCCGGCGTGGAGCGTGGAGTTGCCAAGCCCGCTAAGATTCTCGCGCGCGTCGGCGACGGCATCTGCGGAGCCTTCCATCGTGACCAGCGCACCGGCGTCGCCGATCGCTTTCGCTATCGGCAGGGAAAACAGGCCCGCGCCGGAGAAAAACTCAGCCACACGTTCTCCCCCGTGTAAGTCCGCGCCCGCCATCACGAGCTGCAACAGTGTGCTCGGCGCCTTTGCGTGCACCTGCCAGAAACCATCGGGAGAAATCTCGTAGTCGTAGATCTGGCTTGCCGTGGTCGCGCGCTCCGCAATTTTTCCACGGAAACGATCGCCAGGCGCCGTGTAAGCGCGCCCGCCGTATACCACGACGTTGTCGCCCGACGCCGGCGCCACCACGTGCACCCGAGTGCCCGCAGCGATCGCACCATCCCATGCACCGCCGAACAGATCGAGATCCTCCAGCTCACGAACGCCCAATGGCTGGGAGGCAAGCGCAACCAGATCATGCGAGGACTCACGATGCATCCCCATTCCGTGGGGAAGTTTCACCAGGTCGAAGCGGGTGCGCCGTCCCCAGCCGTCGCTCAAATCTACTGGCTCGACCGTCAGACCCGCTAGCGAATCTGCCAGCTCTTGAGAGCCCAGACGCCTCGCGAGCTGACGGATCACTCCCGCCTTCAACTCGCGCTGGTAGGAAAGCTCGGCGTGCTGATAATCCGCAGCTCCGACTCGCCCCGCAGCGCCGTCGGGCCACACCTCGTCCACGCGATGGGGGGACGCCTCGAGAACGCGAACCACGCGGGCAAATTGAAGCTTCGAACGCTTCTTCGTCACTTCAACGTCGACGACCTCGCCGGGGAGAGCACCGCGCACGAACACGACTTGGCCGTCGACTCGGCCAACGAATACGCCCCCGTGGGCAACGTCAGTGATCTCAATCTTCACTTAACTCTCCTCACGCTCGGTTTCGGCGTCGGTTAGCTGGAACGGAACCTCCATGATCGTCACGCCAGGTTCCATGCGCAACTCCGAAACGATCGCCGGAGTGGTGTGCGAGACGAAGAAACGTTGCCAAGCGCCTGTGGCCATCACAAGCGCAGTGACAACGACGACCAGATCGCGCGGATGCTGCTGGCGAGCGGCGCGAATGTACTCAATCACCGGGCCGCGTGCGGCGCCGCGGGGCGTTCCGAGAACTGTGAGTGGAACCGCAATCTGGCCACGGCGCCAGTCCTCGCGGATGGCGCGGGTCTGTGCCGGGTCGATGTCGACGGCGAGAGCTTCCAACGTGGATGGGCGCAACGCACGGGCCATATCGAGTGCCCTCAGGGTAGGATCGTCAACCCTCGATACCAACACATAGGTTCGAAGCCGCACCGGGATTTCACGGCCTGCGCCGAGTGAATCGGCGGACAGTTCGTCGGCGATACGCAATTGCCCACGACGCAAAATCACCAAAAATGCGCCCGGAACGGCAAGCATCGCCACGTCAAGGAGCATCCACCACGGTTGCATGTAGGTAATCGCGCCAAGCGCGATTGTGGCAAGGATCCCAAAGAAACGAAACAGCCAGCTTTCGATCCGTGCACGACGGCGAACATCCGACACCGTCGAGGAACGCAACTTCGCCTTGGCGCGGCTCACGAGCGCCGCCGCACCGAGAACGCCCATCACGAAGGTTGCCACCACAAAGGTAATCGGGACAACACGCGCAGACGACAAAACGTGCACTCCGATACCACAAATCACGGCGATCACGATGAGGATGAGGTTTCGTGAACGAACCGAATCACGAGCAGCGAGCCGGCGGGGAACGAGTCCGTCGACGGCGAGCTCACGGATGAGCCGCGGGAGCTGTCGGAACGACGTGTAGGTGACCGCGACACCTGCGAGCCCAATGGCAACGGCGACAACGTATTGCGGGATCTCTCCCATGAAAGCGGCGGCCATCGACAACACTGGCAGGGCGAGGCGTTCGCCTGGCAAACCGAGCACCACCGTGAGGTAGAGCGTTGCGAGAATGACCAGGAGTGAGGGCAAGAAGGCCAGAACAAGGCGTTGCATATCAACACGGCGTTCTTGGGCAGGAACCATGATCCGCTCTGCTGTGAGGAGGAGGAGACCTGTGGGGAATAGCGACGCAATAACGACGGCCGAAAACCCGCCCTGCGACGTTTTCGCTTCGGTGGCGAGCACATCGAGGCGTGCCGTCGCCACTTCGTTCCACTCGATCCCGCCTGTCGTTTCGAAGAACAAGCCAACAGCAAGAACGACAATCGCCATCGCGAGGGCTGCGGTCGTGGAAATCACCGTCCACCGTAGGTTTCCGACCCAGTGGCGCAATAGCACAACCACAGCTGCGAAGGCGATAATCGCCGTCGCAATCCAGGGCGCGAAATCACTCACATCGACGAAAGGAATCAGCGCCGCTGTTGTGAGCTCAGTGCCCAGAATCGAGACTGACGCATAGGCCACGATACGAGCCGAGGCCACCATAATCGCCGTCTGCGGCGAAAGGAACGCCCCTGCCAACTGGTGGAGCGAACGCCGGGGAGCAATCTGGCGCACCTGAACAAGGCCATACGCCACTGCGAAGAACGCTCCGATTCCCACGAGAACAGCGAGGAAGATCCCCCAACTCGCATGAAACTGAGGAGTGGAACGGAGCATCGTTTGCGGCACGATGAGGGCTGCGAGGCCGATCAGCACAACTGACGAGGCTCGCGACACCGACATTTCTGTTCTATTCTTGGACATCAGGAAACACATTACGCCAGGATTCACGCAAAGGAGTTCTCCCCATGCATTTTGTGGTGATGGGATGCGGGCGAGTCGGCTCGACACTCGCAGTGGACTTGGTGAATCGTGGACACTCAGTCGCCATCATCGATCGAGATCCTGCCGCGTTTCGCCGTCTGCCCGAAGATTTCCCTGGACAGCAGGTCACAGGGCACGGCTTCGACCGCGACATCTTAATCCAGGCAGGAATCGAGGAAGCGCACGCCTTCGCGGCAGCAGCCTCAGGAGATAACTCGAATATCATTGCGGCGCGGGTGGTCCGCGATACCTTCGGAGTTTCCAACGTCGTCACTCGAATCTACGATCCGCAACGTGCCACTATCTATCAGCGCCTCGGTATCGATTCCGTCGCACCCGTCACGTGGACGGCCGATTCCATGCTCCGAGCTCTCATTCCGCTCGGCCCTCACGAGGACTATTCGGACTCAGCCGCAGGAATTTCTCTCATCGAGGTCGACGTCGATGACGCCTGGTTCGGTACGTCTGTCACAGACGTCGAAACCGCAACAAGCGCACGCGTCGCCTACATTGTGCGAGCAAACAAAGGACTCTTACCCCAGCCCAGCACCGTCCTCCAAGACGACGACCGTCTGCACATGATGGTTCCGACGTCGCGAGCAACCGCGGTGCAACGCATTCTCAACCATCCGCCGACGGAGGACATGCTATGAAAATCGTCATTGCTGGAGCTGGGTCCGTTGGCCGCTCGATCGCCCGCGCGATGATCACTCGCGGCGATACCGTCGTGCTCATCGACCGCAATCCCAGCGCAATGCGCGTGGCTTCGGTTCCCCAGGCTGATTGGCTTTTGGGAGATGCGTGCGAAATTTCAGTACTGAACGACGCCGGCGTCAACGAAACCGATGTCGTCGTCGCGGCAACCGGCGACGACAAGGCAAACCTCGTACTGTCGCTCCTGTCGAAAACCGAGTTCGGTGTGCCCCGCGTGATTGCCCGCAACAACAACCCCGCGAACTCGTGGCTCTTCGACGAATCGTGGGGCGTGGATGTGGCAGTCTCGACGCCCGAGATTCTCGGCTCGTTCATCGAAGACGCGATGGCCACCGGCTCGCTGATCCGGCGTCTGACCTTCGAAGATTCCACCATCGCACTCTTCCAGGGCACCGTTGCGAAGAACGCACCTGTGGACGGCCGTGCCGTTCACGAGATCGAGTTGCCACTCGGTAGCCGCATCTCCTCGATCGTCCGCTCGGGAATCACCGTGGCACCCGAGCCCGATATTGCGGTGCTCTCAGGGGACATCATCCTCGTTGAGATCGACGAATCGACCAGCGGAGCAACAGCACAGGTCGCCGCCTTTATCGGGCAAAAATAGATCGCTTAGTTGGTGGACGCGGCTGGAGTCTCATCCGGTGTACCGGCGTCACTCACAGCCGGCAAATCGTGCACAAGCATCCATGAGAGCCACACAAGAACAGCAAACAACGGAAACCCCATCAGGAGCTTTGCCACGCCGAGCGCCGACGTCGCCCCCGCAAGATACAACGGAACCTGGACCGCCATCCGGATCCCGAAGAGAGCCGTAAACAACGCCGTCACCTGCGTATAGCGACGTCGGGTGACATCCGGGCGCGCCCACCAGCCTGTCAACTCTCCACGAAACGCGCCAATTAAAAAACCAGCGAGCGGGCGACGAACGAGTAGGGAGACAGCGAACGCAAGGAAATACGCCGCGTTCGTCAGCAAACCCCACAGGAAGAAGTTCGACGCTTCTCCTGTATGCCACGTCAGCGCAGCAGAAATCGCTGCCGCACAAAAACCGCCCACCGCTGGTGCGATAGGGATCCGCGTCAGCGCACGCACAGCGATGAAAAGTACAGCCAATGCGAGCGACAACCACAACGCAATATTGACGCCCCACACAAGGTAGGCGATCAGGAAAACCAACGTGGGGAGCGAGGATTCGACAATGCCTCTGACACCGCCGACGGCCTCGAGCGCATCGAAATCGTCACCGAACATCGCACTCACTGCGCCACGGGTTTCGCTCATGATTCCTCCGCCAGGATCGTATACGTCGGGTTAAACAAGGTGGGTGCGCCAGCTACTGTCACAAGATTGCCACGGACGTTGAGTTCTTGACCAATATCGATCGCGCTCAAATGACGCCTCGACATGAAAACCATCCGGAGCACCGCCGTGCCCACCTGGAGCGAGACCACCACATTCGGCGCGTCCGATGCGCCCGGATAAGTCACAGAAATGACGCTCCCGCGCACGTTAATGCGCCGCTTTGCCATAGGCTAGCTTTCGACTGGCTGGAGGCTGGCCTGAATCTGCTCCGGAATCTGCAAAGCGAGAAGCTCACGGGGCGGATGCGGCTCTGAGCCACGGCGAACAGCCACGCGATCGAGGATCTGAAGAATGTGTGCGGCCGCCGCATCGTCAGCACCGGCACGACCGTACAGTGTTGCTCGGAGAAGCCAACGGTGGCCGTCGATTCCAAGGAAGCGGTGAGGCGCCGTGCCGCCCTCGACCGGCATCTGTGCACGCAGTTCCTTGCCATAGGTGCCATCAACTTCCACCGACGATCCACCCTGGGCGGCGATCGACGTGCGCATATCGAGACGAACCTCGTCCCAAATGCCGCGCGACTTCGGAGCAGCGAACGCCTGCAACTGCAGCGCCGACCCGTCAAGAACATAGACGACTCCGACTACGGTGGTTCGATCTTCGTTGAGGGTGAGCTGAAGCTGGGCGCCAGGGACCGCAGGAATCAGGAGCGAACCGGCGTCGAGGAGTTCGCCAGGTTCGGAGATTTCAGCCGCGTCGTACGGGCCGTGGGCGGCCTTCTTCGGCTTTTCCTCAGCCGCCGGTGCGGGCGCGCTCGTTTCCTTCTTCTTGCGTGAAAACCAACTCATCTGCTGTGCCTTTCGTTCTTTCCTTGCCCTACAGTACCGCAACGGCCCGCCAACTGGCGGGCCGGAGCGATGTCAGGCTGCACACTCGAGGCAGACCGGAAGGCCGTTTTCCTCGTAGGCAAGCTGCGAGCGGTGGTGAACAAGGAAGCACTGGCTACACGTGAATTCGTCGTCCTGAGCAGGAATCACGGCAACCGAAAGCTCGACGTTCGACAGATCCGCTCCGGGGAGCTCAAAGCCCTCCGCCGCTTCGTTCTCGTCTTCGTCCACGGTGCCCGACTGCTGGTCGGAGTGCGCTTTCAAAGCCTCCAGAGAATCTTCCTTGATCTCCTCATCTTGCTTGCGTGGCGCATCGTAATCTGTGGCCATCGTGACCTCCTTCAATTTCCTTGTCGCGGTACTGCTGAGCGTGCCTCAGCCTGTCCCGGAGGCGCCATGCGGCGCCTGTTTGTTCCCGCTGTTTTTACCAGATTTTTACGCGTTTGTGAAGTCCAATTATGCGGTGAGCTATTTTCTGCATTCGACCTGGGTGAACACACCGCCGCAAAAATGGGTATTTACCGCCGTTTCGTGGCACTCTTGATACTGGAGATTTGGGAGGAATACATGATCGATCTTGAGCTGTTGGGTTTGGTTCCAGACGGCGACGCACTGAGTTTAAACGACGCCGACGGCAACCGCTACCGCCTACCGATTACGTCCGAGTTGCGTGCGGCGCTCCGAAAGGACGTGCGCGCAAGCGCCGAAGAACCACCCCGCCCGATCACTCCGAAGGAAATCCAGGCGCATTTCCGCGCAGGATTGTCGGTCGCTGAGGTTTCTGAGCTAACGGCGATCCCGCCGGCCGATCTGGACGGCCTGGCGCGTCCGATCCTCGCTGAACGCCAGTACACTGCACTCCAAGCCCGACGCTGGATGTTAAGCAAGGAAGCCGGCTCGATGAGCCTGGAGGAGCTCGTCGGCTCGCGCCTTGCCGCCCGAGGCGTTGATGCTCATTCGATCGAGTGGGATTCGTACCGCAAGAACAATGAGCGCATGCTTGTTGCTGAGTTTGTCATCGGCGAGAAGCAGCACCTCGCCCAGTGGCGGATCGATATGCAGGCTCACACTGTGACCGCCACGAACGACGAAGCCGCCTGGCTCACGGAAACGCAGATCCCTACCCCAGTTTCTCCGTGGCGTCCGCTCAATACGCCCGACATGAGCGAGAACACCGCATCCCTCGAGGCGCGTCGTGCTCGCCATGCGCTTGAGGCGGCCGAAAGCCCGGCCAGCCCGGACAGTGCCCTCTCCCCCGAAACTCCCCATGCTGGGGCGTCGATCGATGAAATGCTTGAATCGCTTGATTCGCAGCGTGGTGTTGCACAGCCGATGCCCGAGTTTGATGGCGCCCATCGGGCAGATTCCGACGTCGACGGCGCTACCGACGCCACGATTATCGAGTTCCCCGGGAATACTGCACATGCCGAACAGGAGTCAGCCGCAAGCGCCGATGACGAACCCGCCGAGGAAGCAAATTCTGCCGAGGAACCGAGCGAAACCCAGGCTGAAATCCCGAATATCCCGCCGTCACCGGAGCCGTCTCACAAGGAGTCGAAGAAACGCAAGGGGCGCCCGTCGATGCCGTCGTGGGACGAGATCGTGTTCGGCTATTCGAAAGACAGCTAGACAGCTAGAGAGCTAGAGATCGAGCGTTTGAGGCGACAGCTCCGAGGCATGCGCCGTCGCGGCAGTCATGCCACGCATGTGGTGATAACGGCATAGCACCTCGTATGCGACGGTGGCGCCGCCGGTATCGCCGACCACCACCTGCTCGCCCTCGGTCACCATCACGCCGTTCACGGTACGGGCGTTGTGCGTGGCTCGCTTCCCGCACCAGCACAACGCCTCCACCTGAAGGCGTTCGATACGGTCTGCGAGTTCCATCATGCGCTGGGAGCCTTCGAACAGCCTCGCGCGGAAGTCCGTGGTGATGCCGAATCCGTACACGTTGATCCCGATCTCGTCGACGATACGCGCGAGCTGATCGACCTGCGGGCGGCTGTAAAACTGCACTTCGTCGCAGATCAGCCAGTCGACGCGGCCTTTCTGACGGGCGGCCGCAACCTCTTTCCAAAAGTCGGTGGTGGGTTCAACCTCGACGGCATCCTCGATCAGTCCGATACGCGAGGAAAGCTTGCCGCGTCCTGCACGATCGTTCATCGTGAAGATGATCCCCGCAAGGTCGCGTTGGCGGAAGTTGTAGGCGGTCTGCAAGGCGAGAGTGGATTTTCCACAGTCCATCGTGCCCGAGAAAAAGACCAGCTCAGCCATCATGCCACCTCCATGATTAGGGGAACATACATTTCGTCGTCGGTGAGAGAGCCATGAACACCGATCAGGTCGATCGCCGACGATGGTTGCGTGGTGGAATCTACCACGACGCAGGTGCCTTTCATGAACACCAACACGTCTGGCAGGCGCTCGACGACGTGTGGAAGTACAGGCCCCATGATTCCCGACGCCGCCACCTGAGCTTTCGTGTAAACGGTTGCTTTGTCGCCAAGGAACTCTCGCCAGCGCTGGGCGACGTCGTCAGGGACCTTCGTGTGAAGGTGAAGGGCACGCGGTTCGCCTGCGATCACCTCGACGCCGGTGCGCAGCTCACGGTGGGCAGCGATGTCGATCCGCTCGGACACGTCGATCATTCCGTGATCGGCGGTGAGAACGACGAGGGTGTCTGTGGGGACGCTCGCGAGCAGTTGCCGGATCCCTGCGTCGACTGTTTCGAGGGCACCGATCCACGCGTGAGAATTCCAGCCGTCTCGATGGCCAGCCTTGTCCACGTGTTCCCAGTAGAGATAGACGACGTCGGCGCTGCCGCGCAGCGCACGGGCAGCGGCCTCGACACGCTGGTCGAGAGTCTTTGCTCCGATCGCCTGAGCTCCGCGCAGGAACGTGCGCGAGAAGCCCGAGCCAATGAACTTCTTCGCCTGGACAACACGCACCGCGCTGGCACGATCACCGAGGCGCTCAAAGAGCGTGGGCTGGGATTGCCAGAGTTCGGGTTTGGGAAGATGCTCCCCCTTCCACGACACGAGCGAAAACACCTCACCCGTTGCGGGATTGCGCATCGAGTATCCGAGCATCGCAGTTTCGCCTGGCTCTTTGCCCGTACCGATCGCTGCGAGAGCGGCGGCCGTCGTCGAGGGAGCCACGGTTGTGATTGCGCGATCCACGCCGATTGCGCGCAACGTGGGGGCATGCCCTCGCCTCGCTTGTAACTGGAGCGCACCCAGGCCGTCCACAACCACAAAGCACAACTTGCGCGCGGAGGGAAAACCTAACGCACCGGCGTCGGCGGCTCCCGAAACACCGTAACCGACGGCGTCGAGTGCGCCAGCCAGTGCGGCCGTCACCTCGCTCACCGGCCACCACCAAGAGCGGCCTCAACCTCACCCATGAACGCGAGAGTCGGCGCAAAATACTCTCCGTCGGAAAACCGTTCCGTGAAAATCTGGAAATCGTCGTTCGTGAGCATCCCGATAAACCCGTGATCGAGCGTGCACTGAGGATCCTCGCACATGCTCGGCAAAATCTCGGTGGACCAGGACCCTCCCCAGCGCAACCGCAAGACTGCGGAGTTAAGCTGGCCGAAATCATCGCCGTCCACTTCACGACGGCGAATCACGTGATGTTCACGCACCTGATCCAGGCTGATCACCTGAATATCGGAAACCAGCTCACCCTTCGCTGTGAAATCGTGGGAAATATCCGAAAACAGCACGACAAGCCGGGTGGCTGTCAAAACGAAGACGACGGCGCGTTCGTAGACAGCGTCGTCGTCGAAAGCCGTTTCGGGACGCGCAAAATAGGCACGTACTTCCTCGTTGCCCACTGCCAACGCGACATCATCGACGAGAGCGGCCCCGTGCGGGCCGGCTAGACGCATGGCACGAGCAACTTCGGAAAAATCAATCATGCTTCTATTCTTTCACCTCGGCCCGCCGTGTGCGAGGTTGAGCGAGGTATGCCACCCGTGGCGTTCCCCCTACTCTCACCCAAAAACCACGATAATAGTGGAATGGCTGAAATGACGGAACATATTGTCGATATCGACGTCTCGCAAGAGATGCGCACCTCGTTCTTAGAGTATTCGTACTCTGTGATCTACGCGCGCGCCCTGCCCGATGCGCGCGATGGCCTCAAGCCCGTCCAACGCCGCATCCTGTTCCAGATGAACCAGATGGGCTTGCGCCCGGATCGTGGGCACGTGAAGTCCTCGCGCGTCATCGGCGACGTTATGGGCCGCCTTCACCCGCACGGCGATTCAGCAATTTACGATGCCATGGTGCGCATGGCCCAACCGTTCACGATGCGCTTGCCGCTGGTGGACGGGCACGGAAATTTCGGTTCTCTCGACGACGGCCCCGCGGCCGCCCGCTACACCGAGGCCCGCATGGCCCCAGCGGCACTGGCAATGACGGCCTCGCTGGATGAAGACGTCGTGGATATGGTTCCGAATTACGACAACACCCTCCTTCAGCCTGAGGTGTTGCCGGCCGCGATCCCCAACCTTCTGGTCAACGGTTCCTCCGGTATCGCCGTTGGCATGGCCACCAACATGGCACCCCACAACCTCAATGAAGTGATCGCGGGCGCCCAGCATTTGCTCAATCATCCAGATGCGACGCTCGACGAGCTCATGAAGTTCATTCCCGGCCCGGATCTGCCTGAAGGTGGGCGAATCGTGGGATTGGATGGCATTCGCCAGGCATACGAAACGGGCCGCGGAATTTTCCGCACCCGTGCCACCGCACACATCGAGAACATTACCGCACGCAAGAAGGGCATCGTGTTCTCGGAGTTGCCTTACCTCGTGGGCCCAGAAAAAGTGATCGAGAAAATCAAGGACGGGGTGCAAAACAAGAAACTCACCGGTATCGCGGACGTGCAAAACCTCACCGATCGCCACCACGGCATGCGCCTCGTGGTGGAGGTGAAAGCGTCCACGTCGCCGGAAGAGGTGCTCGCGGCGCTCTACCAGCACACGCCGCTCGAAGAGTCCTTTGGTATCAACAATGTGGCGCTGGTGGACGGTGAGCCACGCACGCTCGGCCTTCGCGAGCTCCTGCAGGTCTTTATCGATCACCGTATTTCTGTGACGCGCCGCCGTTCACAGTTCCGCCTCAACAAGGCCCTCGAGCGCTTGCACCTTGTTGAAGGCCTGCTCATCGCAATCCTCGATATCGACGAGGTAATCCAGTTAATCCGTTCCTCGGAGGATTCTGCCACGGCGAAGACCCGCCTGATGGAGGTATTCGACCTTTCAGAGCCTCAAGCCGAGTACATCCTCGAGTTGCGCCTGCGCAGGCTCACGAAGTTCTCTCAGATCGAGCTCGAGGCGGAGCGCGATGAACTCAACAAGACGATCGAGGAGCTTCGCGAGATTCTCGGCTCGGAAGTTGCTCTCAAGGCGCTGATTACCCGTGAGATGAGCGAGGTTGCCCGCGAGTACGGCACGCCGCGTCGCACGATTCTGCTCGAGTCGGATGCCTCCTCCGCAGCGGGCGGGAAACCGAAAAAGCTCGCAGACGATCCGGCCTGGGTTCTGCTGTCGACGTCGGGGCGCGTGGCGCGTGTAGAAGGCGAGGAACCAATTTCGCGCATGGGGAACGCCACCCATGGCGCGCTCACCAGTGAGGTTCTGACCTCGAACCTGGCCGAAGTCGGCGTTGTTAGTTCCGGCGGCACAGTGGCGCGCCTGCGCGTTGGCGACATCCCTGCCCTGCCCCGCACCGAGAACGCCCCATCACTCGAGGCAGGCGCTCCGATCGACGAGATCGTCCTTCTGCCGCCGAGCGAAACGGTGGTCGGCTTGATTTCCCTCGACCCCGACGTCGTCGTCGCTGTCGCCACGGAGCAAGGAAAGGTCAAGCGCACGAACGCCGCCGACGCCGCTGCCGCCGGCTCACTCATCACCCTCCTCGACGACGATGTGGTAATTGGCGTTGCGCAGGCGCCAGACAACCACGATCTAGCTCTCGTCACGTCGGATGCGCAACTGCTGCGTTTCTCAGCGGCAGATGTGCGCCCGCAGGGCCATGCCGGGCGTGGTATCGCTGGAATGAGAGTATCCGATGGCGCTCGCGTGATTGCCCTCGGATCCTTACCTTCCAACGATCTCGCCGCTCACGTTGTGGCAACCATCTCGGGATCCTCCGATGCGCTCCCTGGAACTGTCGCAGGACACGTGAAAGTAACTCCACTCGATCGTTACCCGGCGAAGGGCAGGGCCACGGGCGGCGTGCGCACGCACCGATTCCTGCGCGGAGAAAACGTCTTGCAGCTTGCATGGATCGGCCCGATGCCAGCGCGCGCGGTCGATTCGCGTGGCAAGTCCGTCCCACTCCCCGAGGTCGATGAGCGGCGAGACGGTTCCGGTGAGCCCGCTGCGCGTGCAATCGTCGCGATCGGGTGAGAGGGTGGCGCGCATCATCGGTGCGCCGCCCGCAACAGCTCACACATGCACACGCCGACAGTGGCGGACCAGTGTGCTACTGCGCGGAGAACCGCCGATCCCACGCGCGCTGTGCCGCGACCGGCGAAAACCCCAGCTGAATGAACGAATCGTAAACCGGCGAGTCCGCATCTAGATCGAGGCTCATCGCACCAATCCCCTCAGATGCAAACCCCTCTTGAGCGGCGGCGAGGAGACGTGCACCCACGCGCCGCCTCTGCCACTCGGGTTCTACCACAAGCTCCTCAACCAGCGCCTCCGGCGCAGCCCATCCCTCGACTCGCGAAGCGAGCAGGTATCCCACCAGCCGGGGCCGATCGGAGAACTCGTCCACAGCCCCGAAACGCCACCTCAGCCCCGCGCTCTCCCACGCTCCGGCGTCGTTGAAAACTGCTCGGCGTAGACGCGCCACGTCCTCTTCCATCGCCGAATCCAGGTCGGCAATCCGGAGGTACGCTCCTGCAAGTTCTGGCGCTTCGCCCACTCCAACAAGCTTTCGCATCGAGACGATCGATTCCCTGGGATGAAAAGCAAAACTCCGCAGGAGGGATTCTAAATCTGTGTTTGCGCGATCCACATACATGCGCATCATCCACGCCGATAAGCCGCATTCGCTCGCGATCTCGCTACTTGCCTCAATCGAATGCCGAACCACGTGCTCACCGATGCCCCTGCGTCGAAAATCTGGATGCACAGCGCCGCTCATCGTCATCTGTGGCGATGACGGATCGTGGAACCTCACCATCGAAAACGCGACCAAGGTGGGCCCTGCAAAAAAACCTTGAATACGATGTGCAGCTCCAGGAGAAAAATACTCCTGCACCTCGACACCCGTGGTGCGAAGTTGCGAGCGTTCCGCCGCTTCGCATGCCGTGATCAGTTTCGTCAGCGCGGCGGAATCGGCCAACGTGAGGGCACGTTGCGCGATCATATCTCGATCGAATACCTAATCAAGGTGCCATCAGGGCTGAAACCATCAGCAAGGAGAGAATCAACAATCGGATCATCGTCTCCTGCCAGAATTCGAAGCTCCGTAAAGCGCGACGCAACCAGCCCGACGTGCGCAGCGAACATGTGCCGCGCCACGAGCTCCGGCGCCCCCTCGCGCACGCCGCGGGCACGAACAAGACCCGCTCCCCGTCGGCCTTCCTCCAACAGATCGTAGGCAACCACGCCTCGAGAATCCGCGATCACAATCGACGCATCCGCATTGATCATTCCGATCAGGAGCCGCCAATCCTCATCGCCGGCTGGCTTCAAGAACGACGAACGCGACGTTGTCGAATTATTCATCTCCTGGAGTTGCGCCAAATCTTTCGCTGCCAAGGGACGCGCCTGAAAACCTTCGGCGCGCAACGTATCAAGCGCTTCCCGGCCGACCTGCGCCAACTGCGAAACGTTCGCAAGATAAAACGTTCGCGCCTCCGCGGGGGTGAATCCGCCGGCAGCCAGCAGACGCCGCAACTCTGAGTTCTCGCCCTCTGCAAGCGAATCAATCTGGATCCCGGTCGCACCGGGAACTGTCATTGCAAGCTGGCGCGCGCGGCCATCCTGCCAGTCGAGAACTGCGCGCCCTACGCCTTTCTGACGCCAGTTTCGGGAAATAACGCCCTCCACCTGAGCCCGAACGATCGGGGTGTTCAAGTGATTGACGATCACCGACGCGAACGCCTGCATCACTCCTTCAGAATCGAAACCAGCGATCACATCAGAATATTCGGGCAGGACGTTCATCCGTGCAAGCCGTGCAAGCCGTGCAAGCATCATCGGTTCACACCGGATGTGGTTCACACCGGTCGTTGCTTGAGCTGCCAAAGCTAGCATGCGCTCAAGATCCGAAACCTGGGCACGGCGCCACGTCAACCCCAAATGTGGGGGCGGAAACTCCACTCCCCCCTCTACAGGGTCAGACCACTGTGCCACTGTTCCTCCTGTCCATTCGGTGTGACTGTCACGAAACATATTCTTCCAGGATTTTCTCAGGCGTCAATTTGATCGCGCGAAATCTGATCGGCACTCTCCACGATAAACTCCTTGCGAGGAGCCACTTCGGAGCCCATTAATAGCTCGAAAGTACTCTCCGCGTATCGCAGAGCCTCAATATCGGCCATCGAGATCCGGCGAAGCGTACGATGAGCTGGATCCATCGTCGTCTCGGCAAGCTGATCAGCATCCATCTCTCCGAGCCCCTTGTAGCGCTGGATCGGCTCCTTGTAGGTGCGGCCCGACTTCTTGAGCTTCGCGAGCTCGCGGGCAAGATCAGCATCCGAATACGTGTAAATATATTCGCCCTTGCGGCGCCCAGAACCGGCCACCTCGATCCTGTGAAGTGGCGGAACGGCAGCATAAACACGACCCGCCTCGACCAACGGGCGCATGTAGCGGAAGAAGAGCGTGAGTAGCAAGGTACGGATGTGCGCGCCGTCGACGTCGGCGTCTGTCATGAAAATGATCTTGCCGTAGCGAGCGGAGTCGATATCGAACGTTCGGCCGGATCCTGCGCCGACCACTTGGATGATCGACGAAACTTCAGCATTCTTCAAAATATCCGCAGGCGACGCCTTTTGGACATTGAGAATCTTGCCTCGGATTGGGAGCAGGGCCTGGAACTCAGAGTTTCGCGCGAGCTTCGCGGTTCCAAGAGCCGAATCTCCCTCCACGATGAACAGTTCGGAACGGGAGACATCCTCCGTGCGACAGTCCGCAAGCTTCGCCGGCAACGTTGACGATTCAAGAGCGTTCTTGCGCCGCGAGATCTCTTTTTGTGTTCGTGCAGCCACGCGCGCACGCATCTCGGCAACGATCTTCTCTGCTAGGCGCATCGTCTCGGTTTTCTGATCGCGCTTGTTCGACGAAAGGACTGTGCTGAGCTGCGTATCGACCACCTTCGACACGATCGAGCGGATCGGAGCGGTTCCCAGGATCTCCTTTGTTTGCCCTTCGAACTGCGGTTCCGGGAAGTGGACCGAAATGACGGCAGTGAGCCCGGCGAGGATATCCTCTTTCTCGATCTTTGGTTCGCGGGCTGAGAGTTTGAGCTGGCGCGATTTCGAATCGATCACCGAGCGGAGGGCCTTGACGATTCCCGCTTCGAAGCCCGCGAGGTGTGTTCCGCCCTTCGGGGTGGCGATGATGTTGACAAACGATTCCTCAGTTGTTTCGTAGCCGCTCCCCCAGCGAAGCGCGACATCGACCTGGCAGGTGCGCTCCACATCCTTCGGAGCGAGGTGGCCCGTTTTCGGATCGAGAGCCTGAACGGTTTCTGTGAACGTTCCTTCGCCGGTGAGATGCATCGTATCGGTGATCGCCGGATCGGAGGCGAGGAAATCAACGAAATCCACGACACCGCCGTCGTACTGGAACGTTTCCTCAACGGTGTCGGCCCCGTCCAGGCCACGCGCGTCTACCACGTGCATCGTGAGCCCAGGAACGAGGAACGCCTTCTCGCGCACGCGCTCGATCAGCTCCGGGTACGAAAAGTGTGCGGAGTCCGGGAAAATCTGAGGATCTGACCAGTAGCGGACCCGGGTGCCCGTGTCTTTCTTTGTGGCTTTCCCGACGACACGCAACTCAGAGGAATCCTCAAACGGAGTAAATGGTGAATCCGGGGAAGCACCTTTCGAATCGTCAAAGACGCCGGGCTCACCGCGACGGAACGACATTGTCCAAATCTTCCCGTCGCGTTTGACCCACACGTCCAGACGCGAGGAGAGCGCGTTGACAACCGAAGCGCCAACACCATGCAAGCCGCCCGACGACGCATACGAACCGCCACCGAATTTTCCACCTGCGTGAAGCTTCGTGTATACGACCTCGACTCCAGAGGCCCCCGTACCTGGCACTTCATCGACGGGGATACCACGGCCGTCGTCGCTGACGTCGATCGAACCGTCTGCAAGAAGGTGGACATTGATCTCGTGCGCATAGCCTTCAAGCGCTTCGTCGACGCCGTTGTCGATAATCTCCCAGGCACAGTGCATCAGGCCCCGCGAATCCGTGGAGCCGATGTACATTCCTGGACGCTTCCGAACCGCCTCGAGCCCCTCGAGAACGGAAAGATGACGCGCATTGTATTCGTTGTTTTGTGGCACCTGAGCAGTTTAGCGCGAAACAGTGTGCTAGCGGCGCATGCGCGCCGTAAAAGAACGTTGCGGCCGTACCCGAAAGTACAGCCGCAACGTTAAGCCCATTCGCTCGCGTTACCGTGCGATTCGCTCGCGCTCATCAACGATTGAGATCGCCAGCTCGTCGATCTTACTCTTGTGCTCCGCCGCGTGATGAGCGCAGAACAGCAATTCGCCAAACGGCATCGTCACTCTCACGTATGCCTGGGCGCCGCATGCGTCGCACCGATCAGCGGTGGTCAAAGTCGGTTTCAAAGTCTCTTCCATCGTATTCACACCAACATCAAAGCACGGACCGTGCAAAAAATTCCAAACCACCTCATTTCTTTCGCCGCTGGCGGAGAATGACAGCCCAGGAGAGACAGACTTCATCTCCAGATCACTGGCGCATTCTCTTTGAGTGAGCGGTGAAACACGCTAGCCTAAAAGCGTGAATTCTTTTGCAGTGGTGGATTGTGAGACAACTGGACTCGACCGCGAATCGGATCGCATCGTCGAAATTGGCGTGGTCCTGCTCTCCCCCACGTTCGGGGAGGAAATCCGCTTCGAGACCCTCGTCAATCCGCAGCGCCCCCTCGCAGCTTCAGAAATCCACGGATTGCGTGCCGCCGACGTCGCCCATGCTCCGACATTCGCCGCGATCGCCCCTCGCTTGATTGAGTTACTGAGCAGGCGCGTGATCGTTGCCCATAATTTTCCCTTTGATCAGGAGTTCATCAACCGCGCATTTTCCCGTGCTGGGTATGCCGAACATATCCCCAACGAGTGCGCAGTGGATACTCTTGACCAATCGCGCATCTATCTCCCTGACGGCTCACACTCACTGGTAGGGGTCGCACAACGCCTCGGTCTTCCCGAGCGCGCACACCACCATGCGCTCTCTGACGCGCTCACGGCAGCCGACATTCTCCGAGCGTTTGCGTTGATGGAGGCGCGCGGAGAACGCTACACCGAGCATGCGCACGGCCGCCACGGCGAGGTGACGCCCGCTCAGTGGGAGCGAGCCACGCCGTGGCGGCCGTAAAAGCAGAGCTTAATCGAGGTAGTCGCGGAGCACCTGCGAGCGCGACGGGTGACGAAGCTTCGACATCGTCTTCGACTCGATCTGACGGATTCGCTCACGCGTGACTCCGTAGACCTTGCCGATCTCGTCGAGGGTCTTCGGCTGGCCGTCCGTCAATCCGAAACGCATCGAGACAACGCCGGCCTCGCGCTCCGAAAGCGTATCGAGGACCTGATGGAGCTGTTCCTGAAGAAGAGTGAAGCCCACGGCGTCGGCAGGAACCACAGCCTCAGAATCTTCAATCAGATCGCCGAACTCGCTGTCACCATCTTCGCCGAGCGGGGTGTGAAGCGAAATCGGCTCGCGGCCGTACTTTTGAACCTCGACGACCTTCTCTTCAGTCATGTCGAGTTCCTTCGCCAGTTCCTCCGTGGTGGGTTCGCGGCCAAGATCCTGGAGCATCTGGCGCTGAACGCGTGCAAGCTTGTTGATCACTTCAACCATGTGCACCGGGATACGAATGGTTCGAGCTTGGTCCGCCATGGCGCGCGTAATTGCCTGGCGAATCCACCACGTGGCATAGGTGGAGAACTTGAAGCCCTTCGTGTAATCGAACTTTTCGACTGCACGCACGAGACCCAGATTGCCTTCCTGAATAAGATCGAGGAAGAGCATTCCACGCCCCGTGTAACGCTTCGCCAGCGACACCACGAGACGCAGATTCGCCTCGAGCAGGTGGTTCTTCGCAGCATGCCCGTCACGGGAGATAATCTCGAGTTCACGGCGATACTTGCGATCGTCGATCTCTGTGGTCTCAAGGATGTGCTGGGCGAGCATGCCCGCCTCGATGCGCTTGGCGAGCTCGACCTCCTCCTCTGCGTTGAGCAGAGCAACCTTTCCGATCTGCTTGAGGTAGTCCTTGACCGGATCCGCCGTCGCGCCGGCGACATGCACCCGCTGGGCGGGCTCGTCAGTGTCGTCGGAATCCTTGACGACGAAGGAGCCTTTGGTGGAAGGAGCCGGTTCGGATTCGTTTTCCTCCGAATCGTCGTCGGAATCCTCATCCTCGGAATCATCGTCGGCTGATTCTTCGTCGTTATCCTCGTCGGCTGATTCTTCGTCCAGATCGTCGAGATTCTCATCCTCGAGCTCAGTAGGCTCGTCGGGAGTGGATTCCTCGAAGTCGTCTTCCTCCTCATCCGATTCAGGAGTGACAACCTCAGTTTCCTTCGCCTTCGCACCCTTCTTGGTGGTCGATGCGCTCTTCTTCGCAGTGCCCGACTCGTCCTTCTTCAGCGCCGCTTTCTTCGTCGCTGGCTTCTTCTCCGAGGCCTCTGAGGCAACCTGGGGAGCAGATTTCTTCGTGGCCGGCTTCTTCGTGGCCGGCTCCTTCACCGCGTCATCACTCGCGGCCTTCTTTGCGGTGGCCTTCTTCGGCACAGATTTCTTCGTAGCCGACTTCTTCACCGCGTCATCGCTCGCGGCCTTCTTTGCGGTGGCCTTCTTGGGTGCAGTTGCGGTTTTCGACGTCGAAGCCGCCGCCTTCGCCGACGTGGTCTTCCGAGAAGAAGATTTCTTGGCGGGCGTCGATGCCTCCTCGGACGCCGAAGAGGAACGGTTTGTAGAGGAAGCGGAAGTTGCCACGCGTAGCCTTTCACGAGATGATCACTGCTGGCTGAGCATATATTGCCCGGCTCACCATTATAGCGTGTCGCGGCGTGTTTTTATTCCTCCCCCACCGTTGGACGTTCTCGGGAGGGCTCGTGCACCTGGACTTCATGCCCATGAGTGGCAATGGGAGTGTTCCTACTCACTCGCGAACGATGAGTACATCACATGGAACTTCGAGCAGTAACTGTTGGATCTGCTTGCCCAGGTGAAGACGCCCATGCTGTGGCTTGGTCGCGATCGCTACAACGATCACGTCTCGTGGCCCACCTGCCATGTGAAGCAGAATATCCACGATATCTGTTTCTTCCAGGCGCGCATCGAACTTATAGGGCACGTCCTGCGAATCGAGCACGCCGGAAAGCTGATCGATTTCCGCATCGATATCAGCCTGCGAAAACTCTCCAAGCGGGCGCCGCATCACCACAGTGATCGGTTCATTCATTGCGTGTGAGAGCACCACGCCTTTCGCGAGCGCAGGGCTGTTTGTGTTTCGTGGTTCAACTGGAACAATGATCGGCACGGCGGCTCCTCACTCTGAAAAATGCGTCCTCCCTAGTGAAGATACCGATTTCTTACACTAAATGAAACTTTTCACGCGATTTCATTTGCATCACACTCCCTGTGTTCGCATTGCTTCCCCTTCGGCCTCGTCCAACCGTTCTTCAGCGCTGATCACCCATGGCGGCGGCAATACTGCCGAGTATGCACGATGCAAAAGAGCGGCCAATGGATACTGAGGATCGGATTCCCACGCAAGATCGGAATAGAGCGCCCCGCGCCTTCCATCCCCACTCCACCACGCAAGGTAAGCAAGCATCGCATATGGCCGCGCATCGTCGTCGCCGCTGTATCGTGCAAGCATTGTCAGCAGATGGCTGAGTAACGTTATTCGCTCGAGAGGCGGTCGCTGCTCGCTGAGCTCGCGCAGGCGTTCCCGCGTCGCCTGACGCCCAAGGACACTCACGCGCTCCACGCTTGGATCCAACGCCCACAACAGGATCGCATCACGCTGATAAGGATTCGTGAGATAGGCGAGCAAACGTGCCCACACCCAGACAGTGTCGCGATGAATGCTCGGTAACAGACCGTAAGGGTTGGCAGGAGTGCTTTCGATGTGCGCAAGGGCGGCATCCCATTCTTCAGCGAAGTTCGTCCGTCCTTTTGCCACGTAGTTCCGGTAGCGAATAAGGATTTTCTCACGGCGCTCGCAGTCGAAACGCGCAAGATTCTCCGCCGCGAGCAACGGCACTTCCCAGAACCCACTGTAGAGAGTGTCGAAGCCTTCCTCTTTTTCGAGTTCATGGAAGGGGAAACTGAAATCGCTCCCGCGGGAGTTGTACCATGCATGAAGTTGCGTGACGTCGGCGTAATCAGTGTAGAGAAGCGCAACGTTCACATGGTCCAGGCTCTCCAAGCAACTCGTGGTTTCCAAAAGTGCCTTCTCGGTGTGGGACATCGTGTTCCTGTCAAACGGCTGATTGCCGTACCAAACCATCGCCACATGATCCGCCTTCATATCGTTCGCAAAAGCGCGAATCGCCTTGGTGAATTTTTCGCCGATCTCGCCGCGGGTCAGATCCCAGAGCAACACAGGACCGATCGCAGTATCGAGAAACACGCCCGGTTGACAGTTGAGCGCCACGATACCGATGGCTTGGCGTGGCCGATAGCCGAGCATGTGCGGGAGAAGAAGAATTGTTCGTTCAATCGATAGAATATCCATGCGCCTATTCCACGCGAATTGCGCACTGTCTCGCGCTGGTGCACCGCCCTCTGTGGAAACTGTTGGCACGAGCGAAAAATGTGGAAAACTTTCTCCTCGGCTACCCTTGCCTTATGAACCAAACTTTTGCGTCCGACGTCACGAACCGCATCAACGAGCTGCTGTCTTCCGTGCGTTTTTCGCACCATCTGAGCCGGGAATTCGTCGAACCGGTGCGCGAGCTCGCCCAGGGCGGCAAGCGCACCCGCGCTCTGTTTGTTGCCGCGGGGTGGGAGGCCGCCGGCGGCGAAGACCCGTTGCCGTTGCACGCCGGAACCGCAGTCGAGCTCTACCAGCTCTCCGCACTCGTTCACGACGATCTCATCGATCACGCCACCACACGCCGCGGAACGGATGCATCACACGTGGGATTTGCAAAAATTCATGCGCGCGAATCCATGAGAGGCATCGCGGATGAATTCGGCACCGCCGCAACCATCGTGCTGGGCGATTATCTTCTCAGCCTCGCAATGGAGGAAATGGCTGTGGCAGAGGCCGTTTCCGACGAAGCTCGAAGCGCCGGAATGCGCTTGTTCGCCACAATGACCGCCGAAACGGCGTTCGGCCAATACCTCGATATCCGCGCCGAAAACGTTCCCCTCTCGCCAGACGTCGAGGAGGCGACCGACTCCGCACTCGCAGTTCTCCTGCACAAGTCGGCGCGGTATTCCGTTGAGTCGCCGCTCCTCCTCGGAGCGACGCTGCGCGGCGCCGATCACGCCACGCTCACGGCACTATCGAAGGTTGGGCTTCCTCTTGGGGAGGCTTTCCAACTTCGCGACGACGATCTGGGGATTTTCGGCAAGCCGGAGCTCACGGGGAAGCCTGTCGGGAGCGACTGGAGCGAGGGGAAGCGGACTGTTCTCCTTGCGCTCACGCGCGCGGGACTCGATGTCAGCAACCTTGCCAACGCCGACGCACTGCTTGGATCCCCTCTGGACGCTCAGCAAGCCCGGCGCGTTCAGGAGCTGGTGGAAAAATCGGGAGCTCGAGAACTCCACGAACGCATGATCACCCGACGCGAGGACGCGGCGCTCGAGGCCGCAGAGCATATCGATACCCCGATCCTCCACTCGCTGATCTACCAGTTAATCGGACGCGATTCGTGAAAACTCCTACACCTGGAGAAGTGCGAGCCTGCGCACCGCATGGGTGTTTCCTGCGCCGAGCGCTTCGAGTGGAGTAGCGCCGAGCTCGTCAGCGTATTCAAGGAGCCAGTCCATCTTCTCCTGATTCGTGAAGGCGAGATCAGAAAGGACAGTCAGCGTTCCCTTGAGCGCCGGAATAGGCTCACACGTGTCTCCGCTGTGGCGAAGCTCTCCAATGTGAATCATCCAGGCGTTATTGTCGCCTCGGCGCACAGCCAGGAGCGCCCCTTCATCCAACATTGAGCGGACTTCGCGCTGTTTGACGCCAATCAGTTCGGCAACCTCTGGAACGGACAACCACGTTTCCTCAGAAAATTGTTCAGTCACAGGCGCAACATAGCGCACTTTTTTCAAAATCGCAGTAGCGACACGCCACAATTTCCACTACAGTCACATCCTGAACGTTATTTAACTTTTATCAATTGTTTCACATTTGTAACATTCGACGAGCCGAGTACGGCTCGACAGGAGGAACAATGGCACGCACGCTCGCCTCGGCACTCGCGCTCGCAACCACGGCCGCGGCCTTCACGCCCACCGCCGCTTCCGCGGTCACGGGAACGTCCGCGCTCACACTCGCACCGACGTCGCCGGCTACACTCCAAATCAACTACCAAGTCAAGAAGGGCGATTCCTTCTGGGCAATCGGCCACCGATTCGGCGTGCCGATGCGCGAGGTCGCGGCCGCTAATGGTCTGAAACTCACCGACGTCATCCACCCAGGCCAGCTTCTCGTCATCCCCGCGGCGCAACCGCGCACCGCCGCCGCAAAGCCAGCGCCAGCGCCTGCTGCGAAGGTTCCAGCGAAGAAGGCAAAGCCAGCCACTGCGCCAGCACCGCGTTCGGCGGCAAAGTCGGGCGTCTACACGGTCCGCGCAGGCGACACTCTCTCCGCCATCGCACGCTCGAACAACACCACCGTTTCCGCCCTCGCCTCGCTCAATAAGATCGCCAACCCGTCGCGGATCTACGTCGGCCAGCGCATCGTGCTGTCCGCGCCGACGGCGACCGCGCCAACAACGAAGGCGGCACCGGCCTCGAAGGCTACACCTGCAGCGAAGAAGACAGCAACGAAACAACTCGTGACCAACAACTTCCCGGGCTACACGTACGCCAGCGCCACCGTTGCGGCGGCGAACGCAAACAAGAACGCCCTCGTCGCCCGCTCCCACCCCTCGCGCGCACAGGTCCAGGCGATGGTCGCTGCCACAGCACGCGCCATGGGCGTCAACCCGCGTCTTGCGCTCGCCCACGCCTACAACGAATCCGGATTCGATGCTTCCGCAGTGTCCCCCGCAAACGCGATCGGAGTGATGCAGGTGATCCCCTCCTCCGGGAAATGGGCAGAGAGCCTAGTCGGTCGCAAGCTCAACCTGCTCGACGTACAGGACAACATCACCGCTGGCGTCGCAATCATCCGCTACCTCCAGACCCACGCAAGCTCACTGGAGCAAGGCATCGCAGGCTACTACCAAGGCCTGGGCGGGGTACGCAAGTACGGAATGTACCCCGATACCAAGGTCTACGTGGCAAAGATCAAAGCTTCAATGAAGAAGTTCTAAACCATGAGTGCGGCGCGGGAACTGCCCGCGCCGCACTCATGTGCGATTGCTCAAACCACGCCCACCCAAATATTCGGTAGGCTAGGCGTGTGAATTCTTCAGACCCACTCATCGGCTCGGCGATCGACGGCCGCTACTACCTCACAGCGCGTATCGCTCGCGGTGGCACGGCCACTGTGTACCGTGCACGTGATTCACGCCTAGATCGCGACGTTGCTCTGAAGATCATCCATCCCCACCTGGCCGAGGATCCCTCGTTTGTTGAACGATTCATCCGCGAGGCTCGCTCTGCCGCTTCACTCTCCTCGCCACATATCGTCTCCGTTTACGATCAAGGCATCGCGCGTGTGGGCGGAGCGGACCGCGCCTACCTCGTCATGGAACTCATGAGCGGGCCGAACCTGCGCACCGAACTCAACTCTCACGGCTCGCTTCCCATCGGCGCAGCCCTCGCCATCACGCGTCAAGTCCTGCGCGCACTGGCCGTTGCTCATGCGAAGAACGTGATCCACCGTGACGTCAAACCAGAAAATATCCTGCTTGAATCATCCATCGACACGTCGGCTGTGATGTCGGCGCCGAAGGTCAACGCGAAAGTCGCCGACTTCGGTCTCGCGCGAGCCGCATCGGATCCGCGCGGAACCTCCACCGGCACTCTCCTCGGCACCGTCGCCTACGTGCCGCCAGAACTCGTCACGCACGCAACAGCGTCCCCGACGTCGGATATCTATTCCACCGGCATCATGCTCTATGAACTGATCGCAGGCGCATTGCCGTTTGAAGGCGAAACCGCCATCCAGATTGCGTTCTCGCACGTCAACACACCCATGCCACGGCTGACGGAGCTCGCGCAGTGGATGCCGCCGGTATCGACTCCCTCATCGCTTTGTTTACCTCGAAAGATCCTGCCAAGCGCCCTGCAACCGCGTCGGCGGCGATCGACGCACTCGACGACGTCGCCGCCTCCGTCCCTGACGAACTACGGTTTCGGCGCATTCCGGTGTTCCCCAGCGCACAGCCCGTCGCCCCGGCAGCAACAGCGGTTCTCGAGCGCTCTGAGGCCCCCACAGCACCGTCGCACAACCCGCCGTCGCAGGCCACGATCGCACTCCCCCAAGTTTCGCGTGGGCCCGTCCAGCCCACGGCTCGCCTCGACGTCGGCACGGGCACTACCACTGAACTTCGCCAGGCGCGTCCAGCCACACGCAAGCGCCGGTGGCCCGCCGTCGTCGTCCTTCTCATCCTCCTCGCCGCCGCCGCAACCGGCGCCTGGTGGTATTTCACCAAGGGGCCCGGGCTTCGAATTGAAGTGCCTGCCGTCGCCGGGGAAACAACAGTCTCTGCAGAAAAGTCAATACTCCATGCACAGTTGCAGTCGAAAATAGAATCTGCGTACTCCGATACCGTCGCCAAAGATACTGTCATCGGCACCGATCCGGAGGCTGGAACAAAAATCCACCCCTCGCGTGTGGTCACCATCATTGTCTCGCGCGGTATCGAACAGGTGGAAGTCCCCGACGTCGTCGGGAAGAAATCCGAGGACGCACAAAACGCCCTTACCGAGGGCCGCCTCTCGCCCGAGATCGCGGAAGAGTATTCCGAGGACGTCCCCGCGGGCGAGGTCATTACTCAGAAGCCTGCTGCGGGGAACCACATCAACCACGACTCCACAGTCACCATCACCGTCTCGAAAGGCCGCCAACCCATCGAGATCCGCGACTACACTGGCTCCTCAGGCGAGGTCGCATCGGGTGAGCTCAGGGCCCTCGGATTTGCCGTGGACGTGAAGGGAACATTCTCAGACACCGTCCCCGAAGGTGAAGTGATCTCACAAAAGCCCGCCTCAGGCACCGGCTACAAGGGCGACACCATCACGCTTACCGTGTCTAAGGGGCCCGAACTTGTCGAAGTTCCCTCCGTCTTCGGCAAGCAGAAAGACAACGCGGTCAAGGAACTTGAAAAAGCCGGCTTCAAAATAAAGGTTGAAGTGGACGCCCTGTGGGGCGAAGTGTTCGGCACAGTTCGAGCTCAAAGCCCCGCCGCCGGCGAAAAAGTGAAGAAGGGAAGCACCATCACGATCAATGTCGTGTAATCCCGCGCTCATATGAAGCGCGCGCTCGCACCACCAGACGAGCGAGCCAGCTACCCCGAACTAGGCTCCGGTTCCGCCGTGGGGTGATATTTTCAGCAACGATCGCGCAGGATCTGCGCCACCTCGAAAGCCAGTTCAAGCGCCTGCTCGTGATTGAGTCGCGGATCGACGAGAGTCTCGTATCGTTGCGGCAGATGCTCTTCAAGGATTTCGTTCGAACCGCCCAGCACCTCGGTGACGTCGTCGCCAGTAAGCTCGATATGAATTCCGCCCGGCACAGTGCCTGCGGCGCGGTGCACGTCGAAAAAGCCTGCAATCTCCGCGAGCACGTCGGCCATCCGGCGGGTCTTGAAGCCATTCGCGTAGAACGTGTTCCCGTGCATCGGATCGCAAATCCACGTCACTGGCCGCCCATCGCTCCTCACAGCCTCCACGATCGCAGGCAACAGGTGACGGACGTTGCCAGCTCCCATCCGGGTGATGAACGTGAGCCGGCCGGGAACGCCGTCAGGATTGAGACGATCGATCAGGCGCAAACACTCACCGGGCGTAGCATTGGGGCCAATTTTCACTCCGATCGGATTTGCCACCTGAGACAGTAGCTCCACGTGCGCGCCTTCCGGATCGCGGGTGCGCTCGCCGATCCACAAGAAGTGGGCGGACGTATCGTAGAGCCGGTCCGACAGTGCATCGGGACGGATCAGCGCATCCTCGTAATCCAGCAGTAGCGCCTCATGGGAAGAGTAAAAATTCACGGTTGTGAGTGGATGTGCCTGCGCACCAGCAGCCGAAATAAATCGCAGAGCACGATCAATTTCCTCTGCCATCTCGTTGTACCGCTCGTAGGCCGCATTGCGGGCGAAACCGCGGTTCCATTCATGGACGAGGTTGACGTCGGCGAAGCCGCCATGTGAAAGCGCTCGAATAAGGTTGAGTGACGCTGCGGACCGCGAATACATCGTCAGTAACCGGCCCGGGTCTGGCATGCGTGCCTCGGCAGTAAACTCGTACCCGTTCACAGCATCGCCGAAGTACGACGGGAGCGCAACGCCGTGGCGAACTTCCGTGGCATGCGTGCGGGGCTTGGCATACTGACCGGCAATGCGGCCGATCTTCACGACAGGAACGGAGGCCGAATACGTGAGCACAATCGCCATCTGGAGGATTGTCCGCACCTTCGCGCGAATCGGCTCTTCTCCCGAGGTAGCGAAGGATTCTGCACAGTCACCGCCTTGGAGCACGAACGCTCGGCCTTCGCCTGCGGCGGCCAACTGGCTCATCAGAGCGTCCGCCTCTGGAGCAAAAATCAGTGGCGGGAGTTCACGAATCTGTTCGATCACAGCGCGCAGACGCGCCGGATCACGATACGCCGGCTGGTGAAGCGCGGGCTTCGCCTTCCAGGATGGGATTGATTCGTTCACACCGATATCTTAATCGGAGACGGCCAGCCACGTGCGCCAACGCGTTGTCCGTTTCCTCACGACGCCGGTGGGAAGCCTTGCGCACCGGCGTCGACAGCCCCGTCCAACCGTGTCGGGAAACTTGTGCCGACGTCGAGAACCTTGCAGGCCGAATGTGCGAGAAACACGGAGGGCGGCCACTTGCGCGACCGCCCTCCTTACGTCAGCAACTGATTACTTCGCCGACCACGCCTGGCCGATCTCGCCCATCAGCTCACCGAACCACTCCTGGTTCGTGTTGAACGGCTTGTGGCCTGCGATGCGCGGGAACGCGATCACCGAAAGCTCGTCGTTGTTCTCCTCATCCTGGCCAACAACGCCCGGCGTTCGAGCAAATGCGGCCTTCACAGCGAGCTCCGCAACCTCGCGGATCAGCTTCAGATCCGCCTCGTTCGAGGCTGCCGAACGCGAGAAGTACCCCGACTTCTGCACCATGACCTTCTCCGCGCCAATCTGCTGGGAGAACTTCTTGGCGAACCACTGGCCCGGGTTGATCGTGTCGAGCTTGACGTGGCCGAACGCGTCGCGCTCCGGCTCTTCTCCATCCTCAACCATCTCTTCGATGATTTCAGCAACGCCGGCCCCCTCCGAGAGGAAGATGTTCACGTTGCCCTGCTCGTCCATGATCTTACGAAGGCGCGAGGCCTCAACGTCGAGATCGAAACCGATCTCTGGCAGGTAGAGGGCGTGCACGTCCCACCGCTCAGCCGACAGGCCAGCCTCAGGCAGCCACTGCTGCTCCTTGACCCACTGGTGGTAGTTCGCGGTGGCCTGGGCTGCGAGGTAGCCACAGTTGCGGCCCATGATCTCGTGAATGATAAGCATGCGCGGGTTCGAGCGGTGCTCGCCAATAATGTTCTGAGCGAACTTGGAGGCCTCGTCCGCGGCGGTCCATGCACCGAGCGACTGCTTGATCGGCACGATGTCGTTATCGATCGTCTTCGGCAAGCCAACCACCGTCAAGTCGTAGTTGTTCTCCTTGAGGTAGGCGGCCAGATCGGCTGCAGCAGTGTTCGTATCGTCGCCACCGATGGTGTGGAGCACGTCCACGCCGTCCTTCTGGAGCTGCTTGGCGGCAACCTCGAGCGGAAGTTCGCCTTCCTTGACGAGGCCGCGATCGATGCAGTCTTGAACGTTGGTGAGCTTCACGCGCGAGTTGCCGATCGGCGAACCGCCGAAACGGGTCAGGACTTCAGCGTTCTTGCGAACCTCATCGCCGAACACCACGTACTGGCCCTTGAGCAGGCCGTAGTAACCGTACTGGTAGGCGATGATTTCGACTTCCGGGGCCTCGCGGGTGTAGATCTCGACGAGATCGCCGATGGCGGTCGAAAGGCAGGGGGCAAAGCCTCCGGCAGTGAGCAGGGCAACGCGACGAACAGACATCGGTTTCCTTCCATACTTGAGAACAGTAATGCGGCTCCATTCTATCCGGTGTTAGTGTGAAACCCATGAGCAAGGAATGGGATGCGGACGCCGAGTGGCGCAAGGCACAAGAGGAGATAGCCCGCGGTGGGAGTTCAGTCCCACGCGAACCGTCGGGCGAAGCTCGCGCTGTGGCAGGCAGTGGCCCGCGCGATTGGCGTCCACCCGAAATCGACGAGCCTGAAACTTTCGATCGAGACGTCTTAGAGCGCCCCAGCGAGCGCTTCTCGCCGACGTCGGTAGCGCTTTTCGTTGTCGCAGCAGTTGCGTTCGTCGTCGCTTTCCTCGGGCTGTTCGGCGTGATTGGCGGCGAAATTGCGGGCACAGCTGGCGCAGCGGGTTTCGTTGCACTGGTAGCCGCGATCTGGTTTTCGCTTCCCGCCCACCGCGATTTCGATGACGACGGTGCCCGAGTCTAGATGATCTGCGTTTCGTGTCATACCTCTGAACTAGCGTGGGCTGCATGAACAACGACTCACGCCCTGGCGGGCGCCTCGATCTTGCCTCGCGTGTGGCGCACCGTAAGGGCCAACGCCACTCAGATCAGCAGCTCACGTTCGACGGTCTCGGCCCCGAGCTCATCGACGTCACCTTCGTCGTGGTCGATTTGGAAACCATTGGCGCAAAGGCCGGCGCCAACTCGATCACCGAGATCGGTGCGGTGAAGGTGCGAGGCGGCGAGGTGATTAGCGATTTTTCCACGCTCGTGAACCCGCGCGCCGTAATCCCTCCGTTCATTACCGCGCTCACGGGCATCTCGCAGGCGATGGTCGCCACTGCGCCTGGCATCGAGGAGGCCCTCCCGGCGTTCTTCGCCTTCGTCGGTTCGCGCACGGATACCGTGCTCGTTGCGCACAACGCACGCTTCGACGTCGGGCAGCTGCGCGGTGCAGCGGAGGCGATCGGCTACCCGTTCCCGAAAATCGCCACTGCGGATACTCTCGCACTCGCACGCAAAGCGTTCACAAAAGACGAGGTTCGCAACTACAAGCTCTCCACGCTCGCAGCCTTCATCGGAGCCGAAACTTCACCCACGCATCGCGCTCTCGACGACGCACGGGCGACTGTCGATCTGCTCCACGCGATCCTAGCTCGACTCGGAGGTCTCGGGGTCACACATCTCGCCGATCTCGCAACTGCCGCCGATCCAGTCCCTGCGAAGCGTCGAGCCAAGGCCCACCTCGCCGATGGTCTTCCACGTTCCCCAGGCGTGTACAAATTTATCGGCCCGGGAGGCGACGTCTTGTACGTCGGCACCTCACGCAACGTCTACTCACGCGTTCGTAGCTATTTCACCGCGGCTGAGAAGCGCAAGCGGATCGCCGAGATGGTCGATATTGCAGTGGGTGTCGAAGCGATTGCGACAGCCACCGTGCTTGAAGCGAACGTGCTCGAGGTTCGGCTCATCGATGAACTCGACCCGCCATATAACCGGCGATCGAAACGTTCCCAGAGCAGGCCATGGGTGATGCTGACTGAAGAGCCTCATCCGCGGCTGAAAGTTGCCAGGAAGATTACGTTAGAACAAGCCGCCCTGGCCCTTGGCCCATTTGGCGGTGAGCGCGCGGCGCGGGCCACAATTGACGTTCTCAACGACGCCACCGGGTTACGCTCGTGCACATTGAAGATTCCTGCTGATGGCGGCCTCCTCCCCTGCCACCTTGCAGAACTGGGAAAGTGTACGGCGCCATGCATCGCCGGCGATCACCAAACGGAACAGCGTGAACAGGTATGCGAGGCGCTCAGCGGCGCGATCCAGCCGGTGACGGCTATGGCGCTCGAGCGGGTTGATGTGCTTGCTGGCTCTGGCCGTTTCGAGCAGGCGGCAGAATATCGCGATCGCATCTTCTCGCTTGTGCGCGGCGGGCGTTCACGCGAGCAGCTCGTGCCGGTGCTTGCGGCGCGTCGAATCTGCGCGGCCCACCGCGTGCGCGGCGGGTGGGAGATCATTGTTACCGACTACGGCCGCTTGCGTGGAAGCGTGTTTGCTCCCGATTCTGGATCGCCTCGCGCGGCTGCTCAGGCCCTCATGGAGAGAATCGAACCTCTTGAGGCTCCTCAGCACGCAACAGCTCACGCACCCCTCGACGAAACGCAACTCATCGCCCGGTGGCTGTGGCAGGAAGGGACCCGTCTGATCGAGGTTGATTCAGATACGCCGTTAGCCATGCGGCCCGACGGCGCAACATCGATCATCCTGCCTGAACGCGACGACGGGCCAGATTTGGGCTGAGACGCATAGAAAAATGTGTGGGGCACATCGATTGATGCGCCCCACACATGAGTTCACAGAATTCAGGCGTTGACCTTCGCCTCGACAATACTCCTGACCGCCTGCGCGAGATCGCGTGGGTTCGACGGATACTCGAGAATCACCTCTGGCTTTGCAACGCGAGCCAGCCAGCGATCCTGCGGGCGAGCAACGAGAATGATGTATGGCATGTGCTCATCGATCTCATCACGGACTGTTTTTCCCACACCAATGCCACCGAGCTTGCCGGCCTCAGCATCAAGGATCAGGAGATCGAACGATCCCTCTTCGACCTTGAGGATTGCGCCTTCGTGAGTGGCCGCTTCAGTCCATTCGATTGAGTGCTCGCCGACTTTCCGGCCGACAGAGCGAATGACATCCTCACGCGTGTGCAGATTGTCAGAGTAAACAAGGATGCGAACAGACGCCATCGAAAGAACCTCCATGAATGTAGACTTTGCCATTCTAACGCCTTTTTGCCACACGGTGTGGATAAAAACCGTTGCGAAATGTGGGGAGAGCGGGAAACTTCCGCTCTCCCCACACGCTCAGTGAACAGCGACAATATCAATGATGAAGGCCTGAGCCTTCGCATTCGGATTGTTTGGATCGACCATCACGAAAAAGACTCGTGAACCAGCCCGAATACCCTTGAGCGGATCGAGACCGTTGCCCGAGGCAAACGTCGTCGCCTGGGCGCCGCCCTGGTCGTAAGACGAAACCGAGGTCGCCTTCGGATCCCAGTTCACTGCCGCAGACTGATAGTAAAAGGTTTTACCGTCGTCGATCTTCGGACCCGAGCCCTCCGCGATCACGATCGCCTCAGACTTCTCTGGAACCGCTTGCCCATCCTTGACCTTCAGATCCGTCACTGGCTTGCCCAGATCGCCCTTGTACGTGACAGGAAGATCCTTAAGCTTGCCCGTGTCCTTCGCCTTCGGATCACCAGACGAATCCTTGCCGAAGCCATCCACCAGCTCGATGTAGAAGGCGATCGTATCGCCCTTCTTGATGCCAGCCTGATCGTTACCCTCGGCGTATCCAAGCTCAGAGGGAATCGACACAATCAGCTTCGAGCCAACCTTCTGGCCAGAAAGGCCCTGGGTCCAGCCCGGAATGACCCCCTGAAGAGAGAAGGCTGCGGGAGCGCCACGAGAGAACGACGAATCGAACGGCGTATCGTTGCCCCAGACCTGGCCGACATAGTGAGCTACAACAGTATCGGTAGGCTCGAGTACACGCCCCTTGCCTTCCTCCAGCACCAAAACCTTCAGACCAGATGGAGCGTCAGACTTCGGGAAAGCGAGCTTCGTTGTTTTGGCCGAACCGGTCACCGTTGGCATTGTTGCGGCGTCGGGGTTCGTGTCGGGCTTGACCGCGGGAGCGGCGCTCGATGCCGGTGCAGATGCGGATCCCTCCGACGAAGGTTTTGACGAGCCGCAGGCTGCCAGACTCAGCGACAGCGCTCCAGCGAGGACGAGAGCAGCGAATTTACGCAATGTATTCTCCTTTGGCACAGTGCAACCCCGCTATGCGGGGTTGCACTCGTTAAACTCAGTGGAACGATTCACCACAGGCGCAGGAGCCCACGGCGTTCGGGTTGTCGATCGTGAAGCCCTGACGCTCGATCGTGTCGGCGAAATCGATCGTCGCCCCATCGAGGTACGGCACGGACATCTTGTCCACAACAACTTCCACACCGCCGAAATCGCGAATCGCATCGCCATCGAGCGTGCGCTCGTCGAAGTAGAGCTGATACATCAGACCCGAGCAACCACCCGGCTGCACGGCAACGCGCAGACGAAGATCATCGCGGCCCTCCTGGGCGAGGAGCGACTTCACCTTCTGTGCGGCTCCCTCGGTGAGAGCGACGTTGTGAGTCGCTTCGATCGTTTCAGTCATGCCTTTCCTCCTACTGTCTAGGTCTTATGCTCAACTACCCTATGCCCCGCGGCGGGAACTTTCTAGTCCCAACCCCAGGTTCGTGCCACACGACTCACTTGCTCGTCGAGCAAGATGGGGATCATAGCGAGGGCGTCAATGGGGGTTTCTTCTTCAGCGTAAGCATCTTCACGAAGTTCGTATGCCCCGTTCAGCCCGAGCCGAGGCAGTTCCCCCTTGCGCAGGCCGGCGCGGTCGAAGATTACGACAACGGGCGCAGCTTCCTGTGAGGCAAGCTCGACACAGGTTTGGACCCCAGAGGGGACGTCCACTCCGATCGTATCGCCGACGTAAACAACCAGATCGTACGGCTCATCTCCGAGACCCTGCCCGCGGCGGGTGAGGAACGAACCGAGAGGCCGCACTTGCGCCCCGAGCAGGTCGAACATGAGTCCGAGCCCGCCGCCGACGCCGGAGTATGCGCTAGTTGTACTCGGTTGTGATCCAGCGAGGAGAGATTTGCGAGAAATCTGTGCCTGCGCCGCTTCGAGCGCGTGCGCGATCTCGCCGATTTCACGCTCTGCCTCGAGCGCGGCCCTCGAGCCGAGTTTGGGTTCCCAATGGCGCGCGACGCCGGAGAGCCCGGTGAGCGCCATCGCGGACGGGTACGTGAGGATCATACGCACGCCCGCAAGACGACGTCGGGCGGTGAGCAAGGCCAGCGACAGCTCGTTGGGATCCGTCGAGACTGGCTGGCCTGCGAGATGGGCAAGCATGCCCAGGCCGACGTCGGTGTGCCGCATGAGCGTGGGCACGTGCACGTGGATCTGGTGGGCGCCAGACATCACAAGATGATCAAGATCGGCGCCGAGAAAATCGCTGCTCCCGCGAGGGTCCGATTCCCCGCTCCACGTCAAAGAGTTGGCCAGATCGATCGTCCACTCGTTGCGCCCTGACCACCAGATCCGGCGCGGTTCGTCGCCCAACTGAAGGGACGAGAGTTCAGGGTTGATGTACTCCATGACCTCGTCGAGCCCGGTGCCAACATGCGCCACGACGTCGCCTTCCGCGATCGGCGCGATCTGAACGTCGTCGTGCGGACGCACGGAAAACCAGGCACGCTGAGCGCGCCCGGCGACGGCCACAGGGCCGATGCCGCCGAGCGCGCTCGCGACCAGCAAAATCCTCACTTGCCGAGCCTACTCAGCAACAGCGCCTCAGCGACGATGGCGTTACGCCAATCGCCTAAGTGAAGCGACTCGTTCGCCGAATGCGCACGCGTATCTGGATCTTCCACGCCAGTGACCAAAATATCCGCATTCGGGAACTCCGCCTTCAACGTGGAAATGAAGGGGATGGAGCCACCCAGGCCGATATCAACGCTCTCGTGTCCGAACGCCTCGGCGAGTACTTCGTGGGCGAGCTGCTGAACCGGGGTATCTTCCCCAGCAATGAAGCCAGGCCCAGCCTCGAGAACGCGTGCGGTCACGTGCGCTCCAAACGGCGCGTGCGAGACCAAGTGATCGACAAGCGCCTGGGCGGCTTCCGCTGGATCCTGGGCCGGCGGGACACGCAACGAAATGTGGGCGCGCGTACGCGGAGAAATCGTGTTCGACGAGATTTCCGTGGGGGTCACGTCCATTCCGATGACGGCGATCGCAGGCTTCGTCCAAATGCGACCAGCGAGCGAACCCGAACCGGCGAACTGGACACCGTCCAAAATGCCCGTATCTGCTCGAAGATCCACTTCCGGGTAATCGACGGTTGCAGTGTCTTCCTGCAACAAACCCTCGACCGCAACGTTGCCTTCCTCATCGTGAAGCGTGGCGATGAGGCGAGCCATCAACGTGACGGAATCCAAGATCGGTCCGCCGTACATGCCCGAGTGAAGGGCGTGATCGAGAACCTCAAGGTCCACTTCCACCTCAGTCACGCCGCGGAGGGACGTGGTGAGCGAGGGAATGCCGACTTTCCAGTTACCGGAATCGGCAACAACGATCACGTCCGCCGCGAGGCGATCCTTGTACGTGTGGAGGAATTCGTCGAATGTGGGCGAGCCGACCTCTTCCTCTCCTTCGATGAACACGCGGATTCCGACGCCGGGATCGGCGTTCTCGATCGCTGCAACATGGAGCATGACGCCCGCTTTGTCATCTGCGGCGCCACGGCCGTACAAGCGATCACCCTTGCGCACAGCAGTAAACGGATCGTCCTGATCCCACGCAGCATAATCGCCGGTGGGCTGAACGTCGTGGTGCCCGTAGAGCAAGATGGTGGGACGGCCAGGCTCAGCCTCGCGCGAGGCAAGAATCGCCGGACGGCCCTGCTTCCCGTTTGCTTCAAGCTCGATAATCTCGGTTTCAAGGCCCAGAGCCTCGAATTTCGCGGCAATCCATGTTGCGCTTTCACGCATGTGAGCCTGATCGAAGGAGAGTTGGGAAACGGATGGGATCGCCACATGCTCAGTTAATGCCTCGATGTAGTGTTCCATCTTGTCGTCAATACGTTTTGCGATTTCATTCATGCCCTTAAGCCTATCGCGCCTCACGCAATGTTGCGTAAAATGGTCAGGCACGTGATCGAGTTTGACAAAGGAAGACGAGTGTTCGGAAAGAAGCAAAACGAGCCGGCTGAAGAAGTACACACACCACAGGCAACGCTGCCGAAGGGATACACGCCGTCCAAGGGAGCACCCACTCCCCGTCGAAAGGATCAGGTTCGTCGTCGTCAGCGCCCGCTCGTCCAGGATCGGACCTCGCTCACGAAAGAGGAGCGCAAGGCGCGCCGCGCCGAAGATCGCGCACGCGCCGACGAGGCCTACCACCGCGAACAGGAAGCGATGCGCACCGGCGATGAGCGCCACATGCCCGCGCGTTTCCAAGGCGCCTGGCGCCGATTCGGTCGCGATTACATCGACGCATCTGGCCCGTGGGGTGCATTCTTCATTCCGCTGGCGTTCCTCTTGCTCCCCACAATTTTCTTTCAGGCGCAATTCCCGCGCGTGGGAACGCTTACCACAATCGGTATCTATCTCATCCTGATCGTCATGGGTATCCAGGGCGCCATCGTGGCGCGCCGTGCTCAGATTCTCGCTGGCCACCGCTACGGTTTCGAGCATGTCAAGCGAGGCTACTTCTCTCAGATGTTCGGCCGCACCTTCTATCTGCGCCGCTGGCGTATGCCGGCTGCCCAGGTTGCTCGCGGTGAGTTCCCCAAGGGCTCGTCGAAGGAAGATCTAGCAGCTGCGAAGGCCGCCTACAAGGAGTGGAAGAAGAACTAGTTCCCTCGAGCAGCAACACGGGCTGGATCCGACCATGCAAGCCAGCCGAGCGCAAAAATCGTGCCGATGGCCGGGAGGAAAAAATACTCCTTTCCGGCCATTTGCCATGGATTCACCGCTGAAAAGGCTGCGGGGGCTACGACGCCGATGAGGGAGCCGAGCACATTCAGGCTCCAGCTCACCCACGCGATGCGGCGCATTTTTCGCCCATTGTGAATCAACCCTGCGGTCCCCAGCACCCACGCGATAGCGGCAAGCAGGGTTGTCACGGCACCGCCGACGTCGCCGGCGACAAACTGCGCAGTCGCTGCGAGGACGGCTCGCCATGCGAAAATTGTGCTCGCGACCGCAAGAAGAATCATGAGTGCGATCGGCCACCCCCACGAGCGTGTGCGGGTGTCTGTGAGTTGCGGCGAACCTGGTGCTTTATTCATCGCACCATTTATACCATTGCGCGCGCCTGGCTTAGGATAGATGCGTGACTACTTTGACTGTTTCCAATATTTTGTCCGCGCCCACCGCACCCACAATCGTGGGTCTCGTGGGCGATCCGCTGACGGTGGCATCAAACCTTTCCGATGCCACCACGATCGAGGCTCTTGCCGCAGCATTCACGCTGGTGGGCGCTTCCACCTCTCTCGGTTCGACCACCACGCTCGTGCACAACGGCGCCGTGGTGATCGGCGTCGGCCTGGGTGACGACGCTGGCCACGAGGAACTCCGCCAGGCTGCGGGCGCGGGCGTCCGCGCTGCCGCAGGCCTGGGCGAAGCACACGTCGCCCTTGCCCATGAGGCCGCGATCGACCTCGAGGCGATTGTGGAGGGCTCACTCTTCGCCGCCTACGATTTCACCACCTATCACACACCGAAGAAGCCCGCGGTCGAAACGATCACTGTTCACTCCCCTATCACCGAGGACGTGGATGTGATTGTTGAGCATGCCACCGTGCTTCGCGATTCGATCGCACGCGTTCGCGATCTCGTCAACACCGCACCAAACCATCTCAACCCCGAAAACTTCTCCCTCCTTGCGAAGGACGAGGCTGAAAAGGTTGGCCTGTCCGTCAAGATTTACGAGGGCCAAGAACTCGTTGACGAGAAGCTCAACGGTCTGATCGCTGTTGGCAAGGGCGCCGAGCACGGCCCGCGCCTGGTGCGTGTGGAGTGGAACCCGGAAGGAGCAAAGGGCTACACCGCACTCGTCGGGAAGGGCATCACCTACGATTCGGGCGGCTATTCGCTCAAGCCCTCCACCTCGATGGTGACGATGAAGACCGATATGACCGGCTCGGCAACGATTCTTCAGACGGTCATCGCTGCCGCGCGCCTGGGTATTCAGCGCCGCGTCGTGGCGTGGATGTGCCTTGCGGAGAACATGGTGTCGGCTACCTCGTCGCGCCCAGATGATGTGATCACCTACCGCAACGGCACAACTGTGGAGATCAACAACACGGATGCTGAGGGCCGCGTTGTCATGGCTGATGGCCTCATCATGGCGACCGAAGAAAAGCCGGACGAAGTGATCGATATCGCCACGCTCACGGGCGCCCAGATCATCGCGCTCGGCAACCGCTACTGCGGCGTCATGGGCACCGAGTCTATTCGGGACGACGTCGTCGCCGCTGCCGACATGGTAGGCGAGCTCGCCTGGCCGATGCCGCTACCGAAGGAACTGCGAAAGAGCCTGGATTCGCCGGTTGCCGACATGCGCAACTCGGGATCGCGTCCGGGCGGCATGCTCGTTGCCGGCCTGTACTTGAAGGAATTCGTGGGCGATACCCCATGGGCTCATATCGATATCGCAGGCCCGTCCTTCAACCAGGATTCAGCCTGGGGCTACACGCCGAAGAACGCAACCGGCGTGATGGTGCGCACCCTCGTCGGATTCCTTGAGGAAAAGGCGAGCGAGTAAGCCTCGCGTTTCGCATACTAATAGAGCCGGGCCCGACGTCGTCGGGCCCGGCTCTTTTCAAAAAACGTTAATTACGTAACGAAATCAGCCCCTTAAGAAGCGCGCATCGTCGGCTCAGCCATGGAAGAATGGGACTAAAGTGCTGGAAGAGGTCCGGCATCCACTTTCTGACTTCGAGGGAGAGGTTTGTGACTACTCAGGAATACGACATCGTTATTCTCGGTGCAGGATCCGGCGGTTACGCCGCGGCACTTCGCGCCGGACAGCTCGGGCTCAAGGTCGCGCTGATCGAGGGAGACAAGGTTGGTGGCACCTGCCTTCACCGTGGTTGTATCCCCACGAAGGCCCTTCTGCACGTTGCGGAAGTTGCCGACGAAATGCGCGAAGGCTCCAACATCGGCGTGATGGGCAACTTTGATCACATCGATATGTCAGCCGTGAACTCCTACAAGAACGGCGTGATCGAGAAGATGTACAAGGGCCTCACGGGCCTCGTGGCTTCGCGCAACGTCGAGACCATCTCTGGCTGGGGTCGCCTCGTGGCCAAGGATACCGTGGAGGTCAACGGCCAGCAGATCAAGGGCAAGAACATCATCCTCGCCTCGGGCTCGTTCTCCAAGACCATCGGCCAGACGATCACGAACCGTGTGATCACCTCCGAGCAGGCCCTGAACATGGACGTTGTGCCGAAGTCCGTTGTCGTTCTCGGCGGCGGTGTCATCGGTGTTGAGTTCGCTTCTGTGTGGGCTTCGTACGGCGCTGAGGTCACCATCATCGAGGGTCTCGACCACCTGGTTCCGAACGAGGATGAGGCGATCTCGAAGAACCTTGAGCGCCAGTTCCGTAAGCGCAAGATCGCTTTCAAGACGAAGACCATGTTCGACCACGTCGAGGAGGACGCCAACGGCGTTCACGTCTTCACACAGGATGGCAAGCAGTTCGACGCCGAGTACCTCCTGATCGCCATCGGCCGCGGCCCAAACACCGCGAACATGGGCTACGAGGAGCAAGGCATCCCGATGGATCGAGGCTTCGTGCTCACGAACGAGCGTCTTCACACTGGCGTGGGCAACATCTACGCCGTCGGCGATATCGTGCCGGGCGTGCAGCTCGCTCATCGCGGTTTCCTTCAGGGCATGTTCGTTGCTGAGGAGATCGCGGGGCTCAATCCGAAGCCGCTCAACGAGAGCTATATTCCGCGCGTCACCTTCTGTAACCCCGAGATCGCCTCGGTTGGTCTCACAGAGAAGGCCGCGAAGGAGAAGTACGGCGAAGTTGAAACCGCCGAGTTCAACCTTACCGGCAACGGCAAGTCCCAGATGCTGGGCGCTGCCGGTTTCGTCAAGCTCGTTCGCGAAAAGGATGGCCCGATCGTCGGCTTCCACGCGATCGGCGCACGTATGTCCGAGCAGATCGGCGAAGGAGAGCTCCTGGTGGCCTGGGAGGCCTTCCCCGAGGATCTCGATGGCCTGATCCACGCTCATCCAAGCCAGAACGAAGCTGTCGGCGAGGCGATGCTCGCGCTGGCAGGCAAGCCGCTTCACAACCACTGAGGAGTAACACATGTCTGAACCCATTAAGATGCCAGCTCTCGGCGAGTCGGTTACCGACGGCACCGTGAATGCTTGGCTGAAGCAGGTCGGCGAAACCGTCGAAGAGGGCGAGCCCTTACTCGAGGTTTCCACCGACAAGGTCGATACCGAGGTCCCAGCCCCGGTTTCTGGCGTGCTCGAGTCGATTGAGGTCGGCGAAGACGAAACCGTCGACGTCGGCTCTGTCCTGGGCTACATCGGCGACGGCTCGGGCGCTGCTGCCGCTCCAGCTGCTGAGGCCGCCCCAACTCAGGCTGAGGATCCGGCTCCTGCAGGCGATCCGTCGCCAACCGAGCAGGTCCAGCAGGCCGCTGGCGGCACCGGCGTCGAGGTCAAGATGCCGGCTCTGGGCGAGTCGGTCACCGACGGCACCGTGAACTCGTGGCTGAAGGAAGTTGGCGACGAGGTTGAAGAAGGCGAGCCGCTCCTCGAAGTCTCCACTGACAAGGTCGATACCGAGGTCCCGGCCCCGGCGTCAGGTAAGCTCACGCAGATTTTGGTGACCGAGGATGCCACTGTTGAGGTTGGCACCGTCCTGGCGATCATCGGCGGCGAAGCTCCTTCTGCCGCTGGCGAGGCCGACGTCGCTCCGGTTCCGGCTGAAGCTCCGGCTCCCGCACCGGCTCCTGCCGCCCCAGCTGCTCCGGCCGCTCCTGCCGCCCCAGCTGCTCCGGCCGCTCCTGCCGCCCCAGCTGCTCCAGCCGCTCCGGCCGCTACCCCGGCCGGTAATGAGGACGCCTACGTCACCCCGATCGTTCGCAAGCTCGCAAAGGATCTCGGCGTGGATCTCGCATCGGTGAAGGGCACCGGCGTCGGCGGCCGCGTCCGCCGTCAGGATGTCGAGGAAGCAGCTAAGGCTGCGAAGGCGGCCGCTGCACCAGTGTCTGCCCCGACTCCTGCTGCAACCACAGTGCCGGCGTCGGCTGGCTCGGTCAAGGCTGAAATTGCGAAGAAGGCCGCCGAGGCTACGACTCTTCGCGGCACCCGTCAGAAGATGTCGGGCCTGCGCAAGACCATCGCCAAGCGCATGGTGGAATCGCTTGAGACTTCCGCTCAGCTCACCACCGTGATGGAAGTGGACGTCACCAAGATCGTCGCACTGCGAGCAAAGGCAAAGGAAGGCTTCAACGCACGCGAAGGCGTCAAGCTGACCTACCTGCCATTCTTCGTGCAGGCTGCCGCTGAGGCACTCAAGGCTCATCCGAAGATCAACGCTTCGGTGGAGGGCAACGAGATCGTCTACCACGACGTGGAGCACATCGGCCTCGCTGTCGATACCCCGAAGGGCCTGTTCGTTCCGGTGATCAAGAACGCCGGCGATCTCAACATCGCAGGCATTGCCAAGCAGATTGGCGATCTCGCTTCGCGTACGCGCGACGGCAAGATCGGCGCCGACGAGATGGCAGGTTCGACCTTCACCATCACGAACACCGGCTCCATCGGCGCCCTGTTCGATACCCCGATCATCAACCAGCCGAACGTGGCGATCATGGGTACCGGCGCGATCTTCAAGGCACCGGCTGTGATCAAGGATCAGGACGGCAACGACGTGATCGCAATCCGCTCCAAGTGCTACCTCGCTATCTCCTACGATCACCGTATCGTCGATGGCGCGGACGCCTCGCGCTTCCTGCGCGACGTGAAGCTCCGCCTCGAAGAGGCAGATTTCGCAGGCGAGCTCGGCCTGTGATCTCTCACAGCTGATACAGCGCATCCCCGGTGGGCTGGCAAGGAAACTTGCCAGCCCACCGGGCTATTGTGGCCGAGGCGTTTCCTTTCCACTCTCGCACGGAAACGTGCGATACATCTGCTTCGTCGCCGCATCGAACTGCCACAGAGCACAGGAATGAACCGCTTTCCCCTCGCCAGCCTCCGGCCCCGACACACCGCTCTGGATCGACTCCACCCGCCACAGCACTTCCTTGCCCACATGCACACGGTCGACGGCAGTCACCACTGTTGTAATGCCCTGCGCATTTACATTGTGATCGCGAATATAGCGTGCGAGCTTTTCGTCTGCTTCCCGCGCAGGAGAACCTGGCACACTCAACGCAAGCAATGCCTCGGCGTCGGCTTTTTTCAACGCATCATCGCGCATGCTCGCAATCTGCTGAGCCACAACTAACTCACTCGGCTCCCAACCCGTGAAAAAAGCAATCGTCCCGCCCACGGCGAGAGCCGCACCGAAGGCGAGAGTATTAGTCATCTTGTGTTCCATATGTCGATCTCATCATGTTTGCCAAAAATGACCGAAAAGTTATCCACAGGAAAGCTACAATAGGCGGGTTGAAAGGAGCAAAATGGCCGCTGGTTCTAAATTTGCGCAGTATCGCGACCTCCCCCGTCTCGCAGGAAGCGGACGTCTCATTGTGTCATTTCTTGGTAGGTTCCCCACTTCTATGGTGGTGATCGGAAATCTCACGTTGATCACCGTCACCACGGGCTCAGTTGCCACCGCATCGATCACCTCCGCGGCCCTCGCCATCGCCAACGGTATCGGCCAACCCGTCACCGGGCGCCTCTCAGACAAACTCGGGCAACGCTGGCCGCTCCTCATTGCCTCACTCCTCAACGCACTGTTTTGCGTGGTGCACGTCTACGCAGCAACCGCGGGCGCTCCGGTCTCGCTCCTTGTCGCACTCGCCGCACTCATCGGTGTGACCACAGCCCCCGTCGGAGCCCTCGCGCGCGTACGCTGGTATCACCTTGCCAAGCGCCCACCACAACTCGCTGCTGCACTCTCGTGGGAATCGATGATCGACGAGATGGGCTTCGTGCTCGGCCCCGCACTCGTGGGCATCCTTTCATCGATGATCTCCCCTTATCTACCGCTCATCATCTCCGCCACGCTCGCGGCAACATGCGGAGTGGGATTCGCACTGTCAAAGAACGCCGTCGGCCCACAAATCGATACCGCGACCGGTTCCTCCCCCTCAACAGCCGCAGTCGCGAAAGCTGTGCTGGTGTGTCTGATCGGGATGGCAGCCCTTGGCATGTTTTTCGGTTCCACCCAAACCTCCACCACTGCAGCGGCCAACGCAATGGGTAACGAATCGCTCGCTGGGCTCATCTACGCCGCACTTGGCTTCGGTTCCGCGATCACATCAATCGGCGCGGTTGCACTCCCCGACACCTTCTCACTGCGCGCACGCATCATGACGGGAGGAATTGGCCTCGCCGTTGGTGCTATCGGTTGCTCCTTCGCGCAGAATTTCTGGCAACTCGCCATTCTCATTTTCCTCACGGGCATGGCCATCGGCCCGGCCTCGGTCGCTCTCTTCACATTGGCTGGGGAGCTTTCCCCTCAGGGCGGCGATGCTCTCGCTGTCACTCTGCTCGGAGCGATTAATATTCTCGGTGTGGCAACCGCCAACGCAATCACTGGACAGCTGGTCGAAACGAACTGGATGTGGGGGTACTTCTTCACCGCGGGGTGCGGCCTACTTCTCACATTTGGGACACTTTTGAGTCCAAGCAAACAGGTTCGCTAAAGTTGGTCGAAGGAGCAGAAAGGGAACTCATGGCAAAAACGAACAAGCCGAAGAAGAAGCGTTGGTATTCCTACCTCGCCGACGCCTACCGCGTGTCAAAAAGGACATATCCGTGGACTGGCTGGGCTGTGTGGGGATCGCTCGTCGGCATCCTCACCCTCTTCATCATCCTTGCCGCCGTCACCGGCAGCTGGTTCTTCTACATTTTCACCGGCGTCGTACTGGCAGCCACCGTCGCCCTTCTCGTACTTCTTCAGCTGGTGAAAACTGCCTCCTACAAGCAAATTGATGGCATGCCTGGCGCGGCTTCCGCGGTCCTTGGCAACATTAAGCGTGGTTGGAACATCACGGAGGAGCCCGTGCGTTTCAACCCGCGTTCTCAAGATATGGTGTTCCGTGCGATTGGTCGCCCGGGCATCGTGCTCATCGGCGATGGTTCCCCATCGCAGGTGAACAAACTGATCGACGAGGAGCGTCGCGCCATCAAGCGTGTTGCGCCGTCCGCACCGATTCAGGTCATCAAAGTGGGTAACGGTGAGGATCAGGTGAAGCTTTCTCAACTCGAGAAAACCATGCGCCGCCTCCCAAAGAAGATCTCGAACCAGGAAGTTGCGGCAGTCGCCCAACGTCTTCGCGCGATCCCCACGAATGCTCTTCCCATCCCGAAGGGCATTGATCCTATGAATGCGCGCCCGAATCGCAAAGCGATGCGTGGCCGCTAAATCCCCCACTACAAGGAACGAGGAAAACCGTGTTTTCAAGCGTTGAAGAGGCCTCGGCATATATCGCCGATTCCGACATTGAGTTCGTCGATGTCCGTTTCTGTGATCTGCCAGGCGTGATGCAGCACTTCACTATTCCGGTGTCTGCTTTTGACGTTGATGCCCTCGCGGAGGGCCTGATGTTCGACGGTTCGTCGATTCGCGGATTCACGAAAATTCACGAATCAGATATGAAGCTGATTCCAGATCCCGCCACCGCCTACATCGATCCGTTCCGCAAGCGCAAGACTCTCGTCATGAACTTCGCAGTCGTCGATCCTTTCACGGGCGAGCCCTACGGCCGCGATCCGCGAAATGTTGCCAAGCGTGCTGAGGAGTATCTGAAATCCACTGGCATCGCCGACACCGTCTACATCGGTGCAGAGCCGGAGTTTTACCTCTTCGACGAGGTTCGTTTCTCGTCGGAGGTTAACCAGTCGTCGTATCACATCGATTCGACCGAGGCGTGGTGGAACACCAACCGCGAGGAAGAGGGCGGCAACCTCGGCTACAAGACCCGCGTCAAAGGTGGCTACTTCCCTGTCTCTCCGAACGATCAGATGAACGACCTGCGTGATGAAATGACAGCCAAGTGCATCGAGGTTGGTCTCGACATTGAGCGTGAGCACCACGAGGTTGGCACGGGCGGGCAGCAGGAGATCAACTACCGTTTCGGCACCTTGCTCCAGGCAGGCGACGACCTCATGAAGTTCAAGTACGTGATCAAGAACGTGGCTTTCGAGGCAGGAAAGACCGTCACTTTCATGCCGAAGCCACTGTTTGGCGATAACGGTTCGGGCATGCACACCCACCAGTCGCTGTGGAAGAATGGTGAGCCGCTCTTTGCCGATCCGAACGGCTACGGTGGCCTTTCGGATATGGCACGTTGGTACATCGGCGGCCTGCTCCATCATGCGAAGTCACTCCTTGCCTTCACGAACCCGTCGGTGAACTCGTTCCACCGCCTGGTTCCGGGCTTCGAGGCCCCAGTGAACCTTGTGTATTCGGCTCGTAACCGCTCTGCTTGCATCCGCATCCCTGTCACTGGTACGTCACCCAAGGCGAAGCGCCTGGAGTACCGCGTGCCGGATCCAAGCGCGAACCCGTACCTGTGCTTCGCCGCCCAGCTGATGGCTGGTTTGGACGGTATCAAGAACCGCATCGAGCCACCGGCTCCGATCGATAAGGATCTGTACGAGTTGCCTCCCGAGGAGCACGCTGAGATTGAGCAGCTGCCGGGTTCGCTCGAGGATGCGCTTCGTTACCTCGAAGAGGATCACGATTACCTGACTGAGGGCGATGTGTTCCCCGAAGATCTCATCGAAGCCTGGATCTCGTACAAGCGCGAGCACGAGATCGCTCCGTTGGCGCAGCGTCCACATCCGTACGAGTTCGCTCTGTACTACGATCTGTGACGAGTAGCGTGAAGTGAGGGATGGCAAGATTTTCTTGCCATCCCTCACTTTTTGTTTCCTGACGCCGGTGGTCGGCTCCCTGCGGGCGCGCAACTTTCACCCCGACGTCGACGCTCGATACCGCTCCCGACGGAGTTACTCTCCGATATATGGCTCCCCCGCCCACATGACAAGGCGGTAGCCGCTCTCGAGCGTGCCTTCCACGGTAATGATGTCGGTGTTCATCAGGCGGTGCTCGCGGAAGTAATCGATCGAGGGCGTGCCGGTTGTGACCATCACCCAAAACGGAATCACAGCGCCGTGTGCCACCAGCGCGGCAACCTCAGCACCGGTTTTCTCAATTGCGGCAATTTCGTGATCAAAGCGGGCCTTCACCTCGCGCCCTGTGGTGCCACCAGCGAGTCGAACGTCCATGTCACCGCTGACCCACTGTCCGACGACCTCCAGGTACTTGAACCCGGTTTCAGGGATCGAGGTGCCGTCCCACGCACCGGCGTCGATCTCAGCCAGGCCCGGACGCTCCACCGGCTCGATTCCAAGAGCAGCAGCGAGCGGGGCGATGGTCTGATGGGTGCGTGGCAGGTTGGACATCGATAGCGACGTGATCGGCTCTCCCGCAAGGCGCGCGGGGATACCTGCCGCTTGCTTGCGGCCAAGCTCGGTCAGATTCGCACCCGGATAGCGCGTGTCCATGATCAGTGCTTCATTGGCTTCGGTCTGTCCGTGGCGGATCAGGTGAAGTCGCATTAGTCCTCCTCAAATAGGATCTTCTCGACGACGCCACGCGCGATCCTGGCGCGGCGCAAGTATGTTTCTTCCATCTCATGACGTTCCTCGAGCGGCACTCCCATAAGCGCCGCGATGACGCCAAGTTCATCGACATCCGTGGGTAGGATATCAACCTTCGCTCCGTGGGTTCGCCCGCTGGCGAGGACGTTCGCGCCGCGCAGTGCGTCGGCCATGTTCCAGGCGCGACGCAACGCTTCGGCGTCGTCAGAGCTGAGCACGCCGCAAGCGGCGGCTGCGTCGATCGCCTCCTGCGTTCCAGTGACTCGCAACTGCGGGTATTCGTGTGCCCACCTGAGCTGGAGAAACTGGACAGCGTACTCGATGTCGAACAGGCCGCCCGGCCCGAGCTTGAGGTGCCTCCCGCGCGTGCCGCGTGGCGTGCGGTCCCGCTCAATCCGAGCCTTCATCAGCCGGATCTCCTGGACCTCGGTGGCATTCAGTTTCTTCGGGTAGCGAAGCGGATCGATCATCGCGAGGAACTCCTCAACGATCGCGTGATTACCGCCCGCGTATCGGGCTTTGAGCAGGGCCTGCCGCTCCCACGTATCGACCCATTTTGCGTAGTAATCCCGATAGCCGTCCAGGCTACGCACGAGCGCGCCGGATTTTCCTTCGGGGCGCAGATCCGCATCGATGGGCAGTGGCGGCTCAGTATCGATCGAGTTCAGCGACGCAATAAAGGCATGAGCAACGGCGTCAGCTGCCACCCGTGCGTCCTCGCCGCCACGAAACACGAACATGACGTCGGCGTCGGAGGCGTAGTTCAAATCGGAGCTACCGTACCGGCCCATCGCAATGATCCCGAATTCGACGTCGTCAGCTACTACCCTCGCGCCGCGCAACGCGGCACGCACCGCGACTTCTGCCGCGTTCGTCACGGCCCGGCGGATCTCGCGTCGGTCGATGAGCCCGAGGATGTCGGCGATTGCTGTTCGTAGCAGTTCCCGACGGCGGAGGAACCGGCCGGCGTGTGCCATGGCCTCGGGCCCTCGCCGGTCGAGAATCGCATCGAGCTCGGCCCCGAGCGCCTCGCGAGTTTTGGGCACAAGCAAGGAATCGTCGTCAAGCCAGGCGACGGATTCGGCGAAATCGCGCATCCCGTCGCGGACGAACTGCGAAGTGGACAGCAGGTGGGCCATGCGCTCGGCTGCGAGGGCCGAATCGCGCAGCAGCCGCATGAACCACGAGGTCGCGCCCAGCCCTTCGGACACAGTTCGGTAGGAGGCGAGCCCACGATCGGGCATGGGGCCGCGCGAAAACCATTCGAGCATGGCGGGAAGGATGTGTCGCTGGATCGCGGCCGTGCGGGAGAGCCCCGCAGTGAGCGCGGCGACGTTCGCCATAGCGGCTTGGGGGTTCTTGAACCCAATCGCTAAAAGACGCGCTGCGGCGGCCTCGGGTTCGAGAGCCACTTCGTCGGGAGCGAGCGCCGCCGTGACTCCCAGGAGTGGCCGGTAGTAGATCTCCTGTTGGAGGGCGCGAACTTCGGCTCGGGTCGCGTTGAAGCGTTCGTCCACATCGCCTGCGGCTCGCATCCCCATGGAGCGGGCGATCGCTCGGAGCGTCGCTTCATCGGTGGGGAGCTGGTGGGTGCGGCGCAGGCGCCGCGCCTGCGATCGGTGCTCGAGGTTTCGCAGGAACCGGTAGGCGGAATCGAGTTTGGCGGCGTGGGTGCGCGAGATGTAGCTACCGTCGCGCAGCGCGGCGATCCCGTCGAGCGTTGGGCGTACACGCAACGCGTGGTCGCCGCGCCCGTGGACCATTTGCAACAGTTGCACGGTGAACTCGACGTCGCGCAGGCTGCCCTCCCCCAGCTTGATTTCGCGGGCGCGTAGTTTGGCTGGGAGGTGTGCTTCGACTCTCTGCCGCATGGCGCGTGAGGATTCGACAAAGTTGGTGCGCGAGGCGGCGTCCCACACCAGTGGCGCGACGGCGTCGGTATACGCGCGCCCGACCTCGAGGTTCCCCGCGATTGGGCGCGCCTTCAGGAGCGCCTGGAACTCCCAGTTCTCTGCCCACTTTTTGTAGTAGGCGAGCGAGGAGGCGATTGTACGGACGACGGGCCCGTCTTTTCCTTCGGGGCGCAGTGCGAGGTCAATCTCCCACAGGGCGGGCCAGGTTCCTGGGGCGCTGATCAGAGTGGAGATTTTCCCGATCGCCTCGGTTGCTACGGCAACGTCGGAGGCGGTCGCGTCGTCGGGAAGGACGTAAGTGAGGTCGACGTCGGAGATGTAGTTGATCTCCTCTCCGCCGGTTTTCCCCATGGCGATGACGGCAAGTGACGCGGGGGCGCCGCTCGCGTGCCAGGCGGCCTCGAGTGCCCCGCCGACGACGCAGGTCAGCGCACGTGCCACCTGCGCGAACACGTCTTCCCCTGCGAGCAGGTCGGCTGCGAGCACAGCAAGCAGGCGCCGGTAATAGTGTTCGCGAATCTCGCTGGCAGGATCAGCGCCTTTCAAGGCCGCGAGCGCTGCGGCTCTTTCCCCATCGCGGGTGACGGTCTCGAGGTCAGCCGGTTCGTTGAGTGCGGAGGCGAGTTGCGGGTGAGCGACGAGCAGATCGAGGGCGCCTTGGGAGAAGCCGGCCACTGCGAGTAGGGCGTCTGATCCGGATACGAGCTGCACTCCGACGTCGGCGAGGCGAACGGCGGCAAGCAAGCCAAGGTCTGGATCAGCGACGTCGGCAAGGCGTGCAACGAGCGATGCGCGCGCCTCGTCGGACAGGTCGAGTGTTCCCAGGAGACTTTCGGCGCGCGCAGGGTCGAAGAAGCCGGCGGCGCGGAGCTCGCTTTTGAGGCTGGGTGCGCGCATCAGCGTCCGCCCATGAAGTGGCGGCGCTCAAATGGCGTGATTTGGCCGCGGTAGAGCTCCCATTCGTGGAGCTTGTTGCGGATGAAGTAGTCGAAGGCGTCTTCCCCGAGGGTGTCGGCCACGAGTGTGGAGTTCTCCATCTCGCGGAGCGCCTCATGGAGGGAGGTGGGGAGCGATTGGATTCCGAGGGCCTTGCGCTCAAGGCGGTCGAGATCAACGGCGTCGATGCCGAGCGGATCGGCGAGATCCAAGCCGCGCTCAATGCCGTCGAGACCGGCCCGCAAGATCACCGCGAACGCGAGGTATGGGTTGGCAGCGGAATCGAGTGCGCGGTATTCGATGCGGGCGCTGTTTGCCTTGCCAGGTTTGAATGCTGGCACTCGTATGAGCGCGCTTTGCACTCCCTTGCCCCAGGTAATGTATGCGGGTGCCTCGTCGCGCCCGAACAGGCGTTTGTAGGAGTTGACGTGTTGGTTGGTCACGGCCGAGATTTCGCGGGCGTGCGCGAGCACGCCCGCGATGAACTGGCGTGCGGTGATGGAGATTTGGTACTCGGCAGCCGGATCGTAGAATGCATTGCGGTTACCTTCGAACAGTGAAAAGTGCGTGTGCATGCCGTTTCCGGGCAGGCCCTCGAGAGGCTTGGGCATGAAGGAGGCGATCACGCCTTGGGAAAGTGCGATCTCTTCGAGAAGCATGCGCAAGGTCATGATCGAATCGGCCATTGTGAGCGCGTCAGAGACTCGCAGGTCGATTTCGTTTTGGCCGGGGCCGGATTCGTGGTGGGAGAAGCCGACGGCGATGCCCATTTCTTCGAGGGAGCGAACCGCGAGCGCGCGGAAATCGTGGGCAGTGGAACGGGAGACATGGTCGAAGTAGGAGCCAGAGTCGATGGGCGTGGGGATCTCGTACTCGTCCGTGACAGGGTTGAAGAGATAGAACTCGAATTCGGGGTGGGCGTAGAACGTGAATCCCATCGATGAGGCGTGTTCCATGGCGCGGCGCAGTACGCCTCGAGGGTCGCTCCTGGCGCCGGCGCCGTCGGGAGTGGAGATATCGCAGAAGAGGCGGGCAACTTTCCCTCCAGCCGAGGGCGATGGCAGGATTTGGAACGTAGCCGGATCGGGGTGCATCACCATATCGGATTCGTGAACGCGGGTGAGGCCTTCCACGGCAGAGCCATCAAACCCGATGCCTTCCTCGAAGGCACTTTCGAGTTCCGCGGGCGCAACCGCCACGGATTTGAGGGTTCCCGAGACGTCGGTGAACCACAAGCGCACGAAGCGCACATTTTCTTCCGCAACCTGCCTCAGCACATTCTCCACTTGAGTATCCATGGCGCTATTGTCTCATCTTCACTTATGGGGAAGCGAACAAAACGCGTAGACTGGGCATGGAGATGACCTCAGCAGACAAAGGAGTGACATGGCAAAGGTTCGTGCCCATCACCTTCGCGCAATGAAGGAAAATGGGGAAAAGATTACGATGCTGACCGCTTACGACGCGATTACAGCACACATCTTTGACGAAGCTGGAATCGACATGCTGTTGGTGGGTGATTCGTACGGCACCACGATGCTTGGGCACAAGTCCACGGTTCCGGTCACCATGGAGCAGATGGAGCTTGCCGTCAGTGCGGTGGCACGCGGTGTGGAGCGTGCATTCATTGTAGGCGACATGCCGTTCGGCTCGTATGAGGCGTCGAATGAGGATGCCGTGCGCAACGCCGTGCGTCTGATTAAGGCCGGGGCGAATGCCGTCAAGCTCGAGGGCGGGGAGCGTATGGCCGATCGCATCACGGCGATTACCAAGGCGGGCATCCTCGTGGTTGGGCATATCGGTTACACCCCGCAGTCGGAGAATGCGCTCGGCGGGCCACGCGTCCAGGGCCGTGGCGACGCAGCTCTAGCGATCCTCAACGATGCGCAGGCAGTGGAAGACGCCGGCGCGATCGCCGTGGTTCTCGAAATGGTTCCCTACGATATCGCCCACGAGGTCACGGAAAAGCTCAACATCCCCACGATCGGCATCGGCGCGGGCAAGCTCACCGACGGCCAGGTGCTCGTGTGGTCGGATATGGCTGGCATGCAGGAATGGACCCCGAAGTTCGTCAAGGTGTTTGGTGAGGTTGGCGCTGCGCTACGCGAGGCAACCGTGGCCTACAAGGACGCGGTGAAGAACCTCGAGTTCCCCGATCGCGCCCACGCATTCGACCACTGATTCACCACTCCGCCTCGCGAGCCTCTTCCTCGTCTTGCGCCGCCGTGCGCGCCGCAGCCGTTTCGAGAGCCGCGCGGGCGGCGTCAGCGCTCGGGTACGGGCCCATCGTTTCGGTCGAGTGCCATGGGGAAATCTCTCCTTGCGCCACCTCGTGAGTCGTAATGTTAAACCAGTACATCGTTCGCTCCTTCGCGTTCGTTGTTTCTCCTATCTTATAAGGCAGTGATATGAATCCACATCGCGCACCTCTGGGCACCTTGACCCCCGGCGTCGTTTCCCCGATGCTCACGGTTCCGGCCGAGATTGAACGCCCGGAGTACATGTTCCACGACGGCCCTGAGGTAGTCACTACCTCCGACGTGAAGGACGAGGAGACGATCGAGAAGATCCGCATTTCCTCACAGATCGCGGCCGACGCCCTGTACGAGGCAGGCGCCGCTATCCGGCCGGGAATCACCACCGACGAGCTCGACAAGATCGCGCACGAGTACATGTGTGATCACGGCGCATATCCTTCCACTCTCGGATACATGGGTTTCCCGAAGTCGCTGTGCACCTCAATCAACGAGGTGATCTGCCACGGCATTCCGGATTCTACGGTTCTCGAAGAAGGCGACATCATCAACCTTGATGTCACGGCCTACAAGAACGGCGTTCATGGTGATACGAACGCCATGTTCTATGTGGGAGAGGTCGATCCGCAGTCGGCTCTCCTGTGTGAGCGCACCTACGAGGCGATGATGCGCGGCATCAAAGCCGTCAAGCCGGGCCGCCAAATCAACGTGGTGGGCCGCGTGATCGAAAAGTATGCGAAGCGTTTCGACTACGGCGTAGTGGAGGATTTCACCGGCCACGGCGTGGGCGAGGCGTTCCATTCAGGCCTGATTGTGCCCCACTACGATTCCCCAGTCTACACCACCACCATTGAGGAAGGTATGGTGTTCACTATCGAGCCCATGCTCACGCTCGGCGAGATCGACTGGGAGCAGTGGGACGACGGCTGGACGGTTGTCACGAAGGATCGTGGCCGCACCGCCCAGTGGGAGCATACGCTTGTGGTCCGCGCCGACGGCGCCGAGATCCTCACCCTGCCCACTAAGGGCCAGGTATCCCCCGCAATGCCCACCACCAACTAGGAGAAGTCTCATGAAGAAGTACGCCATCGGCGTCGACGTCGGCGGTTCCGGTATTAAAGCCGCACCGGTCGATCTGAAAACCGGCGAGTTCGCCGCCGAACGTTACCGCATTCCAACCCCGGAAAACGCCTCCCCCGTGGAGATCGCGGGGATCATCAAAGAGCTCGTGGAACACTTCGAGCCGAAGAAGAACACGCCGGTGGGCGTGTCGTTCCCGGCGCCGATCCTGGGCGGCGTAGTGCCGTTCATCGCGAACCTTTCCCAGGAATGGGCGGGCATGAACGCGCAAGAACTGCTCGTGACGGAGCTGGGGCGCCCCGTCACAGTGATCAACGACGCCGACGCCGCCGGCTACGGCGAGGTTCGGTACGGTGCCGCGAAGGGCGCGAAAGGCACGGTTCTGGTGCTCACCCTCGGCACGGGCATCGGCTCGGCGCTCGTCAGCCACGGTCACTTGGTGCCCAACACCGAAATGGGGCATATCCTCCTTCCGAACGGCATGGAGGCCGAACATTACGCGTCGTCCGGCGTTCGCGAGAAGGAGGAGCTCGAGTACGAGGAGTGGGCGCAGCGCCTACAGGTCGTGTTCGACACCTACGAGCAGATCTTCTCCCCTGATGTGTTCATCGTGGGCGGCGGCGTGTCCAAGAAGCACAAGAAGTTTGTGCCCCTGATCGAGACTCGCGCGCCGATCATTCCGGCTGAGTTGCGTAACGCTGCAGGTATCGTGGGCGCGGCGTCACTCGCATGGGAAGCGGCGAACGAGGCGTAAGTCGCTACCGGCGCACCGGAGTCGGTAGCAAACACTCGGAGAAACAAAAATCGAGGGGCCACATGGCCCCTCGATTTTTACGTGAGCATGCCGATACGCCGGGTTCTGTACCAGCCGAAGCTGGCGGCGACCATCCATCTAGGACGCATGTTGCCACGCGCCTCAAGCAGCCCACCCGTGTGCTCAGCGGGACGCCTCAACGCACACTATTTGGCCTTGCTCCCGGTGGGGTTTACACTGCCGCGCATGTCACCACGCACGCGGTGAGCTCTTACCTCACCATTTCACCCTTACCTTGCGGCGGTTTCATTTCTGTTGCACTTTCCTGCGGGTCACCCCGAGTGGCCGTTAGCCACCACCGTTCCCTGCGGAGCCCGGACGTTCCTCGGGGGCTTGCACCCACGCGGCCGCCTGGCATGCTCGGGGATAGTTTAGCACTGTGCGACGCCGGTGCGGCGCGCCGACGCCGGTGCAGCCTGTTGCGCACCTCGCTAGACTTTTCGGTATGCAGATTTTTCTTCCGCCTTCCGAGGGCAAGACGGCTCCCGCATCCGGTGCTCCGCTCGATTTCGATTCGTTGGCCTTCCCCGAGCTCACGCCGCTTCGCCGCGAGCTCACAGCCGAGCTTGTGGAAGTTTCCGCCCGTGATGACGCACTGTCGGTGCTGAAGGTTGGGACGTCGGTGGCGCCTGAGGTGAGGCGCCAACGCGATCTGCTCTCTCTTCCCACATCCCACTCCCTTGAGGTGTATTCGGGGGTGTTGTTTTCTGCACTCGACGTTGCGAACTTCACTGATGCCGACTGGGCGCGTGCAAACGAACGCATCGTCACATTCTCTGGGCTATTCGGAATGCTCCGCCCGAGCGACCGTATCCCTGCATACCGTCTCAAGATGGGCGTGAAACTCCCTGGCGGCAACAACACGACCCGCTGGCGCAACACTCTCCGCGACGTCGGCTCCTTCGACGGCGAGCTGATCGTCGACGCCCGCTCGGGCGGCTACCAAGTATTTTCCCCCGCTCGAGCGACGATGGTGGAGGTGCGCGCTGAGCGCGTGAAAGGCGGCAAACGCGCCGTCATTTCCCACGACGCGAAGCGCTACCGCGGAGTGCTCGCCGCGGCTCTCGTGCGCGAACCGAACGCGCCGACGTCGGCGGCGGAGCTCGCCGAGTTCGCTCGCGTTCTTGTCGACGCTGGGCACGTCACGAGCGTCGAGTTACACGAGGGTAAAACGGCGCAACTGACCCTCGTCGACGAGGCCTAACCGGCCGGAAGCGTCTGGCACCGGCGTCGAAACAATCAGGCGTAGTTGGCGAGGACGACGATGGCGTCGTAGTCGTCCGAAATGTGCACGTTTTCCGGATCGCCACCCTTGATGGAGGCGGCTTCGATTGGCGAGATCTCGATCCCGCCCGAGGTGGTGCCGTTGGGGTACATGGCGATCACGCCAAACCCGCCGCGCGAACGGGAACGTTCGTAGAGTGCGACCAGCTCGCCATCGAGCGGCGCCACAAGCGCGGCTCGTTTCGTGAGCAAGTCCTCAACATCGCGGGTAATCACCTCGACGTCGGCTTCGAGCTGTGAGCGTTGCTCCACCATCTGCGTATTGAGCACCTCGAGCCGTGCACGAGCGCCCGCGAGCGCAGCTTCGGCCGCATCGACGGCCTCGAGCGCCGCAAAATCACGCTCCTCCGCCGCAGCAAGGCGCACGCGGGCGTCGTCAATCTCTTTCTGTAAGGCGAGGAGCTGGCGCGAATCCATGCCGGCGCCGCTGGTGAGTTTTGCCTCTTTATCATGGATGACCGCACTGACTTTGGCGGTGGCTGCCCCGGCCTCCTCGACTTCGGTGTTCGCGGCGGCGAGCGTCGCTTCGTGCTGGGCGATCTCGCGACCAGTGGACGCGATCTGGTTCACAGTGGCCGCAAGCTCGGTTCGCAACGGATGCGCCGAATCCTCGCGGCGAAGCTTGTTGATCTGGGAATCGAGCGCAGCCACGTCAAGGAGCGCGAGCTGGTCGGTGCGGGGAGCTTTCATCGGGGTTGCCTTTCATATTCGCAGTGTCCAAGGATCGGTGACGAGAGTGGAGACATAGGTATCAACTCCAAGCGCGGCGACATGCTCACGCATCTTGGGAAGCAGTGGCCATTCGGAGGCGAAGTGGGTGAGCCCAATGAGCGCGCAACCACCTGCCCATAAATGGTCGGTAGCCGGATGATGGCGAAGATCGGCGGTGATGTACACGTCTGCTCCCGCGTGGTTGGCATGGCTGAGGTACGAATCCCCAGAGCCCGGCGAGAGCGCCACCGTTTTCACAATCCGCTCCGGATCGCCGCCCACTGTGATGCCGGCAGGCGTTTGCGGGATCAGTGCCTTCAGCCGCTCAGCCAACTCACGCACACTCATCGTCAGGGGCAGTTCTCCCACGCGCCCAATTCCAAGCTCAGGGTGGTCTGGGTTTGGATCGAGCGGGCGCACATTCTCTAGCCCCAGCAGATCGGCCATGGCCTGGGCAGTTCCGGTGGAGGCGGCGTCGGCGTTCGTGTGAGCCGCAAGCAACCCAACGCGGGCCTGGATCAGCGACGTGACCCACGAGCCTTTCCCACCAGTCGCCGCCACGAAGGACGTACCACGCAGGTACAGCGGATGGTGGGTGATCAGCATGTGTGCACCGCGCTCGATTGCTTCGGTAACGGTGGCCTCGCACGGATCCACCGCGAAGCCTACCTTCGTCACCTCCCAGGCGGGATCGCCCACGACGAGCCCAACGCGATCCCAATCCTCGGCAAGGGCAGGCGGGTAGGCAGTTTCGATAGCATTCACGACGTCGGAAATGTGTGTCATGTCTTTAAGGTTACCAAGGCGCGTAAACTAGCGACGATGGATACCGAATCTCGAACACTTCCCGCGACGATTGTGGGCGCCGGTGGCGCGCTGGGGGCGCTGGCCCGCTACGGGATCACCCAGGCACTCCCCGGCGGCTACATCGATCTGATGGCAGTGAACGTTTCCGGAGCTTTCCTCCTTGGGCTGCTCACCTACACGCTCGCAGGAAAGGTTGCCGATCCTTCAAAGCGCAGGCGATGGCAGCTCTTCGCCGGCACCGGCGTGCTCGGCGGATTCACCACATATTCTGCGCTCGCGCTCGATACTGTTCACCTCACTCATTCCCCTGCGCTCGCGTTCGCGTACGCTGCGGGAACCGTGGTGTTGGGGGTGCTTGCCGCGTGGCTCGGCTCGCTGGCGGGCGAGCGGATCGGGGGTACCTCGTGATTCCCCTGCTCCTGGCGCTCGCCGCCGCCGTCGGCGCAGCTTCCCGCTTCGTCATCGACGATGCGCTTTCCTCCCCCGATTCGCACCTGCCGCGTGGCACGTGGACCGTAAACGTTGTCGGTTCGCTCGCGCTCGGCCTGTTCGCTGGCGCTGCCGACGTCGGTGCGCTTTCTGCGTCAGGGCTGACGATCCTCGGCACAGGGTTTTGCGGCGGATTCACCACGTTCTCCACCGCCTCACTCGACTCGGTGAAGTTGGCGCGCCGCGACCTGGGGTGGATCGCCGCCGTCAACAGCGCTGGTATGATCGTTGTCTGTGTTGCCGCGGCTGCGCTTGGCTTCGCCATCGCGAGCCGCGTTTGTTGAGCCTGAGCGCTCCAAACACTGGCACAAAACGTAAGGAGTAAGTGTGGAGTTACAACGAAGCCTGTCGAATCGTCACGTCCAGCTGATTGCCATCGGCGGCGCGATCGGAACCGGCCTGTTCATGGGCTCAGGTAAAACCATCTCAACCGCCGGTCCGTCCGTATTACTGGTTTACGCGATCATCGGGTTCGTGTTGTTCTTCATCATGCGAGCCATGGGCGAACTCTTGCTCTCCCGGGGCGGCTACCATACTTTTTCCGATTTCATCGCCGATATTCTCGGACCCACCGCTGGCTTCGTGGTGGGCTGGACGTACTGGCTATGCTGGATTGTCACTGCTACCGCAGAGGTGATCGCCGTTGCCGGCTACACGCAGTTTTGGTGGCCGAACCTGCCGCTGTGGATCCCTGCACTCATCATGGTGGGGATGATCTTTCTCCTGAACTCCCTCACTGTGAAGGCCTTTGGCGAAACCGAGTTTTGGTTCTCACTGGTGAAGATTGTGGCGATCATTGCGCTGATCATCTTGGGCTTCGCACTCGCGTTTTCTCACTTCACCTCCCCCAGCGGTATCCAGGCCGGGCTGTCGAACCTGTGGCTCGATTCGAAGGGGAACGTCGATATTTTCCCGCACGGAGCGAGCGGCTTCTTCGGCGGCTTCCAGCTCGCGATCTTCTCGTTTATCGGCATTGAGCTGGTAGGCACGACGGCGGGCGAGGCGAAAGACCCTGAGGTCACCTTACCCAAGGCGATCAACTCGATCCCGGTGCGCATCTTGTTGTTCTATGTTCTCGCGCTCGGCGCGATCATGATGGTCACGCCGTGGAATGAGGTCGATCCCCAGCTCTCCCCCTTTGTCAATCTCTTCTCGCTGGTGGGTATTACCACGGCGGCGTCCGTGGTGAACTTCGTTGTGATCACTTCCGCCGCTTCGTCCTGTAACTCGGGCGTCTATTCAACTTCGCGCATGGCGTACTCTCTGGCGCGTAACGGCCAAGCTCCCGCAGGGCTCGCAGATCTTTCCGGTCGCTATATCCCGGAAAAATCACTGATGATCTCGTGCGCAATTCTTTTGACTTCGATCCCGCTGATGGCCACCGGCGGCACGATTATGGACGTGTTCACCATGGTCACGTCCGTCTCTTCTCTGCTGTTCATCTTCGTGTGGGTGATGATCGTGTGGTCCTACCTGGTCTACCGTGTTCGGCGCCCGGCCGAGCATGCCTCGTCGTCGTTTACCCTGCCAGGCGGGCGTGTGAGCGCCTGGAGCGTGCTCATCTTCGTCGCATTCCTCCTCGTTATCCTCGCGCAAGACAAACTCACGCTGTGGGCATTGATCTTCTCCCTCGTCTGGATCGGCGCAATCTGGGGCGTTGCAACGCTCGTCATGCGCTCCGGCGTCGGCGCGGCGGTGCTTGCCAAGCATCATGAGAAAGTGGCCGCTGAAAAGGAAACCGCGGCTGCATATCGTGCAACTCTCGCCCACAATAAGTAATCGGTGGGCACAGACCGCAACAGGCCAAAAAGGTTGGGTTGGCAAATGCCAACCCAACCTTTTTCGTGGACCCTACCGGGCTCGAACCGATGACCTACGCGGTGTAAACGCGTTGCTCTACCAACTGAGCTAAGAGTCCGTGAACGAGTTTACGGGACTCACACAATTCGCGGTAGCCGGGGCAGAAAAAGTGACCTATCTGGCTCACTCCTCCACTGGCGTCGGCAGTCAAAACGACACCTCGGCGCGTTCTGCACTCAAGCGAGCTCACTTCCCGCGAGCAGAAATCCGATAGAGCATCCATTCAGATTCAAGGCCAAGCGGAGAGGTGACATTCATGCCCGCGCTGCGCGCCGCCTCATCAACGTCAGTAGCATTCACGTGCCCACTGACGCCACGAGCCGGAATCGCCAACCAGATGATCGAGGCACCCTCGAGGGAAGCGGCGCAATCGACGAGATAGTCGGTCAGATCGTCCGTATCGCCATCCTCACTGCGCCACCATGCCAAAACCGAATCCGCAACGCCCGTGTAATCCTCATCCTCCATCTGCGAGCCAATGGCATCCTCAATGGAATCACGAAGATCGAAATCGACATCCTCGTCGTAACCAAACTCCTGAACAATCACACCCGACGCAAAACCCAAATCGAGTGCAGTGGTTGCTGACACGCTCGTCATCCTTCCAGTACTAAACGGACACCTCATTTTAAATACTCCGAAAGGATTCGTGCGAGGTGAACCGAAAAATCCCCCTCGAACGCGCTGGTGCGACAGTGTAAGCCGCGCCCCGGCGCAGGGCCTGAAGTCCCGCATTAAGTGACCCTTATCCCACAACGATTTACGCAATTAGGTGGGGCTTAAGGCCTGGAAACGGTACATTAGATACCAGTGCACCGGGGCACGCGTCCGGGTGCGACGGCAAGAAAACACAAGGGAGATAAACGTGAGTGAATCATTGGACAGGCCAACCATTGATGGCCTCCTCAACCAGGTTCCCGATTCCGATCGCGAGGAGACCCGCGAATGGCTGGAGTCTCTGGATGGGCTGATCGACGCCAACGGCGGTGAGCGAGCAAGCTTCATTCTCAACGAACTGAAGGCACGCGCGGCTTCGCGCGGAGTTTCCACCACCGAGAGCTTTTCCACCCCGTACGTCAACACCATCCCCGTTGAGGACGAGCCAGAGTACCCCGGCAACGAAGAACTCGAGCGCCAGTTCCGCACGTGGACCCGGTGGAACGCGGCTGTCATGGTGACCCGCCAGCAGCGCGATCCAATCCACGTCGGAGGCCACATTTCGTCCTTCGCGGCTCAAGCCACCCTTTACGACGTCGGACTGAACCATTTCTTCCGCGGTAAGGACGCCGAGGATGGCGGCGATCAGATTTTCTGGCAGGGCCATTCCTCGCCAGGTAACTACTCGCGCGCATTCGTTGAGGGCCGCCTGTCTGAGGCTGATCTCGATTCGTTCCGTCAGCAGGCCTCGCGCTTCTCGGGCGGCCGTGGCATGCCGTCATACCCTCACCCGCGCCAGATGGACGACTTCTGGGAGTTCCCCACCGTCTCGCTCGGCCTGGGCCCGATTTCGGCGATCTACCAGGCGTGGTTCAACCGCTACATGCTTGAGCGCGGCATCAAGGACACCTCGAAGCAGCACGTGTGGGCGTTCATGGGCGATGGTGAGATGGACGAGCCCGAATCTCGAGGCCTGATCCACTTCGCTTCGTACCAGAAGCTCAACAACTTGACCTTCGTCATTTCCGCAAACCTTCAGCGCCTCGACGGCCCGGTGCGCGGCAATGGCAAGATTGTCCAGGAACTGGAGGCCGAATTCCGCGGCGCCGGTTGGAACGTCATCAAGGTTCTGTGGGGCCGTGAGTGGGATGAGCTGTTCGCCAAGGATAAGGACGGCGCCCTCACCTCCCTCATGGACAACACCCTCGACGGCGATTTCCAGACGTATTCAGCAAACGACGGCGGCTACTTCCGTGAGAACTTCTTCGGACGCGATCCGCGCACGAAGGCTCTCGTTTCTGGCCTGAGCGACGATCAGATCTTCGGTCTGCGCCGCGGCGGCCACGATTCTAAGAAGATCTACGCCGCATACAAGCGTGCGATGGAATCCACTGATAAGCCCACTGTGATCATCGCTCAGACAGTCAAGGGCTACGAGCTCGGCTCGAACTTCACAGCTCGTAACGGCACGCACCAGATGAAGAAGCTCAACGCGATGGATCTGCATGGCCTTCGCGAGACCCTCGGCCTGACAGACATCCCGGAGTCGGCTCTCGAGGATCCGTTCAACGCTCCGTACTACACCCCCGATCACAATTCGGAGGCATGGAAGTACGTCATGGATCGCCGCGCAGCTCTGGGTGGTCCGCTCCCGAAGCGCGCCGCTCTGGTCGGTGGCGTCGAGCTTCCCGATGCAAAGCACTATGACGTGTTGAAGAAGGGCTCCGGCAAGCAGGAAGTCGCCACCACGATGGCGTTCGTCCGCCTGCTCAAGGAGCTGATGCGAGACAAGAAGTTCGGCCACCGTTTCGTGCCGATCATTCCTGACGAGGCACGTACCTTCGGTATGGAGGCAATGTTCCCTACCGCGAAGATCTTTAACACCCTTGGCCAGGAGTACACGGCCGTGGATCACGACATGTTGCTCTCCTACAAGGAGTCCACTAAGGGTCAGATCATGCACACGGGCATCACAGAGGCTGGCTCGGTTGCCGCCTTCCAGGCCGCGGGCACGTCGTACTCCACACATCAGTACCCGATGGTTCCGGTGTACATCTTCTACTCGATGTTCGGTTTCCAGCGCACAGGCGATCAGTTCTGGGCCGCCGGCGATCAGCTCACTCGCGGATTCATTCTCGGTGCAACCGCCGGCCGTACCACCCTCACGGGTGAGGGCTTGCAGCACATGGACGGCAACTCGCAGGTGCTTGCCTCGACGAACAAGGCGATGGTCTCCTACGATCCTGCATACGCTTACGAAATCCGCCACATTGTCAAGGACGGCATCGAGCGCATGTACGGCGACGGCAGCGATGGCCGCGATCAGAACGTCATGTACTACCTGACGGTGTACAACGAGCCGATCCACCAGCCGGCTGAGCCGGAGGATGTGGACGTTGAGGGCATCCTGCGCGGCATCCACAAGATCGATTCGGCCGAGGGCAATGGCCCGCGCGTGAACCTCCTTGCCTCGGGCGTTGGCGTTCCGTGGGCGCGCGAAGCTCGCGAGTGGCTGAAGAACGACTGGGGCGTGGACGCGAACGTCTTCTCCGTGACGTCGTGGTACGAGCTGCGCCGTGATGGCCTTGAGGCCGACGAGCACAACTTCCTTCACCCGGAGGAAGAGCCGCGCGAGGCGTACGTGCATGCGAAGCTCAAGGGCGAAACCGGTCCGTTCATCGCGACGTCCGATTTCGACAAGCAGACGCAGGATTCGATCCGCCCGTGGATGCCTGGCGATTACTACGTGCTGGGCGCCGATGGCTTCGGTATTTCGGATATGCGCCGCGCAGCTCGCCGCCACTTCTTCATCGATTCCGCCTCGATGGTAGTCCGTGCACTCCAGGCGCTGGCCGATCGCGGCGAGATCGATCGCAGCAAGGTCGGCGAAGCAATCGCGAAGTACGATCTGTTCAACCCGCAGGCAGGTACCTCTGGCAAGGAGTGATCGTCTGACTCGTTGAATGTGTGGTCGGGGCTGGATTTTCCGGTCCCGACCACACATTTTTCGTTGCACGGCACTTGGTGGAGGTTCAATGAGATTGTTCGCTTTCGTCAAAATTTTGATTACATCTAGTGCCGAAAGTGTCGCGCCGGGAGTAGTCTTTACCGGAATAACTTTCGTGAATTGAGGAAACGTGACTCTAGTGAGGATTACGCGGCGCTTTTTGGACGGCCGCATGCACCTCGTAGCGGCGATCGCGGCGCTGCAGCTCGTACAGATCCTGTTCAGCTTGTGGCTACCGTCGATCAACGCCACGATTATTGACGACGGCGTACTCACCGGCAATACGTCGCTGATTTGGGCTCAGGGCTCCCTCATGCTTGTGATTTCGCTGTTGCAAATCACGGCAATGGCAGGTGCGATCTATTTGGGCTCGAAAACTGCAATGTCATTCGGGCGAGAACTTCGCCGAGGCGTCTTCTCCCACGTTCAGTCGTTCTCCGCCACAGACGCCCACCGTTACGGTGCTCCGTCGCTGATCACGCGCGCCACGAATGACATTCAGCAGATCCAGATGGTCATCCTTTTGACTTTTACGATCATGGTGATGGCCCCGATCATGGGCGTCGGCGGCGTGGTCATGGCTGTGCGGCAAGATGCGAAACTGGCATGGGTACTCGCAATCGCAGTGCCAGTCCTCTTCGCGATTATCGGCACAGTGATGTACAACCTTATTCCCACCTACAAGGTACTTCAGGAGCGTATCGACGCGATCAACACACGCCTGCGCGAGCAGCTCACCGGTGTGCGTGTGATCCGCGCGTTCGTGCGCCAGCGTTCCGAGCGCACCAAATTCGAACAGGCCAACAGCGAACTGCGCTCCACCTGGCTGAAAATCGGCTTGCTCTGGGCTGTGCTGATCCCAGCGTCGCAGCTTGTGGTGGGCTTGAGCTCGATCGCCGTGGTCTGGTTCGGAGGTCACCGGATCGCGGACGGGCAGATGCAGATCGGCTCGCTGACCGCCTACATTTCGTATCTGATGATGATCCTCATGTCGGTGATGATGAGCGGCATGATGGCGATGCTCCTCCCGCGCGGCGAGGTTTCTGCAAAGCGCGTCAGTGAGATCCTGGAAACCACGCCGTCGATCGCGGCACCCACCACCCCCACCCGCCTGCCGACCGAACCGCTCACGTTCGAGTTCGACCATGTGTCACTCCAGTATCCGGGCGCATCGGCGCCCGTCTTCCACGATGTCTCGCTCGCCGTCTCCCCCGGCAAAACGCTCGGGATCATCGGCTCAACAGGCTCGGGAAAAACGTCGCTGCTGCGGCTCTTCCCTCGCCTGATCGACGTCACGGCCGGCGAGGTCCGCGCAGGCGGGATTCCCGTCCGTGAGCTGGACCCAGCTGAGCTCCGTAGCCGTATCGCAGTCATTCCACAGAAGGCATTCCTCTTCACGGGAACTGTTGCGTCAAACGTTGCGGGCCATGTCCGCGCCGGCGGGGCTTACGACGCCGAACGCGTCACGACTGCGTTGAAAGCGGCGGATGCGTGGGAGTTCGTCTCCAAGCTCGACGACGGGCTCGACGCGAAGGTTGAATCGGGTGGCAAGAACTTTTCCGGTGGCCAGCGCCAACGCCTGACGATTGCGCGAGCGATCTACAAGGCACTCCCGGGTGCTGATGGGCGGCCTGGCGCTGATCTGATTGTGTTCGATGATTCGTTCTCGGCACTCGACTATGCCACCGATGCCCGCTTGCGCGCAGGACTTCCCCGCTACCTCGGCAACGTGGCAGTGGTGATCGTGGCGGCTCGCGTCTCCACCATCCGCCACGCGGACGAGATTATCGTTCTCGACGACGGCGGCGTGGTTGGCCGCGGAACGCACGAGGAGCTCAATGCCACGTGCGGCGTGTACCAGGAGATCGTTGATTCGCAGATGAGCACTGAGGAGGCAGCATGAGAGGCGGACGTGGAGCGGCGGCTCCGGATGCGAAGGCTCGCGACGCCGTCGGCGCCCTCAAGCGCCTCGCTCGCATGCTCGGAAACGAAAAACTGCGTATCATCGCGCTCTCGATTCTCGTTCTTCTTTCGGTGATCGGCCAAGTGGCCGCCCCAGTGATACTTGGGCGCGGCACGGATATCGTGGTGGACGGGATGAAAGCCGGGAGCGTGGATTTCGGCGCGCTGGGCTACACGCTCTCGCTGGTGGCAGCGCTGTACGCTTTCTCAGCCATGACGAACTTCGTGGGAGGCGCGCTGATTCGCGTGACGATCCAGAACATGGGCAAGCGTCTGCGTGCAGCGGCTCAAGAGAAGATCGATCGGCTTTCGCTGAAGTGGATCGACGGCCAACAGCGCGGCGATCTGCTCTCGCGAGTCACGAACGACATCGACAACATCACCCAGACGTTGATGCAGACGTTCAACAACCTGCTCTCCTCGATCTTCACGTTGATCGGGATTCTGGCGATCATGTTTTCGCTCTCGTGGTCGCTCTCACTGGCAGCCCTCGCTGTGTATCCGCTCGGCATGGTCGCCACGATCGTCATCATTAAGCGGGCGAAGCCTCAGTTCACCAAGCAGTGGCACACCATGGGCGATGTGTCGGCAATCGTCGAGGAATCTTTCACGGGCGCAGACGTCGTCACCTCTTTCAACCTGCAGGAGCAGTTCGAGGAGGTGTTTGCCGAGTCGAACGAGAAGCTGTTCCAGGCGAGCTTCCGCGGCCAAGCGCTCTCCCAGCTTACGCAGCCAGTAATGGGCTTCGTCTCCAACCTGTCGTTCGTCGTCGTCGCCGTGTATGGAGGTTTCCAGGTGCTCACGGGCCAGGTGACCATCGGCGGAATCCAGGCGCTCATCCAGTACACGCGCCAGTTGAACCAGCCGGTGGCGCAGGTGGCGTCGATGGCGAACCTGTTGCAGTCGGGCGCGGCATCCGGGGAGCGCATCTTCGACTTCCTCGATACGCCCGAGATGGAGGCCGACGCCGACACGACGTACGCCGACGTCGTCTCGGAGGAATCACGCAAGGGCGAGATCGCCTTCCGCGACGTCCACTTCGGCTACGAGCCAGGAAAGCCCGTGATTCGCGGGCTGAACCTCGAGGTTCACCCTGGCCAGCAGGTGGCGATCGTCGGGCCGACGGGCGCCGGGAAGACAACCATGGTGAACCTCCTGATGCGCTTCTACGAGATCGAATCGGGCGAGATCACGATCGACGGCGTCTCCACGCGCGAGTTTTCGAAAGATTCGCTGCGCGAACGGATCGGTATGGTTTTGCAAGATACGTGGCTGTTCGAGGGAACGATTGAGGAAAACATTGCCTACGGGCGCGAGGGCGCTACCCACGCCGACGTCGTCGCCGCGGCTCGCGCAACCGGCGTCGACCGCCTCGTCGCGCAGCTCCCGGACGGCTACGACACCCGCATCGACGACGAGGGGAACAATATTTCCGCCGGCGAGAAGCAGCTGATTACGATCGCCCGCGCCTATATTTCCGATCCGTCGGTACTGATCCTGGACGAGGCGACCTCAAGCGTCGATACGCGCACCGAGATGCTCGTCCAGAAGGCGATGAACGAGCTACGCGTGGGGCGGACATCGTTCGTGATCGCGCATCGCCTCTCGACGATCCGCGATGCGGATATGATCATCGTGATGGTCGACGGCGACGTGGTGGAAATGGGCGACCACGAGGCTCTGTTGGAGGCCAGGGGTGCCTACTACGATCTCTACCAGTCCCAGTTCTCCGGGCCCGCAGACAGCGAATAATCGCAACACGTGGCAGGAGCTGGGGCGCGATGCCCCAGCTCCTGCCACGTGAATATGCAAATGAATGCGACACCTACCGACGCGAGGTGGCCCCGTCGTCGGGAAACCTATGCTTCGACGAACATCGACAGATCGCCTGCGCCCTCGCGCGCGATCATCGCCTCGCCAGAGGATAGGTCGATCACCGACGTCGGCAGCGGTTCGTCAATCTCGCCGTCGATCACGAGATCCACGGCGTCACCCAGCTCGTCTTGTACGCGCCATCCTTCGGTGAGGAGTTCGTCCTCGCCAGGCAGGATCAGCGTTGAGGAAATGAGCGCCTCGCCCATCGCCGCAAGGATCGTCTGCGTGACCTTGTGGTCAGGGATACGGGCACCAATCGTGGATTTCTTCGCGTTCAGCGAGACCTTCGGTACTTCCTTTGTTCCCTTGAAAATGAACGTGTACGGGCCGGGCGTAAGCGACTTGACCAGACGGAAGAAACGGTTATCCACGATCACGAGGTTGCCGAGTTGGGCAAAATCGTGGCAGAGCAACGTGAAGTGGTGCTCCTCCCCCACGCCGCGGATCCGGCGAATACGCTCCAGGCCATCTTTGTTCCCCATTGTGGTGACCAGCGCGTAGCCGGAATCGGTGGGCATTGCCACCACGCCACCATCTCTCAGGCGATCAACCACCTTATCGACCAGGCGTTGCTGAGGATCTGTGGGGTGAATTTCTACTAGGCGCGACATTGCTCTCCTTCCATCGGATAACCCCCACACTACCCGCGTAAGGTTCTCGCGTACAATAAAAGCCATGGATGAAGCAACCACGCGGGTACGCCTCGCATTCGAACAGGTCGCCCCCGAGATCCGCGCACACGAGCTCACGCCCGAGGCTCGTTTGGTTGAGGACCTCGGGCTCGACCGGCTCGCAAAGTGGCAGGTTGCTGTGGCGATCGAGCGTATCGCACGGGTTGAGATTGACGACGCCAAGATCGACAGCGCAACTCGAGTTGCAGATTTCATTTCCCTTGCCGTTTCGGATGCGCCGTTGCCCGCGCAGGACGGCGCAGAGCCGGTTTCTGACACACAGGGTTCTGAAAAAATCGATAATGACGGTTTCGCCGACAATGCCGCGAAAATAGGGCGTCGCAAAGATAATGACAGCACGTCCGTGAAAAATTTTACAGACAACGACGCACCCAAAGACTTGGCCGAAGAACTGGCCAATTTAGCCGAATTTTTCAAGAAATAGCAGGGAAAACACTGCGATGGGTAGTACTACCCATGCAAAACGCTTTCCTAATGTTGACGGCACAGATATGCTTATTGTGTCGCAAACGAAAAGCGAAAGAGACACCAATCGGTTTGTGCGTCCGAGGCTTCTACACCTCACCGTGGGAGGCAGTGTCTCGATGCAGATGGTAGGTCTTGTGTGCGTGGACCTAGGATCTGTGTCTCGCAGTTGTGCGAGAGGGCGGCGGCCGATTGTGCGTTGAGGCCGCCGCCCAACCAATTCACCGCTGGCCGGTTTCACCACACCTGCCAGTTCTCACCACCGAGGTGGCGCTCACCAGTCGCTTCGATGAAAAGGGCCAGCCGATCACCACCGGCTGGCCCTTCAGCTTTCCGCGCGGAGGTCTGCGCGAGAATGCCGACCGTTAGCCCACTCGGTGCAACCAGCGCACCGGCGCGCCAGCGCCGGCGTAGCGGAATACCTCAAGCTCGTCGTCCCATGCCTGGCCGAGCGCGAGATCAAGGAGACGGCGCAGTTCATCGGGATCGCCGGCAGAGTTTTCAATGGCTGCGCGGATGCGGTTCTCTGGCACCACAACGTTGCCGAGCTGGTCGGTTTGCGCATAGAAGATACCGAGCCCAGGAGTGTGCGACCAGCGGCCGCCGTCGGAAATTTGCGTAGGTTCCTCGGTAATCTCGAAGCGAAGGTGCTCCCAGCCGCCGAGTGCAGATGCGAGCATGGCACCGGTGCCCACCTCGCCAGCCCACGAGACTTCACCACGGTTCATCTGAGGGAGCGCCGGTTGCTTCGTCCACTCAAAGTGGACAGGATATCCAAGCACGCTTGTCACCGCCCATTCAACGTGTGGTTGAACAGCCGGTGTAACTGAATGAATGAAGATGACACCACGGGTGGTGTGTTTGTTATTCACTGTGACCTCCTCTAAGTGAAATTCCCCTTAACACTTGAAGGCGTCACTTATCTAAGAATGCCACAATTCATATGCGAAGTCACGTAAGCGCCTCGCGGAGCATCTCCTCGAGGGTCGGCGCCTCGAAAGCGAAATTCTCAGCGTCCAGCACCCCGGGCGTCACACGCGCGCTCGCGAGAACAGCCTCCCGACCGGCGTCGCCCAGTACTCCAAGGATCGCAAAGCGAGGCACCCGAAGAATAGCAGGGCGGCGCACAACTCGAGCAAGCATCGCGTTGAAGTCTTTATTACGCACCGCCGTCGGCCCTACAAGGTTCACGGGACCAACGATGCTTTCGCGTTGCATTGCGAAAAGGACAGCGCGCACGTGATCACGGATTCCGATCACAGGCATCCAAGACGAACCGTCGCCCAATGTTGCACCGCCGCCATACCGATAGATGCGTGACAGCGGGCCGAGCATGCCTCCGTCGCTCCCCATGACAAGACCCGTACGCAGATTGACCACTCGTGTGAGATCTGAGGCCTTACGCGCCTCCTGCTCCCACTCTTCGCACAAACGGGCGAGAAATCCCACTCCCCGGGCGGAGCTCTCGTCGAGGAATTGATCTGCGTTATCCGGGCCATAGTAGCCAGTTGCTGATCCACAGAGAAACGCCTTCGGGCGGTCAGAATCCGGGAGCTTCTCGATTGCTCGGACGAGCGTGCGCGCAGTGGTAATGCGAGATCGCACAAGTTCCTCGCGGTACCGGTTCGTCCAGGGCCAGCCAAGCACGCTGGCTCCCGACAGGCAGACGACGCCGTCCGCACCTGCGAGCACCGCTGGATCACACTGGCCACGCGCCGGATCCCACGGAGCCGTCCCGGGTTGCGAAACGCCATCTCCACGGACGAGCCGGACGACGCTGTGGCCGAGCCTGTGGGAGTGTGCGGTCAGGTGCCGCCCAATAAAGCCTGACGCACCCGCGATGACGATTTTCATGAGAACTTACGGATCTCTTGGAGCGCTTTCTTGCGGTTTTTACGGTCCAAACGGTCGATGTAAAGGTGACCATCGAGGTGATCCACCTCGTGTTGGATCAGGCGACCCCAAATTTCTTCACCCTCGATCACAACCTTGTTGCCATCGAGGTCCATCCCTTCTGCCTTCGCATACCAGGCGCGCTCGCAGGGGAACCAGAGTTCAGGAACCGACAGACAGCCTTCATCGCCATCCTGGTACTCCTCGGTGGACAGATCCACGATCTCGGGGTTGAGGATATAACCACGCTTGCCATCGATGTTCCAGGAGAATGCTCGGTAGGACACACCGATCTGGTTTGCCGCCAGACCTGCACGGCCGGGCTCGTTGACGGTTTCCATCAGATCGTCCACCAATGCACGGATGCCGGGCGTAATTTCCGTGATCGGTTCGCACACGGTGCGCAGAACGGGATCACCAATAATTCGAATATCGCGATAAGCCATGCGTTTAGTTTAACGCGGCGTAGGACGTGAACCAAAGGATGCCTACAGGACATGTCGTGTTGTTTTTCTTCGGGTTTTTCGTTGGTGTGTCGGGGTTTCGGGGCTGAAAAGTCGTTGTGACTCGAGTTTTTGGTTGGACATTTCGTGTTGTTTCTACCGGGGTTTGGCCTGATATCGCGCGGGAAAGTCGAGTTTAGACTGGGTTGAATTGGGGGATGGGTAACCCTTCATGCAGAATCTGCGGGACAGCCAACCGCCGAAGCGTGTAAAAAACTTTCGCAAACAAAATTTGGGCCAATTCTTTTAATAGGAGTGGTGCTGGCGCCGGCTTGTTAGAAAAATTGCCTATTATTTTATTTAATAAACGACTAGGATATTCGTAAATCGAATAATTTAACTGTTTTTCGAACACACGAACGGCTACCCATGGAAAACTACCCCGAGCTTCGAAAGCTCAGCTACAGGCGTCCGCCAGAGGACGACGCCGAGTACCAGCGGCGCTTCAACAGCCCCGGCTGCGTCAAGTTAGATTTTCACGTGGGCAAATACCCACTCTTCTATGTGATTACACCAGACCTCATTCGCCTCGAAGACCACATCACCCAGGCAGCGTATCGAATCCAGGCGCTCACTCACGACCTCCCCAACGGAGCCACAGCCCATTTCATCCGCTCGCTTATTGCAGATGAAACCGTAGCAACAAACAGTATCGAGGCAATCCACTCCACCAGAAAGGAAGCGCTCGAGGCTCTGGACGCCGCGCCAAGCCCTTCGGTTCGGCTGTCCCCTCTTGTACACCTTCTGACAGCTCTTTCGGATGCAGCTGAAAACGTGCCCTTTAACGAGCCTGCCGACGTGCGCAAAATTTATGACGATGTTACCGCTGGAGAAGTCGCCGAAAGCGACAGCCCCGACGGAAAGCTGTTTCGCGCTCAACCAGTACATGTGATGTCGTCAGCTCAAAAGGCGCTGCACACGGGGTTTCAGCCAGAAGAGAGGATTCACCGAGGAATTTCGGCGATCATTCGCGAGTGGAAACAGCCTTCGAGTTCTCGCCTGATGAGCGCCATCATTGGCCACTTGATGTTTGAAATCGTGCATCCGTTTTACGACGGCAATGGCCGCACTGGGCGCTTTCTTTTAGCACGGCAGATTGCTGAGCTGGGATGGCCGATTACAGCGCTTGGGGTGTCAAGCCAAATCGATCGCCAAAAAGCTCAGTATTACGAGCAATTCCTTGCCGCGGAGCATCCCTTGAATCGGGGAGAGGCCACGCATTTTCTTGCATTCTTTTTGGAGCTTATTCATGCTGCGCAAAATGTGGTGCTTGATCAGTTGAACGAACGCCGTCACTCCCTTGACGTCGTTTCGGAGAAGCTTCGCAGTATGGATCTGGATGAGCCTCTAGAAAATACCTTATGGATTTTGGCACAGGTCTACGCATTTGGGGCCGATGATGCGATCAGCCGGAACGAGCTTGGAAAATATCTCCAGAAATCGACTCCTACGACGGTTGCATATCTTAACGCGCTAGATGACGCCGGATGGATTGAGTATGTGAAACGCCGGCCGGTGATGCTCCGACTATCCACCCAAGGCGCGGAAAATCTGGGAATTCTCAGGGCGTACTAGCGCTTCGCGGCGCTGTCAAGAAGCCAACCAAGAAGGTTCTGGCGCACGCCACTGCTTACAATTCGCAAGCTCGCGGTAAGGATCTTGAAAGTGTAGGGCTCAAGCAATTCTCGAGTAGCCCGTATCGCCACCGGCAGGTGACTTTACCGCGGGTATAGGGAGCGAATTGATTTTACTCAAGACCATTTCTTTGAAATGGAGTTTTTCCATATCAGTTCCTAGGATTCGTCTACTGTTCGATGGTGCGGTAGATACCGCCTAGGCCACTTCGGTAGCTTGATCAGAAGATTGTCGGTGTGAATTCCTGACTCATTACAGACACTTCGAACAGGAGTGGACTGGAACGACGGCTTAAAGGCCCCAAAGGATGCCCCGAAAATAGCAAAAGAAAAGCCTCGGCGATGCCGAGGCTTTTCTTTCTGCTCCCGCGACTGGATTCGAACCAGTGACCGTCCGATTAACAGTCGGATGCTCTACCACTGAGCTACGCGGGATCGCAACGAGTTATATTTTAGCCACCCGAGCCGCCGCATGCAAAACGAAAAATGCCGACTTTTTGGCTTAAATCCGGCACCTGTGCGGCACGCCACATTACGAGTTTTTCTTCAGCGGTAGCCCAACAGCTTCCCGGAGTTCGACCTCGAGCTGGGCAAGGGAGGCACGGTCGGCCTCGGTGTGTGCCGGCACTGAAAGGATTTCGGTAAAGAGTTCTTCGTTGCGCCGACGGCGCACTTGCCCGCGCGCCACTCGACCGCTGGGAAGATCCCACACGAGCTGGTGCACGATGGATCGTTCAATTCGCTCATGGACCATTGTCACGACGCTCGGATCAGAACCATCGGCAAGGACCAGCACGATCGGTTCGCCGCGGCCACGCCGGGTGAGAGCGAGCGAAAGCTCGGAGGTTTCTTCGTCCCAGCGCCCGTATTCAAACTCGGCCCAGTCGTATTCTTCGCGCGCGCCGTCAGCACTCACAATTGCCAGACTCTCAGGCCATGTAGCGAGCCAGCGGCCATCGGCAAGTTCAGCGGCAGAGGTGGGCCGCTTGCCTGCCTCATTTCGCAGATAGTGTGGATATTGCGAACGACCGAACATTAGCTTTCCTCCCAGTACTGCGAATAGACGATGGGCGACGAGCTCGGCTCAGATTTGCGTTCCTGGGCGGCTTTCCCAGCAAAGTAGCCCAGGACCAGCACGATCACGCCGAATACGGCTGCGATAGCGAAAATGATGCGCTGCTGCTTTTTGAATTTCGCGGCGTCTTCTTCCGAGAGGTTCGCTTTGGCCGCACGGTAGCGTTCGCGCAAGTTTTTCGGCTCAGTGGGCTGTTCGCTCATGTGTGTCTCCTTTGTTGAACGTTCCCACACTACCCTGTGTGCGACGCGCTGGTCAGCACCGCGCTTCCAGTTCGGTTTGGCTTGAGCCTTAATCGCCTGGGCGCGTGAGCACCGCTTCAGCCTCCACGACACGTAGCTGGTTCCCCTGCGTGTGCGTCGTCGCCTGAAGGGTTCGCCACTCCCCTGCCACCCCGACGTCGATGCGCCAGTCCACTTCGAGAGCCGGGCGGTACGTTCCGGGCTGAGAGTATGCCCAGTGGGCGGTTCCGTGGGGCCACGGACCCCCTGGAGTCGTGGTTGTGTATTCACGACCGTCGCCGAGTTTCCAACGGAACGACACCGGTTCGCCACGCATTTCCACTCCGACGCCGGCTACCGTAACGTGCTTCGTAAAGGCTTTGGTGGTGGCGGCGAAGTAAACATCCTTGTTGACGTAGGCGCTTCCAGCTGGCTGCCAGGTGACTTCGCCCGGGACCACGTATTCGACGATCCTCTCCGAGATACGCTTGACGACCGCCTCGGCGCTTGGCACGGCCGGCTTCGGAGGTTTCGATGGCCCTGAGGAGGGATCACAGATTTGCTTCGCCTGCTCGATCGCTACGCCCTTGATCACCAACGACCATAGGCACGTTCCGGCATCGTTACGAATCTTTTTCTCCGGGTTCGGCGCGAGTGGATTCTGGATCCACAGTGCGTCGTGCACCAGCTTCTCGAAATGAATCTCCTCCGGCGTCTTCGCCCGCGGAAGCTGAGGCATGCGTTGGTTCGGCGGCGAAGAAGTGTCATGCCGAGATGATTCCTCATCACCATATAGTTCGAAAGCCACAGCATCATCGCCGATGATATCGACGTCCCAATTTATATTTTCCATGTGAAAGCCGGCGAAAGCCATAACAATTGAAGTAATCATTTCAAACTCGATCCAAACGCTTCCGGCTTAGCGATTTCCCAACTGATAAGTCGTAAATTCTCGCCGGCTTCGAGTACCCCAAGCGCGAGAGCATGAGTGGCTGGCTTTGTCGTATCACCTGACGTGGCACGATATTCTGTGTATTCCGATCGGTCCACCAGATAGTCCAACCGGTACACGTTTTCACGCTGATAGGCCCGAAAAGTTTTCTGCTTTTTCACCGTGAAATCAACCTGCGACCACTGGCCTGCTTCCCCGTTCTCAACTTCCTTGCGCGTATTGTTACAGAATGTGCACTCTGGAGCACTGAGCGCATTCCACAGGCTCAGATCGCGCGTGGCCATTGTGTAGCTGTAGACCTTCAGCGCGTAACGCCCGAACGCGTCCAGATCTTTCTCACGATCGCCGCTCGGCGTGAACGACGGCTTGGGCACATGCGGCCGCGGCGGCAACGTGTAGGCCGACGTCGGCGACGGCTCCTCAGCCGAAGCTACCGAAGCCGCGGCTTTCACGCTCGCGGAGGCACCGGCGTCGGGAGAGCCGGCGCGTGCGCAAGCTGCCAACACGAATAGCACAATCAAAAGTACGGTGAGTTGTCGTTTCATATCCTCAGGCTAACAAAAATCGCAAAATCCGCTGCGAAGTTTTCCACAGGCCAGAAAATACGATTTGCCCACCACCATCGGCATCGAAAACTAGCCCACACCAACACAGCCAGTGCCAAAAACCGAACTTGCACACGCGCGTAGAATGGGTTCCATGGCGAAAAAGACACACGGCGGCACTCCCGCGATCGACGTTCTGGTGAAATCGAAAACCCCACACAAGGTCTACGAATACGAACATTCACGCGAGATGAGCGACGGCTACGCGCTCGACACCGCAAATATCCTCGGCGTCGATGCGAAAACCGTGTTCAAAACGCTCCTCACCCTCGTTGACGGAAAACCGGTCGTCGCCGTCGTTCCCGCCGACCACCGGCTCAACCTCAAGAATCTCGCGAAAGCCGCCGGCGGCAAGCGTGCTCAGATGATGGAGCCGGCGGCCGCTGAACGTCTCACCGGGTACGTCACCGGCGGGATTTCCCCGCTCGGGCAACATAAGCGCCTGCCCACTGTGATCGACGCCGGTGCGCAGGAACTCCCAGCGATGCTGGTCTCGGGCGGGAAGAGGTCGATCTCGGTCTCGCTCGCCCCAGCAGACCTCGCAGCGCTCACACGCGCCACGTTCGCCGCGATCATCGACCACGCCTAGCTCACCAGCGCCAACTCGACGCCCGCGCGACGGCGAAGGCTCGCGCTCCCTGACGCGCCGTGAAGCGCGCGCAACTCGACCTCGGATATCTCGCGTTCAGCGCGGGTATCACGGCCGGTCGGAGTTATTCCCCGACGGCTGGCCGCCCTGCTGGTTTCGCTCCGCCTCCTGGCGCGCACGCTCGGCCTCTTGGCGGGCGCGTTCGACTTCCTGGCGGGCACGCTCGGCGTCGAGGCGGGCTTGCTGCTCCGCTTCGGCCTGCTGGCGGCGCTGCTCTTCCTCGAGCCGGCGGCGCTCGTCCTCGGCGCGTTGTTGCTCGGCCTGGGCGCGCTCGACGTCGTCCACAGTCTTCTCGAGATCGCCCAACTGCTGGTTCAGCTGGTCGATCGAGGTGCGAATCGTAGCGGCGCGGTCGGTGAGCGCCTTTGCATCGTCGCGGGTTTTCGCAGAAGTCGACGTATCGAGTTTTCCGCTCTCCTCGTATGTTTTCTTCAGGGCATCGTAGGCGGTGCGGATCGTCTCGATCGTGAGGTATTCGGGTGTGGCTTCCACACGGTTCAGTTGGACTTGGGCGCGCCCGCGCATCACCGGCAGGCCGGTTTTCATCGACGTCATTTCACGTTGCGCCTTGGAGACAATGCGCGCAGTTTCGAGATCTCTGATTCGATCGTCGATTTTGGCGATCTGTTCGTCGATCACGTTCACCTGGCGTTCGACCTCTGCGTTGTGGTTGGTGAGCCTGGAGAGCTGCTCGGTGGTATTGCAGGTGGGTTCGACAAGGCGCGTACGCAGGATCGCGTTTTTTGCGTTCGTGAGGTCCGCGATAATCGGGAGCGCCGAGGCGCCCAGATCCTGCTCGCTTGCTTTCTTCAGTGCGGCGTCCGCGTTGGCAACGGCTTGGGTAACGGTGTCTTTTCCCGTTTCGGCGGCGGAAAGCTGCGCGGAGCATTCGCGGGCGAACTTGCCGGCGTCGGAATAGTAATAGGCGGCACCCGTCCCGCCGACGACGGTGACGAGGAGCAGCGTTGCAGCGATTGTTTTCGCTCGCGACCTGCGTGGCTCTTGTGCTGGCTGCGTCACTTCGGCCCCTTTCTCGTGGATTGTTTCCCAGTCTAGTGTGCATATTCGACCCGGGGGCGAACGAGTGGGCATAAATCACAGGGAGGCTTTCGCTGCGATTCCTCCCCGAATACCTCGCTTCGGTAGTCAAAGAGCGAAACCCCGGAACCTCAATCGTTGAGATTCCGGGGTTTTGTGTGCCCCCACCAGGACTTGAACCCGGGACCAAAGAATTATGAGTTCCCTGCTCTAACCATCTGAGCTATGGGGGCGCGGGTGCGATTTTACCCGATTTGCACATTTTTCCCCATTCGGGGCGCGACGCCGGAGCACGGTTCACGGTCGCACCTACCCGTTTGGCGTGCAGGGCGACGTCGGTGCCGGCAGGCGCTCGCCGACGTCGGCGCGATGTGCGCACCGACGTCGGCGACTAGCTCTCCTCCACAAAAATACGGCGCTGTGCCTCGAGTTCCATCAGCCGGTTGAACAGCGCCTCCTGTTCGGGCGAGTTCGGCTCAGTGCGTTGCATTTGGGAGCGCACGTCTGCGATCTGGCGGGTAATGCCTGCACGAATCAGGCTCATCATGATTCCGCGCACGTACGGCCACGGGTTCGAAACGTCCGCCTGGGCGAGCGGTTCCACGGCGAGTTGGACGATCGCGCGGCGGACGATGTCGTCTGATTCTTCTGCAACTTTCTCCACAAACCAGCCAGCGGCGCGGTTTTCCGCATCCGAGGCACTCGCTCCCGCCTCCACGAGAGAATCCGCATATTTCTTCGCCTCGATCGGGCCGCCTGCCGCCCGGATCGCATCGAAAATCGCGCGATGAACCGGTACCTGGAACGACGCGGCAGGTAACTGGCCGGCATTAGCCGCTACCGCCATGACCGGCAGCTGCACGATCACCTCGAGTGCTTCACGTTCGACCCGCTCGATCGGATCGCGAATCGTTCGGCGATCCGCGAGCACGGGCGCATTGGGGCGCTCCTCCGCCTCAGCAGGAAGCTGCGGGATCTGCGTGTGGTGGCGAGCAGCGTCGTGAACTGCTCCACGAACCACGTGTTCCTCCATGCCGAGCCAGCCGGCGAGCTGACGCACGTATTCGCCGCGCAGTACCCGATCACGGATCGAGTTGAGAATCGGGGCGGCGGCGCGTAGGCCCGCAGCCCGCCCCTCCGCGGTACCGAGCGGAAACTCGCGGAGCACCGAGCGGATCACGAACGCGAACAGCGGCTCACGCTCTTTGACGAGCTGGCGCACTGCTTCATCGCCATACTTCAGGCGCAGATCGCACGGATCGAGCCCTCCCGGAGAAACTGCCACGAATGTTTGCGCCGCGAAGTTCTGATCCTCGCGGAACGCGCGCATCGCGGCCTTCTGGCCTGCACTATCGCCGTCAAAGGTGAAGATCACCTCTCCCCCGTACGCGCGGCCGCTGGAGAGGATCACACCCGCCGCCGGATTCGCGCTATCGCCCATCAGGCGCCGCACGATCTTCACGTGCTCGTTACCGAAGGCCGTGCCACACGTGGCGACCGCGTTCGGCACGCCGGCGAGGTGGGCGGCCATCACATCCGTGTAGCCTTCGACCACCACGATCTGGCGCTCTTTCGAGATCGACTTTTTCGCCAGATCCAGCCCATAGAGCACCTGCGACTTCTTATAAATCATGGTTTCGGGTGTGTTCAGATACTTGGGCCCGCCGTCATCGTCGGAAAGCTTGCGCGCGCCGAAGCCGATCGGATCGCCCGTAACGGAACGAATCGGCCACATCACGCGCCCGCGGAAGCGGTCGTACATGCCGCGTGTACCTTGCGTCGCCAGGCCGGAGGCCGCGATCTCCTTCTCCGTGAAACCGCGCTTGCGCAGCTGGGTGAGCAGGGCGTCCCACGAGTTGGGCGAATAGCCCACGCGGAAATGCGCGATCGCTTCGGCGTCGAAGTTGCGGCCGGCGAGCATGTCGCGCGCCGGCGCCGCCTCCGGGGTGGAGAGCTGGGAGACGTAAAACTCTTCAGCAACGCGGTGGGCATCGATCAGGCGGGCACGCGTGACCTCGCTCGGTCCACGTTTCTCGCCACGGCTCTCGTCGTATTCGAGCTCCACGCCAACTTTGCGCGCGAGAAACTCCACGGCCTCCACGAACGAAACGTGCTCGATCTTCTCCACGAACGCGATCGCATCACCGCTCTCGCCACAGCCGAAACAGTGGAAAAACCCCATTTGCGGGCGCACGTTGAACGACGGCGTTTTCTCATCGTGGAACGGGCACAGCCCCTTCATCGAGCCCACACCGGCAGGTTTAAGCGCCACGTATTCGCCAATGAGTTCCTCAATATGAACCCTGCTCCGTACCTCTTCGAGCGACTGCGCCTTAATCAACCCTGCCATGGCCACCATTCTAGCGGGCAGGCGTTGCCGACGCCGGTGCCGAGGTCAGACAGCGCCCGCGTGCGGGTGCAGCGTCAGTTTCGCAAGAATCCCACGAGGGAGGCGTGGTAGGCGCGCGCCGACTGGTCGGTGAGCGAGGCTACCTGGTCGATCACCACGCGCAACCGCTCGGCATCGTCTTCCGCACGCTGGTAGGCGTCAAAGAACGGGCGCTCGAGGCGCGCCGGATCCTCGCTGAAGGCGTCCACCAGATCGAAGAGCATGGTGCGCTGTTCGAAGAAGATCGGCTCGTGCTCGCGCGGGGCCATCACATAGTGAACAGCGATCCCCTTGAGGAAGTAGATTTCAGCAAGAGTTTCGCGCGGAACCACCACGTTGCCCGCGTAACGGATGAGCGGCATGTAGCCAATCTCGGCGCGCGTGGCATCCGTGACCGCGGAAACGAACCGCCCAATCAGATCCGATGTGAGGTCCTTGAGCTGGGCGAGATCGCGCAACGTGTCGTTGAAGGCGCTCGGCCAGCTCTTAAGGGCGAAGAGGCGCTGCGCTGCCGCCGTGAGTTCGCCTGCGGAGATTTTCGTTCCGTACCAGGCGAGCGTCGATTCGACGACGGCGTCCAGCTCCGCTGCGCCCTTCGCCACGAAATCCTGGGGAACCATCGCACGCCGCACGATCGTATCTTCGAGATCGTGCACTGAATACGCAATGTCGTCCGAGAGGTCCATCATTTGTGCCTCGGCGCTCTTGACATTCCCGTGGCCGCCGTGTGCCCACTCGAATACCGGCACATCATCGGCGTAGGCGCCAAACTTCGGGCTTGCCTGCCCTGCCGGGCCTTCGTGTCGCTTCCACGGGTATTTCACGGTGGCGTCCAACACGGCTCTGGTGAGGTTCAATCCTGCTGGCGCTCCGGCGTCGTCGAAGCGCTTCGGCTCGAGACGGGTCAAGATGCGCAGGGTTTGCGCGTTGCCTTCGAAGCCGCCGATTTCGGAGGCGACGACGTCGAGGACTTGCTCGCCGTTGTGCCCGAAGGGTGGGTGGCCGAGGTCGTGCGCGAGGCAGGCGGTTTCAACCACATCTGGGTCGGCGCCGAAGTTTTTCGCGAACGAGCGCCCCACCTGCGCCACTTCGAGGGAGTGCGTGAGGCGGGTACGGATGAAATCGTCGGCCTCCGGGCCCAGAACCTGGGTCTTTGCACCTAGGCGGCGCAGTGCTGAGGAGTGGATCAGACGCGCGCGATCGCGTTCAAAATCGCTCCGCCACGGGCTTTTCGCCGCCTCGGGCACGAATCGGGCTAAATCTTCGGAAGAGTAGTTCACGGCTCTACTTTAGCGGCTTGCCGTGCCACAATAGGAAAGGATGAGGAAAGGCCGGCTATGTCAGCAAGTTACACAGTGATTCACACACGCCCCCGTAACGCTCTCGATCTTCAGCGCAACGTGTGGTTCCGGGCGTCGCATCGTCAGTTGCACGAGAACCCGGAGGCGTTTATTGAGCGCGGCGCACGTCTAGGAATCAACACGTTGTCGGTGCCGATTGTGGATCTGGATTTGGATCTGGTGAAGCTTGCACGTATGGCTTACAAGCGCGACATTTTGCTGGTGGGCCGGGTGGACGCGGATTTCCATTCGGATGAGGAGATCCTTGACGCCCTGGAGTATTGGAAGGCTGTTTCTTCGATCGGTATCGGTTTGGATGCTGGCTATACGACGGAGCCGTCGGCGATGTTTTCGCGGCTTGCGGGCATGGCAACACAGGTAGGAATCGACGACGGTTTCCTTTCCGTCGGCTTGATTACCAACGACGGCGGTCCGTTCACTCCCCCTGTGCCGAAGGGTTTCATTCCCGTGGCGCGTCTGCCGTACATGAAGGATCCGCTCACGCCGGAGAATATTACGGATTTGTTGCATGAATCGTTCGGGTTTTTTAATGGTTCGGGGATGGTGCCGTCATGGATGATCACGAATTCGTCGATTAATGCGGCCGCGGGCCGGCTTTCCGACGCCGGTGTGGCGCTGATTTTCTTGGCGTTGCCGGGTATTGCAAACTTTGAGCAGGGCGTGATCTCGCGTAGCCCCTCCACCCGCCACACGTTGCGTTTGCGTCAGAGCGCGAACCTTCCGCAGGGCAATCTTGCGGTGGATGATTCACGCGCCGGGCAGGGCATTGTTTCGTTGTTCAACAAAAACATTGAGGTGATGATCAACTTCGGCTGGGACAATGTGGAGATCCACCGCCAGCGCGTGGTGATGTCCTCGCGCATCGAGTTGCCGTCTGCCGACGACGAGCAGCACCTCATCCTCCCGCCGGGAGATGTTGTGTGGCTGACGGTGTGAGAGGTGAGCTAAGCTTTCTCGCCTCAGTGCCTCCCCACGGTGAGAACCTCACGGTTCCCTCAAATGCGGGAGGCCAATTTCTTTGCGCTCCGCGAATCGGTGCAACAATCCCCTCCCCCCCCCCCCGCAAAGATTCCCAATATTGTTTCAGTGTTTGCTCGGTGTTTTCCCAGTATCGATAATTGGGGGTGGTAGCGCTTCTCATGCGCTCGATACACTGAAAGGATCCACATGTCCCGCTCTTATTTCACTTCACTTTCGTCTGCTCTTGCGGTGGTGGCACTTGCCACTGGCACGCTCGCAGCGTGTTCCACTGACACGTCAACGACCGGTTCATCAACGCCAGCTGAGAGCACGTCTGCCCCGGCGCCGGTGGTCACCAGTGAAGCTCCGCCTGCTTCGGCCGAGCCCACCACAAAGGCTTCTGCGTCCGTGGCTGCGGCTGAGTCTAGTTCTGCTCCGGCTCCGTCTACGTCCAATTCTGCCCCAGCTTCAGTAGGTACGACGACGGCGAACGGCTCGGCTGGCGCGCAAACTGCTCATGATTTGATGGCTTCTCGTTCGCATTCGGGCCAGGCGTTCTCGCAGGCGATGGCCACTCCGGCTGTGACACAGGGACAGCGCGGTCGTCATCATGCGGCACCGGCATACCAGGCGGCTCCTGCCCGCCACGTCACGCCCCCGCCCAAGGCAAAGACTGTGGCACCCGCCGCCCACAAGGCCAAGCCTGCCAAGCCCGCTGTAAAGCCAACGAAGCCCGCCAACCCGAAGGTGAAAGACACCGTAAACAAGGTGACGAAGCCGATTGTGAACAAGGTTTTGACCCTTTCCGAGGCGAGCGCGAACCTGGATAAGGCGAAGGCCGCCTACGATAAGGCTCTCGCAACCCTCGCCTCCGACCGCGACATGGCCACGAACGCTGTAGCGAACCTGACCGCCGCCAAGGAACGCCTGACTCAGGCACAAAAGGACCTTGACGCCCAGGCGAAGGCTCTCGGTAACGACCTTGACGCACTGCGCGCAACCGTGGCCGAGCAGACGAAGGTTGCCCAGTCTGAGAAGGCGAAGGCCGCCAAGCAGGGCGCGATTGCTGAGGCTGCGAAGCAGCGCACGGACGCCCTCAACGCTGAACTCCATAAGGTGCTCCACCCGCAGGTGGGTGACGCTTATGCGAAACTTTCGACCAAGCAGAAGTTGGCTGTGATTGCTGACCTGGTGGGTTACATGGTGAACGATCAGCGTGTCCAGGCTGGCCTGAACCCGCTCCCGATGAACGCTTACCACAACTCGAAGGCAACCGCGTGGTCACAGCACCTTGCTGACACCGGCGACTTTAACCACGACTTCAATATGATGAACACCGACGCGTGGGGTGGGGAGAATATCGCAGTTATTTACGCACCAAGCCTCGACGATCCATACAAGATTGCTAATCAACTCTTTGCGGCATGGAAGAAGTCTAACGGCCACTATGCCAACCTCCTGAGCAACGACTACATCGCGCAGTCGGCTGGCCTGAGCACGGTGAATGGAAACATTCTCGGCACCTGGCGAGGCTACAGCGAGTTGTCCACCGTGGATAAGGAACCGGGCCTCTACGCCCCGTCGGATGCGGCCGACCGACTCCCAGGCGACCGTTCCAAGTTGAACAACACCTACACGGGTGTTGATAAGGACGGGAACGTTACTAACGATGGGAAACGCCTCGCACCGACCGATACAGTCAAGGCTCGAACGGAAGGCGTCCGCTACGAGTCCAAGGTCCCTGCGGGTGTGGACCTTCCGGCGCCAGAAATCGACCAGGCCAAGGCCAGCAAGTTGCGCACCGACGTTGAAAACGCCAACGCCGAATGGATGAACGCCAAGGCCGAGCAGACCACAGCGGAAAAGGCCCAGGCCGAAGCAGAAGCAGCCGCGACCAAGGCCAAGGCCGAGATTGAGACAAAGACTAACTCTCTCGATAAGTCGAAGGTTGAGGCTGCGAAGAAGTCCGTGGACGAGGCCCAGGCGAAGGTGGACGCGGCCAAGAATACCGTGAAGAACGACGAGGCAAAGGCCGAGAAGGCGAAGGCTGACGTTGATGTGGCGCAGAAGGAAGTGGACCGCGCTATCGAGCGTGAGGCCGCGAAGAAGGCAGAAGCTCCCAAAACTCCCGCCCAGCCCTAAGCACCCTCAACACACCAAGCACACGCTACACACATAACAAAAAGTGCGGGGTTTCGTGGAAATATCCACGAAACCCCGCACTCACACGCGCCTAGTGCCAAGAACACACATAACGTTATAGAGTCTTCCGAATAATGCAGCGTGGCGGTCGTCCCGCTCGCGATGCTCGGCTGACCCGCCTACCCAGCCACGGCTCACAGAGTACGATCAGCCGCCGGAGATTCCAATCACCGGCTCTGCCCCTCCCGCTCAGCAACGTCGCATGGCAGACGGTGCGACGATCGCTTGAATGTTTGAAATCCGACTGGTAGAACCCGCGAAAAACGACTGATAGATTTCATGTAAAACGACTGATAGAATCTTTGAAAAACGACTAATAGGAATTTTCGATACGATTTTTCCGCGTGATTTCAGTGTTTTTCAAGAGGAGTTCTCATGCTCAATGAACAAGCCAGCGATTACCTTCTTCGCTACGTCGATTTCGCACTCGATGAGCTCCTCCCCGAGCTACACGGCATCGCGATCGATGGCCCCAAAGGCGTCGGAAAAACACTCACAGCCTCCCGGCGAGCAGAAAAAATCTTGCGCCTCGATTCGCCAGACGCACGCAACGTCGTCGCGTCACAAACTCGAACGGAACTCACCTCAGGCGCCGTCGTACTCGTGGACGAGTGGCAACACTATCCCCCTGTATGGGATGCCGCTCGCCGGCTCATCGACGAAAAGTCCGCCACTCGATTCCTCTTCACCGGAAGCGCTAGCCCCACAGCAGGCGTCAATACCCACTCCGGCGCAGGACGCATCATCTCCCTGCGGATGCGTCCGCTCTCGCTCTCGGAACGTACCGGTACCACGCCAACGATCCTCGTACGCGACATGTTCGCGAACCAAAAAGGTTCAACCCCGATCCGCGGCGAATCTGGATACTCGTTCGCTGACTACGCCCGCGAAATCTGCGCCACCGGATTTCCAGAGATTACGGGCCTCTCACCACGTATTCGCCGCATGAGCATCGAAGGCTATATCACTCGGATTGTTGATCGTGATCTGCCTGAGGCCGGGCTACTCATCCGGCGTCCTGCAGCACTGCGTGCCTGGCTTGCCGCGTATGCTGCCGCGACATCCACAACAGCCTCATACACGAAGATCCTCACCGCTGCACTCCCCGCAGAAGGCGAGCAGCCTTCGAAAAGCACAGCTCTGAACTACCGCGATTTGCTGGCAAAGATGTGGATCCTTGACCCTCTGCCTGCGTGGATGCCAACCCATGCGCCGTTCACGCGTTTGAGTAAGGCGCCGAAACATCACCTCGCGGATCCGGGAATCGCAGCCTACCTGATGGGAGTCAGCGAAGATATCTTGACCAGTACAGATGCCGGAACACAGGAGATTTTCGGGCAGCTCTTTGAATCGCTCCTCTTGCTCACGTTGCGCGGCGCCGCGCCTCTCGCTGAGGCTCACGAGTACCACTTCCGCACGCCTAACGGCGAGCATGAGGTAGACGTGATCCTCGAGCGTTTCGACGGCAAATGCATCGCATTCGAAGCAAAAAGCTCAGCGGAAGTCACCGCAAACGACGTCAAACACCTGAACTGGCTCGAGGAGAAACTTGGCGACCGCCTTCTCGATAAGGTGCTGGTCTACACCGGCCCCTCCGCTTACCGGCGGCCCGACGGCGTCGCGGTCGTCCCGCTCGCGATGCTCGGGTGACCTGCCCGCCCAGCCGCGGATGGCGGAGCACGATCAGCCGCCGGAGATTCCGATCTCTGCCTCGTGGATCTTCGCTTTCTGCGCCTCTGACAGGAAATGCGAATCCAGCCATTGATCGGGCAGGTGCGCCTTCTTCGCGTGGCCTGTGCGCCCGCGCTTACCCTTCGCATCCTCCGGATACGGCTGGCTCAAATCCAGCGAATGGAGAATCTCCCCCAGCTGCTCGTACGATTCCACGAGCGCCAGGCGCTGGCGAATATCGCCGCCCGCCGAATAGCCCTTCAAATACCAGCCAATATGCTTACGCATTTCGCGCATCGCCCGCATCTCACCACCGAAATGATCGATCGAGAGCTGGGCATGGCGCATGATCACATCCACCACCTGGCCGAGCGTTGGCGCGTAGCGCGCATCCGAACCATTCAGCGCCGCCACCAGATCAAAGAACAGCCACGGCCGCCCCTGGCAACCGCGCCCCACCACAACGCCGTCGGCGCCGGTCGCTTCGATCATCTCCAGTGCATCATCGGCCTCGAACACGTCGCCATTGCCGAACACCGGCAGATCCGTCATCCCCTTGAGCTCCGCGATGCGCTCCCAATGCGCCTGCCCCGAATAATGTTCAACAGTGGTGCGAGCATGCAACGTGAGCGCATCGAGCCCCACCTTTTTCGAAATCTCCGCAACCTCGTGGAAAGTCTCATGCTGCGCGTCGATCCCGATACGGAACTTCGCCGTCACAGGAATGCGATGCCCACGTTCCTTCGCGCCCGCCGTCGCTCCCTCGCGGGTGGCGCGAATAATCGCCTCGTACAGATCGAACTTCCACGGCAACGCGCTGCCGCCGCCCTTGCGCGTGACCTTCGGCACCGGACAACCAAAATTCAGATCAATATGATCCGCCCAATCCTCAGCCACAAGGATCCGCGCCGCCTCATACATCGCCTTTGGCTCGACGCCATACAACTGAATCGAGCGCACCGGATCACCCGGATCGGGCTGGATCATCATCATGGTTTCGCCGTTGCGCTCCACCAGCGCCCGCGACGTAATCATCTCGCACACGTACAAGCCCGTAGGCGCCTCGGTGCCGGTGGTGCGCTCGCCCGGTTTCACGTCCAGACCTGCGGCTCGCGCGCCGGCCTCGCCGAACTCGCGGCACAGCTGACGAAACGGCGGGTTCGTGACCCCGGCCATCGGCGCGAGCATCACGTTCGTTCCGACAGTGACGTCCTGTAGCTGAATCATTGGTTCCTTTCCTGGGCTGTGGGAGCCACCGGCGCGAGGGCCGCCGCGAGCGCTGTGGTGAGCGGGATCGCGAGAATCAAGCCGATCGAGGCCACAAGCGTGCGAATAATTTCCTCAGCGATCTGCGCGATCGTGAGAAGATCGCCCACCGAGCGGTCGATCAGCGCCGCCGCCATCAGCAACGGAAGCGCAGTTCCCACATAGGCAAACGCGAGCGTGTAGACGGTGGAGGCGATGTGATCGCGGCCGACCGTCATTGCTGCTTTGATCACTTGCGCGCGCGAGGCGGCAGGGTTGGCGTTGTGGAGCTCCCACACCGTAGAAACTTGTGTGATCGTCACATCGTTGAGCGCGCCCAGGCCAGCCAGAATCATTCCGCACAGCAAGATCTGGTTCATTTTCAGGCCTGGCACCTGCGTGAGCAAGGCGATCGCTTCCTCGGTAGCAGTGCCCGACATCGCCGCCCAACGAATCATCCCAGCCGCGATCAGCCCAGTGACAACCAGCCCAACAAAGGTGCCGATCACGGCGGTGGTGGTGCGGATCGAGATGCCGTGGGCAAGATAGATCGAGGCGAACATCATCGCCCCCGCCCCCACCAGCACGATCAGGAGCGGTGAGGAACCCGCGATCAGCGCGGGAAGCATAAACAGCGCGACGACGGCGAGCGAGACTGCAAGCCCGACGACGGCGGCCAAACCCTTGCGGCCAGCCACCAGTAACACAATCGCCAAATACACAGCCACGAGTGCCAGGAGCGGAACGGTACGAACCGTGTCCAAATAAATATAAGGAGTGCCACCGCCGTCCAAGCCCGAGGGCTGGAACAGCACCTTGATATGGCTCCCCTGATGAATGCCGTTGAGGGCAATATCGAAGGGCACCTGCACGGGTACTTCGGCGCCGTCGATGCGGGCCTTGACCTCAACCTGACCGAGATCGTCAGGCTTGTGCGCAATCGAGGTGACTTCAGCGATCTTTTGCGAGGTGGCCTTCGACGTGAGCGGCACCGAGCCAATCTTCGAATCCCCCGTGGGCCACAGCGCGATCAAACCGGCGAGAACCGCCACAGCAAGCGGAATGACGATCGCGGCCAAAATCACACGCACGCGGCGCCGGTCCGCGCCTGACAGCGCGGGCCGAACTGAACCGTGCGTATGCCCGTGCCCGGCGGGGAGCAACTCCCCGCCGGGCACGCCACTCTTCTTGGCCATCAAGCTCCGATGAGCTTTCCGGCGAGGTAGGCCTCGACCTCGTCGATCGGCAGGCGCACCTGCTCCATCGTGTCGCGATCGCGGATGGTCACGGCGTTATCCTCGAGGGAATCGAAATCAACCGTGATACAGAACGGCGTACCGATCTCGTCCTGGCGGCGGTAACGGCGGCCAACCGCACCGGCGTCGTCGAAATCGATGTTCCAGTTCTTGCGCAGCTGAGCCGCGAGCTCCTTCGCCAGCGGCGAAAGCTTCTCCGAACGCGACAGCGGCAGAACCGCAGCCTTCACCGGCGCAAGGCGCGGATCAAGCTTGAGCACAACGCGCTTGTCGACGCCACCCTTGGTATTCGGAGCCTCGTCCTCAGTGTAGGCGTCCGTCAGGAACGCCATCAGGGAGCGCGTCAGGCCAGCGGACGGCTCGATCACGTACGGCGTGTAACGCTCGCCCGTTGCCTGATCGAAGTACTCGAGCTTCTTGCCCGACGCTTCCGAATGGGCCGACAGATCGAAATCGGTACGGTTCGCGATGCCCTCGAGCTCGCCCCAATCGCTGCCCTGGAAACCGAAACGGTACTCAATATCCACCGTGCGCTTCGAGTAGTGCGAGAGCTTCTCCTTGGGGTGCTCGTACAGGCGCAGGTTCTCTTCCTTGATACCGAGATCCTTGTACCAAGCCAGGCGGGCATCAATCCAGCTCTGGTGCCACTCTTCATCTTCGCCCGGCTTGACGAAGTACTCGAGCTCCATCTGCTCAAACTCGCGAGTACGGAAAATGAAGTTGCCCGGCGTGATCTCGTTACGGAACGACTTACCCACCTGGCCGATGCCGAATGGCGGCTTCTTACGCGAGGCGGTGAGGACGTTCGCGAAGTTCACGAAAATACCCTGCGCGGTTTCCGGACGCAGGTAGTGCAGGCCGGCCTCGTCGTCAACCGGGCCAAGGTACGTCTTGAGCAGGCCCGAGAACGGCTTTGATTCCGTCCACTGGCCGCGAGTGCCACAGTTGGGGCACGGCACGTCCGCCATATCGACGTCGGCTTCCTCGACCCCGTGCTTGGCGGCGTAGTTTTCTTTCAGCTCGTCCTCACGCAGGCGCTTGTGGCACGACTGGCACTCGATCAGCGGATCGGAGAAAGTTGCAACGTGGCCCGAGGCCACCCAAACCTCGCGCGGAAGAATAATCGACGAATCGAGGCCGACCACATCCTCGCGGGCAGTCACGTTCGCACGCCACCACTGACGCTTGATGTTCTCCTTCAATTCCACACCCAGCGGGCCGTAATCCCACGCCGAGCGGGTGCCACCGTAGATTTCGCCCGCAGGGAAAACAAAGCCGCGACGCTTTGCCAGCGAGATGACGTTATCGAGACGCGATGGAGCCGGTTTGGCCATGCGTTGTGCTCCTTTCTTTTCTGCATCTGGATGATGCAGTGGCGGACCTTTGCCGCATCGCCGGTTGACCGACGTACCTTTCCATTGTAGGAGCCACGCCCAGGTTTCCCCACCCTGGGCGGGCGTGTTGTGCTCAACACCTAAGCATTCCCTTAGTTGACAAGGTCGAGAACAGTTCCAAGAATTGTTCTCATGAAGTTGAATAAATCTCTCGCCGTGATTGCGGCAACCGCTCTGTCTCTCGCAGCGTGCTCCTCAAATGGCACGTCCGCGAACTCTTCGAATTCCGCCGTTGCTGGCGAGGTCTCTGTGACCACTTCGATGTACCCGATCGAGTTCCTTGTGAACGAAGTTTCCGGTGGCAAGGTGAAGGTCAACGAACTCACCGCTCCGGGCGCGTCCGCACACGACGCCGAAGTCTCCCCCGCCGATGTTTCTTCCATTGAGAAGACCAAGGCGATGCTCTACATTAAGGGCTTCTCCTCCGCGATCGACGAAGCCGCCTCCAACGTTTCGATCAAACCGGTTGTCAACATTGGCGATTCCGTCAATCTGCTGACCCCGGCGCAGCTCGGCCCGAACGCCGAGTCCGAGGATCACGATCACGAAGGCCACGACCACGCAGCTGAGGGGCACGATCACGAGGCCGAGGCTTCCGGGTCTGCCGACGCCGATCACGATCACGACCACGCGGCAGAAGCTTCCGGCTCAGCCGACGCCGATCACGATCACGACGGCCACGATCACGGCGCGTTCGATCCTCACTTCTTCACTGACCCGTCGCGCATGGCGCTCGCCGTCGCGCCGGTAGTGAAGACTCTCTCGGAGATCGATCCGGCCAACGCCGATACTTACAAGGCCAACGGCGAGAAGCTCAAGGGCAAGCTCGATGCGCTCGCCAAGGAGTACAAGGACGCACTGAACGCTCAGAAGTGCGAATCGACCACCTTCGTCGTCACCCACCAGGCGTTCGGCTACCTCGCCGACGAGAACAAGCTCACCCAGGTGGGTATCGCGGGCATCGATCCGGATACCGAGCCGTCGCCGGCACGCATCAAGGAAGTCACCGACACCATGAAGAAGGCTGGCTCCACCGTCATCTTCGCGACCTCCGACGGCGAGAGGAAGGGCGCCGAGGCTGTGGCGAAGGAAGCAGGCGCAACTGTTGAGCTTCTCGACCCAGCCGTGTCGCAGATGGATCCAGTAAAGGATTACATCGCCGTGATGGAGAACAACCTCAAGCTCCTCAAGAGCGCGATGAAGTGCAAGTGATCTGCAAGGATCAATAGAATCAGGGCGTGAGCTGAGCTCACGCCCTGATTTTTCAAGGAGACGAAGAATAGATGCACGTGATTGAAGCTTCGAGACTCAACGTGAGGCTCGGCGCAACACGAATCCTGAACGACGTATCGTTCACGGTAACTCAAGGCGAAACGCTGGCCGTGCTCGGCGCGAACGGCTCGGGCAAGACCACACTGATCAAAACGTTGGTAGGGATCCATCCGATCGAATCCGGAACAGTAACAGTGTTCGGCACACCGATCACGAACCGGTCTCACGTTGCGTGGGGACGCATCGGCTACGCTCCACAACGCGTGACGACGACGTCGGGGGTGCCCTCAACTGCGCTGGAAACCGTGATGAGTGGGATGACATACGGTCGCCACCTTCTCCCCCGCCGCGGCGCGAAAGCCGCGGCGCTCGCCGCTCTCGAACAGGTGGGTCTCGCCCACCGCGCACACGAATCCGTACAGACCTTCTCCGGCGGCCAGCAGCAGCGCGTCCTCATTGCACGCGCACTCGTGAAGAACCCGGATCTGATCGTGCTCGACGAGCCATTCGCCGGCGTCGATTCCGATTCGCGCGACAAGATCATCGCCACCCTCGCCACTGCTCGCGAGCGCGGCGCCACGACGGTTCTCATTCTCCACGAGCTTTACGGCCTCGAGACGCTCATTGATTCGACGCTCGTTCTCGAGGCTGGGCGGGTCGCTTCGCTCACTACTGGCCCCGATTGCGACCACCTCGACGAGCACGCACCCCAGGCTCCACACTTCCGCACGCCCCATATGGGAGGAACCGTCCGATGATTTACGACATGCTTTCTTCGCCGCTCATGCAGCGCGCATTCATTGTGGCGATCCTCGTCGGGCTCACGGCGCCAGTGATCGGAACCTATCTGGTGCAGCGTCGGCTCACGTTGCTCGGTGACGGAATCGGGCACATCGCGCTGACCGGCGTCGCGCTCGGCTGGCTCGCAGCCTCCGCAGCGAACGCCGCTTCGGTGGAGGCGTGGGCGATCCCCGGCGCGATCGTCGCCTCTGTGCTCGGCGCGCTCGGCATCGAGTGGATGCGCTCCTCGGGCCATACGGCAGGCGACGTCGCCCTCGCCATCTTGTTTTACGGGGGAATCGCTGGCGGCGTGCTCCTGATCGGAATCGCTGGCGGCACCACCGCAAACCTCAACGCCTACCTCTTCGGCTCGATTTCGACCGTGCGTGAGGCGGACGTGTACTGGACGATCGCACTGACGCTCTTTATCCTCGCCGTCGGGCTGGGGCTACGCGGGCCGCTGTTTGTTTTGTGTCTCGACGAAGAACATGCGCGCGCTTCTGGCTTGAACGTGCCGTTCCTGTCTGCTCTGGTTTCGGTAACGGCAGCGCTGACAGTTTCTGTTTCGATGCGTGTGGTGGGCGCGCTCATGGTGTCGGCGCTCATGATTGTGCCGGTAGCAATCGCCCAGCTCACCACCCGCTCGTTCCGCGCCACCATGCACATTGCAATGGGAATTGGCGTGGTGGTCTCCCTTGCGGGCCTGACCACAACATATGTCAAGCCGTGGAGCCCGGGCGCAACGATCGTCATCTACGCGATTATTCTCTACGCGATCGTTGCGGCGCTTCGCCCCCTTGCATCGCGGATTTTCACGCGTAATATTGCAAGCAATACCCCTGCAGAATGAAAGAGAGACTATGATTCAGCGAATGACTCGCCAGCGCACGGCGATCACTGACCTGATGAAGGGCACGAACGCGTTCAAATCGGCACAGGAAATCCACGATTTGCTGGCGAACGAGGGTTCGTCGATCGGCCTGGCCACCGTGTACCGCAACCTGCAGACCATGGCCGAATCTGGCCTGGTGGATGTGATCCGCCCAGGCGATTCCGAGACCGCATACTACCGCTACTGCGCGGACGATCACCACCATCATCACCTGGTGTGCCGCCGCTGTGGCACTACGGTGGAGTTGACCACGGATATTCTCGAATCCTGGGCAGATAAGGTCGCTGCTGAGCACGGCTTCACCCAGACGAGCCACTCCCTCGAGGTGTGGGGGCTGTGCGCCACGTGCACGGCTGAGCTCGCGCAGGCGTAGGAGAGTTTTTCCAACCGGGCTCCGGCGTCGGGATTGACGACGTCGGAGCCCGGTTGTGTGCGACCACACCCGGCTCGACGTCGACGACAATCCTTAACCAGTTTGTCGCCAAGATGACGAAAACACGCCGTTTTCTCGATATACGAAAGCCGCTCATTACGTAAACAGTGGGCTTTTCGTCCTAAAGCCATTAACATCGAAACCATGTTCGATTGGCTCAAAAACTTCCTCGCAGATGGCCCTATCGTGTGGGTGTTCCTTTTCCTCTTCGCCGGCGCATCAATGCGCGCTCACACCACCTACGCGATCGGCCGGCTCGCGCGCAGGCTCGTCATCGAATCGGACACCAAACCCGCCGGCTGGCGCGGCGCAATCTGGGCGGCTGCTCACTCGCCCTCCGTTGCGAAAGGCATGGATTTCCTTCGCCGACGCGGGTGGCCGGCCATCCCACTCGGCTTCCTCACCGTCGGGTTCCAATCCGCGATCATGTTTGCCGCGGGAGTTGTGGGCACCGCGTGGGGATTCTTTGCGCTCGCCGCTTTGCCCGGTGCACTCATGTGGGCCACGATCTACTCCACGATCGGATGGGCAGCCTGGCAAGCAGTGGTGCTTGCAATCGCCGCGAACCCAATCGCAATCGTCCTTGCTGGCATCGCCGTCGCCCTTCTCGGTTACGCCATCTACCGCAAGCGGGCAATCACCGACAAGATCCTCGGCGACGACGCCCACTACTCCCCCAGCGAGCTGGCACGCGAGGTCGCAACCGAACAAAAAGAACTCGCCCCGGAGAAGTAGCTGGCCCGCAGAACCGTAGGAGGAAACGTCGCTTCAGGGCGTAAGGGGGAGGCTCCGCGCCGCAGGCGTGGAGGGGTGCTCCCACCATAGCCCAGAAGCGGCGTGTCCGGATGCGGTTCGCTCCGATACTAGATTGGCTTCTGGAAGGCGTCCGCGGGAGAATAGCGCTATGGATACTTTTGCAGTGAAGCTCCCGATCGAGCTCGGACAATTCATTAAACTTGCTGGCCTCACCGAAACCGGCGGTCAGGCCGCTGAAGCCATCTCCGAGGGCGCATTCTCCGTGAACGGCGAGGTGGAAACCCGTCGCCGTCACAAGCTCGCCGAAGGCGACGTCGTCTCCGCCACCACGATGGACGGCCAGCTCGTGCAGATCAAGGTCGCCGCACGCTGATAACGAATCAAGTGCTTGAACCGAAACGGCGGGTTTCCACGAAAACACTTCGTGAAAACCCGCCGTTTCGTCCGGCGATACCGCTTGTTGATTAATAGCCTCGCATGATTGAGCCGCGGCCGAGGAGCACCTGGAGATCGGCATACAGGGACGGATCCGGGTTCACATCGAATTTCGAATCGAGCTGGAGAACCGTGGTGCGGTCCATCCGGCGCACATGGATACGCACCGGTGCATTTCCCGGGTAGCGCGAGAGCACATTACCTAGATGCTCAACGAGCTGCGAGGTGAGCATCGTCTCTGCGATCTTCAGCTCGATCGGCGCATTCGCATCCAGATCGCCTGGCGCCGGCAAGCGCATTTCACGGGCGTTGAGCTGGAGCGCGCCGTCGCGAACCGATGTTCGTGCCGTCAGCTGGACCACCTGATCCGGGCGAAGCATCGAGGAAACCTGCTGGTAGGTCGCCGGGAAGAAGTTCACTTCGATCGAACCCGTCAGGTCCTCGACAGTGGCCGTTGCCCACGTCTTTCCGTTCTTCTTCGAGATACGGGTCTGGACAGCGGTGATCAGGCCAGCGATCGTCACCTGCTCGTTGTCGCCAATGCCTTCATCCGGATCCAAGCCCACCACTGTGTGGTCGGCAGCGCGATTCAGGTACGGCTCCATCCCCGAGAGCGGATGATCCGAGACGTACAGGCCCAGCATATCCTTTTCGAAGTTGAGTTTTTCCTTCTTCGGCCACTCGGGGAGATTCGGGATCTCCACCGTAAAGCCACCGCCGATCTCGGCAGCCGCAGAACCACCCAGATCCGCGAACAGATCAAACTGGCCAGCCGCCTCGTTCTTCTTCACGCTCGAAACGGCGTCCACTGCCTCATCCACAATCGTGAGCAACGGGCGGCGCGCCACACCAAGCGAATCGAATGCCCCTGCCTTCACTAGGCACTCCAAGGCCCGCTTATTACACGCGCTCTGAGGGATCTTGTCCAGGAAATCCTGGAACGAGGAGTAGGCGCCTTTCTCCTTTCGGGCGTTCACGATCCCCTCCACCACCTGGGTTCCCACACTTCGCACCGAACCGAGGCCCACACGGATCTCCTCGCCAACAGCCGAATAATCGCCAAGCGACTCGTTCACATCCGGAACATTCACTTTAATCCCCATGCGGCGGCACTCGGCAAGATAGGTGGCTACCTTCGTCTTGTTCGACGCGTTCGACGTGAGCAGCGCCGCCATGAACTCCACCGGGAAGTGCGCCTTCAGATAGGCCGTCTGGTACGACACCAGGCCGTAAGCTTCCGAGTGCGACTTGTTGAACGCGTACGAGGAGAACGGCACGAGGATCTCCCACAGAGTGTCGATACACTCTTTGGAATAGCCGTTATCGAGCATGCCCTGGGAGAAGCCCGCGAACTGCTGTTGAAGCACCTCAGCCTTCTTCTTACCCATCGCCTTACGCAAAACGTCCGCCTGGCCAAGCGAAAAGCCCGCCACCTTCTGCGCAATACGCATCACCTGCTCCTGGAACACGATCAGGCCATGAGTGGGGCCAAGAATCTCTTCCAAGGGCTCAGCGAGCTCAGGATGGATGGGGGTCTTCTCCTGCAGGCCGTTCTTGCGCAGAGCGTAGTTCGTGTGCGAGTTCGCACCCATCGGGCCCGGGCGGTACAACGCGGACACGGCGGAAATGTCGTCGAAGGTGTCGATCTTCATCTGCTTGAGGAGCGTTCGCATGCCGCCGCCATCGAGCTGGAAAATACCGAGAGTTTCCGCCCTCGCCAGCATCTCGAAGGTCGTTTTATCATCGAGGGGGATCGCGTCGATATCCGGCGCTTCCTTGCCATTATTGCGGATGTTCTCGAGCGTCTTGTTGATCACCGTGAGGTTCGACAGGCCCAAGAAATCCATCTTCACCAAGCCCAGCTCCTCACACTGCGGGTATTCAAACTGGGTAAGCACAGCGTCATCAGCGGCGCGCTTCATCATCGGGATCACGTCTGAAAGAGTCTTCGACGACATAATCACAGCACACGCATGCACGCCCGTCTGGCGCACAAGACCTTCAAGCCCCTTCGCGAGCTCAAACACCTTCTGAGCATCCGGATCGTTATCCACCGTCTCACGGAACTCCACAGCCTCCGCATAACGCGGATGCTTCGGATCGTAGATGGAATTCACCGGAATGTCCTTGCCCATCACACCCGGCGGCATCGCCTTGGTGAGGCGATCACCCATCTCGTACGGATGGCCGAGCACGCGCGAAGAATCCTTCAGTGATTGCTTGGCCTTAATCGTGCCGAACGTGACCACCTGGGAGACCTTGTCCTTGCCGTACTTCTCCTCCACATACTTGATCACCTCTTCACGGCGCTGATCGTCGAAATCGACGTCGATATCGGGCATCGAAATACGCTCCGGGTTCAAGAACCTCTCAAACAGCAGATCGTGTTTGATCGGATCAAGCTGAGTAATCCCCAAAACATAGGCCACCATCGATCCTGCGCCAGAACCACGGCCCGGCCCCACACGAATACCGTGCTCACGCGCCCAGCGAATGTAATCCGACACCACGAGGAAGTACCCCGGGTAACGCATCTGCAAAATCACTTGGGATTCATAATCGACACGGGCACGAACGTCGTCGGGAATCACATCGCCGTAGCGCCAGTGGAGGCCCTTCTCCACTTCCTTCACGAACCACGTGAATTCGTCCTCACCTTCTGGAACGGGGAAGGCAGGCATGTAGTTGGCACCGTCGTCGGTGGTTTGGAACGAGACATTACAGCGCTCTGCGATCCACAACGTATTCTCGATCGCTCCCGGAATCTCACCGAAAAGCTGCTGCATCTCCGCCGTCGAACGCAGGTAATATCCCGAGCCGTCGAACTTGAAACGATCCGGATCCATGAGCGTGGAACCAGAGTTGATACACAGCATCGCATCCTGGATTCGCGCATCTTCCTTCTTCACATAGTGTGAATCATTCGTCGCAATAATCGGCGCACCAATGGACTTGGCGAGTTCGAGCAGGTCTTTTTGCACGCGATGCTCAATCTCGATCCCGTGATCCATGATCTCCACAAAGAAATTATCCTTGCCGAAAATATCCTGGAACTCACCAGCCGCCTTGTAGGCCTCTTCCTTCTGGCCCAGGCGAAGCCTCGTCTGAATTTCCCCCGACGGGCACCCTGCCGTGCCGATAATCCCCTCGTGATAGCGCTGGAGCAGATCACGATCCATGCGCGGCCACTTACCCATCAAGCCCTCGGTAGCCGCAAGCGAATTGAGCCGGAACAGGTTGTGCAGGCCCGTGTTGTTTTCGGCCAGCAACGTCATGTGCGTATAGGCGCCACGCGCCGACACATCATCGGCCCTCTGTGCCTCAGTTCCCCACTGCACGCGCGTCTTGTCAAAACGCGACGTACCCGGAGTCATGTATGCTTCCACGCCGATAATCGGCTTGATCCCCTCCGCCGTGGCCGTCTTGTAAAAATCGTAGGCGCCATACATATAGCCGTGGTCGGTGATCGCCACCGCACTCTGCCCCTGCGCCTTCACCTCCGCAATGAGCTTCTTGATTTTCGCCGCGCCGTCGAGGAGTGAGTAATCAGTGTGAACGTGAAGATGAGCAAAATCGGCCATGCGCCTAGTGTACTTTTCCTCGCCCGCGAAGGCTACGAGCTACGCCACAGCGCCGACGTCGGTGAGCGAGTTTCGCCCGGAAACTTGCGGTTTACTCGCCCACGACGAGGCGCATATCCTGGTGCGCGATCCCCGCGTCCAGATACGTCCGTCCGTCCACTACCTCATAGCCGAGCGAGGAGTAAAAGCCCATCGCCTGTTCCTGCGCGGAGAGCACAATCTCGGCCCGCCCACAGGCTCGCTGCGCCGCGGCACGCGCGAGGTACTCCATGAGCGCCCGCCCGACGCCGGTGCCACGAGCATCCTTGCGGACCGCGACGCGCCCAATGTGATAGTGCCCAGGTGCGTCCTCGAGAAGCCGCGCCGTGCCGACGTCGGTGCCCTCCGCCGTCGCGAGCACGTGCAGCGTGCTCGGCGCCAAATCCGCATCGTCGATCTCTTCCTCAATCGGAACCTGCTGCTCGCCAACGAACACATCCAAGCGAATATCCCACGCGCGCTTCAGCTCTTCGGGCGTGGAAACCTCAATGATTTCCATGGTGGCCTCCCTTCGGGTAAAAGAATCGGCCCCGAAGGGCCGATCCCAGTGTGCCATTGTCAGGCCGTGATGGTCTGATCCATCTCAAAATGCTTAATGCCCACATACTCGTAGCCGCCCTCAGCCCGGGTGTAGCCGAGAGTCTCATAGAACGGCACCGCGTGCTCCTGCGCTGCGAGAACGAGATGAACCTGGCCGTCCACCGCGTAATCCTCGAGGGCGATCCGTGCGACGCCCTTCATGAGCTCCTTGCCCACACCATCGCCACGAGCGTGCGAATTCACTGCGACGCGCGTGATACGCACGCGGCCCGGCTCTTCGAAAATAATACGGGCCGTGGCAAGATCCTCACCCTCATCCGAAACAGCAATCACGTGAGTGGTGCGGGGATCGTGATCGAACTCGTCCACTTCCTCCTCGACCGGCCAGTTTTGCTCCTCCACGAACACATCGTGGCGAATCATCCAGGTGCGGCGCAGGCCAACCATGTCGTCTTTTACGCGTTCAATCTTCATAACATCCCCTCTCTCATCATGTCTAACGCCTTTTGTAGGTCTGCCGGGTACTGCGACGTGAACTCCACGTACTTACCGGTGACCGGATGCGCAAAGCCCAACCGTACCGCATGGAGCCACTGGCGTGTCAGCCTCAGACGTTCACCCAGAGCCATATCTGCGCCGTACATTTCGTCGCCCACACACGGGTGCTTGATCGCGCTCATGTGCACACGGATCTGGTGGGTGCGGCCCGTTTCCAAGTGAACTTCGCACAAAGTGGCCCCTGCCATCGCCTCGAGCGTGTCGTAATGGGTGACCGCTCGCTTGCCATCTTCACGGATCCCCATTTTCCATTGGTGACGAAAATCGCGCCCGATTGGCGCCTCGATCGTGCCCGAGAGTGGGTCCGGATGGCCTTGTACGAGCGCGTGATAGATCTTGGTGACCGTGCGCTCCTTGAAGGCTCGCTTGAGTACCGTGTAGGCACGTTCGGACTTGGCGACGACCATCGCGCCAGTTGTTCCGACGTCGAGGCGGTGCACGATCCCCTTACGCTCGGGCGGGCCCGAGGTGGTGAGAGTAATCCCTGCGCCCAGCAGCGCGCCCAGAACGTTGGGACCTTCGAAGTTTAAAGAGGCGTGCGCAGCAACTCCCGCAGGCTTATCGACGACGACGATATCCGCATCTTCGTATAGGAGGTGGAGGTTGTCGATCGGTGTGGGTTGGGGCTCAGGCGACGGCGGCGGCGGAAGCTGTGCGCTGATGACCGCGCCCGCACTGACGCGTTCGGATTTGCCAACCCCGCGCCCGTCAAGAGAGACCTGGCCGCCCGCAACCAGTGCAGCAGCTTTCGAACGCGACAGGCCCGTGAGCGAAGCCAACACCGAATCAATACGATCGCCGTCGAACCCCGGAGGAACAAGATACGTGCTCACTTGGCCGCCCCTTTCCGGGCGTCCTCCCGCCCAACAACCACAATCAGAATCACCACGGCCACCACCAACACGATGTCCGCAACGTTCCCAATAAACAGGTTTCCGTACTTGATGAAATCCACCACGTGGCCCACGCCAAATCCGGGCTCGCGGAAAAGGCGGTCAATGAGGTTACCGACGGCGCCCGCCCAGATCGCCGCGACCGTGCACTTGAGTGGAAGACGATCCGCTTTCCACACTGCGTATGGCAACAACACCGTAGCGAGCGTGGCGAGGATCGTGAAAACCCACGTGTGTCCGTTGAGGAAGGAGAACGCGGCGCCAGAGTTGAAGATGAGCTTCAGGCCGAGCCACTCGCCCAGAATTGGGACAGTGCGGCCGTCAGCGAGAGCCGCCAGCGCCCACTGTTTGGTGAGAAGATCGGCAAGGACCAGCACGATGCCCAGAGCCATCGCCACAGAAAAGTTACGGATTTTCACTCCCCTAGAGTACTACAAAGGGAGGCGGCCTCTGGCCGCCTCCCTTTGAGAAGAAAAGTAAATCGCTTACTTCTGCTCGGACTTCGAATCCACGTTTGCAAGCAGCGACTCGAGGTAGCTCTTCAGACGCGTACGGTAATCGCGCTCGAACTCGCGAAGCTCGGCGATCTTGCGCTCGAGAACCGAACGCTCCTCCTCGAGCTTGGTGAGGGTGCGGTTGTGCACTTCCTCAGCCTCGGTGATGATGCGGGTCTTCTCAGCCTCTGCCTCCGACACAATGCGCTCAGACTCCGCCTTGCCGTTCGCCACGTACTCATCATGCAGGCGCTGAGCGAGGGAGAGCATGCCAGCGGCGCTCTGAGCCTCGTTGCCACCCGGGGTGGAAGCGAGAGCGGCGGTGGAGGTGGCATCGGTAGCAGGAGCCGCCTCAGCCTGGGCGCCGTTGTTTTCCAGCTCAGTCACGCGAGCCTGAGCGGCCTGAAGTTCAGCCTTCAGCTTCTCGTTCTCCTCGCGGTATTTCGTGATCGAGTAGGCGACCTCATCGAGGAAGAAATCCACCTCGTCCTGGTCATAGCCCTCTTCGACGCGCTGGGGCTCCTTGAAGCGCATGTTCACAACGTCAGTCTCAGTAAGAAGCTGTGCCATTGGTGTTCACCTCGTAGGTCTCATTAGTTACGTGCGTACGTGGACTAGACTACCCGAGAGCACTTCGTGCGCGCAGTCTTTCCCCGTTCATTACGCCTTAGGTTTATCACATTTCGGTAACGGTGCGAAAGTCAGAACACCCAAATAACGATGCGCGCAAGGATCTGGAGGCCGAAAAACAGCGCCAAGAACCCCATATCCAGCGCGATCGCCCCGAAGCGCAAGGGAGGAATGAAACGTCCAAGGAAGCGCAACGGAGGATCCGTCAAGGAGTAGACCGCGTTCGCCATCACCATGAGCACGCCGGTGGGAGTCCAATCCCGCGCGAGCATGCCCACCAGATCAAGAACCACCCGTGCGATCAAGATCCACAGGTAAATCTGGATCAGCCAAAAGAGCAGGTATCCGACCGTCGCCATTACGAGAAATCGTGAGTGGTGTCGTCGCCGCGCGAATCGAGTTTCACCTCGTGCGGGGTGAGGAGGAAAACGTCCTCAGAGATGCGCGAGAACTGGCCCGACAGGCCGAAGCACAGACCAAGCGCAAAATCCACAATTCGCGCGCGCTCTGCATCCGCAGCGTCCGAGAGGTTGAGGATCACCGGAAGGCCGCTGCGGAACTCAACTGCGAAATCCTTCACATCGCGGTACGAGGACACCCAGACGGTGACGATGCGCGCGATGTCGTTCGTTGCAACGGGGTGAAGCTCGGCGACCTCAGAATCGTCGAAGTACTCCTCCTCGTCGTAAAACTCCTCGTCATCGTACATATCCTCAGCTGGAGCGGCCTTTGCGCCCAGTCGATCCAAGAAACCCATGGTGTCCTCCCTAACGTTTACTATCGCTAACCTATTGCAGGGCGGGCGGAACTTTGGGGAACTTGGGCGGGCGTGTTGCCAACTGAAACAATTCCGGCAAATCGACCAGCCTGGTGCCCGAGCGCGCTCGACCTGCGATGGGAGAAGTACCGATCCGATTCGAGGGTGCACTCCCCAACGGCGAGCACCGGAACGCCAAGCTGGTCGATGAGCGCGCGTGCGATATCGAGTGACGGCATACCCCAGCTGGTCGTCGAGCGCGCGAGTGGGTGGCGCGCACCGACGTCGGCAGCCATTGCTTCGGGAACCTCGTAGCAACGCCCGCAAATGTGTGCGCCGAGTACGGCTCGCAGGGCCAACGCCGGGGTTCCGCGTTCGATCATGGCACGGGCAACCTTCGGTGCGATCTCCGCATCCATGCCGGCGCGCCCCACGTGCACCGCGGCAGCACGTGCACCGGTCGCGTCCAGAAGAAGCAGCGGCACACAGTCAGCTACCATCACCGCGGCAGCCTGGCCGCATTCGACGATCACGGCATCGCAATCCCCAGCGAAGAGCACCCCGCCTTCCTCGCGGGCGTCGCGGGCCCACGTGTAACAATCGGAGTGGATCTGATTCATCCACACGATCGGGGCACTCACCTCAGCTTGGACGCGCCGACGGTTTTCCTCCACCGCCTGCGGCGAATCGCCAACGTGCGGGCCAAGATTCAGCGAGCCGTACTCGCCCACCGACACGCCACCATCGCGCGCCGTGAACCCGTACTGAATTGCGCCAGCCGGCCCAACGAGAGTCTCATACTCAATCACTGCCATACCACGCATTGTATCTACGCACGCCCCGGTATTGCCGCGGGGTTGGCCTCGCAGTGGTCGGCAGTGTTTGCCTCTCCGTCACGGCTCGCCACTCGAGAAAAAATGCCGCGGGCCTGGGAAAACCCAGGCCCGCGGCGGACAAGAAATCGCACGAGTTCTTTTTACTCGTCGAACAGGAACGGCGGGATGTCCAAATCCGGGCGCTTGTGCTCCGGCTCGGCGGGCGCGGCGGCTGGCGCCGGAGCAGAGGCCGCCTGCTCTGCGGCGGGACGAGTGATCACAGGCTCAGCCGCAACCGGTGCAACAGGGGCAGGAGCGGCCGGAGCAGGCTCCTCAACACGGACCGAACCCGGAGTGCGCTTCGCCTTGTCCTCGGTGGGCAGGAGGTAATCGTCCTCTTCGTCGAAGCCGGCGGCGATCACAGTGACGTTCACTTCGTCGCCGAGAGTCTCGTCCAGGATCAGGCCAACGATGATGTTCGCCGACGGGTCCACAGCTTCCTTCACCAGCTGAGCTGCGGCTGCCTGCTCCTTGATGCCGAACTCCTTCGACGCGGTGAACGCGAGGAGAACACCGTGGGCGCCGTCGATCTTTGCCTCAAGGAGCGGGGAGGAAATCGCGTTTTCCGTGGCGCGCAGGGCGCGATCTGGGCCGGATGCCGAGCCGATGCCCATCAGGGCCGTGCCAGCGTCCTTCATGATGGCCTTCACGTCCGCAAAGTCCAAGTTGATCTCGCCTGACTGGGTGATGAGATCCGAGATGCCCTTCACGCCCGAGCGCAGTACCTCATCCGCGAGGCGGTACGCCTCGATCACGGAAATATCTTCGTCCGAGATCTCCAGGAGGCGATCGTTCGGGATCACGATGAGCGTATCAACTGCGGCACGAAGTTCCTTAATGCCCTCCGTGGCATTGCGGGAACGCTGAAGGCCCTCGTAAGAGAAGGGGCGGGTGACAACGCCGACGGTCAGTGCACCGAGCTCGCGCGCGGCCTGTGCCACTACCGGAGCGGCGCCAGTACCGGTTCCGCCGCCCTCGCCGGCGGTCACGAAGACCATATCGGCGCCCTCGAGCGACTTCTCGATCAGGTCCTTGTTCTCTTCCGCGCTGCGGCGGCCAACCGACGGATCTGCGCCAGCGCCAAGGCCGTGCGAAACATCGCGGCCGATATCGAGCTTGGTTTCCGCCTCCGACTTCACTAGCGACTGGTTGTCGGTATTCACGGCGATGAATTCGACGCCGGCGAGGCCGTCCTGAATCATGCGATCCACGGCGTTCACACCACCGCCGCCGACTCCGACCACCTTGATCGTTGCGTTGTTATCCAGAGGGTACATTGCGCTTCCTTTCGAAACTTCAAGTAGAACTTGAAGGATTTCTTGTCCAATCTCGCGCAAAAGGTAAAGGTCAAAGCCCTCTCTCGCAACGACCTTCCGGGCGTGTTGCGAAATTCGGTTGAGTTATTTCGTCACGGGCGACGACGGTGAAGAGACATCAATGAGCGACGCACCCGTTCCCGCAAGCGACATGACGATCTTGCCCTTGAGCTTCGGCTCAGTATCGTCACCCCAGTACACGCGTGTCTTTCCTTGAAGAGTGAGGGAAATCAGGCCGGCTTCGCTCACGTCGATCTGTTGGACCTGCGCAAGAAGTTTCGTCGGCACAGAAGCGAGCGTCGCGATCCCTATCTTCGTGTTGTTGGTCGCCTTGGAGCCCTCACCGGCGGCGACAAGCTTGGGAAGCGCGCCCTTTGCCTTCGCATCCAGCTCCATCACTCGCCCATTTTCCGACACGGCGTCACATTGTGCACCTGTCCCGAGGCAGGCAACTGGACGCGCTGGGGTCGCCGAGATAGCCAGCGTCCGCGGGAGATGACGGTCGATATTCACGCTCGCCGCCTCGGGAAGAGCCTCAAGTACAGTTTTTTCGGCGTTGGAGACGTCCAGTGTCAGTAGCAACGTTCCGTCTAGCTGCTTCTTGACACTAGCGCGGAGCTTGTCAATCTTGAGAGGCCCTGCGTTTCCTGAAATAGAGACGTCCGATGCTGAGTACTGGTAGCGGAACAGCGACGAGCCGAACACTACCCACACGAGTGCGACGACGACGGCCGCGGCACCCGCCCAAATCGCGAGCTTGCGTGCCCGCGAACGGTGACGCTCACGGCGTCGCTCCGCTCGCCGAAGAGAAAGTTCATCGCCGCGAGGATGACGCAGACGGTCAAACATCTGGCGCACCCTCCCGACGACGGACACCCCTGTCGCGCCCTCGTCGACAACCAGCTCGCCGGCTTCAGCGACGCCGTGCAGGCTGGCGTGTGCGGACGGCTCTGCAATCGCGGAGTTGTGTGCGGATGAGACAACGCGCGCACGCTGGTGCGCACGAACGACGCTGTGGCCGACTACGCGTTCGGACGCCTCTCTTTCGGGTACTACCCCACGCTCGACGTCAGGCCCCGACGCCGGACGCTCACGAGGCTCCGAAGGTTGTTGGGAAGCGAGCGAGCGCGGCTTCTTCGGCCGGCTCGGGGGTCTCATTGCGCCTCCAGATCCGAAATAATCACGTCGGCCATCTTCGTCACTGAACCGGCGCCCATCGTGATCACCAGATCACCAGGGAGAGCCTCGGCCGCAATCGTATGCGCAGCCTCGGTCATCTCCGGAATAAACCGAGCCGACGGCAGATGCGCCACGATCACGTCCGCTTCGTCGCCGTCGGAGGGCACCTCGCGCGCCGCATACACCGAGGTGACCACCACGGTGTCGGCATGGGAAAGCGCCTCGGCGAACCGAGAAGCAAAGTTGCGCGTACGCGAATACAGGTGCGGCTGGAACAGCACAAGGACGCGGCCGTCAGTGACGGTGCGAGCCGTCGCCAACGTTGCCTCCACCTCGGTGGGATGGTGAGCGTAATCATCGATTACTCGAATGCCGCCCACCTCGCCGCGAAGCTCGAAACGGCGGCCGGTGCCACGGAACGCACCCAGAGCGCGGGCCATCGCAGCGCCCTCTACGCCAAGTTCTACGCCTGCCGACCACACAGCTGCAGCGTTGAGCAGGTTGTGTGCTCCGGCCACATGGAGCGAGACAGGGAAACTCTCGCCTGCGAACTCGAACACGCCGCTCGCGAGGCCACCTGGCGTATCGACGTCGGAAACCTTCACGTGACGCTCGAGGCCCTCGCCACGCCCATACGTAACCACGCGGATCCCCTCGGAAGCGGCAACACGCGCAAGGCGCATCGAGCCGTCGTTGTCCGCGCACGCGACCAACAACCCGCCCGGCACGATCCGGCGCGCAAACTCCGCGAACGCTTCCTCGAACGCTTCGCGGGTGCCATAGTGATCAAGGTGATCAGGCTCCACGTTCGTCACGATCGCAACGCGCGGAGAGTAGTTCAAAAACGAGCCGTCGGATTCGTCCGCCTCAGCAACCAGCATCGACCCCGTTCCAAGATAGCCACCCGGTTCGCCGCCCGCTAGCGTGGAGCCGACCGCGCGCGACGGATCGAGCCCCAGCTCGCCCAGGGCGCTCGCCAGCATGCCCGACGTCGTCGTTTTCCCATGCGCGCCTGCAACCGCGATGAAATCGCGATCGCCTGCCGCAAGCGCGAGGGCCTGACTACGGTGCAACACACGCTGGCCGCGCGAGCGCGCTACCGCAAGCTCCGGATTCGAATCCTTGATCGCGCTCGAAACCACGAGCACCGCTTCCGGATACACATTCGCGCCGTCGTGGCCGATGAAAACACGGGCCCCCGCTGCCTGGAGCGTGCGCGTGTTCGCCGATTCGCTGCGATCCGAACCGGAAACCTCAGCACCCTGCGCGAGCAACAACTCAGCGACTACGCTCATCCCGGCGCCGCCGATACCAATCAAGTGAAACTTCACTTCGCCACTCCCTTCGCGATCTGGGCCAGCTCAACTGCTGCATCCATCGGCGAAACCCCCGCAAGCTGATCGCGCATCTCGCTCAATCTCTCGGGCGTCAATTCGCCCAGAAGCTCAGAGAAAATACCCGCCGAAAAATCGGCGTCGCGAACCAGCACCGAGCCACCGGAAGCGACGACGTCGGCGGCGTTCTTCTCCTGCTCGCCGTTACCGATCGGGAGCGGAACGAAAATTGCGGGGATCCCCAGCGCAGAAAGTTCGGCCACCATGCCAGCGCCCGAGCGTGTCAGAGCGAGATCAGCCACCGCGTAGGCGTCTTCCATCGTCGTCAGGTACTCGAGCACCACGTAATCGGAATCATCGCCGACAGCTGCGCGGACGGCATCGGCCTTGCCCTTGCCCGTAATATGCAGAACCTGAACGCCGCGATCACGAATCGCCCCCAACGAAGCCACTGCCACCTCATTCAGGTGAGCAGCCCCCAGCGAACCACCGGTGATGAGGAGAATTTCTCGCGAAGGATCAAGCCCGAACTTCGAAGCAGCCTCGGTTCGACGCTGGCCACGGTCCGAATCGGTCAGATCCTGGATCGCCTCTCGAAGAGGCAAGCCGATCGTCATCGTCTCGCCTGCACGCGCCGCCAGCGGGGTGGAATCGAACGTGAGGGCGACGACGTCGGCGAAGCGAGCGCCCAGCTTGTTCGCCAAGCCCGGGCTCGCGTTACCCTCGTGGACCACGACTGGAACGCCCAGAGCCTTGGCCGCGAGGTACATCGGGGTGGATGCGTAACCACCGAAGCCAATAACCACGTTCGCACCGCGCTCGCGCAGAATGCGCTTGGCAGAATCCACCGCTCGCTTGAACGCCAGAGGGAATTTTAAAGCTGCCAGATTTGGCCGGCGTGGGAACGGCGCACGCTCAATCAGTTCGAGATCGACGCCGGATGCGGGAACCAACTCTTCCTCGAGGCCACCGGGAGTGCCGACCGCGCACACCTGCGCACCCGGATCCTCCTGGGCGATCGCGGCTGCCGTGGCCAACAACGGATTCACATGACCGGCGGTTCCACCACCGGCAAGAACGTACGATGTCATCGATTCCTCCTCAGCACAGACGTGGCCGACGCTGCCAGGCGCGGGTTCACACGCAGCGACTCGCGTACCCCCGGTACCTGCATCACCGTACCAGCCACCACACCGAGCATAATCAGGCCAGCGAGCATCGACGAGCCGCCCATCGAGACGAACGGCAACGGCACGCCGAACACTGGCAACAGGCCAGTGACCACGAACATGTTTGCCACGCCCTGGCCGATCAGCCACAACGCGGCGCCAGCGGCGACGAACTGTGCATAGCGATCTGGATGATGCAGGCAGATGCGTACCAGCGCCCAGCCGAGAGCCACGAATAATGCGATCACCGTGAGCGCACCAAGGAAACCGAGCTCCTCACCAATCACGGCGAAAATGAAATCCGTATGCGCCTCTGCTAGATCTCGCCATTTTTCCTTCCCAGCGCCAATACCTACCCCGGGAACGCCACCCGAGCCGAAGGCAAACAGCGCGTAATCGGCTTGGGTGGGCGCATGAGTATCGGGCAAGTTCCAAAAGTTCGACAAGAAATCGCCGATACGGTTCACGCGCGAGGGCCGAATCGCGATCAGCATTCCCACGGCCAGTGCACCCAGCACGCCAGGGATCACAAACAGGCGCAAGGGGATACCGGCAATCAAGGCGAGCCCCACCGCGATCAGGATGAAGATCAAACCGGTGCCGACGTCGCCGCCCAGCAAAACCAGGCCGATCGCCACGACGAAACCCACGATCGGCTGGATCAGCTGGCGCCAATCGGCCATCTGTTTCACCGAACGCTGTGAGAGCTCATAGGCCAGCCAGATGATCAGTGCGACCTTCAAAAACTCCGACGGCTGAATCGAGATCGGCCCCAGGCGTAGCCAGTTCGTGTTACCACCGACCGTACGCGAGCCCAGCACGAACACTGAGCCTTGGAGAATCAGTGCGAAAGCGAAAATCCCTTTGGCAGCAAATTTGACGAGCTGCGCCGGAATCCACTTCATCAACGCGAGAGCAACGATCATGCCGAAAACGGCCATTCCCGCCTGCTTGATCGCCACTGAGAACAACTGGGCCGTCGGATCGGCATCGATCAGGCGAATCGAGGAAGGCGCGGTTGCCGAAAACACCATGAACACGCCGAGTGCCACCAGCACAATTGTCGAAACAACCATGACGATCAGGGACTTGGTCATAATGTCGCGTACCCGACGATCGGCCGCATTCAGTGGAACACTCATGCTTGTTCCCTCACTGCCTGTGCAAACTTCTCACCGCGATCCGCGTACGAGGCGAACTGGTCCATCGACGCCGACGCCGGGGCGAGCAACACCGTGTTTCCCTCCGTTGCGTTGGCACGAGCCCACGCAACGGCAGCGGCCATCGGCTGGGCGGAATCTGGAGCAACGTAGTGGACGGGAACATCCAGGCCAGCGAGCGCCTCCAGCCACGGCTGCTGGTCGGTTCCGATAACGACGACGGCGGCAAGGCGGGAGGCGACGTCCCCAACGAGCTGTCCGAAGTGAGCGCCCTTGGCTTGGCCGCCGACGATCCACACCACGGACTTCTCGCCCTGTGCGAGGACCGAGGCGCGTGCCGCGTGCGCGTTCGTGGCCTTCGAATCGTCCACGTAGCGCACGCCGTCGAGCGTGGCAACCAACTCAATACGGTGACGGCCAGGATGGTAAGCGCGTATCCCATCCCGGATCGCAACCGGCTCCACTCCGATCGACAGCGCCAAACTGGCCGCCACCATCGCGTCCTTCATGATGTGGAGCGGAAGGTCCAGGCCCGCTGGGGCAAGGTGCTCGATATCTGCCACTGAAAAAAGCTCAGCCGCGTGAGTGTACCGCTTCGGAGTAAAGGCACGATCCACCACGACGTCGTCAACCAGGCCGATCTGCCCCACCGACGGAACCCCCAGCGTAAGACCAATCGCGCGAGCACCCTCGACGACGTCGGCGTCATCGACCATCTCCTGAACCTCGGTATCCCCCACCGGATAGAGGCACGCAACTTGCGCGCGGTTGTACACGTTCGCCTTCGCCTCGTGGTACTCACGGCGCGAGTTATGCCACTCGAGATGGTCATCATCGATATTCAGGCACACCGCGGCCGCAGGCGACATCGAAGCTGTAGCAGCGAGCTGAAATGACGACAACTCAAACGCGAACGCACCCGGAGCGCTTGCCGACTCGTCCGACACCGCCGTCACAGCAGGGTTGCCTACGTTGCCGACCGCTACCCCGCGCAAACCGGCAGCTTGCAAGATTGACTCCAGCATCGTCGTCGTGGTTGTCTTACCGTTCGTGCCCGTAATCGCAAGCCACGGGGCAAACGAACCGTCGGCGCGCTGCGCACGCAGATGCCACGCCAACTCGATCTCCGACCACACGGACATGCCAGCGGCTCGCAGCGCCGCCCACTCAGGGCCGCTCTGACGAAACGCGGGGGCAATCACAACGACGTCGGGGCGCCACCGGAGCAACTGAGCAACGAGCACCTCGCCATCATGATGTGCACCGCCGTCGGCTGCAAACTCCTCAACTGCCTCCGGGCGCGAATCCCACACCGACAGCACCGCGCCGGTTTTCGAACTCAATACTTCGAACGCTGCCCGACCGGACTTGCCCATGCCGAGAATCGCAACACGCTTACCCTCAAAATCGTGGGCGCCAGGAATCACTGCTTTGCCAACCATTCCATGTAGAACAAACCGAGGCCCGCGGCCACGAACAAAATCTGGATGATCCAAAAACGCACCACGATTGTCACTTCTTTCCAGCCTTTGAGCTCGAAGTGGTGGTGCAACGGCGCCATTCGGAACACGCGCCGGCCCGTTGCCTTGAACATGCCCACCTGGATCACGTCCGAGAACACGATCACCACGAACAGGCCGCCAAGAAGAACGGCGAGGATCTCGGTCTGCGTGAAAATCGAAACACCAGCGAATGCTGCCCCAAGCGCGAGCGAACCGGTATCGCCCATGAAAATCTGGGCAGGCGACGTGTTGTGCCACAAGAAACCCACGAGTGCCCCCACCAGGGCCGCGGTAAAGATCGCGATATCGCGAGGATCTCGCACCGAATAACACCCCGGCGCCGCGCCGATGACCGAATGGCACGCCTGGTACGACTGCCAAATCGCCACCACCGTGTATGCCGTGAACGCGAGGATCGAAGCGCCGGTTGCCAACCCGTCCAAGCCATCCGTGAGGTTCACGCCATTCGACCACGCAGTGATCAAGAAATTGCCCCAGATGATGAACAGCACCAAGCCCACAGCCACGCCGGCAAAAGCCAAATTCACAGGAGTGGCACGGACGATCGAGATCGACGTGGAACCTGGGGTACGGCCCAGCTGATCGGGGAACTGAAGAGCCAACGCCGTGAAAACGATTCCGACGATACCCTGGCCAGCGATTTTCTTCATCGGGGTCAGCCCCAGCGAACGCTCACGCGAAACTTTCGTAAAATCGTCCGCGAACCCCACTAAGCCCATGCCGACCGTGAGGAAAACCAACAGATAACCGGTGGCGCGCGGGGCACGGCCCGTCACAAGGTTCGCGACGAAATAGCCGAGAACCGCCGCCACAATGAAGACCACGCCGCCCATCGTTGGTGTACCGCGCTTAACTTGGTGCGAGGTGGGACCATCCTCACGAATGAACTGCCCGTACTGGCGCTTATGCAGGTAGCGAATGAATACCGGAGTGCCGAACAAGGTGAACGTCAGGGAAAACGCCACCGCGATCAGAATCGTTAGCATGTCTCAGTTCCCCTTGTACTTATCGGCGATAGTCCACACACGGGATCCATTCGAACCCTTGAGTAAGACTACGTCACCCGGAGCGGCAATCGTGGAAAGTACACTCCCCGCGCTTTGCGCATCGGCACGGCTCGCTTCCAGGCCTCGCTCGCGCGCCGCCTCGACAAGCGGTGCAGTTTCATCCCCAACCCCGACAACGACGTCGATTCCCCGATCCGCAACATACTCGCCGATTGCTCGGTGTTCGGCCTCAGATGCCTCGCCCAGCTCGAGCATCGAACCGAGCACGGCGAGGGTGCGCTTCCCGGCGCCGATGTGGGCGAGGGCGTCGATACCGGCGCGCATCGAATCGGGGTTCGCGTTGTAGGAATCGTCGATGATCGTCATGCCCTGGGCCTGGAACACGTCCATGCGGTGGGCGCTGACGGGACCTGCCGTGTTGAGAACTTCAACGATGTGTTCAAACGGGATCTCGAGTTGGAGGGATGCCGCGGTGGCGGCGAGTGCGTTCGCCACGTGGTGAGCGCCGACCAGGCGCAACGAAACGCGTTCCTCATCCCCACCCGCGTGGAGCGTGAAGGAAGCGCGCGAATCTGGGCCGACCTCAATATCAGTGGCGACGACGTCGGCGTCCCCTTCCCGCGAGAATGTCACGACGGGTGTGTGGGCCAGTTGCGCCATCGCCAACACTCGCGGATCGTCCGCGTTCAGTACTACGACGCCGTTCGGCGCGGTTCCGACCACCAGTTCGCTCTTCGCCTTTGCAACATTCTCGATGCCGCCGAATTCTCCCAGGTGTGCGCGAGCAACGATCAACACGACCGCCACATCCGGCATGGCGATCGACGTGAGGTACTCAATGTTCCCAATATGGTCCGCACCCATCTCGAGCACGAGGGTGGCGGTGTTCTCATCCGCGCGTAGCACGGTCAGTGGCATCCCCAGCTCATTGTTGAACGAGCCCGGCGGGGCGATGATCTCACCGCGCTCGGCGAGCATCGCAGCCAGCAGATCCTTCGTGGTGGTCTTGCCCACCGAACCCGTCACCGCGACAACGCGGAAATCGCCCCGGCCGCGTTGGCGAACGAGCTTGAGATTTTCGCTCGCCAAATCGCCAAGCGCACGAACGACGTCGGGCACCTCCACCACGCGCGCGCGATCCGCTCCCGACGCAACGGCAGCCTCGGCGTCGGAAGTGAGAACGCCAGCTGCGCCAGCTTCGAGCGCCGCGCCGGCGAAAGCATTGCCATCCGCGCGCTCACCCTTGATCGCGATGAAGAGATCACCACCGCGCACCTTGCGGTTATCCGTCGCGACGCCGGTGACAACGACTTGCGAATCCACGCTCGCGCCGACTGCACGAGCCACCTCGCCGAGAGTCATCTGGATCATCGCTCGTTCTTCTCCTTCACTGCTTCGCGCGCAACTTCGCGGTCATCAATCTCAACAAAATACTCACCATAATTCTGGGCCGTCTCATGTCCGCGGCCGGCAAGAAGAATCGTATCCTCCTGCGCCGCTTCATTGACCGCCCAGCGGATCGCCTCTCGGCGATCGCCGATTTCGCGCCACTGTGCCCCCGGAACAATCCCTGCAATCAAATCGGCACGAATCGCGGCCGGGTCTTCATGGTGCGGGTCGTCGTCGGTGATCACTGTGATATCTGCGCGCTGTGACACCACACGTGCCATCGCCGGTCGCTTACCCGTATCGCGCTCGCCAGCAGATCCCGTCACCACGATCAAGCGGCCCTGAAGGCTCCCGAGGGCATCCATCGCTTTAACCAGCGCATCCTCATTGTGCGCAAAATCAACCACTACACGCGGACGGGCCGACACGACTTCCATACGCCCCGGCACCACAGGCGAGACGCCGCCAGCCAGCGCGCGCTCAAGCTCCGCAAGCGGCACACCACTTTCGGCCGCCATCGCGATCGCCAAAGCCGCGTTCGCGACGTTAAACATTGCGGGCAGTGCCACCGACGTCGAAATTGTCTCCCCCGACGGCGAAGTCAGCGTAAAGGAATGCCCGTGCTCAGCGGCCACAACGTCGCTCACGCGCCAACCGGCCGTGCCAGGGCTTCCTCCGAGCGAAAGTGAAACCACTCCGCTACGCTCAGCGCTTACCTCCGAAAAAAGGCGCTTGCCGTACTCGTCGTCAACCAAAATCACGCAACGCTGCGAGTTCTCGGACTCGAACAGTGTTTTCTTCGCCGCGTAGTACTCCTCGAACGTTTCATGGAAGTCCAAATGATCCTGGGTGAGATTCGTAAATCCCGCCACCGAATAGCGAATCGGGCGGGTTCGGCCCTGCGCGAGCGCATGCGAAGAGACCTCCATCACCACATCCGTTCCGCCACGCTCCACAAGGACCTCGAGCATCGCCTGGAGCTCGTCCGGCTGGGGCGTGGTCATCCGCGCCGGCACCGCCTGGCTCGCAAGCCGCAACTCAACAGTGCCGATCAAGCCCGTCACTGCGCCAAGCCCGCGCAAGATCGAGTCAATCATGAAGGTGGTGGTGGTCTTGCCGTTCGTGCCCGTTACTGCGAAGGAACGCACATGCTTCGCTGGTTCCCCGTATGCGAGCGCGGCTACCGTACCCGCCGCGGCCGCGACGTCGGGAACCACAACCGCAGGAACGCCGAGCTCGCCGGCGATACGCGCCCCCTCGGCGTCGGTGAGCACCGCAGCAGCGCCGGCTTCCACAGCCGCACCGGCAAAGCGTGCCGCGTGCACGCGCGCCCCCGGCATCGCGATGAAAAGATCCCCCGGGCGCACGGCACGGTTGTCCATCACTGCGCCTGTCACGTTCACGGTCGGCGCGCTCGCGCCGACCGCCTGCGCGAGCATGCTCAACGACACCGGGCGCGTCTGTTCACTTCTCAACATCACTAATCTGCCTTCGTCCACTTGAACTTGGTGAGAGGAACCGTCGAGGGCGGAACCTGGCGCTGACGCATCGCGAAACTCGCGATCTTCGAGAAAACTGGGGCCGCGACGTCGCTGCCATAGCCCGGAGCCGGCTGGTTCGACACGGCAACAGCGACAGCGATCTGCGGCTGCTCCGAAGGAATCAGGCCAACAAAGGTGCCCACGCGGCGCGTGAGCTTCCCACTCGCATCCGGCACCTGGGCTGTACCCGTCTTGCCAGCAACATTGTAGCCTTCGACACGAGCGAGCGGAGCCGTCGATCCCTTCTGTGTCACCGCCTCCATCATCTTGATCATCGTTGCCGCAGAATCCTTCGAAATCACCTGCTGTGACTTTCCGATCGGCTTCGGGGTGAACTTCCCGTCGCGATCATATGTACCGTCAACGATATGCAATGGCACCTTCACGCCGCCGTTACCGATGATCGACACCATCTGGGCGAGCTGCATCGGCGTAGCTGCCCAGCCCTGTCCGAACATGGTGGTGTAGTGTTCACGCTTCCCCCACGTAGTGTATTCGCGAAGAATGCCTTTCGACTCGCCCGGGAGCTCAATACCCGTTGGCGAACCGAGGCCAAACTTACGCATGTAGTCGTAGCGGACCTTGTCGTCGAGCGTGTCGCCGATCTGCACCAGGCCCGAGTTGTACGACACTGCGAGGATTCCTGCCACTGTCATCATCTGGGTGGGGTGCGGGTCATTGTCGTGGATGACCTCGCCGTTGGGCATGCGCCGATCCGAGGAGACCTGGAACCACGACGTCGGGCTGACGGTTTTCTGATCGATCGCCGAGGCAAACGTCATCACCTTGCCGGTCGATCCTGGCTCGACGACGGCGGAGACGGCGCGCGAGTTCAGGTTGTCTGGATCCGCGGCGGCCAGGTTACCTGGATCAGGTTCGTGAGAATCAGCGAGTGCAATCACGCGCCCGGTTCCGATTTCGACAGCGACGGCGGCTCCCCATTTCGCTCCGAAACGATCCACGGAATCCTGGATCGCCTCCTGCGCGACCTTTTGCAAATCGCGGTCGATCGTGAGTTTGACATCGCCGCCGTCCACCGCAGGGACCGATGTGTTCGTTCCTTGCGGAAAAACGGTGCCAGCGGGGCCGACCTCGATGGTGAGCGAGCCGGACTTTCCTGCGAGCGTCGAATCCATTGTCTGTTCGATTCCGGCTCGGCCGGCAACATCGTGGGAATCGGCCGTCTGGCCGACATAGCCAAGCACAGTGCCGGCCACGTCACCATTGGGATATGAGCGTTGCATGAACCGCTCGGGGTAGATACCACGGATGCCAAGCGCGTTGATTTCGCGCCACTTTTCAGGAGAAATGTCCTTGGCGACAAGGCCCCACTGGGTCTTCTTCTCGCCGCCAATAAGGATGCCACCAAGCTCGGCGCGGTCCATCTTGAGGATCGGCGCGAGTTCCTTCGCTGCAGCCGCGGCGCCTGTACCGACAATCTCACCGGCGTCGTCGTACTTGACGTAGGTGGCGATCTCAGGTTGGTTCACGCGTACGTTATACCGTTCAATCGACGTGGCGAGCACGGCACCATTCGCATCCAAAATATCGCCACGCTTCGCTTCCTGCGTGTACGAACGCGTTCGGAATTCACGCGCGGTATCGGCGAGATCACTGGCGACCACCACCTGCAAATAAAACAAGCGTGACACAAGAATCAGCAATAGTGCCAGCACGAATGCAACGATTCGGCGGAAGCGAGAATAGGTGGTACGCTCCTCCGGAGTATCGAATGACTCACTGCCGGCGATCCGGCGGCCGAGGCCGTGCATGATGACCCGCAGTTTCTCCATCGCTCCCCTACTTCTTCTTGACGAACTCAGCGATCTTTCCCGTGTTCGGATCCAGGAACTTCGTGGCTGTTGCCGGAGCCATCCCCTGCTTCTTTGCCGCCTGCTCTAGCTGTGCGGGTGCAGAAACCGAGATGACTTCCTTCTCCAGGGTTGCGGCCTTCGCGGAGACTTCGCTGATTTGAACGTTAATGTTCTTCAAATCGTACGCGCCCTGAACCATGAGTGTGTTGAGGTGGAATGCGAGTCCCATCGCACCGAGGAAGATCGCCGCGCACAGCGCCACCGTACCGAAGAAGCCGCGCGCCGGCGCCGGCGTCGGGACAACCGACAACCCGGGCGCAGAAATAACAGGCGATGCCTGGCGAACGGGGCGTGCGTTTGCGACGGCGGTCATTTGTTCTCTCCTGAATTCAGTGCGATGTGCTGTGGCGTGGGCGCGGTCCTTTCAACCGCTCGAAGCCGCACAGAGGCGCTGCGCGGGTTGCGCGCAATCTCCGCTTTGTCGGCTTTCATTGCACCTCGAGTCAGCGACACGAGGAACGGCTTGTGATCCTCGAGCTCCACCGGAAGCCCTGGTGGAGTCGACGAGACGAGCCCGATCCGCATGGCATCTTTGACGATGCGATCCTCGAGGCTCTGGTAGGACTCGACCGCAAGGCGCCCGCCCACCCGAAGCGCCTCGATCGCGGCCGGCACGGCAGCTTCGAGGACACCAAGCTCGTTGTTCACTGCGACCCGTAGCGCCTGGAACGTGCGCTTGGCAGGGTTACCGCCGGTACGGCGGGCTGCTGCGGGGATCGACTCACGTACGATCTCTACGAGCTCGCCGGTGCGCGTGATCGGCTGAGTTTCGCGCTGGCGCACGATACGCGCCGCGATCTTCTTGGCAAACTTTTCCTCCCCGTAACGGTGGAGGATATGGGCGATCTCCCCCGCCGACGCCGATGCGAGGATATCGGCCGCAGTCCCGTGTGCCGAGGCATCCATTCGCATATCCAACGGCGCGTCGTGTGCGTAGGAGAACCCGCGCTCAGTTTCGTCAAGTTGGAGCGAGGAAACACCGAGGTCCATCAAGATCGCATCCGCGAGCCCGTCCTTGCCGAACTCGCACGCAACTTGCCCGACGGCGTCGTACGTGGCGCGGACCGGGATGAAACGATCACCAAAGTGTGCAAGGCGCTCGGAAGCAAGCTCAATCGCCTGAGGATCGCGATCGATACCTGCGACCCGAATATTCGGAAAACGCGAAAGGAAAGCCTCGGTGTGGCCGCCCATGCCAAGCGTGCAGTCAATCAGCAATGCGCCGTCGGTGAGCGCCGGTGCCAGCAGCTCCACGCAGGTCTCAAGTAGGACCGGCACGTGTAGCGCGTTGCCGTCCGCTGCAGCCATGTGCCGCTCCTTTCTGATTCATTGCTCGAGGTGATTGGTCCCCCACCGAGGCCCTGAAGTCGGGGAATAACCGCAGGACATCGGGAGGAGGCCGAGCACCTAGAACACTCCCGGGATGAGTTCGTCTTCGCGGTTGGCGAAGTCCGATTCGTTGTCGGCCAAGTAGGCGCTCCACGCCGCCGTATCCCAGATCTCCACGTGAGAGCCCGAGCCGATCACCGATAGCTCCCGATCGAGCCCTGCGTATGTGCGCAGTGCGGCCGGGATGGTGATGCGCCCCTGCTTATCTGGGATCTGATCATCCGCACCTGAGAGGAACATTCGCGTATATGAACGCGCTTCCTTCGAGGTGAGTGGAGCCTGCTGGAGCCTGGCAAGCACATCTTCGAATTCCGACATCGGATAGACGTACAGACAGTGCTCTTGGCCTCTCGTGATCACCAGGCCGGAAGCGAGTTGATCGCGAAACTTGGCAGGGAGGATCAGCCTGCCCTTGACATCGAGCCGCGGCTCAAAGGTCCCAAGGAACATGCTTCACCCCCTCTCCTCAACTTCCCTCCACTTTACCCCACTTCACCCCACATGCAAGAGATATTGAGGGTGTTTCTCTTCATTTTTTGGCGTAGTTTTGCCGAAAAATCTGGTGGAGGGAAAAACTCTCAGCCATCCACATTTTGGGCACAACGATGGCCCAGGAGCCAGCTCCTGGGCCATCGAGACGTAAAATTATCCAGTTGTGGAGGAAAGTGGAGGGAGCTAGCGGCCGCCCTCCTCACGGCGCCGGCGCCACTGCTCTGCCTGCGCCTCCATAAACGAGGTGGAACGCTGCTTCGGCTTGCGTGCACTCACACTCACCGGCACATTCCGAGCCCCCGTGGACAGATACCACAAGCCGGCGAACACGACAATCGCCCCCGCAACCCCCACCAAAGTGATCTCAGTGGACACGCCGAGCACGACCACACCGAGCCCGATTGCGGCAATAATAATGCCGAGCACCAGATGACGCGGCGAGATCACCATACGCGTGGGCACGCCACGCGTATCCGAGCGCAGCGCATCCGCAAACTTGGGATCCTCACCCTTGAGTTGAGCCTCGAGCTCCTCGAGCATTTCTCGCTCACGATCAGACAGTGCCATATTCCTCCTAGCGTCGCCCCTAACAGTACCCAAAAAATTAAAGCTGCGGCACCCCAGGAGCGTCTTTCTTCACCAGCGAACCACGCCCCGCAGCGCCGCTACCAAACTTCTTGAGCACCTCGTCCACCGCGCTCTCCGCGCGCCGAGAACGACCATCGTCGTCGATCCTCAACTGGAACCCCGCCCCGCCGTCGTCGAGATGCTCGGCTCGCACTCCGAGCAGGCGGAAACCGCCGCGCGAGGGAACCTCCGCCAGCAAGTGCGTGGCGGCGCGGTAGATCTCCGCGCCGAGGTCGGTAGGCGCACCAAACGTGACCGAGCGCGACACCGTGGTGAAGTCCTCGAAGCGCACCTTGATCCCCACCGTCCAGGCGCGCACGCTCGCGCTTCGCAAGCGACGCGCGATCTCGTGGGACTGTTCAAGCAGCACAGCATTCGCTGCCGAAGGATCTAGCAGATCGAAGAACGTCTGCTCCTTGCCCATCGACTTCTCCTCTCGGTGCGTCACCACGGCACGAGGGTCGATCCCCATCGCGAGCGCATAGAGCGAATGCCCCGCGGCGGATCCAACCATTCGCGCAAGCCGCGCCTCACCAAGAGCCGCAAGCTCGCCAACCGAGTGAATACCGTAATACTCAAGCTTGGCACGCATCTTCTCGCCCACTCCCCACAGCACACCCACCGGCAATGAATGGAGAAACTCCAGCGTGGCCGATTCGGGAACCAGGAGCACGCCGTCAGGCTTCGCATGGGCGGAGGCGATCTTCGCCACGTGTTTGGTGGCAGCAATCCCCACTGATGCCGGCACTCCCTCCTGCTCGCGGATGCGCGCACGGATCAGGTGAGCGATTTCCGTTGGGGAGCCCACAGCTTTCCGCGCGCCGCCGACGTCGAGAAATGCCTCGTCCACCGAAAGCTGCTCAACCTTCGGCGTGACGTCTGCCAAGATCGCCATAATCCGGCGCGAAACCGCCGAGTACTTGCCGTGGCTCGGAGGGATAATCGTCAATGCTGGGCACAGGCGCTTCGCACGTGCCACCGGCATCGCCGAATTCACTCCAAACCTGCGCGCCTCGTAGGATGCCGCCGAGATCACCCCGCGTTCCATACCTCCCACTGCCACCGGTGTCCCGCGTAACTGCGGCCGTTCCAACAGCTCCACCGATACGAAAAACGCGTCCATATCCACGTGCATGATGTTCGTGAGGGAATCATCGCTCCCCCAGTCGCGCTTCGCCGCGCCCGACCTCGGTGCCCGTGACATCCTCACCTCCGATACAATCTGCGCCATGGAAACGATCACCGCTACCACTGCCATGTCCGAGCTGAGAGTGGAGCCTGTACCAGGCACCTCGCTGGTGACCCTCTACATCGATGACGCCGAATCCTCTGCGCTCGACCTCGCAGACCCCACTCACCTCGAGTTCGAGTATATGCAACAGATGCGGGTCGCGATCGATACCACCTTCGACGCCGGCGCCCCGCTTCGTATTCTCCACCTCGGCGGCGCCGGCTGCGCGTTCGCCCGGGCGCTCGACGCGGAGCGCAAAAACTCGCGCCAGCTTGCCATTGAGATCGATCCGCAACTCGCCACGCTCGCTCGCGAATGGTTCGATCTGCCATCCTCGCCCCGCCTGCGCATCCGCAGTGAAGATGCACGCCGCACCCTCGACACCAACAAGGGCTCCTGGCACGTGATCGTGCGCGACGCGTTCCGCCGTGCCCGTGTGCCGATGCAGCTTGCGACCGTCGAATCGTACGCCGCTGCCTCGCGCCTCCTCGCCGACGGCGGGCTCTACCTCGTCAACGTCGCCGGCGGCTCGCTCACCGACGTCTACCGAGAGGTCGCCGCCGCGCTGGAGAGCTTCGAGTACATTGTGGGAATCACCGATCCGGCAATCGCGCGCGGCAAGCGCCACGGAAACGTTGTCCTCGTCACCTCCAACGCTGCGCTCGACGTCGCCGAGATCGACAGGCTCGTGCGCAGGCTGTCGTTGCCTACCACCGTCGTCGGGCAAAAAGTGCTCGAAAAAGCGGCTCGGAGCGCTTCGCCACTCACCGACGGTGCCGTCGGCTGGCCATTTGAGTGAGCCGACGCAACTTGCGCCGCTCCACGCGAGCCTTTCCCGCCAAGTGCCGGCGCCGACGTCGATCCCACCGCTCCTGGTAACGGTGGAAAACGTCTGCAAGAGGCGGAACCTTCGGCCCGCCGGCCGCCTCGCGCTGGGCGCGCACCTTGCGCTTGTAGTACTCAACGGCACCGAGGGAGGCCAGGAGAACGAACTGCGCCGCCATCGCGAGGGAGAAACTGCCGGGAGTGTACTGCCCGGCAGGCGATGTCACATCCAACGTGACACCAATGATCAGCGCCGCAGTGAGCCCCGAAACGAACCCACCCATGTTGATCAGGCCGTTCGCTGTGCCTAGCCGGCGCGGGTGCACACTCGTGCGCGCGAAATCGAACGCCACGTTTGAAGCGACCCCGGACAGCGCCGTCGTCACCAGCAACGCAACGCTCAGCAGGAACGGCGACGGAGACGGCCCCACGATCACCACGGCGAACGCCACGGTGGTGATCGCCGACGTCACGTAAATAATCCACGAGCGGCGCAGCGGATGCGCCGCCACTAGCCGCCCCACGATCGGCCCCAAGACGATCCCGAACACCGTGTTGAAAATCAGCATCGCACTGGCGGCGGCCTTCGGCATTGCATCATGCACCTGGAAAAACGGAACACCCCACAGCAACAGAAACGACATTGAGGGAAAACACGTCGCGAAATGTACCCAGAATCCGAGCAAAGCTCCCGGATTCTTCAGCGTCTCCCACACACCGGGCGCGGCCGAATTCACCTCAACAGCGTTCGTTACCGACGCGAGCCGCTTACGGTCTTTTTCCGCACCGTGGCTGAAGTTCGCCGGAGTGTTACGGATCAGCGCAAGACCGACGACGGCAACGAGCGCCCCGAGGGCCGCAAGCGACGTAAACCCCGTTGTCCACCCTAGCCCCGCGACAACAGCCGCGAACGGCACCGACGAAATCACCTGGCCAAGCTGGCCAATAATCGAGGTGAGCTGTGTCATCACCGGCACCTGCAGTGGAGCGAACCAGGCCGGAATGATACGCAGAACCGCAGTGAAGGCCGTGGCATCACCCATGCCAATCAGTGCGCGCACCGCGAGCGCCGCGGGAACCGACGTCGCGAAAGCGAGCCCCACCTGGCCAACCGCCATCGCCAGGCCGCCGACCACCATCACGCGGCGGGTACCCCAGCGGTCGAGCGCGATCCCCACAGGGATCTGGGCGAGCGCATATACCCCCAGCTGAACCACCGTGAAGAGCGAGAGCACCGATGCAGACATGTGGAAACGTGCCATCGCTTCCAAACCCACCACTCCAAGCGAGGTTCGCCCGGCCATCGCCACGATATAGATCGCCATCGCCGCTAGCCACACGCGCAGAGCTCCGCGTCTCATAATCTCCCCTTGCCGGTTGTTGTGCTTCAACATTTTTACACCGGCTCAACGGCGCGCGCGAACGCGTTCTGGCATGTGAAATGCCCCGCACACGTGCGGGGCATTTCACATATTCAGTTCGTGACGACGGCGAGCGCTACGCGGGGCGTGAACAGGGCTCACCGATTATTCGGTTGCGCCCTCCGACGCCGGCGGCTCGGCGTCCGTATGAGGCTCGGCCGAGCCCGGCTCCGCCGACGACTCTTCCTCGCCCGACGTCGGGGCGCGCCAGGCGTGGCGTCCGCGACGAACTGGCGGGTTCTTCGCTTTCGACTTCTTGACGGCCTCTTCCAGTGGCTTCTCCTCGCGCATCTCCAAAAAGCGCTCCACAGCCTCACCGATCTCGTCCGAGGTAGGGATTTCCGGATCGCCGTTGCGGACAAAACCCACGCCTTCGGGCAGGCGATCGTAATCGGCCTCCAGCTTGGCGACCAGCTCCGCGAGCTCAGGGTTCGATTCGACGGCAGCCGCGAGGAAGCCCATCTGCTCATCCACCCGTTGCTCCAGATCTCCCACAGGGATCACCGGGCCTCCGAGAGAGGCAAGCATTTTCGCCACTGCGAGCGCCGCCGAGAAGAATGGATGATCACCGCGCGCCAGATACCCCGGCACACGGGTCCGGATCGACGTAGCCGCGAGCCCACGCTTTGCGGCTTCGTTCTCCACCATGTCCGCAAGCGTCCCATAGTGCTCCACATACGCATGCAGGATCTCGTTGTCGCGCGGCTGGGTGGAGCGCACCACCATATCTGCCGGACGCGTGTGCGGAACCGGCGCTGGCATACCACCAAATGAATACAGGTGTGAAATGTTGTAGTGGGTCGCGATCTCCACAATATCCTTTGCCAGAACCGGCCAATGGAAATCCGGCTCCTGGCCAGAGATGTACAAGAACGTGTGCCCCTGAACATCGGTGACAAGCTTCAGATCCATCCCCGGAGCAGAGACCTCCGCAAGGCGACCATCCGCATACGTCGCAATCGGCCTTTGGGCACGGAAATCGTAGAGCGGATCGGAATCAAAAGTAGCGATCCCCACATAGTCCAGGTCGGAGATCACCGCTTCCATCGTGGCTGCCACTTCACCGGCGTCCACTAGCCTGTCCACCAAATTCAGTACGAGAGTATCGACCTCAATGTTGGTCAGGCTCGGATCGATATGAATGTACGTGGGCATAGGACCTCCTTCTCACCACATTCTACCTGGGCGGCTTCGGCACCCGGTACGCGAACAGAATAATCATTCGCGTACCTGAACGTTTTCCGGAATAATAATGTTCCTGGTTTTTCATGTTGAGGAGGACACGTGAGCACAAAAGAGGCGATCACCCAGGAGCAGGAGTTCGTTGACCAGGCATACTCCGCCCTCGATTCCGAACGTTCGAGATATGAGACGCAACTCGCTCGTGTCCGTCACCAAGGTGGCGGTGGTACTCCGGGTGCACGCCGCGAACGTGATTCGTTCGCCACGCATTACGAAGACAACCTGATCCGTCTGCGCAACCTGGAAAATCGTCTGGTTCTTGGCCGGCTCGACCTTGCCGACGGCAGCACCCACCATATCGGACGCCTCACCCTACGCGACGACGCCGGTGAAGTACTCCTTGTCGATTGGCGCGCACCTCAGTCGGAGCCGTTCTATCAGGCCACCGCACTCGAACCAGGAAACGTTGTCCGACGTCGACATATCCAAACTCGTTTCCGCAAGGTCACTGGGGTGGAGGACGAACTGCTCACGAACGGGGAGGCGAACGACTTCAACCTCACCGGCGAGGGAGCGTTGTTCGCTGCAATGAACAAGGCCCGCGACGGCAAGATGGGCGACATCGTCGCCACGATCCAGGCAGAGCAAGACCGCATCATTCGCGCTGATTCTCGCGGGATCCTCGTCGTGCAGGGAGGTCCAGGAACCGGAAAAACCGCCGTCGCACTCCACCGCGCAGCTTATCTGTTGTACGCTCAGCGCGAGCGACTTGCTCGATCGGGCGTTCTCATCATCGGCCCCTCGGACGCGTTCTTGCACTACATTGACGCCGTGCTCCCCTCCCTGGGCGAGACCGATGTCGTCTCCTCCACTATCGACCGCCTCCTACCCGGAGTCGTCCCAACGATCACCGAGCCTGAATCCGTGGCGCTTCTCAAGGGTCGTATCGAGTGGGCAGATATCGCCAAGCGCGCAGTGGCCCGCATGCTCGAAAAGCCTGCGACCGCCGACGTCGCCGTCATGGTCGGCTCTCATCGCCTCATGCTGACCCGCAAGCTCGTCGCGCGCGCCCAGGCAAAAGCCCGGGCAACCGAACTCCCCCACAATGAAGCGCGCGAAACGTACGCGAAGTATCTCGTCAAGGAGCTCGCCAAGCAGCTCGCCGAGCTCCAAGAAATTGTCTTCGAGGACAACCAGTGGCTTATGGCCGACGTCGCCGAATCTGCAGACGCCCGTCGCGAGATCAATCGGCACTGGCTCCCCTCCTCACCTCAGCAGTTGCTCGAGCGCCTCCTCGCCTTCCCTGAGCACCTCGCGAATGTGGCCATCGAGTTCACCGACGCCGAACGCGCCTCTCTCCTTCGCCCCAAGGGCTCAGGATTCGCGCCCGCCGACATTGCGATCATGGACGAGATGGCCGAGCACCTCGGAGCGTTCGAATCCGATTCTGCGCGCCACGCACGCAAGGCGAAGGAAGCCGAGGCACGCGAACTTGGCGAATACGCATCCGCCACGATGAAGGCGATGAATCTCGGCGGCGGGATCGTTAACTCGGCGAAACTGGTAGATTTCCTTTCGGAAGAGCACTCCGGGATGACTCTCGCCGAACGCGCCGGGGCTGACCGCACGTGGACGTACGGCCATGTCGTTGTTGACGAAGCGCAAGAGCTCTCGCCCATGCAGTGGCGGATGATCGCACGCCGCAACCCGCAGCGTTCGATGACGGTGGTGGGCGACCTGGACCAATACCCTGCCGGCCCGCCCGCTGGTGGCTGGGCCGAGGTTCTCGGTTCGATGGCGCAGTTTACGCGCGAGGAAGTGCTCACCGTCTCGTATCGCACGCCCGCTGAAATCCTCGATCGGGCACAGCGGGCCATGGCTGACGTCGGCTACCCCGTTCGCCTGGTACTGGCGGCTCGGAGTGTACCGGATTCGTATGACGCGCACGTGGTTTCTCCCGAATCTCTCACCCGCGAGGTCAATGAGCTTGTCGGCAGCGAGTTGGAACTCCTCAACGGGCTGTACGGTGAAGGGTACGGAACCATCGCTGTGATCACACAGATCGGCGTACACCTCGCCGTTGACGCGTCCGATTCTCGTGTGAGTGTGATGAGTGCACGTGAGGCGAAGGGGTTAGAGTTCGATGCGGTGATCGTGGTGGAGCCGTCCGCGATTTTGGCGGATGGGCCGGGAGATCTGTATGTTGCGCTCACCCGTGCCACACAACATTTAACAGTTGTGGCGAGCGAAGGTTTGCCCGGAGCGCTTCAGTAGCACGGTGGGGCCTCAGCCGCCCACCACAAGCGTCATTTCAGAGCAGCGATCGCCTTTTCGAAATCCTCCAGGGAAGAAAAATCGAGGTAGACGGAGGCGAAACGCAGGTAAGCGACCTTGTCCAAATCTTTAAGCGGGCCGAGCACAGCTTTCCCAATATCGTCTGTGGTGATGTGCGAAGACCCCTTGAGACGAACCAGATCCTCAACCTCCTGCGCAAGGACAGCAAGCTGGGCAGCTGTCACAGGGCGCCCCTTGCATGCCTTGCCAACTCCGGCGATGATCTTTTCTCTCGAGAACAGCTCCATCACTCCCGAGTGCTTCGTGACCATGAGGGCAGCAGTTTCCGTGGTGGTGTAGCGCCGGTGGCAGTGGAGGCACTCGCGCCGACGGCGAATCGAGAGCCCATCTTCTGACGGGCGTGTATCAATCACCTTCGAATCGCTGTAACGACAAAATGGGCAGTGCATGCCAACAAACTATATGGTTTGGACGCGGCGCGCCACCGATGTACCAGCTGATTGTCACCAAACGCCACCATGAGTAAAGTAAAGCCCGCGCCACACGGTTTGGTTCAGATGTGTGTGGCGCGGGCGGTTTTGGCAACGACGCATTGGACACGGGAAGCACGATGCCAAAGCTTCAGATGGCTATTCAGCGCGTGGGCAATAGGAGTTCCTGCCCCGCGCGAACCACATCGGATTCCAGGCCGTTCAGTGAACGGATATCAGCAACGACTTCCGCAAGCGGACGATCTGAGGAAACGAGCTGGGCGATCGATGTGAGGTTCTGGCCCGCCTGGACGTGGATCATTTCCGTATCCGTAACCCCCAACCCGAGAGCCGACGTCAACCACATGCCAGCAACCAGCGCAAGACCAATCAGGAAAAGCCCACTCAAGGCTTGGACCACCTGGGACATCGTCAACTCGGTAGGCCGTGGAGCAACTTCGCGCGCCGCTGCTCGAACCATTGCCGATTGGCGCGATGAACGGCGGACCGGGCGACGAACCGGGCGACGGACCGGGTGTTCGGCGAGAACCTCGCCTGCAACACGCCAACCTTGAGCCTCACGCACCGGACGCAAGGGAGCTACGTTATGTGTTTCAAACACCTCATCAGCGCTTGCCGGAGTTGCCACCGCACGAAGCGGTGTGTAGAGAGCGGACGTGGTGGAATCGGGGCGCACGTAACGACCACGAACAGACGACCCACGCTCAGCAGGCTTCTTTGCTGGCTCCGCTAGAACCGGCACTGCAAGTGCACTCATTTTTCCTCCTCGAACTCACATTCTCGAACATCTGTTTGAATTCTATCCCGACCATTCGACGATATGCAAACATTTGTTCGAAACTCGTCCGAACAAATGTTTGAATCGCTTTCCCGCACGGGATATGCTTGTGAAACAAGGAAACCATCGGGGTATGACAACTTTTCGCGATCACTTTGTGGAGGGCGCATGAACACATCACTTTCGAAGCGTCAGCTCGCCATCTTTCAGGCAATCATCGAATACCAAGAAGAGGCCGGGTACTCTCCTACCGTGCGCGAAATTTGTGAACGCACAGGGCTTACTTCACCGTCATCGGTGAAGTATCACCTTGACGTGCTTGAAACTGCCGGAGTCCTCCACAAGGATCCACGCCGGTCCCGCACGATCGAAATTACGCCACTGGGCCAGCGCGTGGATCCGCGCACGGGCGACCTCCTCCCGGAGCCCTTCGATCTTCCCACCGCCGAATCCTCGGTACGTATCACCGATGAGGAAGAGAACATCTCAGCGCCCGTAAACGTCCCTCTCGTCGGCCGCATCGCGGCAGGCGGCCCGATTCTTTCTGAACAGGTCGTTGAGGATGTGTTCCCGCTCCCCCGCCAAATCACCGGCGATGGCGATTTGTTCATGCTTGAGGTTTCCGGAGATTCCATGATCGACGCCGCGATCTGTGATGGCGATTGGGTGGTGGTCCGCCGCCAACCCACCGCTGAGAACGGCGAGATCGTCGCCGCCATGATCGATGGCGAATCTACGGTCAAAGCCCTCTCCCGATCCGGCGGCCATGTGTGGCTCCTGCCAAGAAATTCCGAATATGCGCCTATCCCTGGGGATGAGGCAACGATCCTCGGAAAGGTTGTCACCGTTTTGCGCGCTCTGTAGCGCCGCTGCCCTGTTCAACAACAGGAACTTCCGCTCGCGCCGCAACCGATCGGCGTCGGCCGCGTAGGAAAGCTACGCTACCGCTCGTCGCTTCCTCCACCGGCGTCGTGCGCAGCCTGCGCCAGCCTCCCGAGAACGCCACAAACCACGTCGTGGTCGGCGGTGTACCACATGCGCGGTATCGAAGCCATCAAATATGAGCCGTAGCGCTTCTTCACAAGCCGCGGATCGAGGATCGCCACCACGCCACGGTCCTCAATGCGCCTCAACAAACGCCCCGCTCCCTGCGCCAGCAAGAGCGCAGCGTGCGCTGCCGCAACCTGCATAAACCCGTTGCCGCGATTTGCATCAACATGCTCCTTACGCGCCTGCATCAAGGGGTCGTTCGGACGCGGGAACGGAATACGATCAATAATCACCAGGCGGTTCGTGAGCCCCGGAACGTCAACTCCCTGCCACAGGGAGAGTGTTCCAAAAAGCGACGCCGCGGGATCACCCGCAAACTTCTCCACCAACGTCGAGAGCTGATCCTCACCTTGAACAAACACCGGAAGATCCAGGCGCTCACGCACATATTCGCCGGCACGCTCGCTCGCCGTCCTCGACGTAAACAGCGCGAGCGCCCCGCCGCGCGAAGCACGCACGAGCTCAACGATTTCCTCCAAATGATCTTCGCCGTACCCGTCTTTACCAGGCTCTGCGAGATGCTCGGCAATATACAACACGCCCTGCTTTTCTGGCGTGAACGGACTGCCGACGTCGATTCCCTCCCACGGGCCCTGCGACGGGAAGTTAAACCCGACTTTCGAGGCGACGACGTCAAACTTCCCGCCGATCTTGAGTGTGGCGGACGTGAGCACAACAGGCTTGCCTTCGAACAGTTCGTCCGCGATCGGCGCGGCGACGTCGAGCGGAGCGAGATTGAGGTAGGCAGGGCCGTCGGGAATCTGGCTCACCCACGCAACCGTGCCACCGGCGTCGACTTCCCCCGATAACACAGCCTCACACACCTCAGCAAGATCCCCAAGCCGCGAGCGCAGGATCTGCTTCGAGGTAGCGAGATCTTCGTTTCCCGTGGGAAGCGCGGAAACGTCTTCTCCCACTTCCTGGATCTGTCCGAGAAGCCGGGCCACGACGTCGACGAGCTGAGGAGGGATCGCGGTGAGGCGTTCCTCGCCGAGCGCTTCGAGGACCCCACCCAGATCGTCGGCGATGTCCTCGAGCGGACCGGGAAGGATCTTCGCAGTGCGCAGCATACGGATCACGCCGCCCACATCGCCCTTTGTCAGGGAGCGGGTGAGCTGGTTCGTCACGCGGTCCACGAGATCGTGAGCCTCATCGACGATGTAGGCATCCGTTTCTGGGAGCACCGGAGTTTTTGTGGCGGCCACGCCAAGCATCGCGTGATTGGTCACAACCACGTCCGCTTCATCGGCGGCTGCGCGAGCGAGCACTGGGAAACACGAGGCTCGCAACGGGCATTTCTCGCCAATACACTCCGCCTTGGGAATGGAGACTTGCGCCCACACACGGTCGTGGACTCCGGGAACCAGATCGTCTCGATCTCCCGTCTGTGTGACCATCGCCCAGTCGCGGGCGCGCACCACTTCCTCGCCGGTGGCGGTGGCACCCATCTCACCTTCCGCACGGGAGAGCAATGCGCCTTCCTCGGGATAACCACCGTTCGCTTTTCGCAGGCACACGTAGTTGTTCCAGCCTTTAAGGAGAGCGACCTTCGGATGAACGCCAGTGATTTTCCCAATCGCCTCAACGACCTTCGGCGCGTCGGAGGTCATGATTTGGCGCTGAAGGGCGAGCGTTGCCGTAGAGACAATCACACGATGGCCAGTTTTCGCCGCCCACAACAGGGCCGGAACCAGATAGCCGAACGATTTTCCAGTGCCTGTGCCTGCTTGCACGAGGAGGTGCGCATTGTCGATGAGTGTTTCGTAGACGGCGTGCGCCATGGTTTCTTGGCCTTCGCGCGCGGTTCCGTCCATCGACTCGACAACGGCGTGGAGGGCGCGCACAGACTCTTCAAGATCGACTTTCTCAGGCACGCGGGCTCGATCCACCCATCAGCCCGAGCTCTGCGAGCGCGCCAGCCAATTCCTCAGTTACTCGCCCGCGGATCCGGGTTCCGCTTTCCTCGTACGTCTCGGAATCGATGTCTCCAAACTCATGGATCTTCGACACGAGGGCACCATGCGTGTAGGGGACCATGATATCGACGTCGATGTGAGGACGCGGCAGCAGCTCAGCGATCGTTTCGCGTAGCTCGTCGATGCCCTCTCCTGTAACGGCGGAGACTGTGACGGCGTTTGGGAACCGTGAGACGAGCGCGGCGAGATCCACGGGATCGGCAATATCGGCCTTCGAAAACACGATGAGTTCCGGGATCGATTCGGTTCCGGGAACGTCCGCGAGGACAGTGTGGACTGAATCGATTTGGCCGAGCGGGTCGTGGTGTGAGGCATCGACGACGTGGACCAGCAGGTCCGCTTCCCCGGCTTCTTCCAACGTGGATCGGAACGCTTCAACGAGCTGGGTGGGCAGGTTTCGCACGAAGCCGACCGTGTCTGTGATGGTGTACTCGCGTCCGTCGTCGGTGTGGGCCTGGCGGACTGTTGGATCCAGTGTGGCGAACAGGGCGTTTTCGACGAGGACGCCCGCTCCTGTCAGTACGTTCAGGAGCGAGGATTTCCCTGCGTTCGTGTATCCCACGACGACGACGGAGGGCGCCTTTCGCGCCCGCCGTTGTCCCTTGCGCACGTCGCGCGAGGTTTTCATTTCTCGGATTGCCTTACGGAGCAAGGCCATGCGGTTGCGGATGTGACGGCGATCGAGTTCGATCTTCGTTTCGCCCGGACCGCGCGAGCCGATGCCGGCACCGCCAGCCACGCGGCCACCTGCCTGACGTGACATCGAATCGCCCCAGCCTCGAAGGCGCGGGAGCAGGTATTCGAGCTGTGCGAGTTCAACTTGTGCTTTACCTTCGCGCGACTTTGCGTGCTGGGCGAAAATATCGAGGATGAGCGCGGTGCGGTCGATGACCTTGACCTTGATGATGTCTTCGAGTGCGCGGCGCTGAGAGGGGGCAAGCTCAGAATCCGCAATGACGGTGTCAGCGCCGACAGCGGCAACGAGCTCAGCGAGCTCCTGCGCTTTGCCCGACCCAAGGTAGGTCGCGGCGTCTGGGAGCGCTCGCCGTTGCAGGACGCCGTCGAGAACCGTTGAGCCAGCGGTTTCGGCGAGCGCGGCGAGTTCGCGGAGCGAATCCTCGCCGGCTTCCATCGATCCGTCCGTCACCACGCCAACGAGAACCACACGTTCGAGGCGGAGCTTTCGGTATTCGACCTCGGTGACGTCTTCGAGCTCCGTCGAGAGATTTTCGACGCGTTTAAGCGAGGATCGCGCTTCGCGCTCGAGCTGGTCTCCTGCCCACGCCCCCTGATATGCAGGGTCTTTCTGGAGCGCCGTTCCCTCATGGGAGTGAATATCGATGGCATCGTGGTTTTCGTTAATCGCCTTCTCCTTTTCTTCGCCTTTCTATTGTCTCTCACCCACAACGCTGGCGCCATCTCGCATTCGCCTCTCCCGTGCGTTTACTCTTAGGGCATGAGCGATCATTACTTCTCACACTCTCCCGAGGCCCCCGAGCGGGCCACTACGTTCACAGTGAACATTCGTGGACGCGACGTCGAGGTTCACTCCTCGAGCGGCGTCTTTTCCTCTCACCGTCTTGATAAGGGCACTGCTGTCCTGTTGGACAAGGCGCCCGAGACGGGGGCGGCGCGCGTCGCGCTCGACGTCGGTTGCGGGTGGGGTCCGATCACGATTGCACTGGCCAGCGAGCATCCGGAGGCTGAGGTATGGGGCGTTGACGTGAACGAACGTTCGCTCGAGCTTGCTCGCGTGAATACACAGGCGTACGAGAACGTAACGATTGGCGAAGCGTCTGCCACACTGAAGGAGTTGCGCGCAAAGGGCATCGAGGTGGACCTGCTGTGGTCGAATCCGCCGATCCGGATCGGCAAGGAGGCGCTACATTCTCTCCTCATGGATTGGCTCAGTCTTCTCGCCGCCGACGGCGTGGCCTACCTTGTGGTCCAAAAGAACCTTGGCGCGGATTCACTTTCGAGCTGGCTGAATGCTCAGGGGTTCGTCTCCGTCAAGTACGGCTCTTCGAAGGGTTTTCGTGTGCTCGAGGTGCGCAAGGATGAGCCCTGAGGTAACGCGAACGGCAGAAGCTCACTGAGCGAGCAGCGGGACCGCTCCACAAAACTGTATCACAGCCCTCCCAGCGAGCGAACGCGATTCGCGGTCTCACGGGCAAGCTGGTCGATGACCGCAGCGCCACCAGGCTCACCTGCAGCAGTGAGATCGATCCATTCGATTCGCGGATCCCTCTTGAACCACGTTCGTTGCTTCTTGGCGAGCCTGCGCGTACCTTGGGCAACCGACTCGATCGCTTCTTCGAGGCTCATTTCGCCACGAAGGACCGCGATTGCTTCCGCGTATCCTGTAGCTTTCTTCGCGGTTGTTCCCTCATCGAGCCCCATGGCGAGAAGACGCTCTGTTTCGTCGAGGAGGCCGCTGGCGAACATCTTCCTGGCGCGCTCCTCAATCGCCGCATGCAAAGCCTCCCGCTCGCGCCGAACACCGATGATCAGCGTTGGTTCGAAGTGAGAGGTGTGGGCCGGGAACACCGGTGTATATGACCTGCCCGTCAGGAGCACCACTTCGAGAGCACGGATCACCCTGCGCGGATTACGCGTGTCGATCGTTGCAGCCGAGACGGGATCCTTGTCGGCGAGTTCGGCAACGAGCGTATCGAGGCCGTCCGTTTGGGCGCGCGCTTCAAGCTCGGCGCGCAAGCGTGGGTCCGTACCGGGGAAGTCGAGTTCATCCAAAGCGGCCGAGATGTAAAGCCCTGAACCACCAACGATGAGAGGGAACTTCCCGCGAGACACGATAGAACGAATATCAGCCCGCGCCTGGCGCTGATATGCGGCAACGGATGCTTCCTCACGAACGTCGAGGACATCGATCTGATGGTGGGTGATTCCTCTGCGCTCTGTCTCGGTTGCCTTCGCAGTACCGATGTCCATGCCCGTGTAGAGCTGCATGGCATCCGCAGAGACGATCTCTGCAGCGTCGGGACCGCCGAGAACATGGGCTAACGCAACCGAAAACGATGTTTTTCCTGAGGCCGTCTCCCCCACGACCCCGACGACGGGGCGCGGCAATACCTCCATCAGCGGGGCCGGATCGTGGGCATGCCAAGTCCAACAGGGGCTTTTCCGGCGGCTTCCGCCTCGAGGCGGACCTTCGTGGCTTGTTGCTTTTCCCAAGCATCCCCGGCACGTGTGGCACGAATCTCGAACAGACCGCCGTTGATCCCAGAATCGGCGATCAGATGGTGTGGGGCACCGTGGGTCACGGTGGCACGAACCATGTCGCCCGGACGCGGCCGCTCCAGGCCAACGGGAAGAGCAACATGGACCAGGCGATTGTCCGCAGCGCGGCCAGTGATGCGGTCCGTTTCAGAATCCTTGCGGCCCTCGCCAGTGGACACGAGCACCTCGACATCGGTGCCGACGAGTTTCTCGTTCTCCTCGGTGGAAATTCGTTGCTGGAGAGCGATCAGGCGCTGGTAACGTTCGTTGGCAACTTCAGCAGGAACCTGATCGGCCATGTCCGCTGCTGGAGTGCCCGGGCGCGGCGAGTAGAGGAAGGTGAATGCGGAGGAGAAACGCGACGCCTCGACAACGTCGAGAGTCGCTTGGAAATCTTCTTCCGTTTCGCCTGGGAAGCCGACGATGATATCGGTGGTAATCGCAGCGTTCGGGATCTGCTCACGCACGCGCTCGAGAATGCCGAGGAACTTCTTCGATCGGTAGGACCGACGCATCAGGCGCAAGATACGATCCGAGCCAGACTGCAACGGCATGTGAAGCGAGGGCATCACATTAGGAGTCTCAGCCATGGCATCGATCACGTCGTCGGTGAAGGCCGCTGGGTGAGGCGAGGTGAAACGAACACGCTCAAGGCCTTCAATCTCACCACAGGCGCGCAGAAGCTTCGCAAATGCGCCTTTATCTCCAAATCCCCAGCCGTATGAGTTCACATTCTGGCCGAGCAGAGTAACCTCGATGGCGCCCTGTGCAACGAGGGCCTCGACCTCGGCGAGGATCTCCCCTGGCCGGCGATCGCGTTCCTTTCCTCGAAGGTGCGGAACAATACAGAACGTACAGGTGTTATTGCACCCGACCGAAATCGAGACCCATCCGGCATAAGCGCTTTCGCGATGGGTGGGGAGTGTCGAAGGGAAAACCTTCAGCGACTCTTCGATCTCCACAGCAGCCTTCTTGTTGTGACGTGCCCGCTCCAGCAACGCAGGAAGAACATCCAGATTGTGTGTGCCAAGCACAACATCCACCCACGGGGCCTTTTCCACGATTCCTTCGCGCATCTGCTGGGCCAAGCATCCGCCCACGGCAATCTGCATCCCCGGGCGCTCTTTCTTGACAGCGGCGAGCTGGCCAAGGTTTCCGAAAAGCTTGTTCGCAGCGTTTTCACGTACGGAACAAGTGTTGATCACGAGGACGTCGGCACCCTCATCACCCGCATCGGTGGCCCGCGCGGCTTTCTCGGGCACGAGTTCAACTGGCACATAGCCAGCGGTGTCGAGAAGACCCGCAAGGCGCTCGGAATCGTGGACGTTCATTTGGCACCCAAGGGTGCGCACTGCATAGGTGGTAGGTGTTGCGTTCATCGCGGACATTCTAAAACAGCATCTGTGTTGGTTCTACCGATGGTCAGCTTGGTCACTTCCGAGAGATTCAAACGCTGCCTCAACAGCGCGCATTACCTGCCCGGGCGAAAACCCTCGCCTAGCCAGCGCACCGAAGAGACGGCGTTTGATGACCTCGGGCTCAAAACGCGCCATCGATCGGATCTTTCGCACGGCAAAAGCGTTCGCACGCTCCTGCTCATCCTCGTCCGAGATCTGCCCCAGCGCTTCTTCGGCACGCTCCCCGACGATCCCTTTCTTGTGCAGATCGTGGGCGAGAGCCTTGCGTGAAATCACCTTGGATTCGAAGCGGGCGCGGACGAATCCGTTGGCAAACCGCTCGTCGTCGACCAAATTGGCATCAGCGAATTTTTGAATCGTCTCTGAAATGAATTCTTCGGGAACGAGTTCTTTCTCTAGAGAGGCTCGAAGTTCAGCAACCGACCGATCACGGACCGCAAGGCGCCGGTAAACCACATCCCGCGCGAGAGAACGCCAGTCGGATGCAGATCTCGCGGCCGCGCGGGCAGCCTTCCTCTCCGCGATTTCACGGGGATTCTTGCGTTTGCGCGGCCGAAAATCCGCATCCTCAGCGTAGTTCACCATTATTCGGCATCATCCAGTTCGAAATCGATATCGGTTTCGGTATCGATCTTGGATTCTTCGGTTTCCTCAACCGGGCCTCCGAGGCCGAGTTTGGCTTTGACCTTATTCTCGATCTCTTCTGCGATCTCCGGGTTATCCTTGAGGAAGGCGCGAGCCTTTTCCTTGCCCTGGCCGAGCTGGTCGCCTTCATACGTGAACCAGGAACCCGACTTGCGCACGATGCCTTCATCGACCGCCATATCGATGATCGACCCCTCGCGTGAGATCCCAACGCCATAGAGAATATCGAACTCTGCTTGCTTAAACGGCGGAGCCATCTTGTTCTTCACGACCTTCACGCGAGTGCGATTGCCAACAGGGACTGTGCCTTCCTTTAGCGTTTCAATTCGACGCACATCGAGGCGAACGGACGAGTAGAACTTCAATGCCTTACCGCCGGTCGTGGTTTCCGGATTGCCGAAGAACACGCCAATCTTCTCACGAAGCTGGTTGATGAAGATTGCCGTGGTGCCCGATGCCGAAAGCGCACCGGTGAGCTTGCGCAGGGCCTGCGACATCAGACGCGCCTGCAGACCAACGTGGGAATCACCCATATCACCTTCGATTTCTGCCTTCGGAACCAGAGCAGCCACCGAATCAACGACGATAATATCCAGAGCACCGGAGCGGATGAGCATATCGGCAATTTCGAGAGCCTGCTCTCCAGTATCCGGCTGCGAGACAATCAACGCGTCAGTATCGACTCCGAGCTTTTTTGCATACTCCGGATCGAGCGCATGTTCCGCATCAATGAATGCCGCGATACCGCCATTCTTTTGCGCATTGGCAACAGCGTGGAGCGCCACCGTGGTTTTACCCGAGGATTCCGGGCCGTAGATCTCCACCACGCGGCCACGCGGCAACCCGCCGATACCCAGCGCAATATCCAGCGCAAGAGAACCAGTGGGGATCACTTCCACCTGCCGCGGGGGCTGATCCCCCAGCCGCATTGCTGAGCCTTTACCGAACTGGCGGTCGATCTGACCGAGAGCCAATTCGAGCGCTTTCGAGCGATCATCTTTCTTTCCAGCCATGTGGATCCTCTCTTCTGGCTTGACGCCGATTAATAGAACAGGTCTTTCGTTCAGCTCGGCCTCTCCGACCGATCTGGTGCCACCTTATGCCCGACCTATGACAAAAAATCGCGATCACTTTTTTCTGTGGATACTCAGTGCGCTTGCCGGCACGTGGAAAACTTTAGCCGAACACTTGTTCGAATACCGTTCAACGCGCCGAGATGAGCCTCACAACATCTGCGCTACATCAAGAAAGGAAAAGGCACGCCACACAACACACCACATCCACAACACAAGAGCCACAAGCATGGAGTGTGGGGCAGCCTTGACGCCGCCCCACACTCCATATTCGCGCGATTCAATCTATGCTCGATGCTTCTTCGGATCCTCACGGTGAAGGAAATAGTAACTGGGAGGAAGATCCATGGCGTCACACACTCCCTCCCATACGCGTTGGAGATCATAGCCAGCCTCAGCCGCCTGCCGCGGCGTCAGGTTGCCAAACTCCACAAGAGAAAGATCTTCAGCAAGAGAGGACCCTCTCCCATCGGGAAAAACCCGATCGAAGAGGGCCCAAAATTCGGCATATCTCATGCGCGAATCTTTGCGAGTTCCGCCTTCACCAACTCCGGCGGAAGAGTATCTGGGATCTGCTGAGCCATCCGGCGCTTCATCGCCGGAGTTGGACGGCCTTCAGCAATATCAATGCGATCTGCCACAAGGCGAAGAACGTGGCTAAGCGGCACATTCAACGCGGTAGCAATCGACGCGAGAAGCTCCGACGAAGCTTCCTTCTGCCCACGCTCAACCTCCGAGAGGTAACCGAGCGAGACGCGGGCTTCCGAGGACACATCACGCAGGGTACGCCCCTGGCGCTGACGGTACTCACGCAGAACATCGCCGAGTTCCTGGCGGAAAAGGACGTTCTCGCGGACCTGAGCCTTCGTCATGTTCATTAGATCCTCTTTTCTGTGAAGTTCTTGATCTGGTTACTCCAACGCAACTGCCAGAGTATTTATTCCGGCGTGCATTCCACACACGCAATCGCTATCCCCAGAGCACTTCGAACTGCTTGGTCACGAATTTCGGAGCGAGAGCCAGTGAGCTGCATCCGCACGGCGGAGATGGCTTCTATACCCGAACCTGATTCGTTCTTTACTAAAATTTTACCATTAGCCAAAGTCGGCGACAAGTTGAAATTGAAACGACATGACGGCCAAACACCGATCCACACCGTCCCCGCGGGAAATCCGTCATTGGGCCCAGGACCCGCCACGCCCGTCGTCGCGATCCCGAATTCAGCTCGAAACAAACGTGCCGCTCCAGCAGCCATCTGCTCGGCCACCACGCCGTCGACCGGGCCCGTCAGCGCGAGCCGCTCCTCACTGACCCCCAAAACGCTCACCTTCGTCTCCGTTGCGTACGTCACTGCACCCCCACGGAAAACAACCGAAGCTCCCGGAACGTCCACAATCGCCGAAGCCAGCGCCCCACCCGTCAGCGATTCAGCAACCGCAATCGAGGCAGACCGCTCACGATGACGCTCAACGAGTAGCCGGGCAAGCGCAAGGCGATCCCCCAGCGGAAACCCACACGCCCTCTCCAGCTGCTCGATATTCACAGCGAACGAGCCTCACGAATGTACTCCCACGCGCTGGTCAGAGCGTAGAACAATGCCACCGCAATCAACACATAAGATGCCCACACCATCACCAGGGCCACACTCCCCGGAAGGAAGCTCCCCCACGGAATCAGCAGGCCGGCAATACCAAACGACTGGGCCGCCATCTTGATCTTGCCGGCGTGACCGGCGGCCATCACCTTCTTCTTCACCACCATCATGCGCATCGCCGTGATACCGAGCTCGCGAACGATAAACACGATCGTGACCCACCACCACAGCCAGCCCTGCATCGACAACAGGATCAGCGAGGCAATAATTAACGCCTTATCGGCAATCGAATCAGCGAGTTTTCCGAAGTTCGTGATCAGGCCACGCGAGCGTGCCAAGTGGCCGTCCAGCTTGTCCGTCACAGCCGCCAGCGCGAACACACCCCACGCACACCAGTGCGGGATTCCAAGTCGCAGAGCCACCCACATGAGCACTGGCACGAGGACCAGGCGGAGCACCGTCAGCGCGTTCGCAATATTGACAACAGGAACTTCGTTTTTCTTCGTCACCCTTCAAGAGTAGGCGAAAACTGCCCAACGTGGGCCTTAGGTCGTTAAGATTTTGCGTGATGAAGTACTCCGTTTTGCAAACACTCGTAACAATCGCCACGCTCACAACGCTTGCCGCATGCTCGACTGCCCCTGGCGCACCGGCGTCGGCAGGCCGCTCCGGCACGCCGAGCCAGCCCCCAACATCGCTCACGCGCACCACGCAAACGACACCCCAGCCGTCTCCGTCACATACTCCAAGCCCAGCGGTCACCCCTACGCCCGTGAAACCCGCAGGCAAAGCCTCCACGATGACGATCGTCAACGGAGGCGACATCCTCCTTCACCTCTCCGTCAACGAAGCAGCGAAAACACGCAGCGGATACGACTACACCCCCTACTACACCCCCATTTCGCAGTGGATTAAAGGCGCAGACCTGGCGCTCTGCGCGCTAGAAATCCCGATCGTGCGCAAAGATCAGCAACCCTCCAACTACCCGCAGTTCGGGGCACCGTGGGACCTTGCAAAATCGCTGAAAAACATCGGTTTTGACGGATGCGCGCTCGCAACGAATCACTCGATGGACCGCGGATTTGGTGGAGTTGAATCCACCATTGACGCATTCACCCAGGCTGGCCTCGGCTTCGCCGGAACAGCGACCAGCGAAAAACAGGCGAAAGACATCCAGTTTTACAACTACCGCTCTGGCGGACGCGAGGTGAAGATCGCACACCTGTCTGCCACAACCCTCACGAACGGCATCCCGATTCCGAAGGCGCATCCCTACTCGTGGAATGTTGTAGGTCGGTTAGGCAAACCCGTACAGACGATCATCGACGATGCGAAGCGGGCGCGCGCCCTTGGGGCGGATCTCGTGGTGGTTTCGATGCACTGGGGCACCGAATACGTCTCCGAACCGATCGCAGAACAAAAAGACATCGCCAAGCAACTCGCCGATTCCGGAGGAATTGACCTCGTGCTCGGCAACCACTCACATGTTCCCGAGCCAGTGGCCAAGCTCGACGGCGGTGTGGACGGACGCGGCATGTGGGTGGTGTGGGTCACAAGGCAACCAGATTTCGGGGCAAACTGTGGAATCTCACGGACACCGCGTGACAACGGGTCTCTTGACTACCGCAACGGTTGAGGTACCAGCCGAGGGTCGCGCGCACGTGACCAACCTCGAATGGACCGCCATCACGCAAGACCGCGGCGCTGGAGAGCACCTCTACGTGCTCTCTGATCTCCTCGATGGCAAGGCCCGATCGACGCTGTCCAAAGCCACGCTGAAGGCACGCGCCGACGTCACGTTCCCCGTCATGAAAGGCTCTGGCCCCGAGCGACGCACCCCGCCCACCGCCGTCGCGGGAACGCCCCGCATCGAGCGGGTCCAGTAGCGCTTCAGGCTCGCTCGCCGTCAGTTCCACGACGCCGGTGAGCACAGCGAAGGCCCGCAGCTGAGCCGCGGGCCTTCTTGGCGCTACCGTCCAGTGAGCTGCCAGGCGTCTTCCCCGCCCTCACCGGTGCCGTCGTCTTCGTCGTAATAATTCTTTGCTGCCGCAGCCTGCGCAGCTTGAGCCTGCGCTTCGATTGGATCATCCGCGTAACGCGGATCGACGCCCATGACCACGGTCCGGGGGATCTCCTCCGTTTCCGGATCGTCGTCGGCGTCAAACTCCTCGCTGTCAACTACGGATTCGTCGTAAGCGGTTACTTCGGAAGCCTCGCGCGCTACATTCCCGTCGCCCAGCTCCTCGATATCTACGCTTTCCTCCGCAGGCTCGTCCGGGTGCAGATCCACATCCTCGCCCTTGATCATGGCGAGCACGTCCCCCAGCTGCTCGGGCGTGACGAGTACCTCACGTGCCTTCGAGCCTTCCGACGGGCCAACGATCTCACGCGATTCGAGCAAGTCCATCATGCGACCCGCCTTCGCAAAACCGATGCGGAGCTTGCGCTGAAGCATCGAGGTGGAACCAAACTGGGTGTTCACCACCAGCTCAGCCGCCTGAAGCAGAATCTCGAGATCGTCGCCAATCTCCTCGTCGATCTGCTTCTTTTCCGCCTTCGGGATCACATCCTCACGGTAGACGGCCTGCATCTGAGCCTTGACGTGCTTGACGGTGGCAGCGATCTCGTCCTCATCCACCCAGGCGCCCTGCACACGCATCGGCTTCATCGAGCCCGCCGGAGCAAAGAGGGCATCGCCCATACCGATGAGCTTTTCGGCACCCACGGAATCCAGAATCGTACGCGAATCCGTTGCCGACGACGTCGAGAACGCCAGGCGGGAGGGCACGTTCGCCTTGATCAAACCAGTCACCACGTCCACCGACGGACGCTGGGTGGCGAGCACCAGGTGGATACCGGCCGCACGCGCAAGCTGCGTGATTCGCTGGATCGAGGCTTCCACGTCGCGCGGAGCCACCATCATCAGGTCCGCGAGCTCGTCGACGACCACCAGCAGGTAGGGGTACGGAGTAAGCGTACGTTCGGAGCCCTCGTGCGCCGTGACCTGGCCCGAGCGCACCGCCTTGTTGAAATCGTCGATGTGCTTGTAGCCGTAGGCTGCGAGGTCGTCGTAGCGCTGATCCATTTCCTTCACCACCCATTCGAGGGCATCGGCTGCCTTCTTCGGGTTGGTGATGATCGGCGTGATCAGATGCGGGATGCCTGCGTAAATCGTCAGCTCCACGCGCTTGGGATCCACGAGGATCATGCGCACCTGCTCCGGAGTAGCACGCATCATGATCGAGGTGATCATCGAGTTGATGAAGCTGGACTTACCTGCGCCGGTCGCGCCCGCCACCAGAAGGTGCGGCATCTTGGCAAGGTTCGCCACCACGTACTGGCCGCCGACGTTCTTGCCGACGCCGACTACCAGCGGGTGGGTCTGCTTGCGCGCCACCTGCGAACGCAGGACGTCGCCGAGGAGAACAGTTTCGCGATCCGCGTTCGGGATCTCGATACCGATCGCGCTCTTGCCCGGGATCGGGGAAAGAATACGCACGTCCGAGGACGCCACCGCGTAGGCAATGTTCTTCGACAGAGATTCGATCTTGTCCACTTTCACGCCCGGCCCGAGTTCAACCTCGTATTGGGTGACCGTCGGACCGCGCGAGAAGCCGACCACTTCGGCGTCGATATTGAACTCTGAGAACACGCGGGTCAGCGATTCGACCACGCGGTCGTTCGCCTCTGAACGTTCCAGGTGCGGCGGACCAGCCTTGAGGTCATCGAGGCTCGGGAGCGTATAGGTCACGTTCGAGGCGAGCTCGAGCTGCTCGATACGAGGCGGGATCGGCTCCGAATTCTTCGGGGCTTCGAGCTTGCGCGCGGGCACCTTCGCTGGAGCAGCTTTCTTCCCCGACGACGCAGGCGCGGCGGCCGGGTTCTCTGGCTCGGCTGGCGCTGGTGCGGCTTGCTTCGCCTTCTTCTTCGCGAACGGGTTCGTGAGCTTGTGGGTGAGATCGTCCGGATCGCCTGCCACGATCGTCGGCTCGGGAGCAGGCTGGGCTTTCTTTCGACGAAGGCGCGACGACGTAGTCGGCGCGTCCACCTCCTCCGGGTGGTCGAACGGAACAGACGACGTGTGCTGCGCCTCGGCGTCGGCGGCCTCGAGCCTCGCCTCGCGGCGCGAGATCACCCAGTCGATAACGTCGCGAAGTGACATGTTGGTGACAACGAGAACCGCATACAGTGCAAGCAAAATCAGGAGCGGGACCGCGCCCCACACTGAGACCAGCGCCGCGAGGCCAGAACCTGCCATCCAGCCGATGATACCACCGGCTCCTTCGACGGCCGTGAAACTCTTCGTCGGATCCGGGAGCTGGAAATAAACATGGAGCATCCCGGTGAGTGCAACGATGAAAATCCCCAGCCCCACCACGAAGTTCCGGTGGGTACCCGGTTCGCTGCGCTTGAGTAACCGCACCGCCGTTACAAGGGCCAAAAAGGGCGCAAAAACGCTCAGCAGACCCACCGGACCCGCGGTCACATGGTGAATCACGCTACCCAAGATCCCAGACAGCCCAAACCATTCGCGAAGCGCCACGACGATCGCGAGCGCAATCAGGAAGATTGCAAGCCCATCGTGGTGTTCGCGCGCATCGCCTTCGGTGTTTGGTGCCGGTTTGCGTGTTGTGCCTTTCTTTGCCGCGGCCACACATTCTCCTTCTCAAAACAACAGTCTTCTTTAATTTAGTTGCCCGCACCCCAAAATACGATGACGCGCGCCGCACACCGGCATGTGAGCTCGCCTATCGGCGACGGTTACCGCGAGAATTCAGTATTCTGGAAAGGTGAACGTGCCCGGATCAGCGTGGATTGTCATGGCGAGCCTCCTCCTCGCCGCCCTCGGCACGCTCACGTACGTGTGGTTGGCGTGGCGCAACGAACGCATGGCCAGCGCCCGCCTTCGGCGCCAGATCATTGAAAGCTCCCTCTCGCCGGCCTATCTTTCCCATGAAATCCGCACTCCTCTGACGATCATTCGGGCATCGGCAGAGATCCTCGCAACGACGGAGGCGGACGGGCTCACCGCTGCGCAACTGAGATTTGCGCAGACGATCGCGGACAATGCGACGGCCGCGTGCACGTTGGCCGACGAGTTCCTCGTCCTGTTCAACATGGAAAAATCGCTCGCACACCTGGAGTTACGCAAAGTTGAGCTCCGGGCCATGATGCGGCAAGCAATCTCGGATTTCCGGATCATGTACCCTGCCGATATCCGGCTCGATAACCACGGAGCCCCGATCTTTATTCAGGCGGACGAGCGCATGATGAAACAAGTGATCTGGAACCTCTTAACGAACGCCGTCCGACACGGCGGCGAGGACCCGCGGATTACGGTGCGAGTGACATCCAACGACGGCGTGGCACTCGTCGTCGTCGGCGATTCTGGCACCGGTTTTGCGCACTCGCCTAGCGAGCAGCTTCCCCTGCCCGACGTCGGGACTCCGCTCGCCGACAACGTGGACGGACTTCCCAAGTCTGGTTCCGGAATCGGTGTCACCGTAGTGAGACGAACCGTCGAAGCCCACGGAGGAACCTTGACGATCGATACATCACAGAAGGTCGGCGCCCAGATCTATATCCAACTTCCCATCCATGGGAATTCGCTTCAACGCTCAGATGAGGTGACAGCATGACCTCACGGAAAGTTCTCATCGTCGACGACGAACCACAAATCCGCTCGATCCTCGGATACATCGTGGAAACGACTGGCCGCGAATGGGTCGAGGCGCCAAGCGCCGAGGCAGCCGAGGAGCTCCTATCGTCCCAAGAGTTCGCACTGATCATGCTCGACGTCATGCTCCCTGGCACGAGCGGGGTCGAGTGGTGCCGCCAGGTGCGGGCCCGCTCACAAATCCCAATCATTCTCCTCTCGGCACTCTCGGAAGAAGACGACCGGATCCGCGGGCTCGAAGCCGGAGCCGACGATTACGTCACCAAGCCCTTCTCCCCACGAGAAGTCGCGCTACGCATCGAAGTATTGCTCAAGCGAACGAACCCCACGAACCCGTTCATCTCACTCGGCCGTCTCAAGCTCGACCCTGCCAGCGGCAAGGTGACCACACCGACGTCGTCGATCACGCTCCCCGCTACAGAAGCCCGGGTTCTCGAAACGCTCCTCGCCAACATCGACGCCACTGTCTCCTCGGCCACACTCCTCGCCGCCGTGTGGCAAACCACGGAAACCGTGGGCGGAAGAGAAATGGTCCGCATCACCATCCATCGCCTCCGCGCACATTTGAAGCAGGCAGGCTTGGGGGCAGACATCATCGAAACAGTACGAGGAATCGGGTACCGGGTTCGGAACATTAATCTGTAACACTCTGTAACAATCTTTGGCCCACGGAACTTTCGATTGTGTGGCACCGTGGAGGTGTCCACAATGATGTGTTCGACAAGGAGTCAACGATGTCTGTCCTGAAAAAATCCCTCGGTGCCCTCGGCGCCCTCACCCTCGGAATGTCAACCCTCGCCGCATGTGCGGTCGATGATTCGAAACAAGCCTCCGGTAGCGGTTCACTGACCGTCGCCTGCGGAGCGATGGATCAGCTCTGCCAAACGTGGACCTCCAACTTCCAGAAGAAGACGGGGATCCCCACCAAGTTCGTCCGGCTTTCCTCCGGTGAAACGGTCGCACGTCTGACCGCCACGAAGGGCAACCCCGAGTTCGACATCTGGCACGGCGGCCCAGCCGACGGCTTCGGCGCAGCTTCCAGCGCCGGATTACTCGAAAACTACGTCTCCCCCGAGGCGTCGAAGATCGACGCGAAGTACAAGAACGCGGACGGCTCATGGACCGGCGTGTATATCGGCATTCTCGGATTCTGCTCCAACCAGAAGATGCTCGAAAAGCTCGGCGTTGAACAGCCCACCTCGTGGGATGATCTTCTCAACCCGAAGCTCAAGAGCCAGGTCGAATCGGCCCACCCCTCCACCTCGGGAACGGCCTACACCACACTGTGGAGCCAACGCGTTCGTCTCGGTAGCGACGACGCCGCAATCGACTACATGAAGAAACTCTCCGGAAACATCCTTCAGTACACCAAGTCCGGGACCGCACCGGGGCAGGCCGCAGGACGCGGCGAGATCGCCGTCGGAATCTCCTTCCTCCACGACTGCGCCCTCTACAAGGAGCAAGGAATGAAGGACATCATCCTCTCCACCCCGAAGGAAGGCACCGGATACGAAGTCGGTGGCGTGGGCATCATCAAGGGGACGAAGAATCTCGACCTCGCGAAAAAGTACGTCGACTGGGCAATCTCCGCCGAGGCTCAAAACCTCGGCCCCGAAGCCGGCTCCTACCAAGCCCACACCAACCCCGAAGCCAAGGACGATCCTCGCATCCTCAAGCTCGACAATGTCAAGCTCCTTGACTGGAACTTCGACGAGGCCGGCGCGAAGCGCGCCGAACTCACCAAGCGATTCGACAACGAGGTTGTCGCACCGCCGTCGAAGTAACCCCACAAACCAAGGAGAAGAACAATGACAACGATAACCGGCGGTGTGCCAGGTGGCGCGCCAATGCCGCCCTCACCTGATCTCAAAGCTCTCCGCCGGCGCGCGAAGAAAAATTCCAAAGGAAGCAGGGACGTTCCGACCCTCATTCTGACCGCGATCGTGATCGTGCTTCTCCTTGCACTCACGGTGTTCCCGCTGATCCGAGTCTTCACGGAAGCGCTCGGCGAACGCGGATGGGGTGTCCTGACCTCGATGGTCTCCGATTCATACCCGCGGCAAATCATCATGAACACACTCGTCCTCGGCGTCGTCGTCGGGTTGGCGGGAACACTCGTGGGTTTCCTTCTCGCGTTCGCACAAGTCCGCCTGGAATTCCGGGGCAAACGCTTACTCAACATTCTCGCGTTGATCCCGATCGTCGCTCCCCCGTTCGCTGTTGCCACGGCCGTGATCACATTGCTGGGGAGAAACGGCATCATCACCAACGGCCTGCTGGGCCTCACGGATTTCAACATCTACGGACTGAAGGGAATGACACTCGTGCTCGTGCTGTCGTTCTTCCCTGTGTCCTACATGAACTTCCGCGGACTGCTTTCCACTCTCGATCCCTCGCTCGAAGAAGCTGCAGCCGATCTGGGAGCCAGCAAGTGGAACATCTTCACCCGGATCACGCTGCCTCTCATGCTTCCCGGTTTCGCCGCATCGTTCCTGTTGTTGTTCGTCGAGGCCATCGCGGATCTCGCTAACCCCCTCGTGATCGGCGGAAACTACACAGTGCTCTCCTCGCGCGCCTACATCGCATTCACGGGCGAGTACGACATCCCCGCAGGCGCAGCCTACTCGTTGATCCTGCTCGTCCCGTCCATCCTGGTGTTCATCGTGCAACAATACTGGGTGGGCCGGAAGAACACCGTCACAGTTACGGGCAAGCCCGCAGGAAAGACGAAGCTCATCACCGCAAACTCGTGGAGGATCCCGATCCTCACCCTCGTCGGACTAGTGATGGCCGTGATCATCACGCTCTACGCAACCGTCGTGATCGGCTCCTTCGTGAATATCCTCGGAGTGGACAACACGTGGACGCTCAACAATTACCGCTACGTCTTCTCCGGCATCGGCAACGAAGCAATCATCGACACCACACTCATGGCGTTGATCGCCACCCCGATCGCAGCTTTCCTCTCGATGCTCATTGCGTGGCTCGTGGTTCGTAAGCTCAAGCGAGGCAAGGGGATCCTGGATTTCATTGGCATGCTCGGTCTGGCGGTTCCCGGAACGGTTGTCGGCATCGGCTACGCCATCACGTTTAACAATCCCGTGATCTTCGGCGGCCGCATGTGGCTCCCAACCCTCGGCGGCGGAGCGGCGATCTTCGGCGGCGCCATCGCGATCATCATGGTCTACGTGATCCGTTCGATCCCCTCCGGCCAGCGCACCGCCATCGCGACCCTCCAGCAGATCTCGCCGTCGATCGAAGAAGCTTCCGCTTCCTTGGGAGCGAACTCGTTCAAAACGTTCGTCAAAGTCACGTTGCCGCTCATCCGGCCAGCGCTCGCTGCCGGGTTAATCTACGCGTTCGCGCGAGCAATGACCACCCTCTCCCCCGTGATCTTCCTCGCCACGCCAGACGTGCAGATCATGACGAAGATGATCCTGGCAGAAGTCGACGCCGGACGCTTCGGCAATGCCTTCGCGTTCTCGATGGTCCTGCTCCTCATCGTCATTACTGTGATCGGCCTGATCGAGCTAATACTCGGCAACGGCTGGACAAAGCTCAAAAAGAAGCTCGCAAAGTAGCGGCACCCCACAACGTAAAGGCAGAAAAATGAAAGATACCCACACCGAGACCAACGGACACGTGGTCCTGAGCAACATTGTCAAAGAGTTCCCCACAGATCGCGGCATCTTCCGCGCCGTTGATAACGTCAATATCGATATCCAGCCCGGAGAGTTCCTCACGCTCCTCGGCCCCTCCGGGTGCGGAAAAACCACAACGCTTCGCATGGTCGCCGGTTTCGAAACCCCGACGTCGGGCGAAATCACGCTGGATGGCAAAAACATCGTCAGCGTGCCCCCGGAGAATCGCCCGATGACCATGGTGTTCCAGTCCTACGCCCTGTTCCCGCACCTCACAGTGCGGCAGAACATCGAATACGGTCTCAAGATCAAGAAGATGAAGAAAGCCGAGATGGCCACCGCCGTCGACGCCGCCCTCGCCTCGATGAGCCTCACGAACCTGCAGGACCGCGCCCCCTCGCAGCTCTCGGGCGGCCAGCAACAGCGCGTCGCGCTCGCGCGCGCGATTGTAATGCAACCAAAGGTACTCCTCTTCGACGAGCCGCTGTCTAACCTCGATGCAAAGCTCCGCGAGCGCATGCGCCTCGAACTTCGCCAAATGCAACGCAGGCTTGGGATCACCTCGCTGTACGTGACCCACGATCAGTCCGAGGCGATGACGCTCTCCGATCGTGTCCTCGTGATGAACAATGGCATGATCGAGCAGATCGCCACGCCTGAGGAAATCTACCGCCACCCCGCCTCCGTGTTCGTCGCCGATTTCATCGGACGCGCCAATTTCCTGCCAGCGGACGTCCTGAGCAAGGGCGAGGGAGTAGTGACGGCGAACGTTTTGCACCAGCAGGTCACGGTACCGGCTCACGATTCCGTTGCGGACGCCGATGAGGTCGTGGTGCTCCTGCGTCCCGAGTCGCTTCGGCTCTCGCCGCTTGCGCCCGGCTCCGAGGAGGCAATCTCCGGGACCACCGTGCGCGTGCTCGCCACCGTGTTCTATGGCGACCACGTCGAATACCAGGTCGAATCTGAGGCGGGCACCGTCGTCGTGATCGAATCCGACCCCGACGTCGGCGCCATCAGCCACGAAGGTGAGTGGGCCACGCTCTCGTACAACACGTCAAAGGCGTGGGCTCTGCCCGCGGCCTAGCGCACCTCACCATGGTTGTGGGGGCGAGGTGGAAACCTCGCCCCCACAACCATTTCTGCGCGGAAACGCTCACGCAAGTGAACGCGCCGTCAGACCTCGATGACCGTTGGAAGAATCATCGGCGAGCGGCGCAACTTGCGCGCCGCCCAACGGCCGATCACACGGCGCATCGCCTGTTGCATCTGATACGGAGTATTCGACTCGTTGAGTACCGCTTTCTGGAGTGCGTCGGTAACGTCCGCTTGAATATCCTCGAATACCGAATCGTCCTCTGCCATGCCACGCGCCTGAATATGCGGGCCGGTAAGGATTGTGCGCTCCTGGCCATCGACCACCGCGAAGATCGAGATAAAGCCCTCCGCACCAAGCGTGAGACGATCCGTGAGATCCGCCTCCGAGATCTCGCCAACCGATGAACCGTCCACGAACACCAGGCCAACATCGACCTTGCCCACGATCTTTGCCATGCCGTCGTGAAGATCCACCACGGTGCCATCTTCAGCCAGGATCACGTTCTCCGGCGGGACGCCCGTCTTCACGGCGAGCTTGCCGTTAGCAACCAGATGGCGAGGCTCGCCGTGAATCGGCATCACGTTCACCGGCTCGACAATGTTGTAGGCATACAGGAGCTCACCCTCCGCACAGTGGCCGGAAACGTGCACGCGCGCATTACCCTTGTGCACCACGTTCGTCCCGAGCTTCGTGAGACGGTTAATCAGGCCGAACACCGAGTTCTCATTACCCGGGATCAGCGAGGATGCGAGAATCACCGTATCGCCAGGGCCCACCGTGATCGACTTGTGGGTGCCGGAAGCGATACGCGAAAGCACAGCCATCGGTTCGCCTTGCGAACCTGTGGACATGTAGCAGATCTCCTGGGGCGGAACCGAATCCGATTTCTTCAAATCGATCAGCGTGTTTTCCGGAACGTCAAGGTAGCCGAGATCCGCCGCGATCCCCATATTCTTCACCATGGACCGGCCAACGAAGCAGACCTTGCGACCATACTTATGCGCTGCGTTTAAGACCTGCTGCACGCGATGCACGTGCGAAGCGAACGACGCCACCACAACCTTGCCGGTGGCCTGCGCAAACACCGACTCGATCACTGGGCCGATCTCGGCCTCCGAGCGAATGAACCCCGGAATCTCAGCGTTCGTGGAATCCACCATGAACAGGTCCACACCGTCGTCGCCGGCTCGGGCGAACGCACGAAGATCCGTCACCCGCCCGTCCAACGGAAGCTGATCCATCTTGAAATCGCCGGTATGGAGGATCGTCCCACCCTTCGACTTCATCAGCACGGCAAGCGCATCAGGGATCGAATGGTTCACCGCGATGAACTCACACTCGAACGCGCCAAGCTGCTCGACGTCGCCTTCTTTCACCACCAGCGTGTACGGCTGGATCCGATGCTCGGCGAGCTTCGACTCCACCAATGCGATAGTGAGCTCGGAGCCAACGAGCGGGATGTCCTTGCGCATACGCAACAGGTAGGGAACACCACCGATGTGATCCTCATGCCCGTGGGTAAGCACGATCGCATCAATATCATCCAGGCGATCCTTGATATAGGTGAAATCGGGCAGAATCAGATCGATGCCTGGCTGGTTCTCTTCCGGGAAGAGCACGCCACAATCGACCACGAGCAGGCGCCCGTTGCATTCGAAAACGGTCATGTTGCGGCCAATTTCCCCAATGCCGCCGAGGGGAACAATTCTTACAGTATCCGGCGCAAGCGGTGCCGGCAGTTTTTCTTTAGTCACGCCTCCATTCTCTCACGAATTGGCCACGACTCACTGGCGAAGGCGTGAGAGAATAGCCAAGTGTTAGAGATGAAGCAGTCAGTACGTCCAGCCCTCCCGTCCGACGCCGGCGCGATCGGCGCGATCCAAGCCGTCACCTTGCCGGCCGCGGTACGCGCCGGAACCGACCAGCACATCCCCGACGAGGCTTTCCCGTTTACCGCTGATGTGCTGGCACAATCGTGGAGTCAGACGCTGGAGAACCTGCCGTCGCTTGAGCACTTTGTGGTCGTTGCGATCGAGAACCAGCAGGTGGAGGGTTTCGCCGCGATGGCTCCCGCGGAGCCGATTATTCTCGACGGCGATCCCGACGGCGGCTTGGATCCGGAGACGGGTGCGGCGCGGGTTGCGTTCGAGATCACGAACTTCGAGGTGGATCCGCGCTTCGCGAGCCACGAGCATGACGCGCGCTTGATGGCCGCGCTCACCGATATCGCACGAGGCGAAGGCGCCACCGAGCTCCACATTTGGGCGATCGCGGGGAACGACGCCGTCACCTCAATCCTTTCACGCACCGGTTTCGCTCCACGCCCGTTCCGCCGTGTTGCGCAGATCGCGGGCGCGAATATCGCGGAGCACCTGTGGTGGGTCACGCTCGGAGAGGATCCGCACGCTTCCCACGAGCACTGAGCCCCGACGTTGAAGGCAGACGTTCCTGATGCGGTAAACGTTTCCCTGTAAGCGACGAAACGGCGGGTTTTCGCGTTTTCGCGAAAACCCGCCGTTGGCATGAATCCTCCAGAGCTATTTTTCTCCCGCGATCACGAGGGAACGCGGGCCAGACGCCAGGCGCTGCGCGAGGCGTTGCACGTCCTCGCGGGTCACGCCTCGGGCGGCTCGAAGATTCTCCTCGATCGACCAGATTTCGCCGCGAATGAGTTCTGCGAAGCCGAGGCGCGAGCGGCGGAAACCGTTCGTCTCAGATGAGAACACGAGCTGGGCACGGCGCTGATTAAATGCCGTGAGCAACTCCTGTTCGGTGATCCCGTTGGCAGCGATCTCGTCGAGGCACTCCCCCATCACGGTGGCGACCTCGCGAGCAACTTCCGGTTGGCACTGCGCTTCGAGCGCGAACAGCCCGCCCTCAGGATTGGACATCATCCACGAGTACGTGGAGTACGCGAGCCCCCGCTTTTCGCGCACTTCCTGGAACATACGCGACGACTGCCCACCACCGAGCACCGTATCGAGGACGATCGCGGCTTGCTCGTCGGCATCCGATAGCGCGAGGCCTGGCATTCCGACGACGACGGCGGTCTGACGGCCGGGGTGCTCGATGAACTTCTCCGAGCCTGCCGTGTACGCGATGTCACCCGTCCGACGTCGGGGCGCAGGCTCAGCTCCCTCTGTCAGATCCCAGCCCGAGTGGCGCAGCAACGCCAGAACCATCGCACACAACTCGTCGTGGTCGACGTCGCCGGCGGCGGTGACCACCAGCTCACTGGAGCGGTAGTTCTCGCGATAGTGCGAACGCATCGCCTCAGGAGCGAGCGAGCGCACCTCGTCGCGTGAGCCGCCTACCGGGCGCGCCAGCGGGTGGCTCCCCCACACGAGCGGCAGAATCCCCTGCTCGGCAACTTCCGAGACGTCGTCTTCCGAGGCTGCGAGTTCTTCAAGAATCACTCCACGCTCGAGTTCCATATCCGCCTCATCGAGGCGCGAAGCAGTGACCATATCGATCAACAGTTCGAGAAGCTGCGGCATGTCGTCGGCAAACACGCGTCCGTAATAGTTCGTGTAGGCGCGCGCGGTGGCAGCATTCATCGCTCCGCCGAGGAAATCACCCAGCTCCGAGATCTCCTTCGCCGTCCGGTTGTGCGTGCCCTTGAACAGTAAGTGCTCGAGGAAATGGGTTGAGCCCTCGTGGCCGGGTGCTTCGTCACGGCTGCCCGCGCCGATCCACAACGCGAGCGAGACCGAACGCTGGCCCGGTACCTTTTCCGTGAGCACACGGATGCCACCGGGCAAGATCGAACGGCGGCCGATCACGCCGTTCTCTTCGAAACGGATGTCGCCCTGATCAGCAGTAAACGGAATTCGTGAAAACATCTCTCCCCTAAGAATGCGCGTTGAGGGCCTGGGAAAACCCAGGCCCTCAACATTTAAGCTATCGCTCAGTCCTCATCGTTCGAGCGAGTGCGGGTGCGACGGCGGGGGCGGCGCTCACGCTTCTCGCCCTTCTCCTCGCTACCAGACTTTCGCTCTGATTCGGCGGCCTTCTCTGCCTCGAGCTGCTCCTCGGTGAGAACAGCGTGGAGGGAAAGCTTGCCACGAGCGTCGATCTCGGCCAGCTCGACCTCGACCTTGTCGCCAACGTTGAGTACGTCTTCCACGTTTTCCACGCGCTTGCCGCCCACGAGGCGACGAATCTGCGAGATGTGGAGCAGGCCGTCCTTGCCCGGCGAGAGCGAGACGAACGCGCCGAACGTCGTGGTCTTGACCACGGTACCGACGAAGCGCTCGCCAACCTCCGGCATCTGCGGGTTAGCGATCTGGTTGATCGTTGCGCGCGCAGCCTCTGCCGAGGAGCCGTTGGTGGCGCCGATGAACACGGTGCCGTCTTCTTCGATGGTGATCTCCGCGCCAGTATCGTCCTGGATCTGGTTGATCATCTTGCCCTTCGGGCCGATGACTTCGCCGATCTTGTCCACCGGGATCTTCACGGTGATGATGCGCGGAGCGGTCTCAGCCATCTCCTCGACCTCCGGCACTGCCTGCTCGATCAGATCGAGGATGGCGAGGCGGGCGTCGCGAGCCTGCGAAAGCGCAGCCGCGAGAACCTCAGCCGGGATGCCATCGAGCTTGGTATCAAGCTGGAGAGCCGTCACGAAGTCGCGCGGGCCTGCGACCTTGAAGTCCATATCGCCCAGGGCATCTTCTGCGCCGAGGATGTCGGTCAGAGCAACGTAGCGCTGCTCGCCCTCGATCTCGCCCGAGATCAGGCCCATTGCAATACCCGCAACCGGAGCCTTGAGCGGCACGCCAGCGTTGAGCAACGAAATGGTGGACGCACACACGGAACCCATTGACGTTGAACCGTTCGAGCCGAGAGCTTCAGACACCTGGCGGATCGCGTACGGGAAATCCTCACGCGACGGAAGAACCGGAACCAGGGCGCGCTCGGCGAGCATGCCGTGGCCGATCTCGCGGCGCTTCGGGGAGCCAACGCGGCCGGTCTCACCCGTCGAATACGGCGGGAAGTTGTAGTGGTGCATGTAACGCTTGTGGGTCACAGGAGTGAGGTTGTCGATCTGCTGCTCCATCTTGAGCATGTTCAGGGTGGTCACTCCCATGATCTGGGTCTCGCCACGCTGGAACAGTGCCGAGCCGTGGACGCGCGGAAGCACGCCAGCCTGGGCAGTGATGGTACGGATCTCAACCGGGCTACGGCCATCCATACGCTCACCAGTGGTGAGCACGCGAGCGCGCATCTCCTGCTTCCAGTGAGAGTTCACGGCGAGCTTGAGCGCCTGCTCACGCTCCGGGAACTCCTCGGAAAGCGCCTCGACGATCTCGTTGGTGACTTCACCCAGGCGGTCGTCGCGCTCGTGCTTATCCTTGATACCCCACAGGCTCTCGAAGTGACCCTTGAGCTTCTCGCCCGTGGCCTCGAACTCTTCCGGCGTGTAATCCGGGAAGAGCGGGAACTCACGGGTCTCCTTGCCGGCCTGGGCAACAAGCTCAGACTGGGCCTCGCACAGGACGCGGATGAACTTCTTTGCAGCCTCGAGGCCGCCAGCAACGACTTCCTCGGTGGGCTTGGTACCGCCAGCGGCGATGTTCTCGAGAGCGTTCTCGCCGCCCTCGGCCTCCACCATCATGATGGCCACATCATCGCCAACCACGCGGCCGGCCACCACCATGATGAAGGTGGCGCGCGGCAGATCGCTGAAGCGCGGGAACGCCACCCACTGGCCGTCGATGAGGGCCAGGCGGGTACCACCGACCGGGCCGGAGAACGGCAGGCCGGAGAGCTGGGTGGAAGCGGACGCGGCGTTGATCGCCAGCACGTCGTAAGCATCGTCCGGGTGAACCGAAAGAACGGTTTCAATTACCTGGACCTCGTTGCGCAGGCCCTTGACGAAGCCCGGGCGAAGCGGGCGATCGATCAGGCGAGCAGCGAGGATCGCATCGGTGCTCGGGCGGCCTTCACGGCGGAAGAACGAGCCCGGGATACGGCCAGCTGCGTAGGAGCGCTCTTCCACGTCAACGGTGAGCGGGAAGAAGTCGAAGTGCTCCTTCGGCTGGCTGGACACAGCGGTGGTGGAGAGAACAACAGTCTCGCCATCCAGGTAGGCCATCACTGCGCCGGCTGCCTGCTGGGCAAGCAGACCGGTCTCGAAGCGGATGGTGCGGGTGCCGAACGAGCCGTTATCGATCACGGCTTCGGCAAACTTGATTTCAGGACCCTCCATGGGACCTCCTTCTTTTCTTTCAATCCTTCGGCCATCGTTTGTCATGCTCGCTTCCGTGCGCACACCACAACCGACAACCGAGGGGATTTTTCTTCATGTGGGCTTATCGCCCTGGCTCCGGCAGGAGCGGATCGAGTTTCCTCGAGATACACACCGTTTTGTGCGGTGCGTGGAAAGACGGCCCGAATTTTACTTCGGGCCGTCTTTCTTACCTCAGCGGCGAATGCCGAGGCGCGAGATCAGCGAACGGTAACGCTCGATGTCCTCTTCCGCGAGGTAGCGGAGAAGGCGCTTACGCTTACCGATGAGCAGCATGAGGCCGCGGCGCGAATGGTGATCGTGCTTGTGCGACTTGAAGTGCTCGGTGAGGCCCTTGATGCGCTCAGTCAGGATCGCAACCTGGACCTCCGGGGAGCCGGTATCGCCCTCGTGGGTTGCGTATTCCTTGATGATGGCATCCTTGCGCTCTTTTTCGAGAGCCATACGTTTCTCCTTATATCGTTGCACGGAGCCCGGGGCATGTTCACCCGAGCATGACGCTCCGTGGCCGGCAGACGGCCTTCCTAGCCTACCACAGCCGTTCCACCACTCACGACGCGGTGCGCAACTTACACAGGTGACGTCACCCACGCCCCGACGTCGGGAATCTCAGGTGCACTGTCCCGACATATTCAACACTTACCGAGAACGTTAATGAGAACTCTAGTGAGAACAATACCCACCTTATTAGCATCTTGCAATATCCTAATAAGGCTGGCAGACTGGAGCCATGAGCAAGACGAACGAGAATGAAGAACGCGAGCAGTGCGATGCACTTGCTGAGACAGCCGCGCTCTTCAAGGCACTCGGCTCCCCCAAGCGCCTCGCGCTCGTCTCGCTGATGACAAAAAAGGCAATGACCGTGTCGGAACTCGCGCAAGCAGCCAACATGGCCCAACCTCTCGCATCACAGCACCTCAAAGTGCTCCGCGAAGCCGGAATCGTCACCTCGATCCGAGAAGGAATGAGCGTGCGATACGAACTCGCGGATCACCACGTGGCTCACATCGTGGAAGATGCCCTCCTCCACACTGCCGAACCACACACTCACACTTCGGGCACACAGCCCACCAACAATTAAGGAGAATCCCATGTCGGTACACGAGCACGCCGAGCACACCCTCGCTGAGCATACCCACGGCGAAGGCTGCGGCCACGATATGATCAACCACGGCGACCACGTGGATTACATCCACGACGGCCACCTCCACCACGTGGACGGCGATCACTACGACGAGCACATCGCAGAGCACACCATGGAAGAGCACACCCATGGCGAAGGCTGCGGCCACGACGCCGTCAAGCACGGCGATCACACCGATTACGTGCACGATGGCCACCTGCACCACGCAGACGGCGATCACTACGACGAGCACGCAATCGTTGCCTGAATAAACTAATACGGTGACGCGGCGAGGATTTCCTCGCCGCGTCACCGTATTTTTGGCCAAAAACTGCGCAGACCCGCATTCCCTGTCAGATGCGCCAAGGCCACACCCGACGCTGCACCTCGCGGTGTCCCGAGATTGCGGCTCGTTACTGGGCAGTCACCTTCGCGGGATCCACACGCGTCGACACCGGCACGCCGAGCACATCTGCGCTCACCCGCAAATCCTCGTCCATTCGTTCCAGCAATCCCTCGAGTGAATCGAAGGTCATCATCGGGCGTACGTATTCGATGAACTCCACCGCCACGCGCTCGCCATAGAGGTTCAAGTCAGAACGGCCAAGCACGTGAGCTTCAACCGTGCGGATCTCCCCATTGAACTGAGGATTCGTTCCCACCGAAATCGCCGCAGGCAGATAGACGCGCGTATTTTCCGGGCCGCGCTGAATCAGCCAGCCCGCATACACGCCATCCGCCGGGATCTCCCCCAGCCCATCACCGTGCAAATTCGCCGTCGGGAAGCCGAGCTCGCGCCCACGCTGGAACCCGTGGCTCACTTCGCCAACGATGCGGTGTGGACGCCCGAGCACCTTCGCAGCACCTGCGACGTCGCCGGCTGCCAGAAGCTCACGGATCCACGACGACGAAAACCTCCGGCCGTTGTCCGCAACGAGATCGTCAACCAAAGTCACGTCAAAACCGAACTGCTCGCCGAGCGCAACCAGGACATCGCCGTCGGCGCAGTTTCCCGCGCCGAAGCGCACGTCGTGGCCCACAACCACAGCCTGCGCTCCAAGGACACCCAGGAGCTGATCACGCACGAACCCCTCGGGGCTCGCAGCCGCGTACTCGAGCGTATAGTGCTGCACCAGAACGCCGTCAATGCCGGCTGCCTCAAGACGATCCAAGCGGTCCTCGAGCGATGTAATCATCGCTACCGGTCGATCCGGCAGATGAACTGCTACCGGATGCGGGTCGAACGTCAGCACGACCGCAGGCACTCCGCGCTCACGGGCCTGGCGAATCGTTTCGTTCAAAATCGCCTGGTGGCCACGATGAACACCGTCGTACACGCCGATCGTTACCACCGACTCGAGATCGGCGGGAACCTCGGCGGCATCACACCATCGCTTCACTTGGAACGAAGGCCAAGCTGCATGCGGCCGCCCGAAATATCCTCAGGGGCTTCGGCCGGAGTATTCTCGGTGCGCACACCATGGTGACGGCCCTTACCGCCGCAACCACAGCCACCGTGGCCATGCCCGTGGCCCGCGCCGTGTGCGTGCCCGTGGCCGTGGCCCTTACCTCCGCAGCCGCAACCCGAGGTCGCCGGCTGGGTCTCAATCATATTTTCACTCATGCGCATCAGTTTAATGTTTTACAAATCACCATGCCAGACGACATATCTCACGGAAACGAGTTGAGGGTGGCACGGACACACCGGCCACCCTCAACTCGCCAATCGCCGTGCTTACGGCAGGTAGTACGTGGGGTTTGGAAGCTTGTAAGCAGTATCCGAGTGCCCACCGATCAGATCCGAATACTGATCGCCGAAGTTCCCAACGATCGTGTAGCCAAGATCCTTCTCAATATGGGCGCGCGTGCCAGCCTTGAACTCCACCGTGGTGCACTTCGCACCGGCACACTTAATGTACGACGGCATTTTCGCCGGATCCGACGACGGCTTCGTGAAGTACAAGCCATCGGTGAACTCGGTGTAGCCAACGGCACGGAGGTTACGCAGCGTCCACGCCTTCTGCGACGTCGAACGCCCGGTCAGTCCGATAATCTCACACCCCGCATCCTTGGCAACCTTGACGAGTTTCACCATGCCAGGGGTTGCCGGCATATCGTTCTTCTCCAGGTATGCCTGCTGGAACTGCGGCGTGAAGCTGAACTCCATCGCCTCCTCCATGTCGTATGTCCATACCGTCGTGTCGTCCGCATCGAGCGTGATGGCAGGCTTCTTCCCTTCCGCGACAGCTGCACGGCACGCTTGCGCGACCTTCGCGCTCGCGTCCTGCGTCACCTTCGCCATCTCCGTCAAATATGGAGACTTTTCCTTGTCCGCAACGTACGCACCGGCGTCGTTCTTGTGAGCATTGTAGTAAGCGCGAATCGTGGCCTTCACAACGTCCATGTTCGGAAATCTGTATCTTTCACGCCAGCCTTCGCACCGCTCGAGCCATCAGGAAGGAGCGTGTAAGTTCCTTCGCTCGGCGCCATTCCGGCGGCAGCATCCTTTGCTTCCCATTCCTTGTTCAGGTTCGGGCTCGGCAGATAGTATGTGGCGTTCGGAAGCTTCACCCAGTGGAGTGCCGCGCCTCCCTGGAGATCCGACCACTGATCGCCGAAGTTACCTGCGATCACATAGCCGAGGTCGTCTTGGATGTGGCGGCGCGTTCCTGCCTTGAAGGCTGCCGTGGAGCACTTGCCCTTGGCCACGTCGCAGAAGCCCTGCTTCACGAGGTACTCGGGCATCTTGGCCCCGTTATCGAACTTGGTGAAGTACTTATCCGAGGTGAAGATCGGCGAGCCATCTGCATCCACGTAACCAACATTCAACAGATTCGCCAGGGTGGCGTCCTTCTGGGAATCCTTGCGTCCGGTGAGGCCGATGATCTCGCAGCCCGCAGCCTTCACTTCCTTGACAAGCTTCACCATTCCCGGGGTGGCTGGGAGATCGTGCTTCGCGAACCAGGCGTTCTGCTTATCGACGCTGAAGTTGAAGTTCATGAACGAATCTTCCATGTCATATGTCCACAGCGTGGTGTCATCAGCGTCGAACACAGCTGCTGGCTTCTTCCCTGCCGCGACCTGCGCGCGGCACTCCGCCGCGATCTGTGCCGAGGCGCGCTCCGTGATCGCAGTGACGTCGCGAATGTAGGGCGAATCGTTCTTGTCTGCGATCCCCTTGGGTGCATTCATGTAGGCGCGGATCGTCTTCTTCGCAATATCCCAGTTCACCAGCTTTTCGCCAGACGCGGTGAGCCCTGTCGAGCCGTCCATTTTCAGCGTGAAGGTTGTGGCCGGAGCCATCCAGCTCTCGTCCGCGTCCGATCGGGGCGACGACGGCGCTGGCGCGGGTTTGGTTGGATCCGCTGGTTGTGTCGTTGCCGACGGCTTAGGAGGCGTGCTCTGATCGGCTTTCTTCCCCTGATGGGTATCCTTCGACGCGTCGTAGTGGTAGCCCGCCGGGCACGCCTTCTCCCCCGCCGACGCCGATGCGCCAGGGACGTTGGCCACCAGCCCGACCCCTACAAAAGCCAGCACCATGACGGCGGCGATCGCGCCCCGGCGTCGGCGGACCACGGCCACAATGCCAACCGCAACCAGTAACAATGCAATCAACGCGGCGACAGCCGCGGCGGAGCCGGTTCTCGCAAGATCCGGCACACAATACTCTGGAATCACTTCATCTCCTCATCGAAATCACAGTGATGCCCGGGAGATCCCCGGAGAATTTGATGCTACGCCCCTCTCGCCGCTGTGTTCGCGCGAAACTGCCATTCCGCAAAGTATCCGCAACAGCTGAAAGCACTTGCGCAAATAGCGCACAATCGTGCACATATCGAGATTCTTGCGCTAGCAAACGTGCGGGAGGGGCGGTCCACACCGCCCCTCCCGCACGTCTTCAGTACTGCACAATCTGCTTCCAGGAAATCCTTACGCCGAAGGCACCATGATCTGAAGATCGGGTTTGAGTTTGCCCGCACGAGGCGAAACCAGCGCGATTGCTTTCCCATCGCAGAATGCTGCGGCTGGCCACGAATCGGACGGGCGTTTGTCAATAAACTGCCCGCGTCCGAGGAGCTGAGCTTCTGCGTCGCTCACCTCGATCACGGGGAACACATCGCGGCACACGGCGTCGATTCCGCGCACCGGGATCGCCTCCCCCGAATGGACTGCGCCGGCAAGCTGTTCGATCGTTACCGCGTCGGACACGTTCCAGGCGCCCACTCGCGTTCGCCGAAGCATCCGCAGATGCGCGCCAACGCCGAGCGCCTCGCCCAGATCGCGGCCGAGCGCACGGATATACGTGCCCGTGCTGACCGACGCGGTTGCGTCCATCAGCACGACGTCGTACTCGCCGCTACCGTCCGAGAACCATGCTTTTCCGAGCTCCGAGGTGCGTCGGAACTCGGCGACGTGCACCTCCCGCGCCGGGATCTGCACGTCCACACCCTCGCGCATCAGCTCGTGGGCACGCTTGCCATCGATCTTAATCGCGGACACCGACGACGGACGCTGCATGATATCTCCCGTGAGCGTCGCCATCGCGGCGTCCACAGCCTGCGGCGTCAGGCCATCAGCGCTGCGCACCTCGAGCACGTCGCCGTCGGCATCCTCGCTCGAGGTGGTCACGCCGAACGCGATGCGCGTCTCGTACGTTTTATCGTGCCCCGTGATGTACGTGAGGAGCTTCGTGGCGCGCCCGATGCCGATCACCAACAATCCGGTGGCCATCGGATCGAGCGTGCCCGCGTGCCCCACTTTCCGAGTACCAGCAAGGCGGCGAACGGCGCCGACGACGTCGTGAGACGTGACGCCCTGTGGCTTATCGACGAGGACGATGCCATCGGGTGCCGTGTTCACCGCCCGCGGGAGATCACCCCACGGCATCTGCCGGCGCTCACCTGCCATCAGGCCAGTTCCTCAGCTGATTCTGCCGATTCTGCAGCCTCCACCTCACGCGGCTTCTTGTACGGATCGGCGTCGCCCGCGTAGGTTGCGCCTTCAGCCGCCTGGCGGATCTTCTCGTCGCGGAAACGCGCCGCAGTAAGCACGTCTTCGAGCGAACGAGCCGTTTCGGGAAGAGCGTCGAGAACGAACTCGAGGCTTGGCGTGAGGCGCAACCCCAGCTGCTTGCCCACGTTCGAGCGCAACATGCCCTTGGCAGATTCGAGAGCCTTCGCGCTCTGCCGGGCCTGCTCCTCGCCACCGAACACCGTGTAGAAGACCGTAGCGTGCTGGAGATCGCCCGTCACGCGGACGTCGGTCACTGTGACCATACCGAGGCGCGGATCCTTCACGCCGGAATCGAGCAGACGCGCGACCACTTCGCGGATGCGCTCTGCTACCTTTGCTGCACGTGGATTGGTCATGAATTCCTCCTTAGGGAAAACGTGGGCGGCCGCAGCCGCCCACGTTCATCGTCCATCGATCAGTCGCGCGGAATCTCGCGCATCTCCCACGTTTCGATGATGTCGCCTTCCTTAATGTCCTTGTAGCCCAGAGTGATACCACACTCGTAGCCCTCGCGGACCTCGGTCACATCGTCCTTCTCGCGGCGCAGCGACTGGATCTCCAGATCTGCTGCGATCACAGCTCCGTCGCGAACCAGGCGAGCCTTCGTGCCACGCTTGATCGAGCCCTTGCGGATGATCGAACCAGCGATGTTGCCGAACTTGCCCGAACGGAACACCTGGCGGATTTCCGCGGTGCCCAGCTGGTGCTCTTCGTAGATCGGCTTGAGCTTGCCCTTCATGGCGGACTCGACTTCGTCGATCGCGTCGTAGATGACGTTGTAGAACTTCATCTCCACGCCCTCAGAATCAGCGAGCTCCTGCACGCGCTCAGCAGGGCGCACGTTGAAACCGATGATCACAGCGTTATCAACGGTCGCCAGATCGACGTCGGACTGCGTAATCGCGCCAACGCCACGGTGGATTACGTTGAGCTGAACCTCGCCGTCGCCAACCTCGATCTCGTAGAGCGAGGATTCGAGCGCTTCGACTGAACCGGACGAATCGCCCTTGATGATGAGGTTGAGGTGCTCGATCTTGCCCTCTTCGATTGCGGCAGTGAGATCCTCGAGCGAGATGCGCTTGCGGCGCTTCGCCAGGGTTGCCGCACGCTTGGCCGCCTCGCGTCGCTCGGCAATCTGGCGAGCCGTGCGATCATCTTCAGCCACGATCAGCTGATCGCCAGCGCCTGGCACCGACGTCAAGCCCAGCATCTGCACCGGACGCGACGGACCGGCTTCCTCGATGCGGTGGCCCCACTCGTCGGCCATTGCACGGACACGGCCGTACGCAGTGCCCACCACAACGGAATCACCAATGCGAAGCGTACCGTTTTGGACGAGCGCAGTAATCACCGAACCGCGGCCCTGATCGAGCTTGGCCTCAATCGCCACGCCGCGCGCCGGACCTTCCGGATCGGCCTGCGGAGTCACCAAAATATCGGACGTGGTAATGACCTGCGCGAGCAGCTCCTCGATACCGATCTTCTTCTTCGCCGAAATATCGACGAACGGAATATCGCCGCCGTACTCCTCGGCCACCAGCTCGTACTCAGTGAGCTGTGCGCGCACCTTACCCGGGTTGGCTTCCGGAAGATCGATCTTGTTCACTGCCACGATGATCGGCACTTCAGCCGCCTTGGCGTGGTTAATTGCCTCGACCGTTTGCGGCATCACGCCGTCGTTCGCGGCCACGACGATGATCGCGACATCGGTGACATCTGCACCGCGGGCACGCATCTGCGTGAACGCCTCGTGGCCCGGGGTATCGATGAACGTGATCGTGCGGCGCTCGCCCTCAACATCCACGTGCGTCTGGTACGCACCGATGGACTGGGTGATACCGCCCGCCTCACCTTCGACGACGTCGGCGTGGCGGATCGCATCCAGAAGCTTCGTCTTACCGTGATCGACGTGGCCCATCACCGTCACAACCGGAGGACGCGGCTTCAAGCGATCCGGATCCTGCTCGGCCTCTTCGGCCTGTAGATCGATATCGAAGGCCTCGAGGATCTCGCGATCCTCGTCCTCAACCGACATGATCTTGATGTCGTAACCGAGCTCGGCACCGAGCAACTGGAACGTATCCTCATCGAGGGACTGGTTCGCGGTTGCCATTTCGCCCATGCGGAACAGGACTGTCACCAGTGCTGCCGGATCCGCCTGAATCTTCTCAGCGAAATCGGCCAGCGAAGCGCCCTGTCGAACGCGCACCACTGTGGAACCATCGCCACGGGGCACCTGGACGCCCTGGAGCATCGGCGAGCTCTGCTCTTCATACTCACGCTTGTTGTTCTGCTTCTTTCGGCCGCGCGACTTCCCGCCGCGACCGAACGCGCCGGCAGTGGAGCCGCCGCGAGCCTTACCACCGGAGCGGGTGAAACCGCCGCCCGGACGATTTCCGCCGGGGCCACCGTGACCACCACGGCCGCCACGACCACCGCGGCCACCGCGCGAATCTGCGGTCGGCTGAGGCATCTGATCTGGCATCAGGGCCGGCGAGGGACGACGTGCGCCAGGCTTCGGAGCGCCGCCACGGCGCTGACCACCCTGGCCGTTGCCGCCCTGGCCATGGCTACCTCCCGCATTTGCGCCAGCCGCAGGCTTACCTGCGCCCGGCTTACCGCGGGTCCCCATGCCCTGGTTGGAACCGAATGGCGAGTTGCCCGGACGTGGGCCCTTGCGGCCCGAGTTCATGCCCTGGTGCGAGGCGAAGGGCGAGTTACCCGGGCGTGGGCCACGACGCTGCGGGCGCGGCGCGACGGCGTCGCGAGCCGCTTCAGCACTGCGATGCGCTTCACCTGGGGTTGCCACCGAGCGCTTCGGCTTAGGAGCCTCATGCTTCTCTTCTGCCACGGGTTGGGCCGGGACCGGCTTGTTCGCGCCCGGCTTCGGGGCGCTCTTCGCACCCGGCTTGGGCGCGAACTTCTTCACGTCCGCCGACGCCGGGGCTTCAGACTTCTTTTCGGCGGGCTTTGCTTCGGTAGCCTTGGGAGCCTTTGCCGGAGCCTTCGCCTCTTCCTTCTTCGCAGCCGGAGCGGAATCGAGCTCCTCCGGGTGCTTCTCATAGTATTCGCGTGCGATACGCACAACGGGCGCCTCGATCGACGAGGACGCACTCTTAACGAATTCGCCGTTTGCCTTCAGCGTTTCAAGCAGCTTCTTGCTGGTAACGCCGATTTCTTTGGCGAGTTCATGTACGCGGACCTTTGCCACATTTCTCCTTATGTTGCGGCCCGCGCATGCGGGCCTATTCCTGGTAGCTCATCGCTGGATACTCATCGGGTTTCCATAGCTTTCCTACCCGCCTTCGTGTGAAGTTGAGGCCATGTGGCCTCGCTCGATTAACCAGTGCCCAAGAGCCTCAGCATTCGCCTTTTGGGTTTTGAACGCTCGGGCGAACGCGTGACGCTTTTGGGCGTTGTCATAGCAGGACGAGGTGGGATGAATCCACGCTCCTCGCCCAGGAAGCGAGCCCTTATCGTCCACGACCACCGTTCCGGCAGCCAGTTTGAGACGACACAGCGCCCGCTGGGTACTCTTCTCCCGACAACCGACGCAGGTCCGGAGCGGTTCGCGCACAGGCGCGTTCTGAGAAGAGCACATACGCGGCCTAGTCTACCGCACGATGCCCCCGAAAAGACAATGAGTGTGCTCACCCCAGGGTGAACACACTCACGTCACAAGCACATCAGGCTAGGCGGCAGAATCCTCGCTTGCCTTGCGGATGTCGATCGACCATCCTGTCAGCTTGGCGGCAAGGCGCACGTTTTGTGCCTCCTTGCCGATCGCGAGCGATGCCTGGTCATCAGGGACAATCGCACGAGCCTGGCGCATGTCCTTATTCAGAATGTCCACTCGAATGACCTTCGCCGGCGAGAGCGCGGCCGCGATGAAGAGCGCGGGATCGTCGTCGTAATCGACAACGTCGATTTTTTCGCCACTCAGTTCAGCCGTGACTGCACGGACACGCTGACCGTTATGGCCGATCGAGGCACCCTTAGCACCAACCGACGGATCGTTCGACCAGACAGCGATCTTTGAACGATGACCCGCCTCGCGGGCCAGAGCAACGATCTCCACAATGCCGTCGGCGATTTCAGGGACTTCGGTTTCAAACAGGCGGCGGACAAAATCAGGATGCGAACGCGACAGGCGAATCGACGCACCCCGCTGGCCAACCGAAATATCGAGAATCAGCGCGCGAATGAGATCACCGTGGCGGTAGTGCTCGGACGCCACCTGCTCCTCGCCGCGCAGGATTCCACGGTTTTCACCAAGCTCGATGAAAAGATCACGCGACTCGGGATGATTGTTCGCCGGACCATCAACTACTCCGGAAACGATTTGCCCTTCCTTGCCAGCGAAATCGCCGAGGATCCGCTTGGATTCAGCATCGCGAAGGCGCTGAGCGATGATGGAACGCGCGGTCGCTGTCGCGATGCGGCCGAAATCGTTCGGAGTATCGTCGAACTCGCCGATCTTCTCACCGTTTTCATCGAGCTCGGGCGCCCACACCGTGACCTTACCGGTGGTCCGATTGAGCTCGACTCGCGCCCCTCGCACAGCGCCAGGCACGCGAAGGTATGCGTGAATGAGAGCATCCTCGATTGCGCCGAGGAGAAGATCCAAGCTCACTCCGAGTTCAGATTCCACGACCTTTAGTTCGTTGAGCGAAATGTCCACGATTACTCTCCTTCAGGCTTCTTCAGCTCGAGCACCACTTTTGCGCTTCGGACCTGTGAGAGTGGGATCTCACGCTCCTGGGCGCCCTTCGATTCAATCCGAAGAACCATTTTATCATCGCCGACGCTCAAAACCCGCCCCTGCACGTGCTCAGATTCGAGATTGACGTTCGAAAGATGTCCGATCGCGCGGGAGAAATGACGAGGTTCGGTGAGCTTGCGCTCCGCCCCCGGAGTCGACACTTCGAGGGTATAGGCGCCGTTGACCGGATCAGCCTCATCGAGCGCCACCGAAATAGCGCGGGTGACATCGCCAAGCACATCCGTGCCCACTCCCCCTGGCCCCGACTCGAGATCCACGATCACGCGCACAGAAGTATGCTTGCCCGCTCGGACAACCTTCACTGCTTCAAGATAAAGTCCCGCATCCGCAACAACTGGTGAAAGCAGATCAAAAATTTCCTGGTTTTGAACATTCGCCATGCCCCAAGCCTACCGCCACGGCGGGCATGGACGCCCTTTGTGGCAAAATTGCCCGTATGGGATCACGCATTCGTTTCGTTGGAGCGCTCGTTGTGGCGCTCGCACTGTTCGCTCTCGTCATGGTCGTTATGGGCACTCGGCTCGACAATCAGCAACTCGATCCCCCACCGGCGAGCGACGGCGAGAAGGCGCGTCAAGAGCTCGCACTCACGGCACACGCGCTCACGTCGTCGAAAACCGCGGGCGCCGATGCACGCGAGTGGGAGACGGTGCTGGGTGGGGTGTGGCGCGCATGGCCCGCAGGCACCGAACCATCTGGGCATGCGAACCCTTCCCCTGTTGTCCCCACCGGCTCCGAAAAACAGCTCCTCGACGACGTCGTGAAACTCGCAGCGTCGTTCACTCCCGACCGCGAGATCGGCATGTCAATCGCCTTTTCTGCCGCGTCGCACCTCGCGTCCACTCCCAGCACTCCCGACGTCGGTGAGCTGGCTCGCCTCGCAGCCTCGGCAGACGCCGTCGCAGATATCGACGCAGCACGCCAGTGGCTCACCGTGTGGACTGCGCGAACCCGAGGCGAGGGCGAGGATGCGAAGCGAGCCCTCACGGCAACCCTCAACGACATCGTCCAAGGAGCGATCGAGCTCGGGGCGAAAGACACTCGAACAACCTACGAACCAATCGCAAAAAAGATCCCCGACGACGCCTACCAGCTGCTCTACTCACGCCTGGTCCAGATGGCGAAAGGTGCTCACACCAAGGGCGCTCAGGCTCTGCTCGCACTCGCTTCCCAGATGCAGGCGGTTCCCGGAGCACCCACGCCTGGCCCCTTGCCCGGCCTCACACGAAAGTAAGACTCAAGCGCCTCGAGCCAGTCTGTGCAGCGTAGCTCTAGTTCCTGCACCGCAACGATTACGGCTCGCACAGATGTGCACCCCGATACACAGCACAAATGGTGGCGGGTTCCTCACGGAACCCGCCACCATTACTGTCGCGCTCGGAAATTACTTCAGGAGGTCGAGGACTGTCGCCACTGCCTCGTCAACCGAGACTTCGGTGGACGTGACTTCGCGGCGGTCGCGGACCTCTACAATTCCATCCTTCAAACCACGGCCAACGACCACGCCGTAGGGCATGCCGAGAAGCTCGAAATCGGCGAACTTCACACCGGCAGAGACCTTACGACGATCATCCACGATGGCTTCGAAGCCCGCAGCCTCGATCTCTGCCGCGATGCGCTCAGCAGCCTCAAACACCTCATCGCCCTTGCCTGTGGCGAGGACGTGCACCTGGGCCGGAGCGATATGAGTGGGCCACACGAGGCCCTTCTCGTCGCAGTTCAACTCTGCGAGTGACGCCATCACACGAGAGACGCCAATGCCGTAGGAACCCATTGTGACTACCTGGGCCTTGCCATTCTGATCGAGAACCTTCAGATCCAGAGCCTTCGCATACTTGCGGCCGAGCTGGAAGATGTGGCCAACCTCGATACCACGCTCGATGGAAAGCGGGCCGGATCCATCCGGCGCCTCGTCGCCTGCACGAACCTCGGCAGCTTCGATCATGCCGTCAGCCTTGAAATCGCGGCCGTACACCATATTCACCAGGTGAGCCTCGAATTCATCTGCACCAGTAATCCAGGCACTGCCCTTTGCAACATGCGGATCGAGCAGGTAACGGACCGAACCAGAGACTGCACCATCCTCATCAACCGTGCGCGCCGGCGAATTCGGACCAATCACGCGCGGGCCGATGTAGCCCGCCACCAGCTCCGGATGCTTCGCAAGATCCTCAGGTGTGGCAAGCTCAACCTCGGCAGGAGAAACGTTCGCTTCCACGCGCTTGAGATCCACTTCGCGATCGCCAGGAACGCCGATCACCACGAGCTCGCGCTCGCCATCCGGGTGCGTGAGCACAACAACCACGTTCTTCAACGTATCGCCAGCTTCCCACGCACGATCCTCGCGCGGAGCCACCTCGTTGAGCACACCAACGAGATCCTCGATCGTCTTCGCGTTCGGCGTGGCCACCTGGGTAGGCTCCGCAACACCGGAGTAATCCTGCTCCGGAACCGGCGGCGTGGTAACAGCCTCAGTGTTCGCAGCATAACCGCCCGGGGAACGCACGAACGTATCTTCGCCGATCGCACACGGGAAGAGGAACTCCTCCGAACGCGAGCCACCCATGGCTCCCGACGTCGCAGAGCAGATCGCAACAGGCAGGCCAAGGCGAGCAAACACCTTCTGGTACGCCTGGCGCATGTTCTCGTAGGAGGCAGCCAAGCCTTCATCTTCCAGATCGAAGGAGTAGGCATCCTTCATGATGAACTCACGCGTACGGATGATGCCTGCGCGCGGGCGAGCCTCATCGCGGTACTTCGTCTGAATCTGGTAGAGCGTAACCGGCAGATCCTTGTACGAGGAGTACATATCCTTCACGGCAACCGTGAACATCTCCTCGTGGGTGGGAGCCAGAAGGTAATCGTTCTCGCGGCGATCCTTCAGACGGAACAGGTTCGGGCCGTACTCTTCCCAGCGGTTCGTGGCCTCATACGGCTCACGCGGCAACAGCGCCGGGAACAGCATCTCCTGGGCGCCAGCGGCGTCCATCTCTTCTCGCACGATGTTCTCTACCTTGCGCAACACCTTCAAGCCAAGGGGTAACCAGGTGTAGATACCGGGGGCGACGCGGCGAACGTAGCCGCCACGAACCAGCAACTTATGGGAATTCACTTCGGCGTCGGCAGGATCCTCACGGAGCGTGCGGACGAACAGATTAGACATTTTCAGCACACGCCCAGTTTACCGCGTGCCCACGCCTAACTTACAAAAGAACGGTAGAGAAATGGCCAACCGTCACAAATCCCGACTTTTCATACACCCGAACAGCCGCCAGATTGTAATCGTTGACATACAGGCTCACTGTCGGAGCGATCTGTCGGGCCACGATCTGCGCCACACGACTCATGCATGCGCTCGCGATCCCTTGCCCGCGTAGTTCGGGCGCTACCCACACCCCCTGGATTTGGGCAACTCCCCCAGCCAATGCCCCGACGTCGGCCTTGAACTCCACTTTCGGCTCCCCATTAAAGCCGCGGCCCATCCGCACGAACGTTCGCCCCTCGCCGATGAGGTTTTCGACGCGCGAACGGTAGTAACGTCCCGACGGGTCGTAACCGACTTCCTCAGTGAACATTGCGACCGCCGCCGGATAGACCAAGGGAGCCTCCGCGGGTGTCGCTCGGCGCACGAGCGGATCGCCACCCACCTGCGGCTCGCGGGCGAAGACCATCGAGTACTGTTCGACGCGCACGTCGCGAGGCTCGGGCATGTGCGATTCGAGCCTCTTCCATAAGCCCATCACCTGGTCCTGTGGCCCGACAATCGACGACGCCGATGGGGAGGTTTTCACGATGTGCGCGGCAAGCTGATCCAGCCCATCGTCGTCGAAACCGTACGGAACTAGTGTCCCACCAGCCCACGCGACGCTACGCAAGCCGTCGGAATCGAACAGGCCGATCGCCGACGTCAGGCTCCGGCGTTGCTCGACAGGGACGCGAGCGAGCACCGTCGCAACAGGATCTGTATCGAGCAAGCGTATGAGCGCCGGCCGGTCGAAGGCGGTGAGCCTTCGAACCGACCGGCGTGAAAAGAAAAACATCTTAAACGAGAACCTCAGGAGAAGCCGACGGATCCTCGTTCAGACCAAGTTCCTCTGCCACAGCGCGAGCGCGGCGGATCAGAGTCTCAACGATCTCCTCCTCCGGCACCGTCTCAACAACCTTGCCCTTGACGAAAATCTGGCCCTTGCCATTACCAGACGCCACACCGAGATCAGCCTCGCGTGCCTCGCCCGGACCGTTCACCACGCACCCCATGACGGCAACGCGCAACGGGAAACTCACGTCCTTCAAGCCCTCCGTAACCTTGTCCGCAAGCGAATACACATCCACCTGGGCGCGCCCACACGACGGACACGAAACGATCTCAAGCTTCTTCGGGCGCAGGTTCAAGCTGCGCAGGATCTGCTCGCCCACCTTCACCTCTTCCACCGGATCAGCAGAAAGCGAGACCCGGATCGTATCGCCGATCCCCTCGGCGAGAAGAACGCCGAACGCGGTCGCCGACTTCACCGTGCCCTGAAGCATCGGGCCCGCCTCCGTCACGCCAAGGTGAAGCGGCCAATCGCCCTTCTCGGACAGCAGACGGTACGCCTGGATCATCGTGACCGGATCATGATGCTTGACAGAGATGGCGAAATCGTAGAACCCGGCATCTTCAAAAAGGCGCGCCTCGTTCACTGCCGATTCCACGAGGGCCTCCGGCGTGGCCTTTCCATACTTTTTCAGCAAGCGCGGATCGAGCGAACCGGCGTTCACTCCGATGCGCATCGCAGTGCCATTAGCCTTCGCCGCTGCAGCGATCTCGGGAATCTTGTTATCAAACTTCTTGATGTTGCCCGGATTCACACGCACGCCCGCGCCGGCCTCGATCGCGGTAAAAACGTAGGACGGCTGGAAATGCACGTCGACGACCACCGGGATCTGGCTCTTGTCCACAATCACCGGGATCGCTTCGGCATCTTTATCCGTCGGACACGCAATACGCACGATATCGCAACCCGCGGCGGTCAGCGCCGCGATCTGCTGGAGAGTGGCGCCAATATCCCAGGTCTTCGTGTTGGTCATGGACTGCACCGAGATCGGGGCATCTCCGCCAACCGATACTCCGCCCACGGTAATCTTGCGGGTCGGCTTACGCGGGGAAAGCGGTTCTTCCACCTCGCGCACGCTCGGAATTCCAAGTCCAATCGGGTTACTCATCTCTTCTCCTTTAAGGTCGCGCCACTACTGTAGTCGCTTTTAGAGCACAGGGTGAAGGATATCCGCCACAATGAGTGCAAGAGTCATGACAATAAAGAACGCTACCACCGCCTGCGAGAGCGGCCACAGCCTCGCCGTGTCCACCGGCCCCGGATCGGGGCGCCCGCGAAGGCTCGCCCACCGGCGTCGGGCAATCTCCCACAGCGCGCCGGCCATGTGCCCGCCGTCGAGGGGCAACAACGGCAACAGATTGAACACGAAGAGCGACATGTTCAGCGATGCAAGGAGCATGAGCATGTCGCCTGTGCGCTGGGCGAGCGTGTACTCGCTGGTTCCGGCCGACGCGATCTGCCCGGCAGCGTCGGCGACTCCGACGAGCCCGACGATCCCGCCCGGATCTCGCGGCGCGCCCGTCACGGTTGCGGCGAGCACGTCCCATAGTGCGACGGGGAGTTTCACGATCACCGACGCCGTTGCGGTGGCAAGTTTGCCAGTGGCGGCGAGCGCCTCAGAAACGCTCGCACGCGCCGTGACGAAGCGCGGTGCGATCCCGACGACGGGGCCCGGGCGCCCCTCGAGTAGCGTCGGCGCGACCTCCAGGCTCACTTCGGAACCCCCGCGTTCGACGACCACCGGCACCGCCGACGTCGGGCTGGCAGCGATCGACTTCTGTACAGCCTCCCACGTGGGCGTCGGGGTGCCGTTCCATGTGAGCACACGATCGCCTGCGCGCAAACCGCCAGCCTTCGCTGGCGCGACTTGTGCACAGGACTCGGTGAGGCACTCGCTGACCTGACCGATTGTCGTCGACGGCTGTGGCACACCGATCGCCGTCATCGAAATCAGGACAAAAACGGTAGCCAACATAAAGTTCGTCAGCGGGCCGCCGAACATTACCACGAGCCGCTTCGGCGCGCTCAGGCGCCAAAAGGCGCGGTGCTCCTGCCCGTCAGGGACCTCTTTCTGGCTCTCGCGGCGCGCTTCCTCGGCCATTGTGAGACGGCCGTCAGCGTCGCGAATCGCGGTGCCCTCACGAGCCGGCGCCAGCATACCCGCAAGCGACACAAACCCGCCCAGCGGGATCGCCTTCACACCCCACTCCGTGCCACGCCACTTACGCGACCACAAGGTAGGCCCGAAACCGATGAAATACCGCGGCACAAGCACGCCGAACAGCTTCGCAGGGATCAAATGCCCAAACTCGTGCAACCCCACGCTCAGCAAAATGCCGAGCACGAAGATCACCACGCCAAGCGTGAAACTCACGCCATCACCTCATGGGCACAGGCACGCGCCCACTCTTCAACGCCCAAAACACTCTCGAACGTCACCTCACCCGGATGCTCGAAGCGATCCAGCACCTGAGCCACCGTGGCCACAATATCGAGGTAGCCAATCCGGCCATCGAGGAACGCCTCCACAGCTTCCTCGTTTGCGGCATTCATTACGGCCGGGTGCAACGGCGACGTCGCCACCGCCTCGCGGGCCATCGATACAGCCGGGAACAACTCGTTGTTCAGTGGCTCGAAATCCCAGCTCGTCGGCGAATCCCACGCGTTCGGAGCGGCCACATTATCCAAACGAACCGGCGCCGACAACCCCAATGCGATTGGTAGGCGCATATCCGGAGGCGAGGCCTGAGCGATCGACGAGCCGTCAACAAACTCCACCATCGAATGAACGATCGACTGCGGGTGAACCACCGGAACAATGCGCTGCGGCGCGATATCGAACAAGTAGGACGCCTCGATCAGCTCGAGCCCCTTATTCATCAACGTAGACGAATTGATCGTCACCACCGGCCCCATGCTCCACGTCGGATGATGCAGAGCATCCTGCGCGGAAACGTTTGCCATCTGCTCGCGAGTAAATGTGCGGAACGGGCCGCCCGACGCCGTGAGGATCAGGCGCGACACCTCACTCACGCCATCCTGATTCACGCTCGTGAGCCCCCGATGGTGGCGACCACTACGAAGCGCCTGGTAGATCGCCGAATGCTCAGAATCAACCGGCACAATCTGCCCCGGGCGCGTACACGCATCGGCAATCAAGCCGCCACCCACGACCAGCGATTCCTTGTTTGCCAGGGCAAGCGTGGCGCCTGATTTCAACGCCGCCAACGTGGGGCGCAAACCTACTGAGCCCGTAATACCGTTGAGCACAACGCCGTCGGGAGCCAACGCTGCCACAGCGCTCGCCGCATCTTTCCCAACAAAAAGCTGCGGCAACGCGCTACTTGTCAGAGACTCAAACGCGTCGCGAAAGGCAGAAACGGAACGTGAATCTGCAAGCGCGACAGCGCGCACTCCAAACTCATGGGCCTGCTTCGCCAGCAGACGCACATGCGAACCACCAGCCGCGAGTGCGGTCACCTCGAACAAATCCGAATGATGCGAAATGACGTCGAGAGCCTGGGTACCGATCGAGCCCGTCGACCCAAGAATCACAACCTTCATGTCACTCCACCGCGAGAAGAACGCTCACCACACGATCAAGGAACACATCCACGACCGCCTCGTCGTATGCCTTCGCACGCTTCGCGCTGGCGAACGTAGCCATCCGAACCTCACCCGACGTCAGAGATGCCTTACCGTCGAAATAGGCCGAAACACGCGCCAGAAGGGCGTCGACGTCGGATTTCTTGTAGCCCTGACCCGCCGCATTCGCGAAACGCTCACCCTCCGGGCGCAACAGCCGCGGGTAGAGGGTCTGCGCCTGCTCGTAGGCCTTCGCCAACCAGGCGTCCTCCCCCTCGGCAGCGATCACATTCGCACGGCGACGCTGAATAAACGCAGCCTCCATGCGATCGAGTGCGGCATCGACAATCGCGGGATCGTACCCGCCACGTACCCAGTCGAAGTGGACCGCACGGATCGCATCCTCGTTCAGCTGTGCCGAATCGTCCGGAGCAGAATACGCTTCCTTGGCTTCAGCCAAAAACGTATCTACCTGATCGGGGTTGTAGCCGTAATCCTTCTCGGAAACGCGAACAAAAGTCTCACTCATGGACTTCATTCCCTTCATTCGTACTCAGACGATCTCTAAGATTGTCCGGTGCTTGTTGGTGTGCTGCGAGACGCGCCTCGACGCGGGCCTGGGCCTTCGCCGCACGACGAGCCACGTGCTCACGGTCAATCACTTCCGCCGCGAGCTGCCCGCACGCGCCGTCAATATCCGAGCCGCGCGTATCACGGATCGTTGTCGAAATCCCCGCACGCTGAAGCGTATGTACAAACGTGCGGGTGGCGTCCTTCGTCGACGCAGTCCAAATCGAACCCGGAGTAGGGTTGAGCGGAATCGGATTCACATGCACCCATCCGTGACCACGCTTGTTCAACTCCGCCGCGAGCAATTCCGCACGCCACTCGTGATCGTTCATATCCTTGATCAGCGCATACTCAATCGAGACGCGACGGCGGGTCTTCACGAAATACCGGCGGGCCGCATCGAGAAGCTCGCCCGTCTTATAACGCTCGTTGATCGGAATCAGATCGTCACGCAGGCCGTCGTCGGGAGCATGAAGCGAGACCGCAAGGGTGACCGGAATTCCGCTCTCGGCAAGCTGATCGATCATCGGAACAAGCCCAACCGTCGACACCGTCACGTTACGCGCCGACATGCCAAAACCCTCTGGAGCGGGATCCGTCATTCGGTGCAAGGCGCCCATCACCGCCTTGAAGTTCGCCAGAGGCTCACCCATCCCCATGAACACCACGTTGGTGATGCGCGTCGGCTCTCCAAGCACGCCTGCCTCAGCAGACACCATATTCAAGCGAAGCTGCTCGATAATCTCGGCGGTCGAGAGATTGCGTGTCAGGCCGCCTTGGCCCGTTGCACAGAACGGGCAAGCCATACCGCAACCTGCCTGCGAGGAAATGCACAGTGTGGCGCGATCGGGATACTTCATCAGCACCGACTCCACCACGGCGCCGTCGAAAAGCTTCCACAATGTCTTCACGGTGGCGCCGCCGTCGGCAACGAGATCACGGACTCGGGTGACGAGCGGCGGGAACACCTTAGCCACAACGTCCTTCCGGATCGACGCCGGAAGATCCGTCATTTCCTCCGGATCCACCGTACGGTGCTCGAAATAGTGCACCGAGAGCTGATCCGCGCGAAATGCTGGAAACCCCAGATCCTTGGCAAGTGCACGGCGGCCCTCGCGGTCAAGATCCGCAAGGTGGCTCGGGGCCTTCCCCTTGCGCAGTTCCGAAAACGACAAAAGCGGCCTGGGGCCACTCTCGACGCGAGGCATCACCTGCTTGTTCTTTTTCACCTCAGGTCCTAACCCACCATCGTGAAGACGACGTAACACAACGGTGCACAAAACAGAATGGAATCGAGCCGATCGAGCATACCGCCGTGACCGGGGAAAATCGAGCCCATATCCTTCACACCAAGATCACGCTTGAGCAACGACTCTGCGAAATCGCCCATGGTCGCAAACACCGGAGCGAGCATGCCCAGCCCGATCACATACGGCCAGCTCATTCCAAGTACCAGGCCGCCGAGCAGGAAGGCAATAAAAAGCGACAGAAGCTGCGAGCCGGCGAACCCTTCCCACGACTTCTTCGGAGAGATACTTGGCGCGATCGGATGTTTACCGAACAAGACGCCAGCACACCAGCCGCCGACGTCGTTCGCCACGGGAAGCAGAATAAACGTGAGTACCGCGAACGGGGCCTTATCCATCTGCGCGATCGCGATCGCGAACATGCCGAACAGGCCGATCCAGGATAGGACGAGAACACCGGCAACGGCGTCGGTCAGCGACTGCTGCCGACGCGCAAACGCGCCGGATGCCATACACGCGGCAACGCCCAGGAAGTAGACAAGGAAACCAGCCCCGATACCCTCAAGCCACGTGGCAAGCACGATCAGCGCCACCGTGCCCATCACAACCGGGTATGTGATCCGGATCGAACGGCTCAGAAATGCCCCGGCAGCCTCCCACACCGCGATCACGAGGAATACCACCGCCAGAGCGACGAAGATCTCGATGCGCGTAAACAGCGACACCCCGAGCAATGCCAGGAGTGCGACGCCGGTAGAGATTGCCGCAGGCAAGTTACGGCCTGCCCGCGATGTGGTTTCCTCCGGAGGGCGCGGCGGGTGTGGTTCCAGCCGCGCCCTCAGAGTTGCAAGTTGAGCCACGCTCAGACCTCCATGAGGTCCTTCTCCTTGACAGCAAGAAGGGCATCAACCTGGTCGGTGAACTTCTTGGTCAAGGTTTCGAGTTCCTTCTCTGCGCGATCGACCTCGTCCTCGCCAGCCTCGCCGTCTTTCTTAATGCGGTCGAGTTCTTCCTTCGCCTTGCGGCGCACGCCGCGCACGGAAACGCGAGCATCCTCAGCCTTGCCCTTCGCGAGCTTCACATACTCCTTGCGGCGCTCCTCAGTGAGGGCCGGCAGGTTCACACGAAGAACCTGGCCATCATCGGTGGGGTTCACGCCGAGATCCGATTCCTGGATCGCGCGCTCAATATCCTTCATCGCGGAGCGATCAAAAGGCGAGATCACCACAGTACGAGCTTCCGGCACCGACACGGTGGCGAGCTGCTGAAGCGGTGTGGGCGCGCCGTAGTATTCCACGATCAGCGAGGTGAACATCTCCGGGTTTGCACGGCCGGAGCGAATCTTGCCGAACTCGTTGCGGGCAACGTCAATCGCCTTGCCCATCTTCTCTTCGGCTTCGAGCATTACGTCGTCAATCATCAGTTTTCCTTGAGAGTAGTAGAAACGAGTGTTCCGATTTTGTCACCACGCAGGGCGCGGGTAACGTTGCCCGGCTCGGCCATACCGAACACGCGCATTGTCATGCCGTTCTCGCGGCACATGGAGAACGCAGCGGCATCCACAACCTTGAGGTTGTCGCGAAGCGCGTCCTCATATGTGAGGGAATCGAGTTTGACCGCGGCGGGATCCTTCTTCGGATCAGCGGTGTAGACGCCGTCGACGCCGTTCTTCCCCACCAGCAGCTCGTCGCAGTGGAGCTCGAGCGCACGCTGAGCAGAGACCGTATCCGTAGAGAAGTAGGGCATACCCGCACCCGCGCCGAAGATCACCACGCGTCCCTTCTCAAGGTGGCGAATGGCGCGGAGTGGAATGTATGCCTCTGCGATCTGAGCCATGTTGATGGCAGTCTGAACACGGGCATTCACGCCAGCACGCTCGAGGAAATCCTGAAGCGCCACGGCGTTGATCACGGTTCCGAGCATACCCATGTAGTCCGCGCGTGCGCGGTCCATGCCAGTTTCCTGGAGCTGCGAACCGCGGAAGAAGTTTCCGCCACCCACAACGATCGCGACCTGCACACCGTCGTCGACGGCCTGCTTGATTTCCTGCGAAACTCGCGTCAGAACATCGGTATCCAGGCCGACGCTCCCTCCGCCAAACATTTCACCGGAAAGCTTGAGAAGAACTCGACGCTGATTGTCTTCGTTCCAATCACCTGGGGTTGCGCTCATTTTCGTCCTTTCGCACGCGACTTCCCCACTATCTTAGCGTAGGGAGCGAAAACCGGCGCGCAGGCGTGGGGTGGGACGGGTTACGAACAGACCTGGGATTGATCAGCCCGGCGCCGGCGCCCAGGTTTGCGCAGCGTCACAGCTTCTCGCCGACGTCGGGGCACGAGTTTGCGCGTGGCACAGGCCGAGCTACCGGCGTCGGCCCGCGTTTGGATCTCTGCCGAAAAGGCGGTCGAGCTCGCGCCGCTCACGCTTGGTGGGGCGCCCCATGCCCGGGTCGCGCCGCGCAACGGGCACGAAAACCTTCGGCCGCTCGGGCGTGAGGTTTTCGTAGGCCTCGGCCGCAACCGGCGCCCCCACACGCTTTTTCAGAAGTTGGCGGACCTGAAGAATCCGATCGAAACCATCCACTCGGTAACGCACGACGTCACCGACTTTCACTTTCGTTGCAGCTTTCACCGGCTCGTCGTTGATGCGCACATGACCGGCGCGCACGGCCGCCGTCGCCTGGGAGCGTGTCTTCGCCTGCCGCACCGCCCACAACCACACGTCGATTCGCACCTCGTCCATACGAAAATCTTACGGCGTGACGAAGCCAACCGCGTAAGCCACTTGAAAAAATAGTTTAAATGTAAAATAATTAGAGGGTTGAAATTTTGTGCACAGGCGCCGAACGGGCGCCTTTTTTCTGCGGAGAAGGAGTAGCGGTGGACAACGAACAACAGCCCTATCAAGTGGGAGATAATCCCCGGAAATTCTCGGTTCCCGGCACCGATCGCATCTTCGACCGCAACGAGCTCCTCACCGTTTTGATGGTGCCGCTCGCCATGGTGCTGATGCAGATTTCCTCCGTGAACATCATGCTCGACACCATGTCACACTCGATTGGCATGGGGCCCACCGGCCAACAATGGGTGCTCGCCGGCTACGTGCTGGCCACAGGCATCTCGCTGATCCCAGCCGGCCGCCTCGGCGACGTGTTCGGCCGATCATCTCTGTTCGTACTTGGTCTCGGCGTGTTCTCGGTAGCCTCGCTCGCCCTCACCTTCGCACCGAACTCCACCTACCTCAATATCATGCGCGCCTTCCAAGGCCTTGGCGGCGGCCTCTTCGCCCCGCAAACCACAGGCCTGATTCAGCAGTACTTCACCGGCCGAGCTCGAGCAAAGGCATTCGCAATGTTCGGCCTCGTTGTGGCATTCTCCGTGGCAGCGGGCCCGTTACTCTCCGGCGCTCTGATTGCATGGTTTGGTCCTGAGAATGGCTGGCGCGGCTCCTTCCTGATCAACTTCCCCCTTGGCGTCCTCGGCATTATCCTCGCTTTCCGCTGGCTCCCATTCACGAAAGAACGCCGCCATGTGGGCGCACACGCGCACGAACTTGAGGCCGAATACGAGGCGGAGCGCGCGGCCGAGGGGCGTCCTGTCAATAAAACGAAAATCGACCTCGATCCGGTCGGCGCTATCCTCATTACCTTCACCGTTTTGGCAATCATGCTTCCGTTTACTCTGCGCGCCTCGTGGAGCTGGGGATTCCTCCCTCTCGCAGTGATCGCACTCGTGGCGTGGATCTTCTGGGAGCGCTCCTACAAGGCACGCGGCCACTTCCCGATGGTAGATATGGAGCTCTTCCGTATCCCAACCTACTCGTATTCGATGGCGATCACCGGCATCCAATTCATGGGCGCTACCTCGATCTTCGTGGTACTCGCGATCTATATGCAAGAGGGCCTGCACGCTCCAGCAATTCACGTCGCTCTTGTCGGCCTACCCTCGGCGGCGTTGGGCGCGGTTGGCGCCTACCTCGCAGGCCAATACTCATTCCAGCATGGGCGGGGCATCATGGTTTTGGGCCTCATCATCAACCTGCTCGCACTTCTCGGCTCGACGGCAGTAGTGATCGGAATCGAGCACACCGGCATGAGCTACTGGTGGCTCGCCCCTGTTCTCGCGCTGCAGGGCATCGGCCAGGGAACGCTGAACACGGCGAACCAGACGCAGGCGATGCTTGACGTTCCGCCGTCGCACGGAGGTACCGCCGGCGGCGTTCTCCAAGCAGCACAGCGCACGACGACGGCAATCGGCACCGCCATCATCACGGCCGTCTTCTTCGCCACCCAGACCACCTCACATAACTGGCATGTGGCTACCATGAGCGCCTACCTCGTGATCATCGGTATCATCACGGTTGCCCTCGTGATCGCACTGCTTTTCTGGCGCAAGGGCTACGCACAGCGCCACCCGAAGCAAGGTCGATAATCGATAAATACAGCGTGGAGCGGCGGCGGAACATTTTCCGCCGCCGCTCCACGCTGTGCGCTTCTCTGCGCGCAGATGAATTATCCCTCGCGGAACTGAACGCCCATGCCCGATTCCGGGTAGTGCCAGCTCAATGTGCCTTCCGGCATGATCGCCAAACAGGTTCCACATTCAAGGCATGCGGCAAATTCGGCGTCGATGCGGCCATCCTGGCCACGCGAATACACGTGCGCCGGGCAACAATTGATCAAAAGATCCCCGCTCCCGGTAGCTTTCACAGCATCCTGGTGAACCTCGATATGCGAGTTGCCTTCGTCCACCTCGTAAACGTTCTTTGCCAGGCGTGCCGGCACAGATTCAGGCTGATAGTTCATAGCGAACGCACTCCCTTCCACGCGATCGACACAAGCTGCACCAGTGAGATCGGCCCCTTGCGGAACGCGCCCCACGCCGTCGCGACAAGCGATTTCCTCGGCGTGGTATCTAGGTTAAAGATCCCGTAGAACACGTCCGCAAGTAGCTGACCGACGTCGCCGAAAAGCTCACGCGTTTCCAAAAACTCCGGCGCACGGCGGTAGGTGTGCATATCTTTGCCAACTTCGGAGGCCGCCAGATTCTCGGCGTACTGCGCGAGCGCAAGCCGCGAATAATCGTCAGCTTCGAGTGCCTCGTGAACTGCTCGGGCGGCGTCGCGAGCCGACCCCGCAGCCAAGTCCATTCCGCGAATCGTCAAACCAGTATTGAGAGTGAAGCCACCGGCGTCACCGACGATCACCAGGCCGTCGTGCACGAGCTCGCCCATCATTTCCTCGCCACCTTCGGCCACCAGATGGCTGCCGTATTCGAGTAGCTTGCCGTCCTTGATTAGCGGCGCGATCGCGGGGTGAGTGATGTAGTAATCGTGAATATCGGTGGCCTTCATGCCACTCTTGGCGAAATCGTCGAGCTTCACCACGATGCCGAGCGAGATTGACTCCTGATTCGTGTACAGGAAACCGCCGCCGAGCACGCCCTTCGTCGCATCGCCGACGATCGCGTACGCCGTCCCCTCGTTGCCTGTGAGGTGGAAGCGATCCTCGATCACCGCGCGCGGCAGTTTGATCACGGATTTCACGCCAAGCGCGAGGTTCTGCTGCGGCTGCTTTTCGCGGATGCCTGCACCTTGCGCGAGGAACGAGTTCACGCCGTCGGCGAGGATCGTCACCTTCGCACGCAACTGCTCACCGCCAGCTTCGACGCCGGTGAAATACGGCCCCTCGCGCAGGAGCGACTCCACCTTGATCCCGCTCATGACTGTGGCTCCGGCTTCCTCGGCCTGCTCGGCGAGCCACGGATCAAGCTTGGCGCGTAGCACTGAGACAGCATTGACCGGTTCGGCGAGCCGCTCGTCCGTGTACTCAATGTTGATGGACGATTTTTCGTTGAGGAAGCTCACCACGTTCCGAGTGATCACGCGCTCCACGGGCGCATTGGCGGCGAAGCCCGGCATGATCTCCTCCATGACTTGCGAGTAGAACACTCCACCGGAGAGGTTCTTCTCCCCCACCGTTTCGCCGCGTTCGATCAGGAGCACCTCGTGGCCCTGCTTTGCCAGCAGATACGCAGCCACGGAACCGGCGACTCCTGCGCCGACGACGATAACATCGAAATCGTAGTCGGTCATTGAAGTTCCTTCGCAAGCGCGGGCAGGATCTCGTACAAATCGCCCACAATACCGTAATCTGCGAGCTCGAAGATCGGCGAGAGTTCGTCATCATTGATCACGATGATCGTCCCCGACTCCGCGATACCGGCCGTGTGCTGGATTTGTCCAGAAACGCCCGCTGCCACGTACACGTCCGGCGCCACGACGTGCCCGGAAATACCGAGATACTGATCGCGGCCAAACCAATGGGTGCCGTCCACCAACGGGCGCGTAGCACCGATCTGGGCGTCGATGGCGTGGGCGAAATCGCGGGCGATCGCCAAATCTTCGATGTTCTCGAAACCGCGTCCAACGCCGACGATGCGCTTGGCAGCCTTCAAATCCACTGATTCCTTTGCCGCAGCGTTCGTTGCGGCGACTCGGGCTGCGTAGCCTTGCGCGGTGACCGTTTCTTCTTCCGGAACGGCTCCCTCAGCCGGCTCACCGCCGTCGGCGACAAGCACGACGACGCCGGTGCGCGCGATCCGCTCCTCGACCAGGCCGTAGCGGATGCGAGTAATCTCCTCGCCCACCGCCGTCGCGCCCGTCACTACCGGCGCTCCGAGAGTCGCCGCAATCGCGCCTGCGATCACGCGACCAACGGCCGTGTTCTCCGCCAGTACGACATCGGTGCCCGACGCTGCAACACGCTGAGCGACCACACCCGCCAGCGACTCGGCGGGGACTCCCGGCTCCAGCGGGAACCGGAGCGCGCGATGCACACCCGCGATCGGGGCGTCGCCGATGACGATCGCCGTGGTTTCGGCGTCGCCCGCAAGCGACAGCAGATGAGAAATATTGGAGGACGTCGTAATAATCCATGCAGTCATGTGAAAACCTCTCAGAGAATGCCGTCCGCACGCAAAGCCGCCGCGAGCTCGGATGCAGAATCGAAACGCAGGTGCTTGCGCGGGGTGGGCGTGGGCTTCGCTGTGCCGAGAACCTCAAACGGCACGTCTTCCACTTCAATATTTTCGAGAACTTCCGCCGGCTTCTTCGCAGCAGCCAAGATCTCCTTCATCGACGGCGCGGCTGGCTCTGCAGCATCCGGATCAATGGCGACGACGACGGGGCCATCGACCTCGATCGTGCGAGATCCGCCCTCAACGTTCTGCGTGAGGGTGAAACCGCCGTCGGAAGGCGCCACGGCCGTGACGTCCTGGAACGCCGGCCAGCCGAGGACGCCAGCCACAAGGGCGCTCACCATCTTCGCCGACTCATCAACCGACGCATCACCAGTGAGAATCACTTGAGCCTCGTTCGCAACCGCAAGCGACGCGATCGCGCGAGCCACCTGCGTGGAGTTCCAGGTCGCCGTCGTATCGTCAGCAACAATCACTGCGCGATCCAAGCCCTTCGCCAGCGCATTCGAGCGCGCAGACTTCGCGCCGGCCGCACTGGTGCCCACAGTCACTCCCACCACCTCGGTGCCAAGCGAGCCAGCAAGCGTGCGGCCAACCGCCATCGCCACCGGGTCATATTCGCTCACCGACGGCTTCGCACGCGAAAAATCGATCACGCCGCCGGCGTCGACCGATGCGTCCTGCGGATTCGAGGCGAACTTGTACGCCACCACAACGCTCATATGTACTCCTTGCGTCAACTTTGCCCAATCGGCCCATACGGCCAACAGTCTACCGGTTTCACCGGCGTCGCTTCTCCTACGTCGGGCCCACACGGCACCAAATCACACGCACAACACGCCACGCGGGAAAAAACTCGGGGCGTGCGGAAAATCCGCACGCCCCGAGGGAACGCTTAATGCGATCAGGCGTTCTCGCCCACGCGCACGCGCTTGAAGCCGGTCACGGTGGCACCGGCCTGCTCAACAACCTGGCCCACGGAGAGCTTCGGATCGCGAGCGAACGGCTGCTCAAGGAGCGCAACCTGCTTGAAGAAACCACCGAGGCGGCCTTCGACGATCTTCGGAACAGCCTTCTCCGGCTTACCCTCCGAAATGGTGAGCTCGGTTGCGATACGACGCTCGTTCTCGACCTCAGCCTCCGGAACGTCCTCACGCGAGAGGTACGACGGGTTCATCGCAGCGATGTGCACAGCAACATCGTGCGCAACCTCAGCGCCCTTCGCATCGGTTGCCACGAGAACGGCAACCTGCGGCGGGAGATCGGTAGCGGTGCGGTGCATGTAAGCCTCAACGTGCTCACCTTCGAGAACTGCGAAGGAGTTCACGTCGATCTTCTCGCCGATCACGCCGGTCTTGGCGGTGATGAGCTCAGCAACCGTGGAATCGCCAGCCGGAGCTGCAAGAAGCTCTTCGAGGGTGTTGGCCTTCGACGCCTTCGCAGCCTCGAGGATCTCGTTTGCGAACTCGATGAACGACTCGTTCTTTGCAACGAAGTCGGTCTCAGAGTTCACCTCAACGATGATGCCGCGCTGGTTACCTTCTTCGCCCTCAATGTGGGACAGAACGAGGCCAGCGGTAGCGGTGCGATCCTCGCGCTTCGCGGCGATCTTTGCACCGCGCAGGCGCAACAGCTCCTCAGCCTTGGCGGTATCGCCTTCGGCCTCGGTCAGAGCGTTCTTCACGTCCATCATGCCGGCGCCGGTCTTCTCACGAAGCGCCTTGATATCAGCGGCAGTAAAGTTTGCCATTGGTTTCCTCCAGTAAAATCAGGCCTGCTCGGCCTCAGCCTTGGTCTCTTCAGCAGCCGGAGCCTCTTCGCCCTTCTCGGAATCGGCAGCGAGAACCTCGCGCTCCCACTCCGGCATGGGCTCTTCAGCAGCAGCGGAACCGCCGCGAGCAACGAGGCCCTCAGCGACGGCGTCGGCCACGATACGGGTGAGCAGCTCGATGGAGCGGATCGCGTCATCGTTGCCCGGGATCGCGTAATCGACCTCATCCGGATCGCAGTTCGTATCGAGAACAGCAACGACCGGAACGTTCAGCTTGCGAGCTTCAGAAACTGCGAGGTGCTCCTTGTTGGTGTCCACGATCCACACAGCGGAAGGAACCTTCACCATGTCGCGGATGCCGCCGAGGGTCTTCTCGAGCTTCTCCTTCTCGCGGCGCATCATGAGCAGCTCACGCTTGGTGTACTGCGAGCCTGCGACGTCGTCGAAATCGACGAGCTCGAGCTCCTTCATGCGCTGGATACGACCGGTGACGGTCTGGAAGTTGGTGAGCATACCGCCGAGCCAACGCTCGTTCACGTACGGCATGCCGACGCGCTCGGCCTGCTCGCGGATCGGGGTCTGCGCCTGGCGCTTGGTGCCCACGAAAAGAATGTTGCCGCCGTGTGCGACGGTCTCCTTGACGAACTCGTAGGTGCGGTTGATGTCGTCAACCGTCTTACGAAGATCGATGATGTAGATGCCGTTACGATCGTTGAGGATGTAACGCTTCATCTTCGGGTTCCAGCGGCGGGTCTGGTGGCCGAAGTGGACGCCAGCTTCAAGCAGCTGGCTCATGGTAACGACTGCCATTGGCGGTCCTTTCTCACGCACGGAACTTTTCCGCGCTCTTGGGTTGATGTTTTCCCACGGGATTGCGGGAAAACCCTGGTACGTATCCGCCGCGCCACCGGACTTTTTCCGGACCTTGGCACCGCGGTTTTCTAACGCACGCGATGTCTGTTATAAAACAGCCTTCTTATCCTACCCCGGCAGCACCCTCGAACACTAGTCCAAATGCGGTAAAAATCGTGGTGTGCACTACGGATATTTTTTCCACAGCTCCCTGTTGTGCCACGGTTTTCCACAGCGAGCATTGACCCTCGACGTCATGGCGCCGATGGCCTCCACACTGGAAACATGTTGATGACTACTTTTTCTCTGCTCCTTGCCAGCGTGCTTCCACTTCCACATCTGGCTCCAGTTTCTCCTGACCTGGCGTATCTCGCCGGGCAACGTATTCTCCGCGAGGGTACGGCATCGTCCGAGATACTGGGAGCCGTCCTAAGCGCACCTTCCGACGCCGCAGGCCAGCCCGGCGAGGCACCCAACCTCACCTCCGCTTTCTCTCCCGACAGCGATGTGAGTGTTTCGCGAGAGCGGCGATACACCTCACCGACGGGGAGCAAACCTCACGTTGTATCCAGCTTCGCGCCGGGTGCGAACAATTGGGATGCCGGCCGGCGTGGCGTGGAGCTTGAACTCGGCGAAGGAGCACCTGTGTATGCGGCCGGCGAGGGCACAGTGATCTACGCTGGCACGTTAGTTGACCGTCAGGTCGTCTCCATCGAGCACGACGACGGCTTGCGAACCACGTACGAGCCAGTCTCGCCGATGGTGACGGTTGGCGAGCGTGTTTCCCAAGGCCAGATTATTGGCACCGTTGCTACCCGCCCATGCGAGGCCGGGAACTGTCTCCATTGGGGCGCAAAATACGGCCAGAAAGGATATCTCAATCCGATGTCGCTCCTGGGCGGCACAATCCGCCTGCTCCACTGAGACTATGCACTATGCCCTCGGGTGTGCCTGCGCGAATGCGGCTCGCAAACGCTCAGCAGAAACGTGCGTATAGCGTTGTGTGGTTCCCAGCGACGAGTGGCCAAGGATCTCTTGGACGGTTCGAAGGTCAGACCCACCGTCGAGCAGATGGGTGGCTGCCGAGTGGCGCAGATCGTGTGGGGAAATATCGGGCACACCAGCGAGGGCAGTCAGTGAGGAGAGGAACTTGCGGACCTCGCGCGGGTCGAGCCGGCGGCCGCGAGCACCCACAAACAGCGCAGACGTCTCACCATCAGCGACGGTGCTGCGAACGGAGAGCCACGCCATTAAAGCTGCGCGTGCAGGACGCCCGAATGGAACAACGCGCTCCTTGTCTCCTTTTCCGCAAACGCGAATGGTGCCGTCCGGCGAAATCGAGGAAATGTCCAGGCCAGTGAGCTCCGAAACACGGATCGCTGTGCCATAGAGCATTTCGAGCACAGCCCAATTTCGGGTGGCCAGAGGCTCACCATCTGCTGCGAGCTGTTTCGTGAGCCCCAGTAGCTGGCCGGCTTGCTCTTTTGTCAGAACGCGAGGGAGTTCGTTCGCCGCTTTTGGCGATTTGAGCCTGCGGGCAGCGTCCTGTTTGGTGTACCCGTTTTTAAACAGCCACGTAGAGAAAGTGTGGATGGCGGCCGAATGCCGCGCAAGAGACGCCCGAGCCGCACCTGTAGAACTTTGCTCAGCGAGCCACGCGCGAATATCAGCTAGTTCAAGGGCCGGAAGCGAGCCGTCAAGATCGTCGGTTCGGGCGGCGAGGAACTCGAGTAATGACCGCGCTTCACGCAGATACGCACGGACGGTGTGAGGCGAAAGCCCTCGCCTCACCTGCAGCTCGTTACGGTATTTGTCAACAATCTCGTCCACCACTCCACTGTATCAACGAGGGTTCGCCGCAGCCGGGGTGATATTCACCGGCGCCACACCCGTGCTCACTCACAGTATCGGCGAGGAAGCGAGATCTCCCCAGCGAGTTTCCACCGTCCGTCCGTGTAGCTCACCTTTCCTTGCCCTTTCAGCTTGGCCATGCCTTCCATCGCTTCTGGCATGCTGACGCCTGCGATCCGTGCGACATCGGCGAGCTGCGCTCCCCCATGCTTCGGCAACGCGTCGATCAAACGGCGCGTCACCTGGTCCGATCCGTCCGTTGCAGGCGAGAAGAATGCATCGTCCGCGAGCGGGTTTACGCCTATCGGCTCGATCAGCTCTGCGATCTGGGTATGCGACGTCACCAGCGTTGCGCCGTGTCGGATCAGTTCGTTGCACCCTACCGACGTCGGAGCGTCAATCGGGCCGGGGAATGCCGCAACCTCACGCCCAATCTCCATCGCGTGACGCGCCGTTGAAAGAGCGCCCGATTTGAATGGAGCCTCCACCACCACGGTTGCCAGACCGAGTGCTGCAATGATCCTGTTGCGCGCTAAAAAGCGGAACCGGTGAGGTGCGGCACCGACCGGAGATTCCGAGATCACTGCACCCTTCCCTGCCACAACTTCCTTGTAGAGAGACTCGTGCGACGACGGATACACGCGATCAACCCCCGCAGCGCTAACGAGGACTGTGCGACCATCAGCGGCAAGGGCACCGCGGTGCGCGTGGCCGTCGATCCCAAATGCCCCTCCGCTCACGATCACGATGCCCTTCGAGGCGAACTCGTAGCCCACATTCGACGCGATCCTCGCCCCGTAGCGCGTACAATCGCGCGATCCAACAACCGCGAGCGCAGGCTGCGAGAGCGCAGAAACGTCGCCGCGCGCCCATAGCGCCAACGGGCGGTTGTTTCCAAGATAGTCCAGGCCGGCCGGCCACTCCTGATCGCTGGGGATCAAAAGCCAAATACCGAGCTTGTCTAAGCACTCGTATTCAAACGGCCGAAGTTTGGCGAGGCGGCCGAGCCAGCGTTCGCGCGCGTCCATCTCGCGCTGCGACAGCCCCTTTCCGCTCTTCACAGCTGAAAGCCCCTGAGCATATCCCATGCGCTCGACAATACCGACAGCCACAGGATCCGGACCTTCGGCGATCCTTGTCCAGTCGAGAGCGGCAGCATGTTCGCGATCCAGCTCCATCAGTTCTCCCCTTCCATCGTCATCTTGAGGTTTGCGGCAATATAGAGATCCGACTGCGTGGGCGAATCATGGCCGGCAAGATCGGCCACTGACCAGGCGAGGCGCAGGATACGGTCGATCGCGCGCATCGAGATCAGCCCCATCGCCAAATCGCGATCGAGTTGCTCACGGAGTTCACCGTCAATCACCGTGTTGGATCTGAGCCACGTACCTGCAAGATCCGCATTGGTTCGCCCCACACCTGAACGGAACTCGGCACGCTTCGCCCTCACTGCTTGCCGTTCACGAGCGGCGCAGACCTGATCGCGCACCTGGGCTGAGCTCACCGAGCCACCCCGGCGCAGAGCCATTCGGCTCGGCCTACGAAGTACCAAGTTCACATCGATGCGATCTCGGACCGGACCGCCGAGATTTGCCCGGTACATGATGCGATCGCGTGCCGTGCATGTGCACCTGCCCGGACCGTCGAAGAGTTTGCCGCATCGGCATGGATTCGCTGCTGCAACAAGCTGGAATCGTGCAGGATACGTAACCGACGCGAGCGCCCGGTTAATCTCTACTACTCCACGCTCCAGAGGCTCACGCAGCGACTGAATTGCCACTGTTGAGAACTCAGGAAATTCATCGCAGTACAGCACTCCGCAGTGCGCCTTGGTGACTGCCCCGGGCCGCGCGATTCCCGAACCTCCTCCGACGATGGCCGGAGCCGTTGCAGTGTGGTGAACGGACTGCAACGGCGGACGCGTAGGGAGACGCCCAAACTCCAGGCCAGACAGCGACTGGATCGCGGCGACCTCTACTGCCTGCTCGTTTGTCAGATCCGGCAAGACACCTGGCAACCGCTCGGCCAGCATCGATTTACCCACCCCGGGCGGACCGACCATCAGCATGTGATGACCACCCGCAGCTGCAACAGTCAAGCCGAAGATCGCCTCCTCTTGGCCGCACACGTCACTGAGATCACCAACCTCCTCGTGAGGCGTTGGCACCGGCTCATCAGGAGCAAGCGGAACCTTGGGAGCATCCTTGACTCCCAACAACCGCGCAAGCTGAGCCAGGTGAGAAATCGGTTCCACCTCCATGCCCGGCACAAGCGCGGCCGCCTTCGCGCTCGCCGCAGCACAAATCACCCGGTCAAACCCGTGCCGCTGGGCGGCAAGGACCGCGGGGATCACTCCACGCACGCCACGAACCGATCCATCAAGGCCAAGTTCGCCCAGGAGCACCGTGCGTTCGTCGAATCCGCGGGCCCCTAATGCGCACATCACCGCAGCCGCGAGCGCAAGATCGAACCCCGTTCCGGATTTATGGAGATCCGCCGGCGACATGTTGATCGTCAGCTTCGAATTTGGCCAGGGCACCTTCGCGGCCAAGAAACCTGCGCGAAGCCGCTCCTTCGCCTCCCCGACCGCCGCATCTCCCAACCCCACCAAGGCCATGCCTGGCAGGCCACTCATGGTGACGGCTTCCACAAGCACAGGGACACCTTCAAGCCCGCGTAGCGCCACAGTATATGCCACTCCGACTCGCCCGTGACTAGGCCGTGCCATCGATTTGAGGGTTGTCATTGCACACCCACCACATGATCGATCGTGTACTCGGTACCGTCGAAAACACGAACCCCGATCACATCAACCGCGATCTGCGGCGCCCAGTAATCGTGCTTGACCACCCACTGCAGAAGTAGGGCGCGTAGGCGTTGGAGCTTCGTTGGAGTAACTGCCGCTTCCGGTGCGCCTTTTGCCTCCGTTCGCCTCGTCTTCACCTCCACGGCAACGAGCGCGCCACGCCCCGGATCGAACCCCACAATATCGAGTTCTCCCCCGCGAACCCTCCAGTTCATGTCGAGTATTTCCCACTCGTGGCTTTCCAAATAACGGCGCGCGCACTGTTCACCCCACGCACCGAGCTGCCTGGTTGTATATTCATTCATCTCAAACCTCCTGGTTCGATTGAACGCAAGTTACGCCACCGACGTTTGCGGCTCTCCTTCCCTTGTGGAAAACGGTGGCGCGAGCGCTCCTTGTGGAAAAGAAAAACCCGCCGGCATAACCGGCGGGCGGAATCGAACACGCACCATGCGGGGCATCCGAGGCGCGAAAAAACGCGTCAGTGCTCGAAATTCAGCTCCTTGGAAATGTCAGGCTTATTCAGCTCCTCCACATTCACGTCCTTGAACGACACGATCCGCGCACTGCGAATAAAGCGCGACGAACGGAAAATATCCCACACCCACGCGTCCGTCAGCGTCACTTCAAAGAAAATATCGCCACCGTTCGAGGCGCGTACTTTCACGTCCACGTCGTTCGCCAGGTAGAACCGGCGCTCCGTTTCCACCACGTAGCGGAACAAGTTCACGACTTCGCGGTACTCGCGATAGAGCGCCAGCTCGGCGTCGGACTCGTAATTTTCGATCTCGCCCATGTTCCCTCTACTTCTCTTCGACACCAGGAAGGTGCCATGACCTGCGATGATACTCGCTCGCCCCGAGCCTGCTCAGCGCCTCGATGTGCGAAGGTGAGGAGTATCCCTTATTTCTTGCCCAATCGTATCCCGGATGAGCGCCGTCGAGGGCCACCATCAGGGCGTCACGTTCCACTTTTGCCAGTACGGAGGCACATGCGATCACGGCGCTCGAAGCATCCCCTTTCACCGTCATCGTCACAGGCACGCGAGGCGGCCCATCGACGTCGAACAACGAATCCGCGCTCCACCAGTCGTGACTGCCGTCCAGCAAAACCGCATGGAAAGCAACACCAGCTTCTGCGAGCTGCGTTGCCGCCCGCGCCGCCGCGAGCCGCAAGCCGCCAATGATCCCACGTTCGTCGATTTCCGCGGCGCTCGCGTGCCCGACGGCACTCGCAACCAGCCACTGTCGCACCGGCTCCGCGAGCTCCTCGCGCACGTGCGACGAAATCTGCTTCGAATCGCGCAACTTTGCCGGGAAATCATCAGTAGTTTCGTTCCCGACGACGGCGATCCCCACCGATACCGGCCCTGCCAGCGAACCTCGGCCCACCTCGTCAACACCGGCCACGTACGAACCAGCTGGGAGCGCGGCAAGAGCCGCCTTTTCCAGCTCACGCGATGGCGTGATCACTTGCTGGGAACCCCGTCAAAAACGCTCCCGTGATCCGACAGACGCCCGAAACGGCTGAACGGGTAAATCGTGAGCCACGCGCGGCCCTCAACGTTCTCCATTGGCACGAAGCCAAAACCAGACTGAGCCTGGTGGAAACGTGAATCTGCGGAATGGTTGCGGTTATCCCCCATCACCCACAGGTGATTCTCCGGCACAGTGACCGAAAACTTCTCGTCCGATGGCTTTGCACCGGGCTTGATGTAGGTTTCAGTGATCGGCTTGCCGTTCACTGTGACCTTGCCGTCTGCAGTGCAACACTCCACCTTATCGCCTGGCAATCCAATGACGCGCTTGACCAGGTGATCGCCCACATTCTGCGGAAGCAAACCGACCGCCTGGCCGAAGCTTGTCAAGGCCTTCGACACTGTCCCTTGATCGTACTTTGGCTTCTCGGGAAGCCAGCCACCCGGATCGACAAACACCACCACATCGCCGCGATGTAGGGACGACTCATCATGCGCAAGCTTGTTCACCACGATACGATCGCCCGGGACGAGCGTGTTTTCCATCGATTCCGAAGGGATCTCAAATGCCTGGAGCAAGTAGGTTTTGACAACCACGGCGATCAGAAGCGCGATCGCCAGCACGGTGAAAAACTCAAGGAGGAAAGATACCGTGGCGGCGAGCTTCGATTTCTTCGCCTCCGCCGCCTTTTCCTCTTTCGAGGGCGGCGGGAACGAGGGCGGCATTGCTTCACTCTCGGTCATCTCTCACCTCCAAAATCCTCCCCAAGCGTATACGAGTTCCCTGAAAAACAGCTCGATGAGACACCCGGTTTTAGGTTTCAATTCGGTCACAAAACGACGCCGGTGTGCGAGGAACCCCAGCCGCCCGGCGCCCGCCCGCGCAACTGACGCACCGACGTCGGCAACAAAAAGGCGGGCCCCGCACGGAGCCCGCCTTTCACGATTGCGCAAGAATCGCACGACGACAAGATCAGTCGCGCTTCTCCTTGATCTTCGCAGCCTTACCGTGGAGGTTGCGCAGGTAGTACAGCTTGGCGCGGCGAACATCGCCACGAGTCACAACCTCGATCGAATCGACTGCCGGGGAGTGCAACGGGAACTGACGCTCCACGCCCACGCCGAACGACGCCTTACGAACGGTGAAGGTTGCACCAACGCCGGTGCCGCCCTTGCGAGCAATAACGACGCCCTGGAACACCTGGATACGCTGACGGTTGCCTTCAACAACCTTCACGTTCACCTTAACGGTATCGCCTGCACGGAAATCCGGACGCTCCTTGAGCTGGCCTTCCGCGATCTTCGAAATAATCGACATGATTACTCTCTACCACCCTGCACGCAGGTCAGAGTGCTTTCCGGGCTTTCGCCCGATCGTTGAAAACTCGCCGGTGTGCGGCCCCCTGCGGCAGGCTACGCACACTTTTGATATGGCAAGACCTATCTATTATGCCAAATTCAGGGCGCGTGCCAATACGTAATCGTCGTTAGGTTGGCCACCCACAATAAACGTGCGCTTCCCTGCGATCTCAAACCCGAATTTCTTGTAGGCCTGGATGGCACGCTTGTTCTTCGCGTTGGTTCCCAGCCAAATGTACGGGTTCTCTCCCTGCGCTTGCGCCGACGCCGATGCGAGGGTTGCGTCCATCAGCGCGGCTGCGGCTCCGCTCCCGCGCCACGATCGTGTGAGATAGAACTTGGACAGGTAGGCCATGCCTCCGTGGCGCTCGCCGCCCTGCGCCACGAAATCGACGGGGGCACCCTCATCCTCGTGGACGACGGCATCGGCCACAGGCTGGAGTACGAGCGAGTATCCGATCAGCTCCTCCCCTGCCCACAGCGCGAGCAGCCACGCCTGCGGGTCGGCTGCAAGCTGGGCGAACGCAGCCTCGGAGAGGTTGCCATCGATGAACTCAGCGATCGCCTCGTCGGAAAGATAGCTGGGGCACGCGTCCGGGAAGGTTTCGGCCGCGAGCGCCGCGAATTGCGCTGGGGTTGCTGTGCCGATCCGCATCGGAACTGGATGTGCTGATTCCTTGCCCACAAGCCAGCCGAGCTCGGCGAGCATTCGGCGATCCTTCTTATCGAGCGCGGCCGCATCGAGCGCAGCGACCATATCCGGGCGGCGGGCGGCCGTCTTTTCCAGTGCGCGGTCGCGCCGCCAGCGCGCCACCGCGCCGTGGTTTCCGCTCATCAGCACGGGAGGGATTTCGAGCCCTTCGAAATCCACCGGGCGCGTGTACACCGGGTATTCGAGCAGGCCAGCAGCGCCGTGCGATTCCTCTACGAGCGACTGCGGGTTGCCTACCATCCCCGGGAGCAGCCGCGAGACCCCCTCCACGAGTGCCACGGCCGCCACTTCGCCACCGTTGAGAACGTAATCTCCGAGCGAGTACTCACGCACTTCCAGCGTGCCGCGGTAATACTCAGCCACGCGCGAATCGATACCCTCGTAGCGACCGCATGCGATCACGATCTGATCCGCGCCAGCCAGGTCCTCCAAGGTCGCCTGCGTCAGCGGCATCCCCGACGGCGTCGGGATCGCGAGCACCACTCGCGCTCCGGCGGGAGCCGGGCCGACGACGTCGTCGATCGCTTTCTTCCACACGTCCGGTTTCATCACCATGCCAGCACCGCCGCCGGCGGGGGTGTCGTCAACGGTGCGGTGAACGTCTTCCGTCCAGTCGCGCAAATCCGCCGATTCGAGTTCGATGATGCCGCGTTCGCGTGCCTTTCCCACGAGGGAAAGATCGAGCACGCCGAAAAACTCGGGGAAAACGGAAAGGATTGAGAACTTCACTCCTGGTTCTCTCCCTCGTTCTCGACCACGACGAGCTCTTCTTCCGAGAACAAGCCCGGAGGTGCATCGATGATCACGCAGTGATCGTCCAGATCGACTTCGGTCACGATCTGTGAAACGAACGGTACCCGTGTGATCACGCCGTCGGGCTCGCGCACGATCAGCAGATCTTGCGCCGGGTGTGATTCGACGTCGATCACGATGCCGAGCTCGTAGCCTTCAGGGTCGAGCGCCTCGAGCCCTTTGAGCTGATGCGGGAACCAGGCGTTCTCCTCGCCCTCGTCCTCCTCGGATTCGATCACGAGCTTTGCCGCGCGGATCGCCTCTGCCGCCTCGCGCGAGTTCACTTCTACGAACTTCGCGTACGTGACGCCCTTGTAGACGCGCGTGCGCTCCACAGTGAGCGGGCCAGCGCTCGCAGGCTCGGTGGCGAGCACGGCCCCGACGGCGAGGCGGCGCTGCGGGTTGTCGGTACGCACGTCCAGTTTCACTTCGCCCTTGAGACCGTGGGCGGGGCCAACGATCGCCACATTGAGTTGCATTGTTCCTCCAGTGAGTTGCCCGACGCCGGTGGCCGGGTCTGCCAGTTATTCTAGGGCAGGATGCGCAAAACCCGCGCCGAAGCGCGGGTTTTGCGTTTGCTTTACGCTTAGCGGTCCGTCTCAATCACGTCCACGCGAACCGAATGCTCGGCCAGTGCGTTCACCACGGAACGCAGCGACTTGGCGGTGCGGCCGTTGCGGCCAATCACTCGCCCGAGATCATCGGGGTGGACGCGGATCTCGAGGAGGTCTCCGCGACGATTGCGGCGCGAGGACACCTCAACGTCATCCGGATTATCCACGATTCCGCGAACCAGGTGCTCGAGAGCGTCGGCAAGCATCAGGCTTCCTCAGTTTCCTCTGCCGGAGCCTCAGCGGCTTCCTCAGCCGGAGCCTCTTCAGCTTCAGCCTTCTCAGCCTCGGCTGCGGCAGCAGCCTCAGCCTCTGCCTTTGCCTTCGCGGCGGCCTTAGCGGCGCGCTGCTTCTCGGCCTCATCCTGGACTGCCTTGACGGCTTCCTCGCGAGCCTTGTCCGAATCGACAGATTCCTTCACCTTGAGGGTGGAGCCACCCTCAAGACCCTTGGCGGCCTGCCAATCGCCGGTGATCTTGAGCTGTGCAAGCACTGCCTCCGACGGCTGCGCACCAACGGAGATCCAGTACTGAGCACGCTCAGAGTTGATGTCGATGACCGAAGGCTCGGTGTTCGGGTTGTAGTAGCCGATCTCTTCGATCACACGACCATCGCGCTTCTTGCGCGAATCGACGACGACAACACGGTAGTGGGGCTCACGGATCTGGCCCATGCGCTTCAAACGAATCTTGACTGCCACTTTTGTGGTCACTCCTGTTTCATTAGTTGATTGGATTAGTGCGAGGCGGTGGGAAACACGCCCGTTACCTCTCCTGCCGAAGGCTCGCTCTGATTGAGAGGGACCAGAGTTCGCCTCAGTACAACTCTTCTAGTGTGCCAGATTTGTGGGCGTTTTCCTAGCGGAAAAGGGAACGACTTGCGGTGGCGCGGCTCACGAACCCCGACGTCATCGGCTGTCCTGCCCATAAGTTGATCGCCGACGCCGATGCGTGAGTTGCGCCCAGCGCTGGCACCCGTGCCCGGGTGGCGTAAGAATATTCCACATGGCACAAGAAACCAATTTAACGAAGTACGCGTGGCTGTCCGTCGCCGCATCGGTGGCAACGATCGCATTAAAGGCAGGCGCATACTATATGACGGGCTCCGTCTCGCTCTTGTCTGACGCCCTGGAATCAGTGGTCAACCTTGTGGCCGCGATCGTGGCATTGATTGCGCTTATGCTGGCCGCGCGCCCCGCGAACGCGCGCTACACCTTCGGCCGCTCGAAAGCCGAATACTTCTCGGCCGCGATTGAAGGCGCAATGATCTTCGTGGCCGCCGGCCTGATCATTTTCACTGCGGCCGAGCGCCTCTTCAGCCCGAAACCGCTAGAAAATGTGGGTATTGGCCTGCTGGTTTCTGTGCTCGCTTCCGTGCTCAACGGCGTGGTTTCGGTAATTCTTGTTCGCGCCGGAAAGCGCTACTCCTCCCCCACGCTCGTTGCCGACGGTAAGCACTTGTGGACCGACGTCGTCACCTCAATTGGCGTGGTGGTCGGCGTAGCACTCGTGTGGATCACCGGTTGGGATCGCCTCGATCCGATCGTCGCAATCCTCGTGGGCTGCAACATTATCTACGTGGGCTACACGCTGGTGACCACCTCGCTGGCCGGCCTGATGGACGTGACGTTGCCCGAGGAAGAAAACCTCGCGATCATCGCCGTGCTCAAGGATTTTTCCGCCGATCCGACGATCTCATTCCACGGCCTGCAGACCCGCGAATCAGGCCAGCAGCGCATGGTGAAGCTTGACGCCCAGGTGCCCGGCACGTGGACTGTGCGCGAAGGCCACGATTTCGCACATCAGGTGGTCTCGGCGATCGAGGCGAAAATCCCGAACGCCTCCGTGTTTGTTCACATCGAGCCGATCGAGGATCCCGAATCCTACAACGATATTCCTGAGGGCTTCGTCCCCCTCGGATTCGACGGCCTCGTGCCGATCGACCTCAAAACCGGCGAACCGATCCGCACCCAGCCGTAGCGCTGAAAGTGTGAAAAGTGTGGGCCGCAGGTTTTCCTGCGGCCCACACTTTTCGTTAAATCGCTGTCACCTCAAGAACTTCTTGAGCGCATCCATGTCGATATCCTCCGGATTTGGAGTGGCGCCGAATGCGCTTCCCGACGCCGAACCGCCGGCTTCCTTCTGCGCAGCCAGTTCCTGCTGGCGGCGCTTCGCCGGATTACCACTGCGGCCCTTCTTCGAGCCCGACTTCTTCTTGTTATTCTTCTTATTCTGCTTCTTCGTGAAGCCACCGCCCATGCCTGGAAGGCCTGGAATATTCGGCATGCCTGGCATACCGCCACCACGCGAGGCGCGGCTCATCATCTTCTTCGCCTGCTCGAAGCGATCCACGAGCGCGTTCACTTCTGTGACCGTGGTGCCCGAGCCCTTCGCGATACGCGCCCGGCGCGAACCGTTGAGGATCTTCGGATCGTTGCGCTCGGCTTTCGTCATCGACTGAACGATCGCCACCTGGCGATCAATCGTGCGCTCATCGAACTGTTCGAGCTGGTCACGGAACTGGCCCATACCAGGCAACATTCCCATGATCTTCTTCATCGAGCCCATCTTGCGAAGCTGCGCGAGCTGGACAAGGAAATCATCGAGGGTGAACGTACCGGAGGTCATCTTCCCGGCCATGTCCAGCGCCTGCTCTTCGGACCACGTCTTCTCCGCCTGCTCAATCAGCGTGAGAATATCGCCCATGTCCAAGATGCGCGAGGCCATACGATCGGCGTGGAAACGCTCAAAATCGCCGAGCTTCTCACCCGTGGAAGCGAACAGGATCGGCTGGCCGGTGACCCCGCGAACCGACAGCGCCGCGCCGCCTCGCGCATCGCCGTCGAGCTTGGAGAGCACCACGCCGGTGAAGCCGACGCCGTCGCGGAACGCGATCGATGTGTTCACCGCGTCCTGGCCCACCATCGCATCGAGCACGAAGATGATTTCGTTCGGGCTGACGGCATCGCGGATATTGCGTGCCTGCGCCATCATCTCTTCGTCAACGCCCAGGCGGCCGGCGGTATCGACCACGACGACGTCGTAGAACTCGTCCCAGCCGCGCTGCACGCCAGTGCGCGCCACTTCAACCGGATCGCCGATACCGTTTCCCGGCTGCGGCGCCCACACGTCTACTCCCGCGCGCTCGCCCACAACCTGGAGCTGGTTCACGGCGTTCGGGCGCTGAAGATCCGAGGCCACCAATAGCGCCTTCTTGCCCTGATCCTTGAGCCACTTTCCGAGCTTTCCGGCAAGGGTGGTCTTACCAGCACCCTGCAGACCCGCGAGCATGATCACCGTGGGGCCCGACTGCGCCCAGTTCAGCTCACGCGACTGCCCACCGAGCGCCTCAATGAGCTGCTCGTTGACGATCTTGACCACTTGCTGCGCCGGATTCAGCGCCTGGTTACGAAGCGCGCCCGTGGCCTCTTCACGAACCGAAGCAGTGAACTGACGAACAACCGGGAGCGCAACGTCCGCATCGAGCAACGCACGGCGAATATCGGAAATAACCGCCTCGACGTCGGATTCGGACAGGCGCCCGTGCTTGCGCAGGTTGCGCAGCGAGCCAGTGATGCGATCAGAGAGCGAGTTGAACATGTTTGCCTTTCAGAAAAATACCGGTGGCGATTCTATCGCGGAACAGGGCGGGAGTTCAGGAAAGGATCGAATCCACGAAATCCTCTGGGTTGAACGGCGCAAGATCGTCCGCACCCTCCCCTAGACCAACGAACTTCACCGGCACCCCAAGAGCCTTCTGCACCGAGATCACGATGCCGCCCTTCGCTGTGCCGTCGAGCTTGGTGAGCACAATGCCCGTAATGCCCGTCACCTCACCAAATACTTCGGCCTGGCGCATGCCGTTTTGACCGGTGGTGGCATCAAGCACCAGCAGAACCTCCGAAACCGGAGCCGTCTTCTCCATCACGCGCTTGATCTTGCCCAACTCGTCCATGAGCCCAGCCTTGTTCTGCAGGCGGCCGGCGGTATCGACGAGTACCACATCGGTGCCGGTTTCCTTACCCTTCGCCACAGCTTCAAAGGCCACCGACGCCGGATCCGCACCTTCACGATCAGAGGACACCACTTCCACACCCACGCGCTCGCCCCAGGTTGTGAGCTGCTCGGCCGCGGCCGCACGGAACGTATCGGCAGCGCCCAGCAGCACGCTCTTGCCTTCGGCAACGAGCACGCGCGCGAGCTTGCCGGTGGTGGTTGTCTTTCCCGTGCCGTTCACACCCACCATCAGCACCGATGCAGGTTCGCCGTCCAAATGAAGCGAGCGATCCATCTCGGGGCCAACAAGTGCCAGGAGCTCACGGCGAAGGATTGCCTTCGCGTCCGCGCCGGCGCCCTGCACCTTCATTTCCGTCTTCAAACGCTCAAGCAACTCAGTGGTAGCGTCCATCCCGACGTCGGCCATGAGCAAGGTTTCCTCAAGCTCTTCCCAATCGGCCGCGGAAAGATCGCCGCGCGAAAGCACACTCAGCAAAGCCTTGCCCATGCCGCCCGAACGCGCGAGACGCGCACGCAGGCGCTGCATACGCGAGGGCACCGATTCCGGTTGCTCAAGGGCCGGCTCAGCCGGCATCTGAACAGCATCGGCGTTCAGCTCGTCAGTTTCAGTGACCTGACGATCCTCGAGAACATCAGTGGCGATCGCGCCTGGTTGCTCCCACGGCAACTCGTTCGAGGTGGAACGTCGATTCTTTGCGATGAGGACGACGGCGATGCCGACCACGGCCAGCACGCCCAGGATTGCAAAAATAAGGTAGGTAGAATTCACCCTTTAAGTGTGTCGCATTTGGCGGATTTTCGCCACTTGCTGGCACATTTCAGGCAGCGCGAGACTCCGGCGATCCCTTACGCAAGCCCTTCGCACGAGCCGCAACCGAGTTCGCACCCTTCAAAGCAGCGTCGTACACCACGCCCGAGTACTCCTGCAGCTTCTCGCCGCCAGGGAGAAGACCAAGTTCGCCCTCGACGTCGCGATTCGAGCCTTCGCCGAACGTGGAGAAAATATCTCCCACACCCGCGCGCGACACGCGCACCTTCACCTCGACGTCCTGCGGTGAGCGCAGGTCGTTCACACGGCCCTTCACCCAGGTGTTGACCTGTTCGGGGTCGGTGAGTTCCACACCGTTCGTCTGAGAAATGACGGCGGCGATGATAAAAATTGCTAGTGCCAGCAATGCAAGCGTGAAAATAATCGTCCAAACCACGCAACTAATGTACGAATTTTCAAAACGGTTTGGGTATAGCGAAACGCACATTTTAGGTAACAATTGCGCAACTTTCGGTTTCAGTTACGCAACGCCCGACGCCGGGGCGCGCCTTGCGTTCGCCGCTT